>NZ_CP158165.1:1812191-2416254 GCF_040254265.1 Kribbella sp. HUAS MG21
TCGTACTGGGCCTCGGGACCCTGGCGGGCTGGATCTCCTGGGGCCGCTTCCATCCCGGCGACGTCCTCGTCTTCCTCGTCACCAACGCCGCCGTCGCGATCCTGCTGGAGGCGTTCCCGGAGGAGATCTGCCTTCGCGGCCACACCTGGTCCGTACTGCGATCGCGGTACCGCGGGGCGATCGCTGCCTTCGGTACGACGTTCCTGTTCCTGCTCGTGCCGGGCATCTCGTCCGTCGTGCAGCTCGTGCTCGGTCGCATCGTCGGCGCCACACCTACCAGCCTGAGTCTGGCCCCGGCCGGCGAGGACCCGATCGCGTACTTCTTCCTGCTGACGATCTTCGGGCTCACGCTGATCGCGGCTCGGCAGGCGACCGGTTCGCTGTGGACGAGTATCGGAACGCACCTGACGTTCCTCACCGTCAACCGCTTGACGATCGACGGGGCGGCGCGCGACGCCGGCTGGTCGGCGGACCTGGTGAGTCCCGACGTACTGCTGCTCGTCCCGCTCTACCTGGTGCTCGCGGCGATCGTCTATCGGGTCCGCGGAACGGCGAGGTAGCGCTTGCGGCTGTCCGGGTCGAGCCGTTCGATCGCGTACCGGAGCATGGTGCGTGGCATCCGGGACGCGTACCGGTCCAGGAAACCGCGCAGCTCGGTTTCCGACACACGTTTTCCTGCTTCGCGCAGCATCCAGCCGGAGGCCTTGTGGATCAGGTCCTCGCGGTCGTCGAGGACCTGCGCCGACAGTTCGTAGATGTCGGCGGTGTCGCCACGATTGATCAGGTACTGCGTGGCGACGAGTGCGATCCGGCGTTCCCAGAGGGAGCTGGAACGGACGAGGGTGTACAACGGATCCCGCGGCTTGTCGAAAAGGTACCCACCGACGACCTGCGGCGCGCTGCAGTCCACCAGGTCCCAGTTGTTGATGTACGCCGTACTGCGCAAGTACAGGTCGTAGATCGCCGCGAGTTGCTCCGGGGCGGCCGTCCGCGGTTTGAGGCTGCGGGACGCGCGATCGGCCAGCAGGCACAGGACCGCGAGGCGGTGCTCGTGCACCGGACTGGTCAGCGCCTGCTCCAGCTCGGACAGCGGCAGGTCGGCGCGCAGGTACGGCTTGATGAGGCCGCGGATGGTCGACAGCTTCACGCCGATCATCTGGTCGCCGTGGCCGTACTCACCTGGGCCCAGCTTGAAGTAGCGCGCCAGGACGGCCGCCGCGACCGGATCCGCGGCGGCGTCGATGTCCGCGAGCAGGGCCTTGGTATTCAGACCAGCATCCCGCCGGTCGCGCGGAGATTCTGCCCGGTCATCCACCGGGAGTCCGGGCCGGCGAGGAACGCGACCACGTCGGCGACCTCGGCCGGCTCGCCCATCCGGCCGAGCGCGGTGATGCCGACCAGCGCGTCCTGGACCGCCGGCGGGTTGTGGTCGTGGAACATGTCGGTGTCGGTCGCGCCCGGCGACACGATGTTGACGGTGATCGCGCGCGGGCCGTACTCCCGGGCCGCGACCTTCACGAACTGTTCGAGGGCCGCCTTGCTCGCGGCGTACAACGAGATCCCGGGCCCCGGCATCACGGTGTTCAGCGTGGACAGCGCGATGATCCGGCCGCCGTCCGGCAGCACCCGGCCGGCCCGCTGGATGGCGAAGTACGGCCCTTTGACGTTGGTCGCGAACAGCTGGTCGTAGTCGTCGACCGTGACGTCGGCCAGCGGCTTCACCATCGCCCGGGCGGCGTTGCAGACGAAGATGTCCAGCGTCCCGGTCGGCTCGGCCGCGCGGTCGAAGAGCCCGTCGATCGCGGACAGGTCGGCCTGGTCCGCGTGCACGGCGATCGCCTCGCCGCCGTTCGCCTTCACCTCGGTGACCACGTCGGCCGCGGCCGCCTCGCTGCTCGCGTACGTGAAGGTCACCACGGCGCCGTCCGCGGCCAGTCGCCGTACGATCGCCGCACCGATTCCGCGTGAGCCCCCGGTGACGAGAGCTGCCTTACCGTCGAGAACGCCCATGCCGTCCTGTCTATCACCCGGTCAGGTCGCTCGCTCGTTTGCTTGAGGTCACGCTCCGGGGTCCATCGGTGGCGGACCCGTTGTGACCCGTGCGCGTTGGGGCATACGGTGTGATCGCAGGACAGTTCGATTTCCGCCAGGACCCGCGTTCGTGGCGCTACCCGGGGGAGAAGCCGCGTGACCACCCAGCCAGAGCCACGAGACGGCGAGATGATCCGCACCGCCTTCGACGCCGTCACGAAGGAACTGGAACCAGGCGTCCTGCTCGTCCGGCTGTCGGGTGAGATCGACATCGCCAGCACCGACTTCGCCGCCGAGGCGATCCGGGCCGCGGTCGCGCCGCCGGCGCGGCTGGTGCTGATCGACGTCTCCGCCGTCACCTTCTGCAGCTCCGCCGGCCTCGGCAACCTGGTCGAGGCCCGCAACCTCGCCGGCCGGCACAACATCACCCTCGCGCTGGTCGGCGTCGGCCGTCCGGTGGACCGGCCGCTCAGCGTCACCGGGCTCGGCGGACAGTTCCGGATCTTCGGCACCGCCGACGAGGCGATCGCCAGCCTCTGACCTGCTGGCCCTGCGGCATCGGCCGCCGGAAAAGGTGGAATCGATTCCAGGTCTGCCCTTAGGGTGCTGCTGTGATCGTGCACACCATCGAGGACAGCTGCCTGGTCCATCTGATCGTCGACCCGGAATCGCGGACAGCCGTGGCAGTCGACGCCGGCAGCGGACGCTGGCTCGACCAGTTGGCGTCGTACGGCGTGGACGCGGTGACCGACGTTCTGATTACGCATCACCACCGGGACCAGGTCGAAGGACTGCCGTTGCTGGCGGCCACCGGCACGCGGATCTGGGTGCCGGAGAACGAGGCCGAGCTGATCGCCGACGCCGACCAGCACTGGCAGCGGCGGAACGTGGTGAACAACTACGACCTGCACACGGACCGGTTCTCGATCCTGTCGTCGGTGCCCGTGACAGGGGTGATGAAGGACTACAGCACCACGCAAATCGGACACGTGTCGGTGCTGACGCTTCCGACGCCCGGCCACACACCAGGGAGCGTCAGCTACCTGATCGACGGCTATGCGTTCACCGGCGACCTCATCCACAGCCCAGGCAAGGTGTGGTCGGGTGCTGCACTCCAATGGTCGTACGTCGGCATGGAAGGTGCTGCGATGACGCTGGCGTCGCTGACCCAACTGCTGGACCACTCCCCTCGTGCGCTGCTTCCCAGCCATGGCGTACGCATGGACGACCCGGCTGCCGCGGTGCAGGCGACCTGTGCGGCGTTGCAGGACCTCATCACCGTGCGGCTCGGAACACCGAGCGGATTGCTCGACAAGCTCGAGAGCCCGTACGTCGAGCTCAGCCCGCACCTCCTGATGAACCGGACCAGCGAGTCCCACAGCTACGTGCTGCTGAGCGACTCGGGTACTGCGCTGCTCATCGACTACGGGTACGACCTGACCACCGGCATTCCCCTAGGTGGTCCCAGGTACGCCGTACGGCCGTGGCTGCCGAGTCTGCGCGCACTGCAGCGCGACTACGGCATCGAACGCGTAGAGGTGGCGATTCCGACGCACTACCACGACGACCACGTTGCCGCGTTCAACTTGATGCGAGAGGTGCACGGCACGGAGGTGTGGGCGTCCAGCCCGGTAGCGCACGTCCTGGAGAACCCGACGTACTACGACCTGCCCTGTCTCTGGTACGAACCGATCCCGTGCGCGCAGCACGTCGTGAACGGCTCCGCGATCAGGTGGCGCGAGTACGAGTTGTCGATGTACGACCTGCCTGGCCACACGATGTACGCATCGGCCATCGGGTTCGAGGTGGACGGACAGCGGGTGCTGGCGACAGGTGACCAGCAGACCGGTACCTGGGACCCGAGTGGTTCGGCGGAGCTGCCGAACTTCCAGTACGCGAACGCCTTCGCGGCCGACGACTACGTCGCCTCGGCCGCGCTCTACCAGCGGCTGCAGCCGGAGCTGATGATCTCCGGGCACTGGGACCCGCGGCCGGTCACCCCGGCGTACCTGGACGAGCTCACCCGGCTCGGTGCCGAAGTAGCGCGAGCCCATCGCGCCTTGCTCCCGCCGGAGGACCCGGTGTTCACCGGCACCGTGCGGATCTCGCCGTACCGGGTGGATGCGGTTCACGGCCAGCCGTTCACAGTGCGGGTCAGTGTGCCTGCTGACCTCGTGGTGCCCGCCGGGTGGGACTGCCGGCGGGTCGGCACCCAGGAGTTCGTGGTGATCCCCCAGGTGACAGGACCGGTACGGCGGGCGCGGATCGCGGCCGGGATCACGCGGGACGGGATCTACCTGGGACAGCTGGCCGAAGCCCTTGTCGACGTACGCCTCTCCTGAAAGGAAACCCGTGGACTACTCCGTGGACGTGAATGCCGGCAAGGCGTACGCGACAATCAGCCGGGACGGACAGGTGCTGTTCAGCCTGCGGCTGTTCGCCTCGCTCGATACGGTGGGCGGCTTCGACGAAAGCTCTGAGCTCTACGTCGACACCTCCGAGCCCGACGTGGTCACCGTGACGGCGCGGAGCTCTGTCTGGGAGAGCCGGGTGACGACGACGCGGTTCCTGCCGGACCGGATCGAGACGCGGACCACGGTCACGGGACGGGGCCGGCTGACGGACGTACACCTGCTGGGCGGACGCCGTACGCCTCGCGGGTTCCTGCCGAGTGGCTCCCGGCTGCGGCAGGTGTACTCGCCGAATCCGGACCATCCGTCGCGCGTCGTGCGGGAGGCGGTCGAGCCGGCGACGATCAGCGTCTGCGGCGAGGGCGGTGAACCGGGCATCGAGCGCTGGCTGTTCACACCGGCGCCGTGGTGCTTCGCGGCCGCCGTCGAGCCCTCTGACTGGGTGGGCTTCAGTGTGGTCGCGCCGATCGCGGAGCAGAACTTCACCAGCTACCACTATCGGCCGGTGACCAGTGGCTTCAGTCTGCAGCTGGACTACGAGGGGCACACCGCCGTCGACGGGACCTTCACTACACCGCTGCTCGTCGTACATCTGGGTGCCAGCTCGGCTGAGGACGTTCTGGTGCAGCACCGCGCGCTGCTCGACGAGGCGGGCGTAGTACCCGCTCGGCCGGTGGAACGACCACAGTGGTGGTCGGGGACGATCTTCTGTGGCTGGGGTGCGCAGTGCGCGCTCGGCGTCCGAACCGACCAGGCGCCGCAACCACTGGCCACACAGAAGAACTACGACGTGTTCCTGGGCACGCTGGCCGATCACGGCATCGTTCCGGAGACCGTGGTGATCGACGACAAGTGGCAGGCGTCGTACGCGACCTGTCGGCCCGATCCGGAGCGCTGGACCGACCTGGCCGGCTGGATCGCCGAGCGGCATGCAGCCGGCCAGCGGGTGCTGCTGTGGTGGAAGGCCTGGGACTACGAGGGCGCTCCGCCGGAGGCGTGCATCACGGACGCAAGCGGTGCGCCTGTCGGGTTGGACGCGGATGCACCGGCTTGCGTCGAGCTGATCAGGGATGCGGTCACGTACATGCTCTCGGCCGACGGTCTGGACGCGGACGGGTTCAAGATCGACTTCACCGCGCGTACGCCGTCCGGCTCGTCGCTACGGCACAGTGGTCCGCGCTGGGGTTCAGCGCTGCTGCACGAGCAGCTGCGCCTGGTGTACGACACCGCCAAGCAGGTCAAACCAGATGCTCTGGTCGTCACCCACACGCCTAACCCGGCGTACCTCGACGTCACGGACATGATCCGGCTGAACGACGTACTGCACGACCACACGGCGGAACCGGGCTATGTCGCTCGTCACATGGGCTACCGGGCCGGGGTGGTGCGTTCGGTGCTGCCGGAGCTGGGTGTGGATACCGACGGCTGGATGATGCCGAATCACGCGGAGTGGCGTGACTACCTGCGGATTCAGGACTCCCTGGGCGTACCGGCCCTGTACTACGTCGACGGCACCGACACGGACCGTCACGACTTCCAGGAGGAGGACTTCGCTGCCGTCAGGGACACGTGGAGCCGGTACAGGTCGCGGCTGACCACTTAGACTGCCGACCATGAGTCCCCGGGGGCAGGCGGCACGTGCGGTGCCACAACCGGCACAGCCGGCACAGGCCTCGGTACGCCGTCCCACCGTGCAGGACGTGGCGCGCGAGGCCGGTGTGTCGCCGTCGACCGTGTCCCGCGCGCTCCACACGCGCGGCTACGCGTCCCCCGCCGTACGGGACAAGGTGCGGGCAGCGGCCGACCGGATCGGGTACGTCACCGACCACAACGCCCGCAACCTGCGAAGCCGGACCTCGACGTCGATCGGCGTGCTCATCTCGGATCTGCGGAACCCGTTCTACGCGGACCTCGCCGCGGGGATCGAGGAGGAGCTGCGCGCGGCGGAGTACCAGATGGTGCTCGTCAACGACAACGGCGACCCCGCCGAGGAGATGCAGGCCGCGGAGACGCTGCTGGCGATGCGGGTGCCCGGGGTGATCGTGACGCCGGTGACCGCGAAGTGCCCGCAGGTGCTGCAGGACAACGGCGTGCACGTCGTCTGCGCGGACCGCGAGCTCGGCCGCTCGAACGGCGACGTCGTACTGAGCGACAACAAAACCGGCGCCCGCGAGCTGACCGAGCACCTGATCGGGCTCGGTCACACGCGCATCGGGCTGCTGATCGACGAGACGAAGTGGTCGACCGGCGCCGGGCGGCTGGCCGGGTTCCGGGCGGCGCACGCCGACCACGACCTCGAGGTCGACGAGAACCTGATCGCCTACACCAGCTTCGACGCCGACGCCGCTCGCCGGACGACGCGCAAGCTGCTGAACGACCACGAGGTCACCGCGATCATCTCCGCGAACAACGTGCTGGCGCAGGGCGCTCTGGCCGAGCTGAAGGACCGCCGCCTGAAGATCCCGCGGCAGCTCAGTCTGGCGGCGTACGACGACGTGCCGTGGATGTCACTGGTGCAGCCGGCGCTGACCACGGTCGACCAGAGCACGGTCGAGATGGGCCGCAGTTGCGCCCGGCTGCTGCTCGCCCGGATCCGCGGCGAGCTGCCGCGCAAACGCCGGATCGTCAAGGTGCCGACCCGGCTGATCGTCCGCGGCTCCACCGGTCCCGCTCCCCACTGACCGCCAGGCCACGATTCGGACTCTTGTCCACAAGCCCCTGCCTGACACCTTGACGCCGGAAGAAAGTCACACATACGGTGCCTGCAATCGAATGTGGCATCGATACCACATTCCCTCCGCTCGTCCCCTGTCGAGGTTAGGAGCAACGCGATGAAGCACCTGCGCCTTCCCGTGGTGTTGGTCGCCGGCACGCTGGCCCTGTCGGCGTGCGCCGGCGTCGGGAACAAGAGCGACTCCGGCGGGAGCGACGACCAGGGGTCGGCCGCCGCGACGCCGTCGGGAACGCTCAACGTCATGGGTTTCAGCGGTGAGGACGAGGTCGCCCAGTCCCGGATCACCGCCTTCAAGACCGCCTTTCCCGGCGTCACGGTGAAGAACAACAAGGGCGACTTCGACGCCCAGCAGTTCCTCACCGCGGTCTCCAGCGGCAACCCGCCGGACGTCGTGTACATGGCCCGCAACCTGATCGGGACCTATGCGGCGAAGGGCGCGATCCAGCCGCTGGACGACTGCATCAAGAATGCTGGAATCGATACCACACAGTATCGCGAAGCCGCGATGAACGAGGTCAAGCTCAAGGACAAGACCTACGGCATCCCGGAGTTCTACACGGTCTCGACGAACCTGATCAGCGAGACCGCGCTGACCTCGGCCGGTGTCGCGGTCGCCGACATCCAGACCGCCGACTGGGACAAGCTCGAGGCAACCGCCAAGAAGCTCTACAAGGCGAAGAACGGCCGCCCGGCCCGGATCGGGTACGACCCGAAGATGCCGGACTTCTTCCCGCTCTGGGCGATGGCCAACGGCGCCGGACTGGTGAAGCCCGGCGGCGAGCCGAACCTCAACGACCCGAAGGCGGTCGAGGCGCTGCAGTTCACGATCAAGCTGATCAACGCCCAGGGCGGCTGGGCGAACTTCAAGACCTTCCGGGACACCTTCGACCTGTTCGGCGAGAAGAACCAGTTCACCAAGGACCAGCTGGCCGCGTTCCCGATCGAGAACTGGTACGTGAACGTCCTGCGGGACGCCCGGGCGAACGGCCTGAAACTGCAGTCGACGCCGTTCACCGATCGCCAGGGCCAGCCGATCAGCACCATCGGCGGCTCCGCCTGGGTGGTCCCGAAGGGCGCGAAGAACGCGAACGCGGCCTGCCAGTGGGCGAAGACGCTGACCTCGCTGGAGACCTGGCACAAGGCCGCCGAGGCGCGGATGCAGACCGTGGCGAAGGACAAGAGCTTCTTCACCGGCCTGTTCACCGGCAACAAGAAGGCCGACGAGGAGATCAAGGCGAAGTACCTCAAGCCGACCGGTGACGCCGGCTTCGACGCCGCGATCAAGAACTACTACGACGTCCTCGACAAGGCGAAGTCGCTGAACCCGTCGGCGGCGGGCGCGGAGATCGACGCCGCCTGGAAGAACGCGGTCGGCAAGGCGCTGGCCGGTTCCGCCACCCCGCAGGCCGCGCTCGACCAGGCGCAGAGCGAGGCGAAGGCCGCCTTCGACAAGGCCGGCCAGGGCTGACGGCATGGCGACCACCAGTACGCCGGGATCGGCGCCGGCCGCGTCGCAGGACGTCGGCGCGCCGCCGGGCCCCGAGGTTCCGGGCGGCGGGAACGGCGCGGCACCCGGGGGCGGCGGGCGCCGCGCCGGTCGGCCACGGCGCAGTCCGCTCGCCAAGCAGGAGGACCGGGCCGGCTGGCTGTTCGTGCTGCCGTGGGTGCTCGGGTTCCTGATCTTCACCGCGGGGCCGATGATCGCCAGCCTGGTGCTCTCGTTCACCGACTACCAGATGATCCAGGCGCCGCGCGCCGTCGGCCTGGAGAACTACCGGGAGCTGTTCGACGACCCGCGGGTCCTCAAGTCGCTCAGCAACACCTTCGTGTACGCCGCGATGTTCGTCCCGATCGGCACGATCGTCGCGCTGTTCCTGGCCCTGATGCTGCAGCGCGTCGGCCGCGCCGGCGGCTTCTTCCGGACCGCGTTCTACCTTCCGGAGATGACGCCCGCGGTCGCCGCGGCGGCGATGTTCCTGCTGCTGCTCAACGGTCAGCAAGGCCTGGTCAACAAGGTGCTCGGCTGGATCGGGATCAACGGCCCGAACTGGACCGCTGATCCGAACTGGCTGAAACCGTCGCTCGCGATCGTCAGCCTGTGGACCCTCGGCGGCACGGTGGTCATCTACCTCGCGGCGCTGAACGGCGTACCCAAGCAGCTGTACGAGGCCGCCGAGCTGGACGGCGCGGGACCGGTGACGCGGCTGTTCCGGATCACGATCCCGATGATCTCCGGTGCGCTGTTCTTCACCGTGATCACGAACACGATCGCCGCGATGCAGATGTTCGACCAGGCATACACGATGTTCTACGGCCCGCAGCAGAAGGCCTCGGCGTCGGAGGAGTCGCTGGTCTACATGGTCTACCTGTTCCAGAACGCCTTCCAGTTCTTCAAGATGGGCTTCGCCTCGGCGATGGCGTGGCTGTTGTTCGTGATCATCCTGCTGATCACGTTCCTGCAGGTCCGGATCGGTAACCGCTACGTCTACTACCACGGGGAGCGCTGATGGTCATCCCCTGGAAACGCCTGCCGTTCTTCGCCTTCCTGACCTTGGCGACGTTCGCGTTCGTCTACCCGTTGGTGTGGCTGGTGTCGGCGTCGCTCAAGCCGCGGTCGCAGGTGTTCGACAACCGGCTGATCCCGGAGGTCTTCCAGCCGTCCAACTACGTGCGGGTCTGGGAGACCGCGCCGGTGCTGCGCTGGCTGACGAACTCGCTGACCGTCGGTTTCATGGCGGCCGCGGCCGTCACGCTGTCCAGTGCCCTGGTCGCCTTCGGCTTCGCGTACTTCCGGTTCCGCGGCCGGAACCTGCTGTTCGGCGTCGTACTGTCGACGATGATGCTGCCCGGCGCGGTGACGATGATCCCGGTCTACCTGATCTGGAACCAGCTCGGCATGATCGACACCCAGATCCCGCTCTGGGCGCAGAACCTGTTCGGCTCCGCGTTCTACATCTTCCTGTTACGGCAGTTCTTCCTCGGCATCCCGCGCGAACTCTTCGAGGCCGCCCGGGTGGACGGCTGCGGGTACTTCGGTCTGTTCCGGAGGATCGCGTTCCCGCTCTGCCGGCCGGCCCTGGTGATCGTGTTCGTCTTCGAGTTCAAGGCGAGCTGGTCGGACCTGATGAAACCCCTGATCTACCTGCAGACCCCGGAGTACTTCACGATGCCGCGCGGCCTGAAGCAGATCATCGACGCCTTCGCCCTCTCGGGCCACTACGAGTGGGAGATCGCGGTGGCCGCCAGCGTGATCGCCGTGGTGCCGATGATCGTGCTGTTCGCCTTCGGTCAGCGCTACATCCTCGACGGCGTGGCCACGACCGCGCAGAAAGGCTGAGTGTGACCCAGCAGCAGCCCGTCCTCGCCCTCGACGTCGGCGGCACCAAGTTGGCCGCCGGCGTCGTCGCCCGCGACGGCACCGTGCGGTCCTTCTGCCAGATCGAGACCGCGGTGGGCGAAGGCGCCACCGCCGTCGTCAAACGCCTGCTCGACCTCGGCGAGCAGGCGGCGGCCGAGGCCGGCCTGCCGGTCGGGACGCTCGGCGCGGACCCGGCCGGTGGATCCGCCGCGCCGTTCGCCGCGGTCGGGGTCGGCTGCGGTGGTCCGCTCGACCCCGAGACCGGCGTGATCCTGGGTCCCCCGGGCCTTCCCGGCTGGGACTCGGTGCCGCTCGGGCGGCTCGTCGCCGAGCGTTTCGGGCTGCCGACGTACGTCGAGAACGACGCGACCGCGGCGGCGCTGGGTGAGTACCGCTGGGGCGGCTGGGGTGTGGAGAGTCTCGTCTACCTGACGGTGTCCACCGGCTTCGGCGGCGGAATCGTTGCTTCCGGCAAGCTGTTTCGCGGCGCGGCCCGGCAGGGCGGCGAGCTCGGTCACGTGGTGGTCGACTGGCAGGGCCGCCAGTGCGGCTGTGGCGCCCGCGGCTGCGCGGAGGCGTACGTCTCCGGTACGTCGATCGCGCGCCGGGCCGCCGAGGCGGTCGCGGGGACCGACTCCACGCTCGTCGGCCTGGCCATCACCGCGAAGGATGTCGCGGAGCACGCGCGGGCGGGCGATCCGGTCGCGCGGGCCGTGTGGGACGAGACGACCGCGATGCTCGGGCGGATGGTCGCCGTCCTGATCAACGTCTGCGAGCCGCAACTCGTCGTCCTCGGCGGTGGCGTGACCCGTGCGGGTGCGCAGCTGCTCGATCCGGTGCGCGCGGCCGCGCTGCGGCAGGCGATGCCACCGGCGGCGCGCGCCTGTGACGTCGTACTGAGCAAGCACGGTGACGCGGTCGGCGTACTCGGCGCGGCGGCGATCGCCTACGAGCGGTTGGGGGAATCGTGACCACACGACTCGAAGGGCTGCTCGACGGCCAACTGGACCGGCACTCGGAGGTGGCCGCG
Source organism: Kribbella sp. HUAS MG21 (assembly GCF_040254265.1). Classification (GTDB taxonomy): domain Bacteria; phylum Actinomycetota; class Actinomycetes; order Propionibacteriales; family Kribbellaceae; genus Kribbella. The sequence goes on from NZ_CP158165.1 coordinate 1,823,756, forward strand.
GCGATGCGCGCCCAGCTGCCCCAGGTGCAGGCGGTGGCCGACGAACTCATCCGGCGGCTGGCGGCCGGCGGTGTGCTGTACACGTTCGGCAACGGCGGGTCCGCGGCCGACGCGCAGCATCTCGCGGGCGAGCTGATCGGACGGTACCTGCGGGAGCGGCGGCCGTTGCCCGCGGTCGCGCTGATCGGCGACGCCGCGGTCGTCAGCTGCATCGGGAACGACTACGGGTACGACGACGTGTTCGCGCGGCAGGTCACCGCGCTCGCGCGGCCTCAGGACATGGTCGTCGGGTTCAGCACGTCCGGCACGTCGCCTACGGTGGTCAAGGGCCTCGCGGCGGCCCGCGCCAACGGGGCCTGCTCGGTCGCGTTCACATCGGTCCGCGGCCACGACCTCGCGGCCGCCGCCGACCTCGCGGTCGTCGTACCGGCCGAGGAAACCGCCCGGATCCAGGAAATGCACGTCCTCGCCCTGCACCTGGTCAGCGAACTCGTCGACCGCTGGGCCTTCGACACTGCTTTGGAGACTTCATGACCCAGCGCGGTCCGCTGCACATGATCGGCAACGCCCACATCGACGCGGTGTGGCTCTGGCAGTGGCAGGAGGGATACCAGGAGGTGCGTGCCACGTTCCGCTCCGCGCTGGACCGGATGGAGGAGTATCCGGACTACGTCTTCACCGCTGACTCGGTCGCGTACTTCAGCTGGATCGCCGAGCACGACCCGGAGCTCTTCGAGCGGATCCGCAAGCGCGTCGCGGAGGGCCGCTTCGAGATCGTCGGCGGCTGGTGGGTGGAGCCCGACTGCAACCTGCCCGGCGGTGAGGCGTTCGTCCGGCACGCGCTGTACTCGCAGCACTGGCTCGCCGAGCACCTGGGTGTGATCGCGACCGTCGGGTGCAACGTCGACCCGTTCGGTCACAACGCGAACCTGCCGCAGCTGCTCAGCAAGGCGCGCCTGGACTCGTACGCGTTCCTCCGGCCGCAGGCGCACGAACGCGAGCTGCCCGGCCAGAAGTTCTGGTGGCAGGCCCCGGACGGCTCGCGCGTGCTGGCGTACCGGATCCCGCACGAGTACTGCTCGCCGCGCGGCGAGATCACCGGGCACGTCACGAAGGCGCTGCAGCAGTTGCCGGTGACCACCGAACCACTGATGGTGTTCTACGGCGTCGGCAACCACGGCGGCGGCCCGACGATCGAGAACATCGAGTCGATCAAGCAGCTCGCCGAGCGGGACCTGTACCCGGAGATGTTCCCGTCGACGATGCGCCGGTTCTTCGACGAGGCGCGGACCTTCGACGGGATCCCGGTGCACCCCACCGAGCTGCAGCCGCACGCCATCGGCTGCTACGCCGCGCATTCCGGCGTGAAGCGCCAGAACCGGCTGGCCGAGCAGGCGCTGCTCGCCGCCGAGAAGTGGACGACGATCGCGGCGACGGTCAGCGGCATGCCGGACGCGACCACGGAGCTCGGGCACGCGTGGAAGCAGGTCATCTTCAACCAGTTCCACGACATCGCGGCCGGCACCGCGATCGAGCCGGCGTACGACGACGCGCGCGACCAGCTGGGTGAGGCGAAGTCGATCGCGGCGCGGTTGGCGAACCGTTCGATCCAGTCGATCGCGCGGCAGATCGATATCCCGGCGGAAGAGATGATGGTGCCGGTGGCGGTGTTCAACCCGCATACGTGGCCTGTCACGTCGACGGTGGAACTCGAGCTCGGCTATCCCGCGCCGATGCGCGGGGCGATCGAGCTCCGCGAAGGCCTCGACGGCCGGGTGCTCGACGTCCAGGAGGTCCGATCGGCCGCGACCGCGGGCGGACGTCGCCGGGTCGCTTTCACGGCGACGGTTCCGCCGCTCGGCTATCAGCTGTACACGATGCGGACCGGCGAGCAGCCGTCGTACCACCTCGGCAGGCCGACCAGCGAAGGGCTGGTGCTCGACAACGGGGTGGTGCAGGCCGAGGTCGACCCGACGACCGGTTGGTTGAAGTCGCTGGCGACGGCCGGCGGTCCGAACCTCCTGGCGTCCGGCGTGGCGCACGCGCAGGTGATCGACGACGACACAGACACCTGGAGTCACGGCGTACGGTCGCTCTGGAAGACCGTCGACGCCTTCAAGGTGCAGCGGGTACGGCGCCTCGCGGACGGGCCGGTGCGGCAGCTGATCCGGGTCGAGTCGACGTACGGGCGCTCGCGGCTCGTCGAGGAGTTCGTCCTGGACGCGGGGTCGGAGGCCGTCGAGGTGCGGGTCACGATGGACTGGCGCGAGCAGCTGAAGTCGCTGAAACTGTGCTTCCCGTTCGCGCTGCAGCAGTCGGTGGCGACGCACGAGATCCCGTACGGGCACCTGGAGCGCGAGCAGAATCGCGAAGAGGTGCCGTCGCACGCCTGGGCCGACATCTCGGGTCCGAACGGCGGCGTCGCGCTGCTCAACGACGGGAAGTACTCGTTCGCCGTCGACGGCACGACCGCCGGCCGGTCCGTGCTGGCGATGACGGCGGTGCGCTCGCCCGTCTACGCCTGGCACGACCCGTGGCAGCTGGACGACGACGGCGTGTACGAGTACCTCGACCAGGGCATCCAGCGGTTCACCTACCGTCTCGTGCCGCATGGCGGGGACTGGCGGGCGGCCGGCGTGGTCCGGCGGGCGGCCGAGCTCAACCAGCCGGTGACGCCGCTGATCGAGTGCTTCCACCCCGGCCCGCTGCCGCCGTCGCAGTCATACGTGACCGTGAGCGGCGCCGACAACGTCGTCGTCTCGGTGCTGAAACGTGCCGAGGGCAACGATGGGGCGACCGTCGTCCGCGCCTACGAAACGGCCGGGCGTGCTGCGGAGGTGACGATCGACCTGGCGCTGCTCGGCCGGTCGATCGAGACTGCCTTCACGCCGCACGAGGTGAAGACGCTGCGGATCCCGGCCGACGGCGATGTCACGGAAGTCGACCTGCTGGAGTGGGATCCGGCCGCGCCGCCGCCGGTCACGAGCGTGTGAGATGCGGGTACCTCTCGACCGGGCGCCCTGGAAGGTCCGGGGCTTCCTCGGCGACGAGTGGCGGCATCACCGCGTCTGGGGCCCGCTGCGCGAACCTGACGCGTGGCTGCCGGCGCGAGTGCCCGGCAGCGTTGTCGACGACCTGTGGCGGGCGAACGTCGTACCGGATCCGTACGTCGGGCTGAACACGCGGGCGATCGAGTGGGTGTCCGAACGGCACTGGGTCTATCGACACGAAATCCGGTTGGATCCACCGCTCGACCGGCAGGCGTACTTGTGTCTGGACGGGGTCGACCACAGCGCCTTTGTCTACCTCGACGGGGTGGAACTGGGGCGGGTGGACGGGATGTTCGTCGCCGGGCGGTTCGACGTCACCTCGCTGTTGCGGGCTTCGGCGGAGCACACGCTGGTGGTTGTCGTGGAACCGGCGCCGGTGAGCGAGCCGCAGGTCGGCGAGACCGGGCGGGTCCGGGTGCACAAGTCGCGGATGACGTACGGCTGGGACTTCTGCCCGCGGCTTGTTCATCAAGGCATCTGGCAGGCGGCTTATATCGAACTGACGGGAGCGGTCCGGGTCCCGTCACTTGTCGTTGGCCCGGACGGGATCGTCGCCAACGAGCCGGTGGAGCTTGTGTTGGCGGATGCCGATGGGGCCGTGGTCGCGACCGGGGACCGGGCGCTGACGGTGCAGGATCCCCGGCTGTGGTGGCCGAACGGGTGCGGCACGCCGTACCTCTATCGGCTGACTGCGACTGTCTACTCCGACGGTGTGGTGAGCGATCGGCGTGAGCTGGACGTCGGGTTTCGTTCGTTGCGGTTCTTCCGGGTTGCGGACGACGCGGCGTCGTACGGGATCGAGGTGAACGGGCGGCGGATCTTCGCCAAGGGCTGGAACTGGGTGCCGCTCGACCTCAGCTACGGCGTACCGCGACCGGACCGGCTCCGGCGGCTGCTGGACCTCGCGGTCGACGCCGGGGTCAATCTGCTGCGCGTGTGGGGTGGCGGGCTGATCGAGACGCCGGAGTTCTACGCCGAGTGCGACCGGCGGGGGCTGTTGGTGTGGCAGGAGTTCTCGCAGTCGAGCTCGGGGATCTCGTCGACGCCGGCCGACGACGATGAGTTCGTCGCGATGATGCGTGCGCAGGCCGAGGAGATCGTGCCGCGGCTGCGGCACCACCCGTCGCTCGCGATCTGGGGCGGGGGCAACGAACTGCAGGCCGGCGAGGGCGAGCCGCTCAACGACGCGCCGGTGTTGCGGGCTTTGGAGGATGTCGTACGGCGACTCGATCCCGACCGGCTGTGGTTGCCGACGTCGCCTACGGGTCCTGCCTTTCTGAACCGGCTCGAGCTGATCCGGCAGGCACCGGATGACCAGCACGACGTACATGGTCCTTGGGAGCACCAAGGACTGCGCGATCACTATGGGTTGTACGACGCGGGGACCGCGCAGCTGCTGAGCGAATTCGGCGTCGAGGGGATGACGATGCCACGGACTCTCGCCCAGGTGGTGCCGGAACCGGAGCGACGGTTGCCGACGCGCGGGCGACCGGTCTGGGACCATCTGGGGCGCTGGTGGAACAACGAGGCGCTGGTCCAGTCGGCGTTCGGTGGCCGGATCCGGGACTTGGGGACGCTCGGGTTGGCGAGTCAGTTCCTGCAGCGTGACGGGCTCCAGTACGCGGTGGAGGCGCATCGGCGACGGTGGCCGGGGTGTGTAGGGACGCTGCCGTGGCAGTTCAACGAGCCGTATCCGAACGCGTGGTGTACGTCGGCCGTCACGCACGCCGGGGAACCGAAACCGGTGTACTTCGGGGTGGCTGCCGCTTATCGCCCGGTGCTGGTGGGTGCGGTGTGTGCGCGGCAGTCGTGGGCTGGTTTCGACGAGCTTCGACTGCCGCTGTGGTTCCACTCCGACAATCCACTCCCGCCGGCGACCGTCACTGCCCGCCTTCTGAGCTTTGGCGGCGCGGAGCTGGCCGCGGTGACGTTCAAGGACGTCTCGGACCCGGTGGCCTTTACCGGCGAGCTGCGTGCTGCGACGCCTTCTGGCCCGTTCGTCGTGGATCTGGAGCTGACGGCTGGTGAGGTGCGGGCCGAGCGCCGCTACATCCTCACCGGTGCTGACGATCTGGGAGAGCTGCTCGACCATCGGATCGAGGTGGAGGCTTCGCTGAGCGGTGACACGTTGCGGGTGCAACACCTGTCGGGTCCGGTGGCACCGTTCGTCCGCATCCGCGACGCGCGCCCGCTGCAAGGTGACACCGCCGGATGGTTGCAGGTATCGGACAGCGGCTTCGTCCTACTCCCCGGCGAGGAACGCACCGTCGCCATCAACTGGCAGGGCACCGCCGCTGAGCACCTGATCACCGTCGACGGCCTCGGCCTACATCCCGCCGAAAGGCACCCCCGATGCACCTGAACGCAACCCTCGAAGCCCCCAACGGCACACCAATCCCACCGTCCCCCAACTGGCACATAACCCTCGACATCACACCCATCAGCGTCCAGGAGCGGGCCGTACACCTCCAAGTCCACTACACCGGCACCACCCCCACGGAAGCCCGCATCCGCCTCCAGCTCGCCGTACCGTCCGCACGAGCGCCGTACTGGCTGATTCCTGGGTTGTTCTACGGTGCGAATCGGGATCCGGCGTGTGGGCGGATCTATCCGCGGTATGCGGCGGGTGAGTTCGACGCGGAGCAGTTGGTTGCTGAACGGTGGGCGTTCCGGGCGGATCGGGCCGCGACGCCGGCGGTCTTCGCGTGGGGTTCGGAGGGCGGCGTGGGGTTGTCCGTCGGCGCCAACACTTCGCTCGGTCTCACCGGGCTCGGCTTCGGCGCCGGGCCGGATCACCCGGCGGCCATCTGGATCTCGTTGCCGTACCGCGAGGAGCCTTTCAGCTACATCGGCGAACCGCATGGCGTCGACGCACTAGCCGACTGCCATCGCTGGGAGCCGGGCGAGCGCCACGAGATCCACGCCAGCCTGTGGACCCTGCCGCCGGACCGCCACAGTTATGCACCAGTGCTCCAAGTGCTACGAGACCGCGAGCGCGCCGCCCACCCGCCGGTCGAACCCTGGGTCGACGTCGCCGAGGCCGCCAAACTGACGGCGTACGGCCTCTGGCGATGGCACTACCGCGAGAACCCCGCCGTACTCATCGAAACCGCCCTCTTCGACCGCGAACTCGCCGGCGACCTCGGCGACCGCGGCGACCGGCTCGCGATGCACGTCGCCTGGGTCAGCGGCATCCCGTACGCACACGCGCTCCTACGCCACGGCCGCCGCGTCGGCAATCCGTCGTACATCGAGGCCGGTACGGCGGTGATCGACCACATCACCGCCAACCTGACACCGACCGGCACCTACTACGGCACCTGGTACGCGGACAACGGCTGGAAGCAGTCATGGACGCCCGTACCCGGCGGACTGCACGCCCGCACGCTGGCGGAAGCAACGCTCTTCACGCTCCGGGCCCTCGCCGTGGAGCCGATCGACCATCCGGCCTGGCGTACGGCGGCACTCAGCAACCTCGAATTCGCGCTCGCCGCACAAGATGCCGAGGGCAACTTCGGAAGCCTGTACCACTACGAGACCGGCGAAGTGCTCTCCCGGCTCGGAGCAGCCGGCCTGACCTGGGTCGGCGCGATGGCGGAAGCCTACGAACTGTTCGGCGACGAACGATTCCTTTCGTCAGCACGCCGCGGAGGCCGGTACTACGCCTCCTTCGTCCGCGACGAGACGCTCTGCGGCGCCCCCGAGGACGTCGACCTCGCACCGACGTCCGAGGACGGGTACGCCGCCTTGTTCGCGTACGTCGGCCTGCACCGGGTCGACCCGTCCGACGAATGGCTGACGCTCGCCCGCCACGCCGCCGACTGGATGCTGACGTTCCGTTACAGCTACGACGTGCAGTTCGGGCCCGAGACCATCCTCGGCGCATACGGCTTCCGCAGCCGCGGCGCGGACCAGGCGAGCCCGTCCAACCAGCACCTGCACAACTACGGCCTGATCTGCACCACCGAACTGGTCACCCTCTCCACCCTCACCGGCGACCCCAGCTACGCGACCTCCGCCGCCGAACACCTCAGATTCGCGCGCCAGTTCATCGCCCGCCACGACGGCGACTTCAACGCCCGCCGCGGAATGCTCACCGAACGCTACTACCAAACCACCTGCTTCGGCCCACCCGGAGCACTCCTCACCCTCTCCCACGCCTGGTGCATAGGCGTCCTCCTCCTAGCCACCGAAGAAGCCCTCACCAACCCCGCCCTGACCGCGCTCGACTGGTGAGGTCAGGCCTTCGTCCATGGGCGGCCGTGCTGGTGGACGATGCCGGCGATGAGAGCCAGCCGGTCGCGGCAGGTCGTCGCGAGCACTGCCGAGGGGTTGTCGGTTTCCAGGGCGGGGGTCCAGAGGGCGCGCCCGGCGAGGGTGCCGGAGGCGCCGCCTCGGCAGGCTAGTTCTACTGCTCGGGGGAAGTCGTCGCGGGCTACGCCGTTGGAGAGGACGACCCATGGGACCGGGAGGGTTTCGGTGAGTTGCTGGCAGGTGGCGATGATGCCGGCTGCGTCGCCGAGGCCGCGGCTCGGGACCTGGGCCTTGTAGAGGTCGGGGCGGACGGGGCCCAGGGCCTCGGCCGCGTCGAGGATCGACTGGTCCAGGTCGAAGTCGTTCTCGCCGTCGGCCGGTTGGACCACGGGCTCCAGGACGGACAGCAGGCCGGCGGCGGCGCAGCGGCGAACGAATTCCTTGGCCATCTCGAGGCGTCGAGTCTGCTGGTCGTCGCGTTTCCAGATCACCAGCAGTTTGAGAGCGACGGCTCCGGCCGCGCGCGCCGCCTCAGGGAAAACGATTTCGTCCAGGTGGGTGTCGGTGACCGGTCCGCCGCGTTCCTGGGTCAGCGCGTCGGCCGCGAGGATCCACCCGGGGCGCGCCGGGGCGTCGTACCCCTGGTCGATCAGGAAGCCGGAGGCCAACGGGGCAAGGTGTTCCGCGACGGCGGCCTTGAAGTTCCGGATCGCCTCCGGGTCGTCGGGGCGGCCGTGATCCGCGAGCATCGTGCGCAGGCTCTCGCGCTGATCCATGGCCACCATCGCGAACGTGCCGTCCGGGTACGCGAGTGCATCCAGCGTCATGACACCACCTTATGGAATCGATGCCAGAACGCGCCATCCCACGTCTCAACCAGGCGCTGGTCGACCTCGAGAGGCGTTGCCTGCAACGGTTCCGCCGGTTGCCCGCCGACCACCTCGGCCGCCATCCGCGCCGCGCCCAGTGCAGCGGTTTCCTGCTCGTGCAGTACTGCGAATTTCCTGCCGGAGGCACACGCTTTTCTGGCCATCCAGCCGCGCAGCCGGACCGGCCCACCGAACGCGACCGTACTGCGCCAGTCGATCCCCAGCAGCCGCGTCTGTTCCTCCGCCATCCAGCGCGCGTGGAAGCTCAGCGCGTCCACCAGCGCCCGCATCTCCTCGGCCGGATCGTCCACCGGCCGCGTCACGTCGTACGTCGACGACGGATCGGGCGCCGGCGCCTGACGGCCCTGAGGGTACGGCGCGATGAAACGATCGCTGGGTGGACCGACGGATTCCAAGACACTGTTCAACCACGTGTAGTCGTAGCCGAGTGCAGCGAGGCGCTGCTCGACCAGGCCGCCGGCTGCACCATTACCGGACACAGCGCAGCCGTGCTGCCCGTCGACGTACCAGCTCATGCTGATGCCTTGCTGACGCAGCTGGTCGTCCAGCATCAGCCCTGAGCTCGGTGTGATGACGGCCTCCGCAGTACCGAGTGAGTCAGCGACCTGCCCCGGCTCCCGCACCCCAGCGGCCCACGCGCCGACCAGGTGGTCGTGGCCGCACAGCACCACAGGCACCCCGTCCGGTGTGGTCGCCGCGACCGTCATCGGCTCGACTACAGCCGGGAGGCGGTCCAGGCCGCCGTACTGCAGCAGCTCCTCGTCCCACTGCCGGCTCTGCAGGTCCAGCACGCCCAGCCGCTGCGCATGGGTGAGGTGCATCGCGAACGAACCTGTCAGCGCTGCCAGCACCAGATCGGGCACACCCGCCCATAGGCGCGTTCTGGCGAGCAGCTCGGGCTGAGTGTCCCGGAGCCACCGCCACGTCACCACAGGGAGCTTCGGACTCAGCCGGAGACCTGTACGGGCGTAGAGCTCAGCCGCACCCAGTTCGGAGTCGAGCCGCTGGGCCTGCTCCACGCCTGGCTGATCACGCCAGGTGATCAGCTTCGTCAGCGGCCGCAGCTCCCGGTCGAGCGGCACGCCGGTCTCGGCCATCGCGGTGATGCCGATAGCATCGACGTGCTGTCCCTCGGACAGCTCCGCGACCAACCGCCGTACGGCGTGCTGCAAGGCCTCCGCGTCGTCCGGCGTACGGACCGAACGTACTGACCCGTCGGGAACTCGGCACACCTTCAGGTTCGTCGTACCGACATCGACACCTAGCGCAATCACGTGCACGACCCTAAACCGCGCATGCGATAGCGTCCGGTGTCTGCAGAACAAAGGAAAGTCATGGGTGAGCTGAGCAAGATCGTTGTCGTCGTACCGACCTACAACGAGCGGGAGAACCTGCCCGTGCTGGCCGGGCTGCTGGCCGACCTGAACCTGCCCGGCCTGGAGCTGCTCGTCGTCGACGACAACTCCCCCGACGGCACGGGCGACGTCGCCGACGAGCTGGCGAAGAAGTCGCCGGAGACCGTCGGCGTCCTGCACCGGACCGCGAAGGACGGCCTCGGCCGCGCGTACGTCGCCGGGATCACCCGCGCGCTCGACGAGGGCGCCGACATTGTCATCCAGATGGACGCCGACCTGTCGCACCCGGCCTCGGTCATCCCGACCATGGTCGAGATGCTGCGCACCACCGACGCCGGCGTGGTGATCGGCTCCCGCTACGTCCCCGGCGGCTCCGCCGCGGCCGAATGGGGCTGGCACCGCCGCGCGCTGTCCGCGTGGGCGAACTTCTACGTGAACGCGATCCTGCGCCTGCACGTGAAGGACGCGACTGCCGGCTTCAAGGCGTGGAAGGCCGACACCCTGCGCTGGATCGACATCGCGTCGATCGAGAGCAACGGGTACTCGTTCCAGGTCGAGATGAACTACCGCACGGTCAAGCGCGGCCTGAAGATCGCCGAGACCCCGATCCGCTTCGAGGAGCGCACCGAGGGCGTCTCGAAGATGAGCCTGAAGGTCCAGCTCGAGTCCGCCCTGATGCCCTGGAAACTCCTCTTCGGCCGCTCCTGACCGACGGCTGGACCGCCGGCTCGGCCGCCTGCTCGATCGGCGGTTGCTAGATCGAGCGGGCGACGGAGGCCAGCATCCGGTCCGCGGCCTTGAAGACCGCGGACCTCGACTCCCGGCGGGCCACGGCGCACACCGTGACCGTCACGTTGTGCACGGTCTCGACGCCGGTCAGCGTCGTACATCTGGCGACCAGCGACACCACGATGCCGTTCTGCGTCGTGATGCGGCCGGAGTACGGCTGCTCGGCCTGCGAGCCGACGTTCGAGTTCGCCGGCGCCATGGTGCGGACCGCGCCCTTCTTGACGCCCTTCATGCGGTCCGCCGCGATCATCTGATCCACTGCCGCGGCAACGCCCAGCCGTGCGGGCCAGCCGGTCGACGGAGCCACCGCGACGAGGACCGCGCCGGGCAACGCGGAAGTCTCGAGCAACACGCTGTACTTCGTCGTCTTGCCCTTGCGCCACCCCGGGGCGGGAGTGACGTAGATGTCGTCGTACACGTGGATGCCGGTGTCGATGTCCTTCAGCGTCCGGCGCCGCTCGCCGACCCCTGGCGGCGTGGTCTGGGACGGGGGCTGCGCCGATTGACTCGGCTGTGACGTCGGCTGCGTGGTCGGCGGTGCGGTGGCCGAGGGCTGCCCCGACGGGTTGGTGAGGCCGTCCGAATACGTCGCGGTCGGGAGCTCGGCCTCGGCGGTGTCGTCGCCGCCGCGGGTGGTGACGAAGACGACTGTGCCGACCAGGAGGAGCAGTACCAGCGCAACGGCGCCGATCGGGAGCCAGACGGCTTTGGAGGGCCTACGGGGCGGCTGCTGGCTGCCTGGGTACTGCGGGCTTTGCTGGTACGCCGGGTTGTTGTGCGGGCCGGCGTGCTGCGACTGCTGGCCGTGCTGCGGCTGGGCGTAGTGCGGTGGCTGGCTGTACTGCGGCTGCCCGTACTGGGGTAGCTGCCCGTACTGCGGCGGCTGGCGATGCTGCGGCGCCTCGCCGTACTGCGGCGGTTGGCCGGGCTGCGCGGGCCCGCCGGGGTACTGCTGCGGCTGGCCGGTCGGCTGCGGTGGCTGGGCCGCGGCGTGCCTTGGCTGCTGGGCGCTGTGCTGTGGGGCTTGGGCGTCGTACTGCGGCTGCTGGGCGTCGTACTGCGACGACGTACCGGTGGCCTGGCGGCCGTACTCCGGTAGCGGGGCGGTGTGTTGCGGCGGGGCGCCGTACGGCTGTTGAGGTGGGCCCTGGGGTGGGGCGGCGTACGGGCGGTGGTCCGGGTTCCAAGCAGGGGGTTGGGGCTCGGTCACGGCGAGGCCTCACTCGATCGTTCAAATATCGGGCTGGACCGGTCCCCGAATCCGGCCGCCTGAGGCTACCCCACCGAACCGCGATCGGCCTACGGTCAGCCGGGGCCGAGTTCGTGAAGGGTCAGCCGTAGCCGAGTTCGTGCAGGCGGGCGTCGTCGATGCCGAAGTGGTGGGCGATCTCGTGCACGACCGTGATGTTCACCTCATCGACGACGTCGTCGACGGTCTCGCAGATCCGCAGCGTCGGATTGCGATAGATCGTGATCCGGTCCGGGAGTACGCCGCCGTAGTAGTGCCCGCGCTCGGTCAGCGGGATGCCCTCGTAGATCCCGAGCAGCTCCGGATCGCCCGCCGGCGGCTCGTCCTCGACGAACACGGCGACGTTGTCGATCAGCGCCGCCAGCTCCTCCGGTACCTCGTCCAGCGCCTGCGCGACCAGCACCTCGAAGTCCGCCCGGCTCATCTCGATCACCCCGCCAGTATCTCGTTTTGGAAGCTGGCGCCGTCTCCTCTATGCTTACGGCTGTCCCTGGAGCTTCGGCTCCCGCGGGTCCGAGTCCCCATCGTCTAGTGGCCTAGGACGCTGCCCTTTCAAGGCGGTAACGCGGGTTCGAATCCCGTTGGGGATACGGCCGAAAGGTCGGTGCAAGAAGTACCTCGAAGATGCTGTAAGATCGTCGAGTCACAAGGCCCAGTGGCGCAGTTGGTTAGCGTGCCGCCCTGTCACGGCGGAGGTCGCGGGTTCGAGTCCCGTCTGGGTCGCCAGGAGAAGGCGGCGGTGTCAAAACACCGCCGCCGAACTTTCTCCCCGGTCAGGTAGCTCAGCTGGTAGAGCGTCCGCCTGAAAAGCGGAAGGTCGGCGGTTCGAGACCGCCCCTGACCACCTCTCTGATCAGCGGAGATGGCAGTCTGTAGTCGAGGTGTGTGGATGAACTGCAGCAATAACTGCAGCAGTAGACTCCTTCTCGGCGTGTCAAGAACTTCGCCCCCAATCCATCGTTCCTCTGCGACACACCGATGCCAGACAAGCTGATTGGCGGCAAACAGCCGCCTTGGGCCATCGTTGTACTCCCGGAAGACAGCGTCGTCGAGTTCGAGGCTCTCCTTCGCCCTGGACTTGAGAGGCACTTCACCCGGGTCGAGTTCGTCTCGACGGAAGGTGCCAGCGACCTCCACCAGGGGGAGTACGACGCGGCCATCGTCATCGGCGACCCTCCGAACCACCTCTCGCGGAATCTGAATGTGCTCCAGTTCGGCGGCTCCTTTCTAGCTGTGGACCCCCAGGCGATTCCCGGCCTCTCTCACGACGACCCGGCATGGTCGAGGTGGCGGCTCTTCTGGTTTGACGGTCCGACAGCAAAACAGTTCCGCATCTCGCAAGCCGCGATCGACGGCGGCTTGGCCGCGCTGGCCGAGGCAACTCTGCGTCCCGCCGAAGGCGTCCGCTACAAGCATCTCGACTGGCAGCTGATCAACGGCTCCGCCGCCGAGCTACCAGTTCACACCGCGCTCACGCCGTTTCTCGTTGATTCAGCGGGGCGTGTGCTCGCGGCACGCTTGCAACGCGGCGACACTCCCGACGACGGTGAACTCTGGTGCCTGCCCGCAGATGCGGCCAACGCAGTCGAGGAGTGGGTAGCGGCCGCGATTCGGCACTGGCGCGCAGCAGGCCAGGAGGCGTTCGCAGACGCCGACGCGTGGACCGAAGACCCATCGTGGACTACACACATCGAAGACCGGTCGACATCGGAGTACCGGACTCGACTGGACGCGATCGAGGTGCAGCGTGCAGAACTGACAGCGGAGCTCGAAGGTCTGTTGGCGGCTCGGGAGGACGCCCGTCGACAGGCGGACAGTAACGAACGCCGGCTGCTCACTGCCCAAGGGCCTGAACTCGTGGAGGAAGTGTCCGCAGCGCTTGGCCGTCTGGGGTTCGAGGTCATCGATGCCGATACCTTGCCGCAGCATTCGAACGGTCGTAAGCAAGAGGATCTCCGAATCACAGATGAGGCGTGGACCTGCCTCGTGGAGATCAAGGGATACGCCAAGGGCAACGCGAAGACTGGTGATCTCCTTCAACTCGGCAAGGCCGTCACGGTCTTCGTCCTGCACGAGCAACGCGAGCCCGATGCTCAGTGGTACGTCGTCAACCAGAGCTTCCAGATGCCTCCAGCCGATCGACCGGAGCCCTTCGCCGGCGCACGCGAGGAGGTCGAGATCTTCGCGGGCAACAACGGTCTCGTGATTGACACGCGTGCGCTGTTTACGCTCGACAAAGACGTACAGGCTGGTGTCCTGACACCGCTTGATGCTCGTCGCATGCTGCGCGAGGCGCGGGGGGTCCTGCGTTACCCATCGGGTTCGGAGGAGGGGGGCGCGTAAGTACGCCCCCCTCCGGAACAGCCTTACGCCAGGTGCTCCTGCAGCTTCCGCAGCGCCTCGCGCTTGTCGTCCAGCGACGTGTGCGCGTAGATCGTCATCGTCACGTCCAGGTTGGCGTGACCCACGATCGCCTGCACGATGTGCGGCGGCACCTTGAGTCCGAGCAGCAGCGTCACGCAGCTGTGCCTCAGGTCGTGCAGCCGTACGCCGTCCAGGCCGGCGGCGGTCCTCAGCGGGTACCAGCTGCGTCGCAGGTTGTCCGGCTCGATCGGCGTACCGATCTCAGTGGTGAAGACGTAGCCGGTGTCCTTCCAGACCGCGCCCGCCGACTTGCGTTCGCGGTTCTGCCGCTCTTGGTGCTCGCGCAGATCGGCAACGCAGCGGGCGATCAGCGGGACGGTTCGCCGGGATCGGCGGGTCTTCGGAGTGACGGCCCGGAGTTCACCGTCCACCCGCTGGAGGGTCTGCCGGATCTCCAGAAACTCGTTGTCCAGATCAACGTCTTCCCATCGCAGCCCGAGCAGTTCACCTCGTCGCAAGCCCAGGTAGAGCGCGAGGGTGTAGAGGGCTTTCAGCCGGTTGTTCTCTGCTGCGACGCGGAGTTTGCGGGCCTGGTCGGCGTTGAGTCCCCGGTTCACCTCGTAGGTCGCGCCGCGCACCTGGACGAGCTTGGCGACGTTGCGCTGGACGAGTTCCTCGCGCACCGCGGCTTGCAGTGCGTTCCGCAGTACGGAGTGGATTTGCTCGACCAGACGGTCTGATGGGGTCTTGTGGCAGCACCGGCCGACCGCGCAGCACTTGGCCTTCGCGCCCCGGCGCTTGTCGTAGCCGTGCAGGCAGCACAGGCAGGTGTTTGCGACGCGCTGCATGAACATTCGCACGTCGGCGCCGTTGAGCTTGTGCAGCTTCTTGCGGCCCAGCACCGGGATGATGTGGACCCGCGCCACAACTTCGTAGCCCTGGTGGGTTTTTGGCTTGCGCGACGGCTTTACGACGTATTCCAGCCAGTGGTGCAGGAACGCCTCCAGCGTCCAGTTGGTGGCTTCGGCCGGAATGCCCTGGTCGGACCTGGCCTGGAGGTTGCGCAGCTTCGTGGTGACCACGGCTTCGGTCTTGCCGGTGACGACCTTGCGCCGGCGGGTGCCGTCCGGCATCAGTACGTAGGCGGCACCGACCCACAGGTTGTCCTCGGTACGCTGGTAGACGGAGCCTTGTCCGTTCGATCTGCGGGTGCGCTTCCTGCGCGGGGTGGTGGTCACGCGGCGGTCCCCTCTTCGAGCAGGGTGATGGCTTCTTCGAGTGCCGAGACGCGCACGAGTCGGCGGGCGCCGATCTTGACGGTCTTCAGCTTGTTGGTGCGGATCAGGTCGTAGAGCGTGGATCGGTGGATGTTGAGCCGCTGTGCGGCTTCGTCGGTGGTGATCAGCAGGCGCTCGATCTCGGTCGGGGGCTGGTCGGTCATCGGGATGTTCCTCCGAGTGGATTGCTGGTTGGTTGACGTGACCTGCCGGGACAGCCGGGACAGGTGCCGGGGTGGGGTGTCCCGGCTCGATCGGGGTGAAACCGCAGGTCAGAGCGTTGCCGGGACAGCCGGGACAGCCGGGACAGTTCACGGCGCGTCACCTGTCCCGGCGTCTGGTGGTGCGGCGTACCGGCCGTCTGCGACCCGGACGAGGTGACCGCGGTTCTCCATCCGGGCGCAGGTCTTGCGGGTGTTGCCGATGTCGAGGCCGGTGGCGTCGGAGATCTCCTTCGGGCTGGCGCCTTGGTGGCCTCGGACGTAGCGCAGGATCACCGCGCTGGTGTCGTGCACGGTGTGTTCGAGAACCGGTCCGTCGAGCAGTGACCAGGTGCCGGTGGGCTGGTCGAACTTCAGGGCCCGTTCGGCTTCTTCCACGTCGCGGCCGGTGGTCTTGAGTACGGCGTCGGCTTCATGGCGCGAGCGGGACAGGACGTGGATGGTGTCGGCGGCACCGGCGATGCCGTTGGTGCCGGACAGTTCCTCCAGGAAGTCGTCGGCGGCCATCTTGCGGGTGTGGTGCACGAGCACGACGGCGATGCCGTATTCGTCGGCGATGGCTTTGGCGAGTCCGGCGGCTCGGTAGTCGTCGCTGTAGGCGTTCGATCCGGGGGCCTGGCCGCGGACCTTGGCGAACACGTCGATGACGACCATGCGCGCGTCGGGGTGGGTGTCGAGCCAGGCGCGGATCATGTCCGCTCCCCCGGCAGAAAGGTTGGGGCAGGCGGTGGGCAGGTACAGCCCGGCGGGTGCGGGTGCGCCGTCGAGCACCTTGAGGATGCGGCCTTGCAGACGGCGCGGGTTGTCCTCCAGTGCCAGGTAGAGCACCGGGCCGGCGGCGCAGTCGATCGCGTGCAGCGCCCGATACCCGCCCGCCACGGCGACCGCCCAGCCGAGCGCGAGCCACGACTTGCCGACCTTCGGCGCCCCCGCGAGCACCGAAAGTCCTTCCGGGACCAGGCCAGTGATGGCCCAATTCGGCTCGGGGAAGTCGTGGTGCACGAGCCGGTCGGCGGTCCAGGCGTCGGCGAACGGGTGCAGCGGGCGTACGTTGCTGCCCAGCTGGTCGCCGTGGTGACCGCCGCTGTAGGTGCCGGGGTCGAGCGGGTTGGCGGTCACGCCGATTCCTCCCACAGGGATGGTTGGGCGCCGAGCGGCCGGTTGGACCACAGGGCCTCGGTGCGGATGCCGTGGCGGTTGGCTTGGCCGGTGAACGCGGCCAGGTCGAGGCGGTGCCAGCCGTCGTACAGGTCGTCGTAGAGGGCACTGGGGTAGCCGGACAGCACGACCGCGGCTCGGCATCCGCGCAGTGCGTCGGCCAGGTCTCGGTGCTCGTCCTCGCCGCTCATCTCGACGGCGTACTGCCGCGATGACCGGGTGGTTCCGAGGTAGGGCGGGTCGGCGTAGATGCACACGCCGGGGTGGCGTCCGTAGTCGGCGATCACGTCGAGCGCGGGCCGCGATTCCAGGCTGACTTTGCGGAGCCGGTCGAGCGCCGGCGTCATCCGTTCGACGTAGGCGGCCAGGTAGTCCGGCATCGAGACCGGTGAGCGCCCGGCCGGGTTCTGGAAGTGCCGCCACCCGGTTCGGCGCCGGGTGCCGCCCCGGCCTTGGGTGAGTTGCACCCACACCCGCCGCGCGGTCTCCAAGTCATCCAGGTCATCGGTCAGGTGGTAGGCGGCCAGGTGCTCGGCGCGGCTGTGCGGGGTGAGGTAGCAGGCCCGGGCCAGTTCCTCGCCCCGGTCGCGTAGCACCCGCCAGAACGTCATCAGCGCCCCGTCGAGGTCGTTCACGGTCTCGAACCGCACCGGCGGTTTCGCCAGCAGCACGGCCAGCGACCCGGCGAACGGTTCGACGTAGTGCGAGTGGATCGGCAAGAGGTTCACCAATTGGGCCGCCTTGGTCGTCTTCCCGCCGTAGTAGGCGAACGGCGGCGCGGTGGTCGTCACGCGGCCACCGCCGATCCGGCGTCGAGGTCGCTGGTGTCGTAGCCGAGTGCTTCGGCGGTGGCGGCGATCAGGTCGCGGGCGGCGGGTGGGGTGACGGCGTTGCCGAGCTGGCGGACTCGTTCGCGCTTGTTGCCGAGCACGACGTAGCCGGGGGTGAACGCCATCCCGGCGGCGATCTCGTGCGGTTCCAGCATCCGGAACAGGCAGTCCTCGACGGCCGGGGTTGCGTACTCGAGCAGGGACTGGTGCCCGGCGGTGGTGAGGGTCCGTAGCGGTTCGCCGACCGGGGTGGACATCTCGGCACCATCGCCCCGGGCGGTGTTGTTGCGCATCACCAGGGCGTAGCGGTCGCGGGTGGTGAAGGTGCCGTGCGGGTCGTCGGTGGTCCGGGCGGTGGCGTTGCCGTAGTAGGGCATCAGCAGGCCGTGGTGGTTGCCTGCGGCGGCGAACGTGTCGAACACCTGGCCGACACCCTTGGCGGTGTTGTTGGCGCGCAGCGGGATCACCATCGGGGTCACGAGGGCTTCGGACTCGGTCGCGGTCCGGGTCCGCATCACCTCGGTGACCGGGGTGCCGGTGTCGTTCCAGGTGCCGCCGGCGGGCACCAGCAGCGCGTTTTCGTTGCGGGTGGTCTGAGTCCGCAGTACGGCGGTGACGGGCATGGCCTGCTTGCCGTCGCGGCCCTCCATCGGCACCACCAGCGGCGCACCGAGCCGCGCCTGCCGGTCGAGCGCGGCGGCGATCCGGGCCATGGTCTTAGCGGCCAGCGGGCGGGCCTTGTCGCCGATCCGCTCACCGGTCAGGGACCAGTCGATCGCGGACGCGGCAGGCAACCAGCCCGGCTCCACGACCTGGTTGCGGCAGGCCACATTCGGGCAGCGCCACACGTACTGCGCGCGGTAGCGGCCCCACGCCTTGTCGGGCTTCTTCCACGCCTGCATCGCCCGCACCAGCTGGTCGCAGCCCGGGCAGTACGCCAGCGGCCGGGTCCACCGGTTCAGGTCCGGGCAGCGGGTCTTCTTCAGGTGCGCCACGACGTACATCCGGTCCCTGGACTGCGGGGCGGGCAGCCCGCCGGCCTGGGCGTGCATGCTGTTGAGGTAGACGATGTGCAGGCAGTAGCCGAGTGCGTCGAACCCGGCCCGCCACGACGGCCACAGCACCCACTTGGCCGCGTCTACGACGTTCTCCACGATCACCACGGGGTAGCGGTGGTGCTCGGTGAACCGCAGCACGTCCCACATCGTCGCCCTTGACCGTTCGGCGGCCTCGTCGGGCAGGGTCTCGCCGAACAGGTCCGGGGTGGCGTCGATGTTGCGTTTGCGGCCCTTGGCCTGGGAGTGGTTCGTGCACTCCGGGGAGAACCAGGCGCCATCGGTGCGCGGGTAGCGGCGCGGATCGACCTGCGACAGGTCGGCACACTCGTGGTCGGTGTTCGGGTGGTTGGTGTTGTGCGTCTCGACGGCCAGCCGCCAGTGGTTCGCGGCCATCCGCACGGTCACGCCGGGAACCTGGATCGCGCCGGTGCTCGATCCCCCGGCCCCGCAGAACAGGTCGGTCCAACTCATCGCGAAACTCATCAGGCGGCTACCTTCCGGGGTCGCTTCGCACCGGCGCGCAGGCCGGACGTGATCGTCTTGTGGGCTTGGGTTTCGCTGTGCGGTTCGGGACAGGTCGCGGCCAGCCGGTGTTCGGCGTCCAGCAGGGCGGCGTACACCTCGGCTTCGGTGAGCGCGCCCCCGGCGACCAGGCGGCCCAGGTTCTGCGCGGCCATGAACAGGGCACTGTTGTGCTCGCCCGCGTCGGCGGTGACGACGTGGCGGCACTCGTCGGTGACGGCCCGGTCCAAGTAGGCCGACCGTCGCCCGGTGTGCACCTGCGCCGGCCGCGCCGGACTGGGTACGACGGTCGGGGCGGTGAGGCGATGTTTGAGCCAGCTGGGCAGCGGCGCCGGGGCCACGTCGTGGACCAGGGTGTAACGGTTGCCCGCGACAACCGATCCGGCGGCCACGACGTACCCGCCGCCGGCGCGGGTATCGACCAGCCACCCCAGGCCGCGGCCTCGGGTGCCGCCGGTATTGCGCAACTGCACACCCGCGTCCAGGGCGGGGGCGGTGAAGTACAGGTGAAACCCGCCGCGCCCGGTCTGGACGGTGTAGGTGTCGGACGGGAAAGGCTGCCCGGCGTCGGCGCACAGGTCGGCGAACACGTCGCACCCATCGGTGATCCCGGGCCGCTGCCACGCCTCGGGCGCGGTCTGGCCGGGCTTGGGCTGGTCCAGGTCGATCACGACCAGGCCAGCGGGTCCGCAGGCGATCGCGACGCCGTGGCGGGCGTGGCCCGGCCAGTTCCACCACCGGGTCAACCGGGCCTCGTCGGTGGTCGCGGCGGTCTCCCACGCCTCGATCGCGGGCACCTTCGCGCCCGGAACGAGGGGGAACACCGGCCAGCCGCGCCGGGCCGCGTCGAGCGCGACGGACAGGTTGGGCAGGTTCGGGATCACGTTGCCTCCAAGTCGATTTCGGGTCGGTTACGGTCTCCGGTAGCCGGGCCGGTCCAGATGCGCGCGGCCCGGCCACCGGGCTTCAGGGTTGGGTCAGAACGGCGGTTCGCCGCTGTCCTGTCGGGTCCACGGGTCGCCACCACCAGCACCGGCCGCGCCGTTCGCGGCGGCGCCTGCGGTGGCGGGCTGACGGTTGGCGTTGGCCCACGGGTCGTCCGGGTTGCCGCTGGTCTTCGCGGCGCGGGTGGCCTTGGTGACCTTGGCGGTGGCGAACGTCAGCGACGGGCCGATCTCGTCGACCTCCAGGTCGATCGAGGACCTCTTGTCGCCCTCGGGGGTCTCCCAGTTCGACTGCCGCAACCGCCCGGTCGCGATCACCCGCTGCCCGCGCTGGAGCGATTCGGCGACGTTCTCGGCGACCTGCCGCCACGCGGTGGCCCGCAGGAACAGCGTGTCCCCGTCCACGTATTCGCTCGCGGCCTTGTCGTAGCGGCGCGGGGTCGAGGCGATCGAGAACCGGGCCAGCGCGGCGCCGGACGGGGTGAAGCGCAGTTCGGGGTCGTCGGTCAGGTTGCCGACGATGGTGATGATCGTTTCGTTGCTCATGGCTCCTACTTGCCTTCCGTGTCGGTGCTGCGGGGATCGGTGTTGCGGGGGTTGGTGGTGGTGTGGCTGCGCAGTTCGAGGTAGACGCGGACACCAAACGAGCCGCGGTTGGGATAGGCCCGGTCGGCCCCGGCCACGTCGAACTCGGCGCGCAAGTGCTCGACCAGGTGGGTGATGTCGTCGGGCTCGCCGGACAGCCGGACCTTGATGGCCATCAGCGGTGCCACCAACGCACCCGCCGGGCGGCCTTCTCGAACCGGCGACGGGCCTTGACCGCGTCGGGGGTTTCGTTGTTGTCGGAGTAGCGGTTCAGGTCGGCCAGCGCCTCGTTGTACTCCTCGCGCGGGCTGAGCTTCTTCTTGCTCGTCTCGGTCTTCGCCACGGTCATGAGTCCTTTCGGGTGGTGGGTCAGATGGCGTTGCGGCGGGTGCGTTCGGCGTGGTTCCACAGGCGCCTGCCGATCCGCAGGCGGCGGCCGGTGCCTTTGCAGCGGGGGCAGTCGCGCCAGGCCTTGCCGTTGGGCGCGTGCAGCCTGCCGAGTCCTTTGCAGCGCCCGCATGCCCGGAACGGCCAGATGCGGCAGGTGAGCAGGTACAGGCCGCTGATCCCGGCACCGACAGCGATCAGCAGCACCGTGCCCCCGGCGGTGATCAGCGCGACCAGCGACACCGCCTCGGGCACGAGCGGGGCCAGCGGAGCCAGCGTGGTGGCCATGGCGGGAATCACCGGCCGTTCCGGGTGGCGGCGTCGCCGGTGAGCCGGTGGTCGCGGCAGCGTGCGCGCGCCAGCCGGATGGCCTCGTAGGCGAACGTCTGCGGGTCGGTGGCGTAGACCTGCGCTCGCTCGTACGGGCTGCGGTTGACGGCTCCGACGACCCAGCACATCCCGAACCCGCCGATCCGGTGGCCGTGCTCGTCGGGGGTGTCGGCGGCGTCCACACCGGCGGCGCGCGCGGCCTGGCCCAGGACCTTGTCGGCGTGGTGGGGTTCGCGCAGCCGGAGCGCGATTCGGGCCGGGATGGCGTCGATCAGGTCGGTCGGCAGGTACGGCAGGTAGGGCGACTTGACGCCGAGCACGAGGCTGACCCCGGCCGCCTGGCCACGGATCGCGACCCGGGTCAGCGCGTCGGTGAAGGCGCGGGCGTCGTCTTCGCTGGTGCACCAGCGGATCGCGTCACCGATGACGGCGACGTGGCGCGCCATCCCGCTCAGGTCGGCGGCGATCCCGGCGGCGGCGACCTTGCTGGTCCAGGCCGTGGGCAACAGCCGGTGCAACTCGGGTACGGACCGGACCGGCGCAACATCCAGGCCGGCGGCGGCGATGTCGGCGTTCAACCGCGCCAGCAGCTTGGCGCGGCGGTCGATCTCGGCGGCCAGCTGCGTCAGGTCCTCGATGACGATGCGCGCGGTCGAGCCGCCGTGGCCAGCGGTGTTGATGTAGCGGTGTGCCAGGCCGCGCAGCGCGACCAGGTCGCCGATCGAGTCGGGCTCGTAGACGTGGACGCGGGTGGTGGGGAAGCGGGCGTGGTGCAGTGCGACCGTGCGCACGGCGGTGGTGACGAAGGTGCGGGGGTCGCCCGCGATCAGCACGTGCTTGTCGCGCGGGATGCTGACCGGTTGCCCGGTGGCGTCCAGGCCGATCGGTATGTCGTTGGCCGGGGTCTGCCGCGCCCGCAGCCGTGGCGCGGGCG
The DNA here is from genome assembly GCF_040254265.1 of Kribbella sp. HUAS MG21. Classification (GTDB taxonomy): domain Bacteria; phylum Actinomycetota; class Actinomycetes; order Propionibacteriales; family Kribbellaceae; genus Kribbella. The sequence continues at coordinate 1,845,953 of NZ_CP158165.1, forward strand.
GTATCGCGGCGCCGAACCCGCCCGGCGACTGCGGAGAGTCACCGTTTAGGCGGTCGCGGAGGGTCTTGAGGGTGGTCGCGAGAGTGCGCATGAGCGGGCTCCTGTGGCCGTCTGTGGGCCGTTGCGGGGTCGGGTTAGCACTAGCGGCTGTGCGGGGGGTCAAAGGGGCTCCTGGGGCCTGTTTTGGCCGTTTTTGGCATGAGTCGACTGACCCGTTAGACCTGATGTCTTCGCAGGTCACGGGCTGGTTCGGGTTGCTAGCGGGGGTGCTAGGTCTAGCGGGGCCAGGTGCTAGGAACTCCGGATATTGGCTGGGCCCCGCTAGGACCGTGCGGCGGCTAGCCGCGGGATGGAGTTGTCAGGTGTTGGCAGGGGTCAGGCGCTCTCCTCCCCACTCATCTCGTCGTCACTTTCAGTGACGGGATTGCTGGTCTTCTTGGCCTGGCCGGCGGCGCGGCGGGCCTTGTCGAGGTCGGCGCGGGCGAAGCCGCGTCGGTTCGCGCCCTTGCCGGTGGCGTCGGTGAGCCAGACCTGTCCGGTGGTGATGCCGTGCGGCTTGAGCGCGTTGGACAGGCCGGTGGCGTCCCAGCCGCGGTACACGTCCGGGCGCAGGTCGGCCAGGCGGTCGCAGATGGTCTCGGACCAGACCTTGTCCTCACCCGGGGCGAGGACGGCGGCGATGTCGTCCAGCAGCGAGTACCGCGGCCCGGTCGTGGTCTGCGGGGTCTCTCCGGCGGCCTGTCCGGACAGGGTCCCGGCCTTCTCGCGCAGCTGGTGGGCGCGCTTGCCGATCGCCTCGGCGGCGGGACCGTCGATGTAGTAGGAGCGGACGGTCTGGTGGGAGTCGCCGTGACCGAGCAGGATGCCGATGCCCTTGTCCTTGGCCTTGAACTCGGTGGCCCGGATGCCGGCCTTGTAGGTCGAGGTCCCGAGGACCATGTCGTTCGCGGTCTGGTCCATCACCCGCAGGCAGAACCGGATGCCCATGTTCGAGGAGATCGCGGTCGGCAGGGACTTGCTGTCGGGCTTCTGGGTGGCCAGGACCAAGATGATGCCCAGGGCGGGACCGCGCTTGATGATCTTCTCGCACAGATCGGCCGCCTCGCTCCCGAACTCGTCCGACTTGAACAACTCCTGGCACTCATCGACCATCAGCAGGATCGGGAACAGTCCCAGCGACTTGTTGGCCGCCAGTTCCGGGGTGACCTTGTTCTCCGGGCACTTGTCCTTGGGGAGGGACTTGATCACCTTCGCGCGGCGGGACAACTCGACGTTGGCGATCTCGCGCAGTCCCGCCATCGTGGCTTCCAGGTCCTCGGTCTCGGCGGGACCGGAGTGGTACCGGTGGCAGCAGTCCTCGATCGAGGCCAGGTCGCCGGTGCCCTTGAGTTCGTACACGTACAGGCGCACCAGCGGGTCCAGCGCGGCGGCCAGCGCGATCACCCGCAGCGCGAACGTCTTGCCGTAGCGCGGCATCGCGCCGATCAGCATGTTGGCGAACATCAGCAGCAGCGACACCGTGCGGCCCCGCTGGTCGGTCGCGAACGCGAACGGCTCGAACAGGTCTGCCTTGCCCTTGCGGGCCAGCGGCCAGTTGGCGGCCGGGGATTGGGCCATGTCCTTGTCGCCCACCCACAGCACCAGGCGGCCCTCGTGCTGGTTCGGGTCCGGCTCGGGCCACACGCAGCCCAGCGGCCGGCGCAGCGCTGAGGCGAGCGCGGAACGCTTCTCCATGATGTCGTTCGCGGTCACGCCGTGCGGCAGGTCGATGTCGGCGCGCCATCCCGGACCCTCGCGGGTGATCGGCGCGGGGAACGTGATCCCGCGACCGGACTTCACGGCGTTGTTCAGCAGCGAGTTGTTCAGGCTGCCGAGTGCCCGGATGATCATGTCGGAGGTGAGTTCCGGGACCTTGCCGGTGACCACGGCGCGACCGAACAGGGGCTTGTCCTCGGTCCCGCCCCGGACCCCCAGCCAAGCAGCAGCCGCGGTACCGAGCAGGACCGCGACCGGGACCGGAGCGGCGAACACCACCACCGCGAGTCCCGCCAGGACCGGGACCGCGAGCACACCCGACATCGCCAGCCGGGCCTTCTGCCGCTCGGCGGTCTTCTGGGACAGCTTCATGTGCTCGATCGCGTCGGCCTTGCGGACCGCCTCGGCGCGCAGCGGCCGGGTCTCGGCGTCGGTCACCCAGCGGGTGTAGTCGCGCAGCACCCGCGCACCGCCACGCGGCACCCGCACCGCGACCCGGCCCGCATACAGCGGCGTACGCACGGCGTGGAACTTCGCCTTGTGCTTGGCCATGTCACCCACCCACCGAATCGCGGCCTTGCGGGTCGCGGCGTCGCTGACCCACAACGGGATCGGCGCCCGACGCTCATCGGTGCGGTCCCACGGGAACAGCCCCGGGACCGAACCCGCCACAGGGTCCACCCGCACCGGCCGAACCTCGGCACCCTCCTCTTCGTCATCGTCGGGGTCTACGTCGTAATCGGCCGGCGCCACCGACTCCGCAGCCGGAACCGCCCGGGCGATCACGTCCTGCACCCGCGGGCGGGTCTCGTTGTCGGCCTGGGCATCGGTCGCGTCCGAGTCGGTCCGGACGGTCTCGCGGTGCAGCGGGACCACCTCACCCATGCCGATGTGGTCGTTGTCGTCGGGCCGCTGGCCGCGGTCCTGGTCGTCGTTCTTGCGGCCGATGAAGCGCATCAGGCGGCCTCTCCTTCGATCTCGTCCGGGATGGTCGTGCCGGGGGTGTCGATGTCGTCGGTGGTCGCGGCCGATGTGATGTCGGCCGCCACCGCCTGGCGGTCAGGCGTTGTGGCGTCGGTGGTGGTGTCGGTGGTTTCGGTCTTCCAGTCGCGCGCCCACCGGCGACCCAGCGACGGGTCAACCTCGGCGACCCGGGCCAGCTCGCCGCCGGTCGGTTCCCGGCCCGCCGCGAGCTCGGCATCCCAGTGCGCCCGGGCCTTGTCCTTGCCCGTCGTCTTGCCGGTGGTCTTCCCACCGCGCTTGCCTGCCGGGCGGGCCGGGGCCTTGCGTGCAGGTCGCTTCCGGCCCGGGGTGGTCGGGGCTGTGTCAGTGGCCGGTTCGGTCGCCTGGTCGGCGGTCGGCTGGTCCGACTCGAGTGCCGGGGTCGGCTCCGGCGGGGCGGTGGGCTCGGCGAGAGGCGCTGCGGTCGGGTTGGCCTCGGCGGCGGTGCGCTCTGCGCGCAGCACGGCTTCGGTGAGCCGGTCGCGCAGCACCGGCGCGGTTTCGGCAGCGCAGAACACCAGCAGCGGCGGCACCGAGTGCAGCACGATCCCGGCCACGTCCAGCCGCACGAACGAATGCCAGGTGTTCATCGCGTACGTCGCGGCGAACGCGAACCGTTTCGTCCGTCCGATCCACTTCGTGTGGTCGCTGACCTGGTAGCGCGCGGTGATCTGCTCGGCGCGCAGCACCGCGATCAGCACCAGCGACACCATCGGGTCCAGCAGCCACGCAGCCAGCCACGGCAGCGACCAGGAGGCCGCGCCGGCGGCAGCGAACGCCTGCACGTTGACCATCGTGAACGCCAGCCCGAGCACGATCCCGACCCACATCAACACGTCCACCTGAGTGCGGATCGACTCCACCCGCAGCGCGATCACGTCCGGATGCGTGGACAGCGCCCGCACCTGCGACGCCTGCGCGGCGGACTCGCGCAGCTTGTCCACACCGGACGACTTCGCGTTGCCAGCGGCAACCAGTGGCGTGCTCATCGCTGGATCTCCTCGTCGTCGTCGGGGAGGTGGTAGCCCTGGGCGTTGATGGCCAGTTGGGCGGCGGCCAGCAGTTCGGCCGTGCGCCTCGCGTGCTCGGCGGCCTGCCGCAGTGCCTCGGCGGCCATCGCGACGCTCGCCTTGGGGTCGCGGTTGTTGTCGTACACGTCGTAGGTGGTCAGCGAGTCCCGCAGACCTCCGGCGATCTGCCCGGCCAGCTGGGCCAGGCCGAACCCCGCGCCTTGCAGGTTGCCGAGCAGGCTGTAGGCCAGTGGTGCCGGGATGGTGCGGTAGGTGCCGTGGTTGAGGGCACGGATCGCCTCGTAGGCGTCGTCGGCGTGCTGGACCAGGCGCTCGTCGTTCGTCATGCGGTCGTTCATCAGGCAGCGTCCTTGAAGTCGGTGCGGTCACAGGTCTGGTTTGCGCCGTCGCGGGCCGGGAGGATCGCCATCACCGGCACCGGGGCGCAGGACTCGCAGATCGCGAACACCACGCCGGCCACGTCCATCCGCCGCCGGGTCCGCCGCAGCGCGCACGCCTCGCACAGGCGGTCGGTGCCCTCGGCAACCCGCAGCACCAGATCGCGCGGTGCGGTGGTGTTGTAGCGCTTGCGGTTCATCGGGTTCTCCAGTCAGGGAAGAGATCAGGCCGCGTCAGCGGTCATGTCGGCAGTCGCGTCGGCGGTCGGGAGCAGGTCGCGGCCGGTGGCCCAGTCGTCGCGGCGGTTGGTGTCCCGGCGAGCCGATCCGGGCGAGCGCACCTCGGACGGGTGCTTGATGTAGCGGCCCGCGAGGATGCCGTGCGCCGGCGGATTCGTGAGCCGGTACGCGTCGCACAGCCCGAACACGGGGCACGCGGTGCGGCACAGGTTCGCCGCGCGGAACACGTCCTCCCGCGTCACCTGGCCTTCGGAAAAGTCCGCGTCCCAGGTCGCCGGGTCGGTCAGGCACGGCACCGTCACGCCGTCGTCATAGGCAGACCGGATACCGGCGTGCAGGTTCCGCTCCGCGCGGGCCTGGGCTTGTGTGTAGGCGGGTCCGGGCAGCCCGGCGTCGTCCAGCGACCCGTACTCGTGGCGCACCACGGCCTTGGTGGTCTCGTCGTCGGCCAGCGACACCGTCACGACCGGGACGGCCACAGCGAGGGGGTGGGGGGTGTTCATGCGGCGTCGCCTCCGGTCAGGTCGAACAGGTCGAGTTGGTCGGTGTGGTCGGCGGCGTCCTGCTCTGCAGCCTTGGTCGCGGCCCGTTTCGCGCCGGCCTGGCAGCCCGCGCACAGCGCCACCAGTTCGGCGCCGGTGACCGCCGCGTGCAGGGACGCGGTCGGGTCGGCCGCGTCCACCGCCAGCGGGTGCGCCGATCCGTGGTTGGTCCCGCAGCGCCCGGCGGTCTTGACGTGGCCCTTGCCGCACTGGCCGGTGCACTCGCACCGCCAGCCCGCCGCGACCATCGCGGACTGCCAGGTCTCGGCGCCGACCATCGGCGGCCGGAACGGGTCGAACGCGGCCGACGCTTCGCCGGTCATGCCGCGTCACCTCCCGGCCGGGCGAACTCCAGCACCCGGGCGCTGGGGAGCGTGGTGGCGCGGTAGGTGGCCAGGTCGATGACCGGCGCCAGCGTCCCCGGCTCCACAACCGGTGCGGCGGCGACGGGGTGGGCGGTGGTCAGGTGCTCGTCGGCGGCGGTCAGCGCGTCGGCCCAGCTGGTAGCGCGGCCGGTGCACGGCCACACCACGGGCGAGCAGAGACACGTCCACTCCCAGCGACCCGGCGCGGCCCTCCGAACCCGGCACGGCCGGTCGATGTGCAGCCCGGTCATGACGACACCGCCTGACCGGACGAACGCTCAGCGGGATTGATCAGCAGCGACGTGGACAGCACCGCCGACAGGAACCCGCCGATCCCGACCGCCAGACCGACATGGTCGATGCGGGCCGCGACCGCCATCGGGACACCGGCCACAACCGCCAGCGCGGGCAGGTACGGCAACAGCCGCTCGCCGTCCTCGGCGGCCCACACGAACCGCCACGCCGTCTCGCCGATCTGCATGGTCACGAACAGCAGGACCAGCACCCGCACGACCACGGACCGGTCGGCCAGGTCGATCCCTGCGACCATCGCCAGCACCAGGCCGGTGCACAGAGTGAACAGCACCGCCGCCACGCGAGCGACCACGCGGGCGGCCATCACGCCACCTCCCGCGCCTGGTCGTCACCACGGCGACGCCACGACGGACCGAGCACGAGGTTCGCCGCACGGCCCTGGTCGATCGCCTCGCGCAGTACCGGCGTGATGTCGGCCTGCGTCCAGCGCATCGAGTCCCACAGATCGGCCGCCTCGTCGCGGACCACCACAACGGGGCCGGGCGTCGATCCGAACCGCTCCAGGCGGCGCTGCGACTCCAACCACGCGGCCACGTCCAGCCGGTAACGGCGCGAACCGAACCGGCCCTTGCGGACCTCCCAGCCCCGCGCCTTGTGCGAGGCGTCCGACGCGGCGTACAGCGCGTCCATCACGCGTCCCCAGACCGCCCGGACGCTCACCGGCCACCACCGTTGAACAGCGTGTTGCCGATGTCGCCGATCACGTTCCGCGTGCCGTCGGTGAACGACTGCGACGGACGCTCCAGCGGCCCGTTGCTGGCCGCGATCGTGATGCCCAGCATCAGCGCAACCACCGCGACCAGCCCGGCAACGAAGTTCTTCCAACACATCAAGACCAGCGCCGACAGCAGCACCAGCCCGAAGATTGCCAACTCCATGCTTGCGTCCTCTCCACTGAAAAGCTGGATCCCAGTTCCGCCTGTACCTACAGACCTGTACCAACAGGGGGTACGTCAAACCGTCACACAGAGTGGCACCAAGCGTCAAGAGTTTTCGGTAGAGTTGTTGGTACAGATTTGTTGGTACGGACCGAGGAGCCGAGTTGACAAGCGATGGACCAGCTCGAATCGCACCGGGTGTGCATCTGCACGAGGCGATGGCGGCCGACCTGAGGCGCGCGATCGAAATCGGAGAGCTTCCGCCAGGCGCTGCGCTGCCCAGTGAGGCAGAACTGATGGAGCGCTACGGCGTCTCTCGAAACACGGTTCGTGGCGCTCTGAAAACGCTTGAGAACTCCGGGCTTGTCACGAGCGTCAAGGGGCGTGGACGGCGCGTCAGCCGACGCGAACCCGTGTGGATCTACGCCTCCCGATCGGAAAGCCGGGCGCGCAGGCGACCATCGGGCGTTGATTCATGGGTCGACGACCTAGAGAGTCAAGGCCGGCGACCCCGCACGGACATCAAGGTCGCAGTAGTGCAACCTCCGGCCGACGTCGCCGAGCGGTTGCGCCTCGAGCCCGGCGGCCTGGCCGCTGTTCGACAGCGCGTGCGTCTAGCCGACGACCAGCCGTGGAACCTCAATGACTCGTACTACCCGATCGAGCTTGCCCGTGAGGTGCCGGCGATCCTGGATCCAAGCGACGTGGTGACTGGCCTGACTGTCCACCTCGCTGACCGCGGTCATGTTCAGACCTACTACCTCGATGAGATCACGAGCCGCATGCCCACTCCGGACGAGGCAAAGGTCCTCGGAATCGGCCCCGGCATTCCCGTCACGATCCAGATGCGTACCGGCAGCGCAAAGGACGGCACTCCCATCCGGGTGACCGTCAGCGTGCTGCCTGGGGACCGGCATCGACTGCTTTACGAGGTTCCGGCATGACGCGCATCAAGCAGGCGACGCCCCCTGATCTGGACGCCTTTCTCGATGTGCTGTCCGCTGCGACGGCGCGATTGCACGCGCGCGGGATCAACCAGTGGCCGCCCCGGTTCGCTGTGAGCAAGGTTCTGCCGGACATCCAGGCTGGCCGAGCCTACGTAGTTCGCGATGAGCAGGGCGGCGCCGTCGGTACCGCCATCCTCAGTGAGCATGGCGATAGCGACTTCTGGACACCGGACGAACTGGCCGAACCCGCCTACTACGTGAGCAAGATCGCGACCGTGGACGGCTACAGCGGGCTTGGATCAGCACTGCTGGACTGGTGCGGACGCGAAGCCGCGCGGCGCGGTGGCACGTTGCTGCGGCTTGACGCGTGGCGGACGAACTCTGACCTGCAGAAGTACTACCTTGCGCAGGGTTTCCGCCATGTGCGCACCGTCGAGCTGCCGCATCGGAACTCGGGCGCCTTGTTCGAACGGCCGGCCCGCAATGTGACCACGGATGCGATGCGGGATCACGGACTTGCCGATGCCTCACCTACGAAGGTCAGGTAGGCCAGTCATCGCGCCAATCCGGATGCGCACTCCATGCGGTTGCGACGTCCGCGATGAACTCCCGCATCCGGACCGCTTCTGGCTCTCCCGCGTCTCTGGCATCGCCGTATCGCGCAAGGATGCGCCGAAGCGCGGCGCACTGTCGGCGGATGTCCAGCGCGTAGCGCACCATCGCCGCCCCCAGGACCTGGTTCCGATACTCCGCTGCTTCAGTGGCTACCTGCGTCTCCCACTGCCGGACCTGGGAGCACACGAAGCCGAGCAGTGTGTCACCGGCAGCATCAGGCAACGCCGGCGTGGGCTTCGGAAAGGTCTGCTCGACCCACGACCTGGGCTGCCCAAGAACCCGCTGCGCGTCACCGATACCTCTGCTCGTCATCCCACTATTTTAGAACATATGTTCGATAAGCGCCTGCCTGTGGATAACTCCAGCAGAGCCACTCAATTCGCGGCATGCTGTTGTGATGCGACCTCGGGCAAGGGTCACGGTGCGAGGCACCCGTCACGTGCCGCTGAGTAGTCGGCTACGGGGATCGTCTGGCATCGCAGACCACCTGAGGTCGCCCCGGAATTTCCATTGCCCGACCCACGCCGGCGAGACACGCCTACCGTCCCCGCTGCCCGTGCTCGCGCTCTGACCTGTGCTGTGCGCCCCGGATCGGGGGGACACCCGACCAAGCATCTGTCCCCACTATCCGCGGCCGGTCGCCTTCCCATGCGAACCTGACCTGCACCTCCGGCGCTCCAATCACCGCCTGGTTTCGATCAGCCATCCACCTTGCGACCCAGGTGCAGCATCGCGCGGAACTCGATCCCCGGCCGCCGCCCCTCGATCTGCCGGACCGTCGCCGTCCACGCCGCACCCCACCGCTCCGGCTCGCTGATGACTTCGTACACCGCGTCGCCGTACCGGAATTGGAGACCGACCTCGAGGCGCTCAGCCGCAAGGAAGTACTCACCCGGCTTCACCCGAACGGCGGGGAGTGGTTCGTTGCTCACGGCTCCAGTCTGCGCCCCCCGACCGCCTGCCACCCACATCGCTTGGCCTGCTGCTCACGAAGACCAGCCCGGCGCGAGCGCGGCGAGCCACATCCTCCCCCTGGACGCCCTGGGAGCTGTCCCGGCTGTCCCGGCTGTCCCGGCAACGCTGTGACCTGCGGTTTCACCCCGGGTGAGCCCAGGACACACCTGTCCTGGGCTGTCCCGCCTGTCCCGGCAAATCCACCGCAGCACATCTCCCGTTAGGCCAGTCTGCTCGTATGTTCCAGCCCTCGGGACCTCGGTGGATGAAGGCCGCAACACACGGGGGAGCACAGCGAGCCCTCGGTCACCCGTCCCCGGCGTTTCTAGCTAGCCGTATCGCTCGCGATCAGTTCCTCAGGCAGCGGAAGGGCATCGGCGGAACGCGCCGGCGGCAGAGGAAGCTCGGTTACGGAGGCAAGTTCGGGGATCTTGTCGTCGAGTCGTGGCTTGAGGAGGTCTTTGACAGTGATGAGTCGGACGTTCAGGCCGTCTGACCACCGGGCCCGGGCCACTTCCTCCCGGGCGTTGCGGGTGAAGCTGAACGCGACGATGTAGCCAGTGTCGTGTCGGCCCCGGCGCATCGCAGTCTCAAAGTTGTCGATGACATTCCTCCCGACCCGGTCGGACCGCTTCACCTGAATTGGATTGTTAACCATGAAGCTGTAGCCATCGATCCCCATATCCCCTGACTTGCGAGGTGAGTGGGTACCCACAAACTTCTGGATTACCCAATTTTGGAACTCGAACGGCTTCAGTTGTCGCAGGGACTCCTCGGAGTCTGGCATTCCGAGAACCCGAATCGGGGCATCCGTAACCCTCCGCATGCGTTGTCGAATAATCTCCATCGCGGTCGGGCTGATATCAATGCCGACCCATCGACGCCCGAGTTGCTGCGCCGCCGAGACCGCCGTTCCACACCCACAGAACGGGTCCAGCACGACATCACCTGCGTCACTGCTTGACTCGATGATGCGCTTGAGAAGGGCTTCGGGCTTCTGTGTCGGATAACCCAGCCTTTCGGCTGCCCGAGAGTTGATTGGGCGAATATCCACCACCACATCCTGGAGTGGAACACCCGGGGATATATGAAGATACTGCTTGAACCTCGGCTGTCCGCCCTTCTTCGTCGGCCAATGGATCAGACCGGCGCGGTTCACCTCCTCCAGGCGTTCGATCATGGACAGCGCCGCTAGCGAGCGGCCAGTGAGCCGCTCGAAATAGTCGTACATGAGTGCTGGCGGTTGCCAATGTCGACCGATCAAGGTCGGGTCGACACCTCGCCACGGAGCACCGGAGTCACCAGTACGGCGACCCGGTCCGGTGAGCGACACGTCTTGGTAGCGCCCTCGCTCATCCTTGAATTTGAATTTCTCCTCGACATAACTGACATCGTAGGCCTGAAAGATCTTGTTCCATTTAAATGCTTCTGACTTTGAGTAAAACAAGAGAGCGTCGTGCTGCGGACCCCAGCGTCGCGCAGAGTTGTGCGAACCTGTCCGCTTCCAAATGACCTCACTGCGGAAGTTGGTGGGCATGAATACCTCATCCAACATCACTTTCAGGTAATGACTCGCATGCGGATCGCAGTGCATATATAGAGATCCCGAGACCTTCAGAACACGATGCAACTGCCGGACGCGGCTGCGCATCCATTCGATATAGACCTGAATGCCTCCCTCCCAACGATCTTCGAATGAGCGCACCTCTGCCTCATCACCCCAGATCACTTCATATGACCTGTTTGAGAAGAATGGCGGATCGAGGTACACCAAGTCGACACTGTTGGTCGGCATACGCGAGAGCGCAGTGATGTTGTCCTCGCGATAGAGGACTCCTGTATCGACGTCAACTGATGATGAAGTCATCGGCCCCACCCCTTACGTTGGCGTGCCAAAAGTGAAGCAGCGTGGCGCTCAGCATGAAAGAGGGACCGGGAAACTACACGCGCGTAATTTGACCGTCACGAGGACATTGTGGTGGCGAACCCAACGCTTATGGCGTTACCACAAGCACAGCAACTGGGGGCGGAGCCTGTATCGCCCCTTAGGTATTGCTACCACCAGCAGGGCCTTCAAGCAGGCGCATCTGGGACAGGTCGAGTTGGTCGAGGTACCAGCGATGCCTGACGTCAGACATGTCGGATTGGGTATATAGCGCAACCAGCAGTCGAGGACACCAGTGGGCGTCCCGGCTGTCCCGGAGACCCCCAGCTCCAGCACTTCCCGCGTCAAGCCATCCCTCTGTGGTCCAGCCCTCACGACCCGGGTGGATGGAGGCTGGAACATACGGAGTGGGTGGGTGTCAGGTGTAGCTATCGCTGTAGCAACACCGGCGTCTTGCGACCGATGCTCGACGCCTAGCGGCGACCTCAGGCACGGTCGCGATTGCGGTGGCCCGCTGGGGTCTCGCGACCTGAAAAGCGGAAGGTCGGCGGTTCGAGACCGCCCCTGACCACCACCACCCTCTCCGCTCGGCGGGGAGGGATTTTCTTTTCCTCGGGTTATTCGTTGAGGACTGGGTGACCGTGGTCACGAGCGGCGTTAGCATTCGTCGCCTGTTGGTATGGGCGTTGGCGGAGTAAGTCCGGGAGTGGTCGCCTCGCAGACCGGGTTGCTTGGGGATTCGCACGCAGAACAGCCGATCAGAGCGAGGATCGCCAACGCGACCATCTGAGTAACCTTCGGACGCATCGCCTCACCTCCCGATCAGGAGCTGGCGGATGGTCTTACTGTCCCATTCCGGCAGACCGATTGGGATGTCCAGACTGTGGTTATGCTTCGGAGCTGGAGCTGTGACTGGGAGGGCCGTGGGGCTTGGTGTGCAGGTGCGTGAGTACACGGGCACTCTCGTCCGCGCGGTCGACAGTTCGGTGGATGTGTCCGCGCTCTGCTCCTATGCGGCGCAAGACCAGTTGGCGTATCCGCTGCTGTCCGGTGTCGATCCGTACGACGACACGATCTTCAACGCGCGCCAGGCCGCCGTACTGAGCATGGAGCTGGCATCGCTGGCGGCGGAGGCTCCGGACGAGTCGCTTCGCATGGCCGCGGTCGAACTGCTCTCGCTGGCTGCCTTGCTGGAAGTCCAGCCCGGCCGGCCCCATCACCGTCGCCTGCTCTTCATCGGCGACTAGCGCTCGTCAGTCCGGTTGCGGAGGACAAGCCCTGGGGTCAGGATCGCCGTTCGGTTCGCGTTCTGACAGGAACTGGTCGAGTAGTTCGAAGATGGTCTTGGTGACTTGGTGTTCTTGTTCGGCGGAGAGGTCGTGGTGGGGCCAGGGGTCGGTTAGTGCCAGGTGGCGCACTTTGCCGGGCCAGGTGTGGTTGCAGTCGTAGCCGAGTTTTGACGTCAGCCATTCGGTCCAGCCCTGCAGGCCCGGGCCGCCGTGGCGCTCCGAGTGGGCGTCGTACCCCATCAGGTACGCCTCGATGCCTCGGAGGCCGGTGCCGCCGATGAACATCCCCGGCCTCTTGGCGAACTCGGCCCAGTAGGCGCGTTCGCTCATGTCCGTCAGATTCATCGACCCTCCCCGCTGAGAAGAATGCCCTGGGCAACGAGGGTTCAGGGAGCAGGGTGCGTCACCCAGGGCGGGTCTGTGCGTTGATGAGGGTAGGCCGGACGGGCTCGAGAGGGCCTGTTCGGGGCAACTTTCAGCGTGGCGGCGTGGTTTCAGTTGGCTTCAGGTCGAGTTGGGTATTACGGTAGATCCACGGTGTAACCACGGTCGATCGCCAGTTTGTCAGGAGCAAGGGCGATCGGATCAAGCGCGCGGAGCTCGTCGTCGGTTGACGGCACAGGCGATCGGGGGACCCCCGGGGGCCGCACTACAGCAGGGCTCGGTGAAGTCGGGTAGAGCGGGGTGTAGGATCAGGCGGTCCGCCCGCACCCGTAGTTGGTCGACCATGATCGGGAGTGAGAGTGGCCCCTTCTCCAGAGGCCGTGCGGCTCGCCAGGCGACTTCGGGACCTTCGGGAGTCCGAGCGGCTGACCCAGAAAGACCTGTCGAACGCGCTCAGCGCCGGCGAGGTGCGGGTCGCGGTCGCGACGATCAGCTCGTGGGAGTCGCAGACCAATCCGAAGCTGCCCCCGGAGGAGCGGCTGCGGTCGTACGCACTGCTCTTCGCGATGACCGCCGTCCCCGACAAGGTGCCGCGCGAGCAGGAGCTGAACACGGCCGAGCGGGAGCGGTTCGCCGCGTTGCACCGGGAGCTGGTCGCGTTGCGGGACGAAGTACGTCATCACCACTCCGGGTCGCCGTCGTCCAGCGGGTCGTACACGTTCGACTTCGAGTCCGGGCGGATCACGCTGATCTGCCCGGAGGTCCCGGAGGAGGGGCGTTCGCCGCTCGCCGACGAGACCAACCCGAACCACACGCGGCTCTACAAGTACGCCGACCTCGACGCGCTGATCGAGATGTGGGGCCACGTCCGCGCCTCCAACCCGGAGCTGCGGGTGCGGCACCGGCTGCCGTCGGAGGTGAGCGCGGACCATCTGTCCGGCCACCTCATCCTGATCGGCGGCATCGCCTGGAACCGCGTGACCAGCAGGCTGCTGCGCGTCCTCGACAACCTGCCGATCCGTCAGCTGACCGTCCCGGACCTGGCCGACGGCGAGATCTTCCGGTCCCGCGACGGCCGCGAGTACCGGCCGGTCTGGGAGGAGCGCAAGGACGTTCCCCCGGACGAGGAGCTGCCCACGCAGGCGGAGATCGAGGCGGAGCAGGCCCAGGACGCCTGGAGCGGCGACACCCCGCGCGAGCTCGTCGAGGACGTCGCGCTGTTCGCGCGGCTGCGTAATCCCTTCAATCACAGCCGGACCATCACGATTTGCAACGGGGTCTACAGCCGCGGTGTGCTCGGCGCCGTCCGGATGCTCACCGACGACGCGGTCCGCGAACGCAACGAGGCCTATCTGGCCAGCAAGTTCCCGGACGGCATCTTCGGGCTGCTGATGCGCGTCCCGGTGGTCAACGGCGAGGCAGTCACCCCCGACCTGGAGATCCCGGAGAACCGCCTCTTCGAATGGTCCCCCGAGGATGAGGACGCATGAGCCGTAAAATACGGCAAGCCCAGTCCCACGCCGGCTTGCTGCTGAACGGTTCCGTTCCGGTCCCGGGCGGCGCGAACACCCGGCTGGACGCGATCGTCGTACCGGCCGGACGACGGGCGTCGGCGCTGCAGGAGGTCATCACCCTGTCGGCCACGTTGTCCGTGCCGCTCGTCATCCTCTGCAGCCTGCAAGCACAGCTCGGACAGGTGGTCGAGCGGGTGAAGCGGACGTTCGGTGCCCGGGCGCTGGTCGTCCAGATGCCCGAGCGGTACGAACTGCCGTGCGACGCTCCGCTGACCTCCGCCAAGGTGTTCCAGGAGGCATCGGCCGGCCGGTCCAGCGACCTCAGCGCGAAGCGCAACATCGGGCTGCTGCTGGGCCGTATGCGCGGATGGAACAAGATCCTCTTCATCGACGACGACATCAGCCAGTTCGATCCGTGGGACGTCGACCGCCTCGCCGGCTATCTCGATCGGCACCCGGTCGCGTCGATGGTCAGCCGCGAGTTCCCGGACAACTCCGTGGTCTGCCACGCACGACGGCTCGCCGGTTTCAAGCAGGACGTGTTCGTGAGCGGCGCCGCGCTCGGCGTCAACCTGCGCCATCCCGAGTTGTCCTTCTTCGCCGACGTCTACAACGAGGACTGGTTCTTCTTCGCCCGGCACGCGGCCCGCAGGTCGCTGCCGAAGATCGGCGAGGTGAAGCAGGCCCGCTACCGGCCGTTCGCGGATCCGGGACGCGCCGACCGGGAGGAGTTCGGCGACATCCTGGCCGAGGGTCTGTACGCCGTGTTCGAGACGACGCCGCGCTGGACGTTCGACGAGCAGTTGGGCATGGCGTCGAACTCGAGCTACTGGCGGGACTTCAAGGACATCCGGCTCGACACGATCACCGAGACGATGAAGGCGCTCTCGAACGCGCAGCCGTCGGCCAGTCCGATGGACTACGTGAAGACGCTCGACGCGCAGGCGTCGCTCCAGGTCGCGCAAGAGCGGGCCGAGAGCATCGCTCCTGACCTGTACGTGGAGTTCATCGCGAACTGGCAGGAAGACGAGCGTCGATGGCGGAAGATGCTTCACCGCTTCCCGTCGGCGCTCAGCGAGCGCCACGCGCTGGCCGAACTCGGCCTGACCAAGTGGGCCTCCTGTGGGTACGGGTTACCCACCGAAGCGGAGGCGGATCTCGCCGCGGCCGGAGCCGTCGGGTAGGAGTTGGCGTTCGCCGGTGGGGCTGAAGCCGAGGCGGTCGTACACCTCGCGGGCGACCGTGTTGGTGTCCAGCACCCACACCCGCCACTCGGTGACCCCGGGGTCGGCGACGGACAGGTGGCCGAGGACGGCCCGCAGTACGCCGTGCCGGCGGTACCGCGGGTCGACCCACACCGACTCGATGTGCCGTTCGTACGACGGCCTGCCCGCGACCCGGACCGAGCTCGCCAGCCCGATGACGCGCTGCTCCTCCCGGGCCACCACCCAGCGCATCCGGGTGAAGCGCTCCCGCCAGCCGTCCTCGCCGACGGTCACCTCGGCCTCGTAGTCCGCGAGGTACGCCGTCGGCGAATCCTTCAGCGCCCGGAGGCGCACCTCCCGGGCGATCGGCCAGTCGTCAGCACCGAGTACGGCGAGTTCCAAGGTCCCGGACCCCTTCGGGAGATGGCAACAAGGCATCCATACCAGTGTCGCCGGTTCGCCCGATCACCAAACCGCCGGGAGAACTTTGTCACCCGCGGTCAGCAGAAGGCCCGGTCGAGGAACGCCTCGACGGAGTCGTCCGGGTTCACAGGGAGCCGCGGGGTGACGGCCACGGTCGCCTGCCGCCGGGTGTCCTCGGTGGCGAACGAGTAGGCCTGGTACGCGAGCGCGTCGCCGTCGTTGCCGTAGACCCGCACCTTGCAGGTGGTGTCGTGCCACGAGAGGCCGAGGCCGTACCTGCCGTTCGCGGTGCCCGGCGTCTTCATCTCCGCGAGCAGTTCCGCGGGCAGCAGGCGTCCGCCGAGCAGCGCCGCGAAGAACCGGTTCAGGTCCCGCGTCGTGGAGATCATGTCGCCGCCCGCGCCGAACAGCGTCGGGTTCAGCTCGGTGTAGTCGACCATCCCGCCGTCCTTCGGCAGGTACCCGTGCGGGTGCGGTCCCTTGATGTACGGCGACGTGCCGGGAAGCGTCGTACCGTGCAGGTGCAGCGGACGGATCAGGCGCCGCTCGATCTCCTCGGCGTACGTCCGGCCGGTGACCTTCTGGATGATCTCGCCGACGAGCAGGTAGTTGGTGTTCGAGTAGTCGTACCGCGAACCGGGCTCCTCGAACACCGGCGGGTGCGCGAGTGCGCGCTCGATCTGCTCGGGAGCGGTCCAGGTCCGGTATCGGAGCGCGTAGAACTCGGGGCTCGGCGGCATCGGCAGCGTGTCCTTGAAGTCGTACAAACCGCTGGTGTGGTTGAGCAACTGGCGCACGGTGATGTTCTCGCCGTTCGGTACGACGCCCGGCAGCCAGCGCTCCACGGAGTCGTCGAGGCCGAGGCGCCGCTCGGCGACGAGTCGCAGTACGACGGTGGCGACGAACGTCTTCGTGACGCTGCCGATCCGGAACCGCCCCGCCACCGGGACCTTGCGCGAACTGCCGAGTTCCGCGACGCCGCTGCTGCCGCGCCACACCCGTCCGCCGTCCCGAACCTCGGCGAGCGCGCCGATCGCCGCCACCCCGTCGAGGCCCTCCTGCAAGTGCTTGGGCGAAGCAACCACCGACGGACCCACGGCCAGCGCCGCGGCCGTCATCAATCCCACCAGCATCCCGATCTCCTCATGTCTGTGTCCGGTCCCCCAAGCCTCCCGGCCGGTGGCCACGCAAACATCAGGGATCACCCCCTGAGGCGACCAGATGAATCACCCAGTCGCCCCTGCCCCGCGGCACGTTGCTGTGGGCAATGAGAACGACCCCGGCGGCGAACAGCGAGTGTCCCGCCGGTGCCGGCCGCCGGGGAGGACTACGCTCCGAGACGGAGTGCTGACACTTTCGACGGAGGTGTACCGATGGCGGGGAAGTTCGAGCTGTACAAGGACAAGTCCGGTGAGTTCCGGTTCCGCTTGAAGGCCGGCAACGGCGAGGTGATCGCGAGCAGCAGCGAGAGCTACGGCAGCAAGGCGGCCGCGCTGAACGGGATCGACTCGATCAAGCGGAACGCCGCCGAGGCGAGCGTCGACGACCAGACCGACTGACAACCCCGAGAAACAAGGGGGTTTCTCCGGCCGGCCGGAGAAACCCCCTTGCACTGTTCGTACGGCGACGTCAGATCCCGTCCGCGAACTCGATGCCGCGGACCTCGACGCCGAGGCCCTCGATGCCGGCGTCCGGGATCATCGCCGCGAGCTCGTGCGCGCGGTCCCGGGAGGCCACGTCGACCAGGTAGTAGCCGCCGAGGAACTCCTTCGACTCCACGAACGGCCCGTCGGTGACGGCCGGTACGCCGTTGCGCACCTTGACCACCGACGACTGCGCCGGCTGCTGCAGGGCGACCGTGCTGTGGAACTCGCCGGACGCCTTGATGGTGTCCATGAACTTCTGGTGCCCGGCGCCGATGGCCTGCTGCTCCTCCGCGGGCAGCGCGGCGAGGACGTCGGGGTTGATGTTCAGGATCAGCAGGTACTTCACGATGTCTCCTTCGGACCCGGCCCCCGCTCTCGGGGGCCTCTCATCCATCAGTACGGAGCGGACCGGTCCACCTTGACATCACCCGCCGACCGATAAGTTCGCCCCATGGCCGAGCTGAGTCTCACAGATGTCCGGGCCGCCGCGGAGCGGCTGGCCGGGGTCGCCCACCGTACGCCGGTGCTCACCTCGCGGACGCTCGACGAGCGCGTCGGGGCGCGGGTCTTCCTGAAGGCGGAGAACTTCCAGCGGATCGGCGCGTTCAAGTTCCGCGGCGCCTACAACGCGATCAGCCGACTCGGCCCGGAGCAGCTCGCGGCTGGCGTGGCGGCGTACTCGTCGGGCAACCACGCGCAGGCGGTCGCGCTGGCGGCACGGCTCGCCGGGACGCCGGCGGTGATCCTGATGCCCGAGGACGCCCCGCCGACGAAGCTCGCGGCCACCCGCGGGTACGGCGCCGAGGTGGTCACGTACGACCGGTACACCCAGGACCGGACCGCGCTGGCGAAGGAGCTGGCCGCGAAGCGCGGACGGACGCTGATCCCGCCGTACGACCACCACGACGTGATGGCCGGACAGGGGACGGTCGCGCTCGAGCTGATCGAGGAGGTCGGGCACCTCGGCGCGCTGCTGGTCCCGGTCGGCGGCGGCGGGCTGATGGCCGGCTGCGCGACCGCGGCGACGACGCTGTCGCCCGGGATCCGGATGATCGGGGTCGAGCCGGCCGCGGGCGACGACCACGCCCGGTCGTTGGCGGCGGGCGAGCGGGTGGAGATCGCGATACCGCGAACGATCGCGGACGGGCAGGCGATCTCGACGCCGGGCGAGCTGACGTTCGCGGTGAACCGGAAGCTGGTGGAGTCGTTCGAACTGGTCACCGACGCGGAGATCGTGGCCGCGATGGCGTTCGCGTTCGAGCGGTTGAAGATCGTCCTGGAGCCGAGCGGGGCCAGCGCGCTGGCAGCGCTGCTGGCCGGGCGGATCCACGGGCTGCCCGAGCGCGTCGGAGTGGTGCTGTCCGGCGGGAACGTCGGCCTGGAACGCTTCCGGGAACTGCTCGGAACTAGCTGAACGCGCAAGCATCTTAGGGTGCCCTGACCACCCTCTGTGCCCGTTGTCACAGAAAGCCACCATTGAATGTGACCGAGGTCACACAGAAGCCCTCAGTTCCCGCCTGAGCCCCGCTCGGACGCGCTCAGGACACCTGGTGTTCATCCTGGGTTGTTGATCCGTCAGAGGCCGTTTCAGGGCCTTTTGAGAACGACTCTGTGGATCTGAGGGTTTGCGTCGTGATCGTTCTGTTATACAGTCGTCGGCGGTTCGGTAACCAACACGAACCGCACACGGGTCAACGCCGAGCTCTGCCAGGCCCGCGTGCTCCCCTCGAACAACCATGGCAGAGGTGGGGGACCCAGGAGGTTGGGTCTCGACCGTGAGTGGTCGGAACCCTGGGGTGAAGTCCGCGGGAGCGGACCGGGCGATGAATCCCAGCCCGAACCCGACAGCTAACCTCGCAGGCGTCGGGAGACAACCATGCCCGTCACTGCCCGACGGACGTCGCTGCTGCGCGCCGTCCGCCAGACCGCCGAGTCCAGTACCGACCGGCCCACCGGCCGGACCCTGGCGAAGCACCGCAGGACCACGAAGCCGGGTGCACCGCGTGCCGCAGCCGCCGTCCTCTCGGTCGGCCTCGCTGTCGGCGGTGGAGCCGCACTCAGCATCACCACCCCGTCGACCGCCTCGGCGGCGACCACCTCGACCACCGCGACCAGCACCCCGCGGGGCTACTGGACCGTGTCGAGCAAGCCGCTGCTCCGCTTCCGCGACCGCGGCCCGACCGTCAAGTACGTCCAGAAGGCCCTGCACCTGGGTCCGGACGGCTACTTCGGCACCAGCACCGTCCGGGTGCTGAAGAAGTTCCAGACCTCCTGGGGTCTGAAGGCCACCGGCTACACCGACAAGAAGACCTGGGGCCGGCTGACCTGGGCCGCCAAGCACAAGGTCCTCTACGGTCCGTACGGCACCTCGTCCGCGTCCAAGTCGACGTTCCGGGCCAAGGTGCTCCGGGAGGCCGCGAAGCTCAAGGGCACGCCGTACCGCTACGGCGGCACGTCGCCCCGCGGCTTCGACTGCTCCGGGTACACCGGCTACGTGTACAAGAAGGCCGGCAAGAAGCTGCCGCGTACGTCGCGCCAGCAGTACAGCGCGACCAAGCACATCAGCCGCAAGGCCGCCAAGCCCGGCGACCTGATCTTCTTCCGGAACAGCGGCGGCGGCGTGTACCACGTCGGCATCTACGCCGGCGGCAACATGCTGTGGCACTCCTCGAAGCCGGGTGTCCCGGTGAAGAAGGGCAAGATCTGGGCCAGCAACGTGGCGTTCGGCCGCGTCTGAGTCCTGACCGGACGGCGCCCTTCCCCCCATTGGGCGCCGTACCGGTCGTCAGCGTCCTATCCCCCCAGGCACGCTGACCTCCCGGAACCGGCCCGAACCGTCGCTCCCCCACCCCTCCGACGGATCGGGCCGGTTTCCTTTCCCGACTCAGTCGTCCAGCAGGCCGGCCTCGTACGCGAGGATCGCGACCTGGACGCGATTAGTTGCCTCGAGCTTCACGAGCGCTCGCGAGACGTGCGCCTTGACCGTGGCCTCGCTCATGAAGAGCTTGCGGCCGATGTCGGCGTTCTGTAGGCCGCGGCCGACCTCGACCAGGACCTCTCGCTCGCGTTCGGTGAGCCTGCCGATCCGCTCCTGCGCCGTACGCTTCCGGTCGGCGCGCGGGTCGCCCGCGAAGTGCCCGATCAACCGCCGGGTGACCGCCGGCGACAGCATCGCGTCCCCGGCCGCCACCACCTTGATCGCCTGCACCAGCTCCCGCGGCGGCGTGTCCTTGAGCAAGAACCCGCTCGCGCCGGCCTGCAGCGCGCGGAACACGTAGTCGTCCAGGTCGAACGTCGTCAGTACGACGATCTTCGGCGGATCCGGCAGCGCCTGGACCTCGCGCGTCGCGGCCAGCCCGTCGAGCCGCGGCATCCGGATGTCCATCAGCACGACGTCCGGCTTGTGCTTGGTCACCATCGCGGCCGCGTCCGCGCCGTCCTCCGCCTCGGCGACCACCTCGAGGGCGTCGTCGGACTCGAGGATCATCTTCAGCCCGGCCCGCACCAGCGCCTCGTCGTCCACGATCAGCAGCCGCGTCATCGCTCTCCTTCGTCTCCGTGCAACGCGCTCTTCAGGTCCGGCAGCTGTGGACCGGAGGGCTCGCGCGACCAGGGCAGCCAGGCTTCCACACGCCAGCCACCTTCCGGTGTCGGCCCGGTCGATAGCCGGCCGCCGACGAGCTGCACCCGCTCCCGCAGGCCGACCAGCCCGGCACCGGCGCCCGGCAGCAGTGAACCAGCAGCCACCGGCCGTACGTTCGTCACCTGTACTGTCACCCCGTCGTCAGGCTTGCCGTGCACCTGTACGTCGGTCGCGGCGCCACGCGCGTGCTTGTGCACGTTGGTCAGCGACTCCTGCACGACCCGGTAGACGGTTCGCCCGAGCGAGCTCGGTACGTCGTCCGGCAGCGTGACGTCGTACCCGACCGTGACGCCGGCGTCGCGGGAGGCGGTGATCAGCCGCTCGAGGTCCGACGCCTTCGGGACCGGGGTGAGGTCCGCGCCGTCGACGCTCAGGTCGGAGCGCAGTACGCCGAGGACCTCGCGGAGGTCCTCCATCGCCTGCCGCGCGGTCTCCCGGATGAGCTTGGCCGAGCCCTCGACCTTGTCCGGGCCGACCGTCGGGTTCACCTCGAGGCCGCCCGCGTGCAGGGCGATCAGCGAGACCTTGTGCGCGAGCACGTCGTGCATCTCCTGGGCGATCCGGGACCGCTCGCCCAGGCGGGCCTGATCGCTGCGCAGCTCACGCTCGGCCTCGGCCCGCTCGGCGCGGTCCCGCAGCGACGCCATCAGGTCCCGGCGCGCACCGACGTACGCGCCGACGGCGATCCACGAGCCGACCAGGAACGGTCCGGTGAAGACGGCGGCCAGGACCTGTCCCTCGGTGGCGACGGCGTTCAGGACGTACGCGGCGTACGCGGCCGATCCGAGGATCGCGAGCGAGACGTCGCGTCGGCGGATCGCCAGCGTCAGCAGGGCGAGTCCCATCGGTACGAAGATGGCCGCGGTCAGCATGGCCAGGATGCTGATCGTGGTGACGGTGACCGGGAAGCGCCGGCGCCAGAGCAGCGCGAACGACGCGATCACGCCGGCCCCGAGCACGTACCAGTCCTTGGGGTCCCAGCCGCCTGAGCCGGAGGCTGCCTGCAGCACGATCGTCAGCAGGCTGAAGCCGACGTACATCACGTCACGGAGGCGCGGGGCATGCCTGACCCACCAGGCGTACCACCGGCGCAACCGTCGCATTCCGTCACTGTAGTTGGACGGACGTCGCGGGCACGTCCGCCTTCCGGGTGGGTTCCAGGGGCGCTGACGGCGACTTTCGTAGGGGGTCGCCGCAGCCGGTCGCCCGATGTGGGGCAGGGGTCCGTGACGGTTCACTCGTTGCCATGATCACCGTCGAGAACCTGACCAAGCGCTACGGCAGCACCACGGCTGTCCAGGACGTGTCGTTCACCGTCGAGCCGGGCAGCATCACCGGCTTCCTCGGGCCGAACGGCGCCGGCAAGTCCACCACGCTGCGGATGCTCACCGGTCTGACGCCGCCGACCTCCGGCACCGCCACGATCACCGGCAAGCGGTACGCCGACCTGCCGAACCCGGGGCGCGTCGTCGGGGTCATGCTGGACGCCGCCGCGCAGCACCCGGGCCGCACCGGCCGCGAGACCCTGCTGCTGAACGCCAGCCTGCTCGGGGTGCCGAAGTCCCGCACCGACGAGATGCTCGAAGCGGTCGGGCTCAGCCACGCCGCCAAGCGCCGCGTCGGGCAGTACTCGCTCGGCATGCGGCAGCGGCTGGGCATCGCCGCGGCGCTGCTCGGCGACCCCGCCGTCCTGATCCTCGACGAACCCGCGAACGGGATGGACCCGGAGGGCATCCGGTGGATGCGCGGGCTGCTGCAGGACTTCGCCTCCCGCGGCGGCACGGTGGTGCTGTCCAGTCACCTGCTGGGCGAGGTCCAGGCGACCGTCGACCGGCTGGTCGTCATCGGGGGCGGCCGGATCGTCGCCAATGGCTCCCTGGAGGAGCTGCTGGCCGGCTCCGGCACGGTCGTCCGCGGTCTCGACCCGGCGGGGCTGCGCGCGGCGCTCACCGCGGCCGGACTGCAGCCCGAGCCGACGCAGGACGGCGCGCTGCGCGTCGACGCCACCGCCGAGCAGGTCGGGCGCGCCGCCGCCGCTGCCGGTCAGATCCTTCTCGAACTCCGCCAGAGCGACGGCGCCGGCCTGGAGGACCTGTTCTTCCAGCTGACCGCCGAGCCTGCCGCCGCCTGATCACACCTACTTCTTCTGGAGACCCGTTATGAAAGTACCGATGCCGCGCCTCCGGCGCGGCGGGTCATGGGGCTGTTGCTCCTGGCCTTCCCTCGTCGCTCCAGTCGCTTCGCTCCCTACGCTCCTCAGTCCAGGCCAGGAGGCCCCATGACCACCGTGACCGACGTCGCACCCGTGACGCCCGCCAAGCACCGGGCCGAGGTGGCGACCAGCCTGCCGCCCGCCCGCGGCCAGTCGTTCCTGAAGCTCGTCGCGATCGAGCTCCGCAAGTCCGTCGACACCCGCAGCGGCCGGGCTCTGATCGCCGCGATCCTGCTGCTGGCCGTGGTCGCGATCGGCTGGCAGCTCACCCATCTCCCGGACGGCACGGTCGGGCTGGACGGTTTCCTCGGCGCGGCGTCCGCCGGTCCGATGCTGATCCTGCCCGTCATCGGCGTGATGGCGATGACCTCGGAGTGGACCCAGCGGACCGCGCTGACCACGTTCACGCTCTCGCCGCGGCGGGTGCGGATCCAGCTGGCCAAGTTCGTCTCGGCGATCGTGCTGAGCGCGGTCGTGACGACCGTCGTCATCCTGCTCGCGCTCGCCGGGACCGCGCTGGCCGGGGCCGTGACCGACCACGAGACGTCGTACGCCGGTCTGGGCGGGCAGTTCGCCGGGGGCTATCTGACCGTGGCGCTGAACGTGGTGATGGGCGCCGCGTTCGGCGCGGTGATCGCGCAGACCGCGGTCGCGATCCTGGTGTACTTCATCGCGCCGACCGCCTGGGCGCTGGCCGGGCCGGCGCTGTTCAAGGACAACGCGAACTGGCTGGACGTGTTCGGCGCGCTGGGCCGGATCGCCGAGCGCGACCTGCACGGGATGGTGCCCGAGACGCTCACCGCGGTCGGGGTCTGGATCGTCCTGCCGACCATCGTCGGACTGTGGGCAAGCTCACGTCGCGAGGTCAAGTAGCAGCCGCCTGACGCGGCGGGGTGGGCCGGTGAGAGGGGATCGGCCCACCCCGCCGGCGCCGTGATCGGACCTCTTCGGGGTCCGGCCAGGGGGCGGTGCGTGTGTCGATCCGCCGCTCCGGGTATCCTTGAACCACGATTACTGACGACTGATCCGTGGGCGCCACGCAGCGTACCCGGTTGACTTGTGCGAGGGGGTCGACGCTATGGGGCGCGGCCGTGCAAAGGCCAAGCAGACGAAGGTCGCACGCGACCTGAAGTACCGCACCTGGGACACCGACTTGGACCAGCTCAAGCGAGAGCTGTCCGGTGAGCAGGGTGGGAACCGTTCTGCGAACGGCGACAACGACGGCGACGACTACGACGCCGACGACTACCACCCCCGTCGGTAAGCAACAGCCCGGCTGAGCTGCTCAGCGCCCCTCGGGGTGGCTGAGCAGTTCACCGTGCGCCCGACGAGTTCCACCACACCAGCAGCGCCGTCGAGCAGTCCGTCGTACCGTTCGGACTGCTCGACAACTGCTGGGCTTACTTGGCGTAGGTGCCTTCGAGAGTGACGGTGCCGCCGGGGGTCGCGGTGACTTCGCCGCACACCCAGGCGGGGATGTCACGGGCGGCCAGCGCCTGGATCGCGGCGTCGGCGGACGACGCGTCCAGGACGGCCACCATGCCGGCACCCATGTTCAGCGTCTTCTCGAGCTCGGGCAGCGCCACGTCGCCGAGCAGGCCGACCAGCCCGAAGATCGGTGCCGGCGTCCACGTCGACCGGTCGATCCGCACGGACAGCTCGTCCGGGATCACCCGGGCCAGGTTCGCCGCGAAGCCGCCGCCGGTGATGTGCGACATCGCGTGCAGGGGCTTCTCGTCGGCGCCGTTCAGCTCCTGGATCAGCTCCAGGCAGTGCTTGGCGTACACGCGGGTCGGCGTCAGCAGCACCTCGCCGAGCGTCGTACCCAACTCCGGCACGACCCGGTCGAGCGTCCACTTCGCGCGGTCGAAGAACACGTGCCGCACCAGGCTGTACCCGTTCGAGTGCAGGCCCGACGACGCCATCGCAAGTACGACGTCCCCGGCGCGCACTCGCTCCGCACCGAGCACCTCGTCCGCCTCGACGACACCGGTCGCGGCGCCCGCGACGTCGTACTCGTCCGGCTCCAGCAGGCCCGGGTGCTCCGCGGTCTCGCCGCCGACGAGCGCCGTACCGGCCTCGACACACGCCTCCGCGATGCCCTTCACGATCTGCGCGATCGTCTCCGGCACCACCTTGCCGGTGCAGATGTAGTCGGTCATGAACAGCGGCTCCGCGCCGCACACGACCAGGTCGTCGACGACCATCCCGACCAGGTCGAACCCGATCGTGTCGTGCTTGTCCAGCCGCTGCGCGATCGCGACCTTGGTCCCGATGCCGTCGGTCGACGTCGCCAGCAGCGGCCGCCGGTACGACGTCAGCGCGGTGGCGTCGAACAGCCCGGCGAACCCGCCGAGCCCGCCGACCACCTCGGGGCGGGTCGCCTTCGCCACCCACTCCTTCATCAGCTCGACGGCCCGGTCGCCGGCCTCGATGTCGACCCCGGCGGCGGCGTAGCTCGCCCCATCGCTCACGTTCTGTTCTCCTCTTGCGGGACTGCTTGGCGTGACTACGGGCGGCTGAGTGCGTCGGCTGCGCCGGCTCCGCCCGCCACGGTCGCCAGCCCGTCGGCGTCGGTCCGCACCGGGTCCTCCAGCAGGTGCTTCCCGAGCTGCTCGGGATCCGGGAGAGCCACCGGGTAGACGCCGTCGAAGCAGGCCCGGCAGAGCCGCTCCTTCGGGACCGTGGTCGCCTCGACCAGGCCGTCCAGGCTGATGTACCCGAGCGAGTCGGCGCCGAGCGAACGGCAGATCTCCTCGGTGTTCAGCCCGTTGGCGATCAGCTCGGCGCGGCTGGCGAAGTCGATGCCGTAGAAGCACGGCCACTTCACCGGCGGCGCGGTGATCCGGACGTGGATCTCCTTGGCGCCGGCCTCGCGCAGCATCCGGATCACGGCGCGCTGGGTGTTGCCGCGGACGATCGTGTCGTCGACCACGACCAGGCGCTTGCCCTCGATCACCTCGCGGAGCGGGTTCAGCTTCAGGCGGATGCCGAGCTGGCGGATCGTCTGGCTCGGCTGGATGAAGGTGCGGCCGACGTACGCGTTCTTGACCAGGCCGGAACCGTACGGGATGCCGGACTCCTCGGCGTACCCGATCGCGCCCGGCGTGCCGGACTCGGGCGTCGCGATCACCAGGTCGGCGTCGGCCGGGTGCTCACGTGCCAGCCGGCGGCCGATGTCGACGCGGGTCGAGTAGATCCGCTGGCCGGAGATCTGGGTGTCCGGGCGGGCGAGGTACACGAACTCGAACAGGCAGCCCTTCGGGTCCGCCTCCGCGAACCGCGTCGACCGCAGCCCGTCGGCGTCGATCGCGACCATCTCACCCGGCTCGACGTCGCGGATGAAGCTGGCGCCGACGATGTCCAGGGCCGCGGTCTCGCTGGCGATCACCCAGCCGCGCTCCAGGCGGCCGAGCACCAGCGGGCGGATCCCCTGCGGGTCGCGGGCGGCGTACAGCGTGTTCTCGTCCATGAAGATCAGGCTGAACGCGCCCTTGACCTTCGGGAGGATCCGCGCGGCGGCCTGCTCGATCGTCAGGTCCGGGTAGCCGGCGAGCATCGAGGTGAGGATGTCGGTGTCGCTGGACGCGCCGTGCTTGGCGTTCGCCTTCGCGTGCTCGACGTCCGCGTCCAGACCCAGATCGAGCTCGCCTTCACCGTTCAGGCTGGCGGCGAGCTCGCTGGTGTTCGTCAGGTTCCCGTTGTGACCGAGCGCGATCGACCCGGTCGCGGTGGACCGGAACGTCGGCTGCGCGTTGGCCCAGACACTGGACCCGGTCGTCGAGTACCGGCAGTGACCGATCGCGATGTGCCCCCGCAGCGACGCCAGCGTCGCCTCGTCGAAGGCCTGGCTGACCAGCCCCATGTCCTTGTAGACGAGAATCTGGCTCCCGTTACTGACCGCGATCCCGGCCGACTCCTGCCCCCGGTGCTGCAAGGCGTAGAGCCCGAAATACGTCAGTTTGGCAACCTCTTCACCCGGCGCCCAGACCCCGAAGACGCCACAAGCGTCCTGCGGACCCAGATCCTGCGGGTCGAGTTCATGAGTAAGCCGACCATCGCCACGAGCCACACGAGCAGTCTACGGGACGCGGAGCAGTGGCCTGACTCACATCGGAGCCAGGCCACTGTCCATCAGTGCTCACCGAGATACGGCGTCACCAGCAGGTAAGTGGGTGGCAGCTCGGTTCGGAGCCCGCGGCGGCCGCAGCCGGCCCCGAGACCCCGACAGCGAGCGCAACGCCCAAGCTGACTACGATAAGCAACTTCTTGATCACAGCTTGTCCCTTCAGAAATAATCCGGAACCACCAATTGCCTGCTCTTTGTCGACGGCCTCTGTATATGGTCGGTTCCGACAAGTTCTGGAGGAGAAGATCGTGTTCGAGCCGCTGGGGGTGGACGAACCCACCTTTGCGGTCTACCACGCCCTTCTCAGCCACCCAGACAGTACGCCCGAGCAGATAGCCGCGCTAGTAGATCTGCAGCTCGAAACCGTCCTCGAACTCATGGACAAGCTGCGGAAACTCGACCTCCTCGTGCCGACCTGGACCAATCCCGGTGGTGAGCACGCTGTCCACCCGCGGGTCGGGCTGACCGGCCTGGCCGAGCGTCGGCGCAGCGAACTGACAAGACAGCTCGGCGAGCTTCGTGAAGCCGAGGCCTCGGCCGAAGTCGTCTCGGAGCAATACAACGAGTTGCTCACCGCACGCACCAGCGGCGACGTCGAGGTGCTCAAGGGCAGAGCAAACGCGTCGCGCCGCATCGAGGAGATCGCTCAGAAGGCTCGGGAGACGTTCTGGGGCCTGGTGCCGACCCACATCGACGACAACATCCTCTCCGTCGAGGAGTCGCCGGACATGCCGCTGATCGAGCGCGGCATCAAGCTGCGGACGGTCTTCCTGCAGAGCATGACCGCCTCGAAGCAGGCGATGGAGTACGCCGCGGCCGTGCACAAGCTCGGCTGCGAGGTGAGAGCCACGCCGACGCTGCCGATGCGGCTCCTGCTCGTCGACAGCGAAATCGCCATCATGCCGATGGATCCGGAGAACCCCACAGCCGGCGCGGTCATCCACCGCAGTCCGGCCGTCGTTGCCGTCGCCTTGGCGCTCTTCGACGCCTATTGGTCGAAGGCCACCGACCTGTTCGCCCCAGAAGAACGCGGCGACGCCCCGCTCACGCCGCACGAGTCCGAAGTACTCCGGCTGCTCGCCGGTGGCGCGAAGGACGAACAGGTAGCGCGCCTCCTAGGCATCTCCCTCCGCACCGCCCGCCGCATCACCGCCAACCTCTCCGAACGCCTAGACGCCGCCAGCCGCTTCGAACTCGGAGTAGCCGCAGCCAAGCGCGGCTGGGTCTGACGGCGTTGTTCGACTCCTCGGGGCTCACGGAGGATCTGCTTGCGGTCTACCGGGCCTTACTGCAGCGGCCTGAGCTGGGGCGCGCCACGCGACTGGCGGAACTAGCTGCTGAGTTGGGGCGTACCCAGGACGAGACATCCCGCGATCTGCAGCGACTGCGGGACCTCGGATTCGTGGTGCCGAGCTGGATCGAGGGCGTCGAGTATCCCCTGGACCCCGCGCTCACCTTCGCTCGACTCGCAGCGGACCGGCAACAGGAGATCGACGCGCTGAGTCAGCAGCTCCGGTCGGATCAGCTCGCTGCCAGCAGGTTCACCGCCGACCTCGCGAACTTCATGGTGCAGCGAACGACACAAGACGTCGAAATCCTCGAGGGTCGTGAACTCGCCAACCAACGAATGCAGCGGTTCCGGCCGGAGAAATCGATGTGGGGACTAATTCAGGATGCGCCCATAGACAAGTGGAACCCCGACACCTTTGTTGACCGCCAGCACCTCGAACGCGGCATCGAGATGCGCTACATCTTCCCGGAGGCCTACTTCAAGCGACCTGGAGCGCCTCAGATCCTGGAATTCATCGTGGGTCTTGGCGGCAAGGTTCGAATCGCGCCGTCGGTTCCATTCCGGTTGATCATCTTCGACAACGACTCTGCGGTGATGGGCATCGACCCTGACGACAGCGCTGTCGGTGCCGCGGTCCATCACAGCCGTGCGGTCGTTCGGATGGCCAGGGAACTGCACTTGAGCTACTGGGACCGAGCTGTCGACCCGTTCAAGGAACAACGGCTAGCACTCGAAGGCGGGATCAGCGCTCAGGAACTGGAATTCCTTCGCCTTCTGGTGCATGGGGCAACGGATGAGCAGGTGGCTCGGAAGCTTGGGGTTTCCTTGCGGACTGTGCGGCGGATTGCGGCGAAGTTGAGTGAGCAGGTGGGGGCTTCGGGGCGGTTCGAGTTAGGGGTTCGGGCGGCGCAGCGGGGGTGGGTGGATTAGCCCCAGTCCCAGGCTCGGGACAAGCGGGTTGTTGGGCAGGACAAAGTGGTCTCCTCTTGTTGGGGAAGGGCGAGAGGAATTGGGTGCGCCGCCCTTGCCTCTCGGTATCGCAGTCAAACAGAGCGGGACTGCCCTGACAACGGAGTGCGATGGCCGGGGGAGGTCGTTGGCCGGGGGCGGCCAGGTCGACGCAGGACGGGTCCTTCCGGGCCCATCGCGATGCATCCGGCGGCGACTCCAGGCGCAACTCGATGGGTCGAACGCGAGGTGGCCACCACGGTTCAGGAGATGCGGCGGCCAGGCAGGTTCGCGCCTGGTTTGCCGGATGGCGCGGGCTTGTTCCAGCTGAGCGCCAGGTGCATGAGCTGAGCGACTGCCGCGACCCAATCCGCGGACAGCCGACGGCAACGCAGACAGCACGTCACGTACCCGTCCGCCCCAGACGCAGTCCGCTGCGGTAGGCGTTGCCCGCAGTACCTGCCCCCCACACCCCAACAACCAACTGCTCATACGGGCCCGGCAACCCGACGCGGCCATGGGCAGTCGGCGACCGAGCCGACAGCACGCCACGTGCCCGTCTACTCCAGACACAGTCCGCTGCGGTCGGCGCTGCCCGCAGTACCCAGCCGTACACCCCAGCAACCAACAGCTCACACAAGCACGGCAACCTGAGGCAGCCACAGACAGGTGCCGACGGCGCGGACAGCACGTCACGTGCCCCACTACTCCAGACACAGTCCGCTGCGGTAGGCGTTGCCCGCAGTACCCAGGCCCACGCCCCAGTAGCCAACAGCTCACACGAGCCCGGCAGCCTGAGGCGGCCGTGGGCAGTTGGCGACCGCGCGGACAAGCACGTCACGTGCCCCGCTACTCCAGACGCAGTCCGCTGCGGTAGGCGTTGCCCGCAGTACCCAGGCCCACACCCCAGCAGCCGACAGCTCACACGCGCCCGGCAGCCTGAGGCGGTCATGGGCAGGTGGCGGCGGCGCAGACAGCACCTCACGTGCCCCGGCTACTCCAGACGCAGTCCGCTGCGGTAGGCGTTGCCCGCAGTACCCGGGCCGGGGTGGGCTAGACGGTTTTTAGGGCGGCCAGGAGTTTGGTTAGGGAGTCTCGGGCGTC
Organism: Kribbella sp. HUAS MG21; assembly: GCF_040254265.1. GTDB lineage: Bacteria > Actinomycetota > Actinomycetes > Propionibacteriales > Kribbellaceae > Kribbella. Next base: position 1,876,647 of record NZ_CP158165.1, read on the forward strand.
GCCGAAGAGGAGGGTGGTTCGGGGGTCGTAGAGGAGTTCGTTCTCGATGCCGGCGAAACCGGGGCGCATGGAGCGTTTGAGGAAGATGACTCGTTGGGCCTCGTCGGCGTTGAGGATGGGCATGCCGTAGATGGGGGCCGACGGGGTGTTGCGCGCGGCGGGGTTGACCACGTCGTTGGCGCCGACGACCAGTACGACGTCCGTGGTCTTGAAGTCGCCGTTGATGTCGTCCATCTCGCGGAGCTGCTCGTACGGGACCTGGGCCTCGGCGAGCAGGACGTTCATGTGGCCGGGCATCCGGCCCGCGACCGGGTGGATCGCGTAGTCGACCCGTACGCCGCGGCTCTGCAGCTCCTCGACCAGGTCGCGGAGGGTGTGCTGGGCCTGCGCGACCGCGAGACCGTACCCGGGCACGACGATCACCTTGCTCGCGTACCCGAGCAGGATCGCGACGTCCTCCGGTCCGCCCGAGATCACCGGCCGGTCGGACGCCGTACCGCCGCCGAGCGTGGACCCGCCGCGCACCGCGCCGAAGAGGATGTTGAACACGGACCGCCCCATCGCGTCCGCCATCAGCTTCGTCAGCAACGTGCCAGCCGCGCCGACGAGCGTGCCCGCCACCAGCAGCAGCGTGTTCTCCAGAACATAACCGCCCGCCGCGACCGTCAGACCGGTGAAGGCGTTCAGCAGCGAGATGACGATCGGTACGTCGGCACCGCCGACCGGCAGCACCAGCATCACGCCGATCGCGAGACCGAGCAGGCAGAGCAGTACGCCGACCCACACGCGCGGGTCCGACACCAGCCAGACCGCGAGCGCCACGCCACCCAGCAGCGAGGCGACGAACAGCACCGGCAGCCCCGGGAAGATCACCGGCCGGGTCGTCATCAGCTCCTGCAGCTTGGCGAACGTCACCACCGAACCCGAGAAGCTGATCGCGCCCACGAGGATCGTGAACGCCGTGGCGATCGCCGCGACCGTCGCGTCGGCCGGTACCTCGCCGAGCTCGAGCAGCGCGACCAGAGCCGCCGCGCCGCCGCCGACACCGTTGAACAAGGCAACGAGCTGTGGCATCTGCGTCATCTGCACCCGCCGCGAGCCGACCACACCGCCGACGGTGCCGATGATCAGCGCGACCAGGATCGGCGCGAGGTGGTCCGGCTTGTACGCCGCGAACGTGATGATCACCGCGAGCACCGCACCGGCGGCGCCGATCAGGTTGCCGGTCCGCGCGCTCCGCGGTGACGACAGCGCCTTCAGCGCGACGATGAAGCAGACCGCGGCGACCAGGTAACCGAGCTGGGCCCAGGTGGGGATCACTTCTGCAGCTCCTTCTTGCGAGCCCCCGGACCTTTGAACATCTCCAGCATCCGGTCGGTGACCACGAACCCGCCGACCATGTTCACGGTCGCGAGCACGACGGCCAGCAGCCCGACGATCATCACGAGCGTCGACTCGGTCTGTCCGGTGACGATGATGGCGCCGACCAGGATGACGCCGTGGATGGCGTTCGCCCCGGACATCAGCGGGGTGTGCAGCGTCGAGGAGACCTTGCTGATCACCTCGACGCCCACGAACGCCGCGAGTACGAAGATCGTCAGCAACGCTATGGACTCGGTCATATGGCCTGTCCCTTCAGGAGCTCGCGGGTGGGCTCGTGGAGCACGGTGCCGTCGTGGGTGACGCAGCAGCCGCGGACGATCTCGTCGTCGAAGTCGGGGTCGAAGGCGGCGTTCCGCGTCATCAACCGGATCAGGTTGGCGATGTTCTGCCCGTAGAGCCGCGACGCCGGGCCGGCCATCTGGGACGGCACGTTCGCCCCGCCCCAGACCAGCGCGTCGCCGATCACCAGCTCGGTCCCGGCGACGGATCCCTCGACGTTGCCGCCCTGCTCCGAGGCCAGGTCGACGACCACCGAGCCCGGCTTCATCTGCTCGACCATCGACCGGGAGACCAGCATCGGCGCGGTCCGGCCCGGTACGGCGGCCGTCGTGATCAAGGCGTCCGCCGCGGCGACGTACGGCGTGAGCAGTTCACGCTGCAGCTGCGCGCGTTCGGGGGTCATCTCGCGGGCGTACCCGCCCGGGCCGTCCAGGGTGCCGAGTTCGAGTTCGATCGGTACGGCGCCCATCGACGCGATCTCCTCCGCGGCGGCGGTGCGGACGTCGTACGCCTTGACCACGGCGCCGAGTCGTTTCGCGGTGGCAATCGCCTGCAGGCCCGCGACGCCCGCGCCGAGGACGAGGACCTGGGCCGGCGGGACGGTGCCGGCCGCGGTCATGTTCAGCGGGAAGAACCGCGGCAGCCGTTCGGCGGCGACGATCGCGGCCCGGTACCCGGCAACGAGCGCCTGCGAGGACAGCGCGTCCATCGACTGGGCCCGCGAGATCCGCGGGATCAGCTCCATCGCGAACGCCGTCAGCTTGGCCCGGGTTGCGGTCCGGACCACGTCTGGCGGGTTCGTCGGCAGGAACGACATCAGCGCCGTACCGGCGTGCAGCCGCTGCAGGCGTTCGCGTTCGAGCGGCTGCACCGACGCCACGATCGTCGCCGCGTGGTCGGCGCCCCAGGCCACCTCGGCGCCGGCGTCGCGGTACTGGTCGTCGGAGAACAGTGCGCGTTCGCCGGCGGCCGGCTCGACCGCGACCTCGTACCCGAGCTCGATCAGTTTCGCGACTTGTTCCGGCACCAGCGCGACCCGGCGCTCGGCCGGTCTGGTCTCCCGTACGACTGCGATCTTCACTCGCCGAAACCTATGCCAAACACTGGGTCGCCGGAAAGGTGGGTCAGGACTGGTTTGCGAGGTTCTGCAACAAGAGGGCCTCGGCGAGGCAGACCTTGCGGAACTCGGCGAGGTGCAGGCCCTCGTCGATGCCGTGTGCCCGGGTGTCCGGATCCTCGACGCCGGTGACCAGGATCGCGGCCTGCGGGAAGGTCTGCTGGAACTCGGCGATGAACGGGATCGACCCGCCCATGCCCATGTCCACCGGCTCGACACCCCAGGCTTCCTGGAACGCCGACCGGGCCGCCTCGTACCCGGCGCCGCGCGCGTTCACGCTGCAGGGCTGACCGGTCTGCCCTTCGGTGACGGTGACCTGCGCACCCCACGGTGCGTTGTCCTCGAGGTGCCGCTTCAGCGCCGCGCTCGCCTTGACGGCGTCGTCGCCGGGCGCCACCCGCAGGCTCACCTTGGCCCGCGCGACCGGCACCAGCGTGTTGCTCGCCTCCGCCACCGACGGCGCGTCGATGCCGACGATCGCGACCGCCGGCCGCGTCCACAGCCGGTCGACCAGCGAACCCGAGCCGGTCAGGCGCACCGAGTCGAGCACCGAGGACTCGGCGCGCAGCCGGTCCTCCGGGTACTCCACGTCCGCCGCCCGTGACGCGTGCAGGCCGTCGACCGCGACGTCGCCCTTCTCGTCGTGCAGGGTGGCGAGCAGCCGGCACAGCGCGGACAGCGCGTCCGGGATCGGGCCGCCGAAAAGGCCGGAATGTACCGCGTGGTCGAGGGTTCGCACCTCGACGTACGACTCCACCAGGCCGCGCAGCGACACCGTCAGCGCCGGCCGTCCGACCTCCCAGTTGCCGGAGTCCGCGATCACGATCGCGTCCGCGGCGAGCTCCTCGGAGTACTCGTCGAGCAGCTGCAGCAGGGTCGGCGAGCCGATCTCCTCCTCGCCCTCGACGAACACCGTCACGCCCACCGGAAGATCGTTGCCGAAGGCCCGTACGGCGGCCAGGTGCGCGGCGATCCCGGCCTTGTCGTCGGCCGCGCCCCGCCCGTACAGCCGGTCGCCGCGCTCGGTCGGCTCGAACGGGTCCGAGGTCCACTGCTCGACCGGCCCGGTCGGCTGGACGTCGTGGTGCGCGTACAGCAGGACGGTCGGCCGGCCCGCGGGTGCGGGCTTCTTCGCGATCACCGCCGGCGCGCCGTCGTTGACCCGGACGATCTTCGCGTCGAAACCCTCGGCCGTGAACAGCGCGGCGGTCGCCTCCGCGGAGCGCTGGACGTCGGCCGCGCGGGCCGGCTCGTAGCTGACCGACGGGATCCGGATGAGGTCCTCGAGGTCGGCACGGACACTGGGCAGAACGCGGTCGATCGCCGCGGACAGATCGGTCATGCGACAACCGTACGGCGTCCGTTCCCGGAGCCGACGCCCAGCCAACCCTCGCGCGTTACTCATTGCCGATTTACTCTGAAAATCTCGTAGGTTTTCGCCCACAACCGAAGAGGTCCACCATGGTCAAGCGCCCCCTTGCCATCGTTCTCACCGTCGTCGCGGCGGCCCTGACGGCTGCCACGCCCGCGCACGCGGCGATCAGTTGCGACACCTCGACCAGCGGCGGGTCGACGTTCTACGACGGGCCGTCGGCGTCCTACAAGTACGACGCCCGGTTCAGCAGCAGCGCGAGCATCCCCAACCTCGGCACCCACACCCCGCAGGGCGCCGGCACTTGGTACAACTGGGACGGCTCCGGCAAGAACCTGATCCTGATCGCGTCCTACCGCAGCGGCGCCGACTCGCAGATCTACGGCATCGACCCCGCCACCGGGTCGACGGTCGGCGTGGTGGCGATCGCGGAGTCGCACGTCGGCGGGATCACCGTCAGCAAGGGCTGGGCGTTCGTGTCCGGGCAGGGCAGCAGCATCCGCAAGTACCGGCTGACTGAACTGCGCGACGCCTTGAAGGCAGCCGGTACGCCGTACCTCGCACAGGTCGGTACCGCGCGGGATGTGGCGGGGTCGTCGTTCATGGGGAGCTACGGGGACTCGTTGTTCTCGGGGACGTTCAACGCCGACGGCCGCGGGACGATGTACGAGTACAAGATCGCCGCCGACGGCACGCTGACCACGGTGGCGGGCGCGTGGGAAATCCCGACCAAGACGCAAGGGCTGACGGTCACCGCGAACCACTTCATCTACAGCACGTCGTACGGGCGGACGAACCGCAGCAACATCTACGTGGTGAAGCGCGGCCAGAAGGACCTGGACGCCGCCGCACTGAGTTGCTTCCGCGCGCCGAGCATGACCGAGGGCATCACGGAGTACAACGGGACGGCGTACCTGGTCTACGAGTCCGGCTCCCACCTGTACGCGTCGGACCCGACCACGCTCAACGTCATCCCGCGCATGCACAAGGCCAGCATCTCGTCGCTGACGTCGCTGGTGCCCTAGGAGTAGCGAGCCGAGTCCAGCACGGTCTGGCGCCGTGTCGGGTTGTCGTCACGCACCTGCACCCGCAGCAGGCGCGTGGCGTCCACCCGCTTGTACTGCTCCAGGACGGTCGGCACGTTGTCGCAGCTGTATCTGAAGGTGACGGTGTTCTCGGACGTCTCCGGGTCGCCGAGGGTGCACCCATCCGGAGGAGTGGCGCTCGTCGGTAGTTCAGTGGCGTTCACGAGGCCTAGGAAGACACCCTCGGTCTCCGGGTCGGTCCGCCAGGTCGCCGCGTTCTCACTGACCAGCAGCGAGTCCTCAGAGGTCGCCTGCTGGCCCCACTGTCGTGGAACCTCTACGGACAGACCTCCACTCTCCACTGTCACTGGACGGGTGAGGACGTACTGGTAGCCGCCGTAGCCGCCTCCTGCTGCCAGGACGATGGCTGCCAGGGCTGTGAGGACTCCGGCGCGGCGGCGCTTCGGCTTCACGGCAACTGTGGACTGCTCCGCGCCGGCCAAGGCGGTCGCCTGGTCGACGGGGCCGGTCGGGGCCGGCGGGGTGGGCATCTCGGCGGCCGGTACCAGCCTGGCCGGTACCTTGCCCGTGGAGTGCGCCTCGCGCAGGGCGTTGAGGAAGCTGTCCAGGTCCGGCCAGCGCTGCTCGCGGTCCGGCTCGAGCGCACGCCGTACGACGACATCGATCGCGTCCGGCACGTCTTCGCGCAGCGTGGTCATGGAGGGCGGCGGCGCGTCGATCTGCATCACCGCGCCGAGGCTGACCACCCCGTGCGGCGCCTGGCCGGTGAAGGCGGCGTACGCGACCGCGCCGAGCGAGTACAGGTCGGCGCGGTGGTCCAGCCGCTCGCCCATCACCTGCTCCGGAGCGACGTACGCCGGGGTGCCGCCGGGCATCGTGATCCGGGAGACCTCGGCGAGCGACTTGCCCAGGCCGAGGTCGGACAGCATCGCCCGGTCGCCGGCCGGATCGGTGCGGAACAGGACGTTGGCCGGCTTCACGTCGCGGTGCAGGACGCCGCGGGCGTGCAGGTGCTTCAGGCCCCGGCCGACCTGGGTGATGATCCGGACCGCCTCGCCGAACTCGAGCGGCCCCGCCTTGATCCGGTCGGCGAGCGTGCCGCCGTCGGCATAGGTGAGGACCATGAACGGGCGGCCGTCGTCGGCCTCGCCGATGTCGTGCACGCCGACGACGTACAGCGAGTCGACCCGGCGCAGGAACCGTCCCTCCGCCAGGAACCGGCGCCGGACGTCCTCGTCCTCGACCCAGTTCTCGGACAGGATCTTGACCGCGACCTCGGCGTCCAGCTGCTCGTCCCGCGCCAGCCAGACGGTCGCGAAACCACCGGCACCCACCCGGCGGACCAGGGAGTACCGGCCGATCCGGGGTGGCTGGTCCATGGCGTAATTATGCTTGATCCGTTCTGCGACTCGTTCGCTGGAGTGAACAAAGCGGTGGCGTACGACGTCACACGGACAGATTCACCGGTGACGAGAGGGGGCTGCCGTGCAGCACATCAACAGGCGGCTGGTGATCACGGTCAGCGTGATCGCGGTCGCGGCTGTCGCGGTCGGCGGCGCGTTCGCGTACCGCATCGGGCCCGCCGAGGCCGACGGCAGCGCGGCGCCGCTCACCGGCACTCCCACGCCCACGCCGACGCCCACCACGACCCCGACCCCCAACCGCACGCCGGTCACCAGCGGGACGCCCTCGGTCAGGCCATCGGCCACCTCGCCCACCCCGACCAGGAAGCCACCTGCCACCACGGCGACGGTCAGCGGCCCGACCAAGGTGGACGTGGCCGTCAGCAAGCTCTCCGAGGGCCGTGAACCCCAGGTCCCCTACCTCGTCGACCGGGAGATCCGCGGCGGCTCCGGTGACGTCGTCAAGCTCCCGGGCACCGGCGGCGTGATCGCGGTCGGCCGCCTCGGCGAGGGCGCGCTGGCGATCGTCCAGGACGGCAACGACGGCACCGTGCTGCTGAAGACGCAGTACGACCAGGTGGTCCGCCGTACGCCCGGTGTGACGTCGCTGGTGACGACTCGCGACCAGTCGGCGGCGGCCTACGCCGCGGCGCGCATCAGCTCGCTGGGTGCGGCCGTCAAGGGCGGGACCGTGTACGCCGAGACCACGTCCTCGGTCAGGTCGTTGAAGCTTCCGGACAGCTGGAACCTGCAAGTACTGGCGTTTGCCGACGGCAAGGTCTACTTCCGGTCCGCGAGCACCCAGGACGGCCCGTGGTCGCTCTACTCGTGGTCACCAGGCGCCTCGGCAGCCGTCAAGGTTAAGAGTGTGGTCTCACCGACCGCCGTGTCCGCCAACGGCCGGGTCGCCGCGTCGATGCAGACGCTGAACGACGCCGGCAGCTGTTCCAGCGTCGTCGAGGTCGGCAGTGGCCGTCAGTTGTTCCGGACCTGCGACAACATGGTGTCCGGGTTCACTCCCGACGGCGCCACGGCGGTCGGCGGATCGGCGTACGGCGACGGGTACTGCGACACGATCCAGGTCGCGCTCGAGGTCTCCACCGGCAAGCTGCTCCGCCAGTGGAAGGGCTGCTTCCACCAGTCGGTGGCCGAGGACGACCAGCACGTCCTCATCGTCGCCGTGGCCTCCGGTGGTGGCGGCGACCCGGGGACCAAGAGCGCCATCATCCGCTGCACGATCACGACCGGGGCCTGTGAGCTCGCCACCCCGATCAGCACCGACAAGGCGCTGCGGATCGGCACCTGACCCGCAAGACCGAGACCGACCACGAGACTTGGAGGAGATTCGTCGATGCGAGCGCAGAACGGCCGCTTGATCGCCCTCGTCGCGGCTGTCGCCGTAGCCGCCATCGCCGGCGGTGGGGCGCTCGCGTACCGCCAGGGCCCGCCGGCCAGCGCCGACGGCTCGGCCGCGCCGCTCTCGACCTCCCCCTCGCAGACCGCGAGCAGGCCCACGACGCCGGGCCCGGTCAGGACGAAGGTCGACCTGAAGAAGCTGACGGGGGGACGCGCGCCGCAGGTCACGTACTTGAGCGGCCGGACGATCCGTGGCGGCGCCGGCGAGGATGTGATGGTCCCGGGCACCACGGACATCCAGGAGGTTGCTCGGGTCGGCAACTCGGCCCTCGCTGTGGTGACCAAGGGCTACGGCACCGAGATGCTGACTCTGGACAGCGCGGGCAACGTCATCCGCCGGACGCCCGACGTGACCCAGATCGTCACCACCGACGACGACAGAGCGGCGGCGTACGTCGCCACGCGGCTGAAGGACACCGGCGAGGAACTGCCCGACGTGACCGTCTACGCGGAGGACGGCGAGGTGCGGCAGGTCCAGAAGGTCACGGTGAAGGGCATCTGGAATGCCATGCCGCTCGCCTATCTCGACGGCAAGGTGTACTTCGCGGCCTCGAGGACGCAGGCCGGCGAATCGGTCCTGTACGAGTGGACGCCGGGCGAGGCGAAGCCGGTGCAGCTGAAGGCGATCCCGCAGCCGCTGGCGGTGTCGAGCGCCGGTACGGCGGGCTCGCTGACCGCGCTGAACGACCAGAGCAGCTGCAGCAGCCTCCTCACCGTGCCGAGCGGCAAGCGGCTGTGGCGCACCTGCGACTACCTGATCACCGGTTTCACGCCGGACGCCGCGACGGTCATCGCCGGACCGAAGTACCAGGACGGGTACGGTGACGGCATCGCGGGCGCGCTGGACGCGAAGACCGGCAAACTGCTGCACGAATGGACCGGCGTCTTCCGGCAGACCGTTCCCGAGGACGACCAGCACCTGTTGCTGCTCGCCGACGACGGTGACCAGACACCGGCGTCGATCATCCGCTGCACCATCACCACCGGCGCCTGCGAGCTGGCCACGCCACTCGCCAAGGGCCAGCTGCTGATCGGCGCCTGACGTGGTGTCTCCGTCGGCGCGGCCGGGCATCGGCCGCCTGGTGGCTGTCGTGGCGGCCACGGCCGCGGTCGCCGTCGCCGCCGGCGGGGCTGTCGCCTTCCGGCAGGGCCCCAGCTCCGAGTCGTCGAGTCACGTCGTACCCCTCGGCGGACCGCCGCCGAGCACGACACAGTCCGAGACCCCGGTGGCGGCCACCACCCCCAGCATCAAGCCCAAGCCCGCGCCCACGCTCAAGCCGACGCTCAAGCCGACGCCGAAAGCCACCCCCTCCAGCCCGACGCCGCCGAAGAAGACCCTCCCGTCGAAGACCCCCACGCCGACCGGTCCGATCGCGTTGGAGGCCGCCAAGCTGCCGCAGGGACAGGACCCCCAGCTGACCTATCGGTTCTGGCACACCGTGCGCGGGCCTGGGAAGCAACTGACGATTCCGGGCACCGGCAGCCTCGATGCCTTCGCTCGCCTGGGCAACGGCGTGTTCGCCATAGCCAGCGGCGGAGAACTGACCGAACTGGACGGCACCGGCGCGGTGTTACGCCGCGTCCCGCACGTCACCACGCTCGCGGGCCGCCCCGACGGCTCGGCCGTGGCGTACGCCGTCACGGCCCCGGTAGAGACCGGGGAGTACGGCGCCACGCTGTACTCCGACACCGGCGCGGCGGAGGAGTCCGTGAAGCTGCCCGACGTACGGAGCCTGCAGATCCTGGCCTACGCGAAGGACAAGGTCTACTACCAGGCCTCGACCCAGGACACGGAACCGAAGCTGTACTCCTGGACACCGGGCGCCGCGAAACCGGTTCGGCTGCCTGTTGCGGGCCAGCTGCTGGATGTGTCGCGTGATGGCCGGCTGGCGTCCTGGCTGCCCGCGGCGAACGTCGCCGACGGGTGCTCCACAGTGACCGAGATCGCGACCGGGAAGAAGCGCTTCGAGAGCTGCGACTTCACCATCAGCGGCTTCACTCCTGACGGAGCGGTCGCGATCGGCCGGCCGAGGTACGGCGACGGCTGCAGCAACGTCGTGACCGCACTCGACGCGCGGACGGGCAAGGTACTGCGGCAGTGGAGCGGCTGCTTCTACCGGGCCACGGCTGAGGACAACCGGCACCTTCTGATGGTGGCGGTCATTTCCGGCGGCGGCCAGGCACCGGTGACCAAGAGCACCGTTGTCCGCTGTGCGATCGACACCGGCGAGTGCGAACGGGCGACCGAGATCACCACTGCCAAGGACGTGGGCTTCACCAGCTGATCTGCTCTGAGCAGATGCTCCTTCGCCACAAGGGCTTTCGCGGCAGACTGCTGGCATGACGACCGTTGCGGTGCTGGCTGATGTTCATGGTGTGCTGCCTGCGCTGGAGGCTGTGCTGGGTGAGGCGGATGTGCAGGCGGCTGACCGGATCGTGCTGGCCGGGGACATCGCGAGTGGGCCGCAGCCGGTAGAGACCCTGGATGTGCTGACGGCGCTGGGCGACCGGGTGGTGTGGGTGCGCGGCAACGCGGACCGGGAGCTCGTGGAGATGGCTCGCGGGACGTACGACGCCCAGCCGCCGGACGCGGTGAGCCCGTGGGCCGCGGAGCAGCTACGGCCGGACCAGGTCGGGCTGCTCGCCGCACTGCCGACAACCGTGACGATCGGGGAGGTGCTGTTCTGCCACGCCACACCGCGTGACGACGAGGAGGTGGTGCTGGTCGACAGCCCCATCACCCGGTGGGCGCAGGTGTTCGAGGGGCTGCCGGACGAGGTCAGGACGGTGGTCTGCGGGCACACGCACATGCCCTTCGCGCGGCAGGTCGACCGGCGGCTCGTGGTCAACGCGGGCAGCGTCGGCATGCCGTACGGCGCTCCTGGTCCGAGCTGGGCACTGCTGAGCGCAGACGGCGTACAACTGCGGCGGGCACCGCTTGACGCGGCCAAGGCGGCGGACCGGATCCTGAGCGAGTCGTCGTACCCGGGCCGGGCGGACTGGGTCGCGGAGTACCTGCTCCACAACTACTCCGACACGAAGGCTCTGGAGGCTTTCAGGCCGCGCTCGGAGGCCTGAGCGGTTACCGTCAGGGGGTGTTCGCGCGCCGGCGGAAGCATTTCGGGACTCCGGCCGACAAGGCGACGTATGCGACCCTGCATACCGCCTCGTTGGCCAGTCCGCACCTGCGCGAGGGCCTGACACCAGCCGCGGCCGGCAAGGCCAGCCGCCACCTGCGGGACCTCCTGGGTACGGCGGCCATCGCGATCTGCGATTCCTCCGGCGTACTGGCCTGGGACGGCATCGGCGGCCCGTACGAGAGCAACCACCGCCGTGATGCCAAGGACCTCGCCGGCCCGACGCTCCGCTCCGGGCGCACCGCAGTACTAGGTGCGCACGACGTGGCCTGCGGCGACCCACAGTGCCCCATCCGTACGGCGGTGGTCGCGCCGATCGTCACCGAGGAGCGCGTGGTCGCCGTACTGCTCGCCTACAGCCACAACACGTCGGCAGCACTGGTCAGGGCCACCGAGGAGGTCGCCAGGTGGGTCTCCGGGCAGGTGGAGCTCGCGGAGCTCAACAAGGAGCGCACCCGCGCCATGGAGGCCGAGCTGCGGGCCCTGCGCGCCCAGATCAGCCCTCACTTCATCTACAACGCTCTCGCCGCCATCGCGTCGTTCGTACGCACAGACCCGGAGCGGGCGCGTGAACTGGTGCTGGAGTTCGCGGACTTCTCCAGGTACGCGCTACGGCGAGGCGGTGAGTTCACCACGCTGGCCGACGAGCTGCGCAACGTGGAGCGCTATCTGGTGCTGGAGCAGGCCAGGTTCGGCGACCGGCTGAAGGTGTCACTCCAGATCGCGCCTGAGGTGCTGCCGGTGGTCATCCCGTTCCTTGTGGTGCAGCCGCTGGTGGAGAACGCAGTACGGCACGGCCTGGAGGGTACGACGGGGGTCGGCAACATCACGATCCGCGCCCGCGACCGGATCAACGAGGCTGAGATCAGCGTGGAGGACGACGGCGCCGGCAGCGATCCGGAGGTGATCCGCGCGGCCCTGTCCGGCGAGTCCGGCAGCGACTCCGTCGGCCTCGGCAACGTCGACGCCCGGCTGCGGCAAGTGTACGGCGACACGTACGGCCTGGTCGTGGAGACCGCCGTGGACGCCGGGACCAAGGTGACTTTCCGCATCCCCAAATACTCCTCAGGGGTGCATGCCTCGCCGTAGTGTGACGCTATGGCCGACTCTCCCCTGCGCGCGCTGGTCGCGGACGACGAGGAGCCTGCGCTGGCCGAGCTGGTGTACCTGCTGAGCCAGGACCCCCGGATCGGCGAGATCCGCACGGCCTCGAACGGCCCGGACGCGCTGAAGATCCTGCAGGCGGCCGACCTGGACGTGGTGTTCTGCGACATCAAGATGCCGGGGCTGGACGGGATCGACCTGGCCCGGGTGCTGTCCAAGTTCGCCAGTCGGCCACAGATCGTGTTCGTCACGGCGTACGACGAGCACGCGGTGGCGGCGTTCGACCTGGAGGCGACCGACTACGTGATGAAGCCGGTCCGGCAGGAGCGGCTGGCGGAGGCGGTACGCCGGGTGGTCACACAGGGCGCCCCGACCGCGCTGCAGTCCCCGGAGGAGACAGAGGACGAGGTGATCGCCGTGGAGCTGGCCGGTGTCACCAGGTTCGTCCAGCGCTCCACGGTCCGGTACGTCGAGGCGCAAGGCGACTACGCGCGCCTGCACACCGGCCAGAACTCACACCTCGTCCGCATCCCGCTGAGCACGCTGGAGGAGCGCTGGCGGGACGCAGGCTTCACCCGGATCCACCGCAGCACCCTGGTCGCGCTGCAGCACGTGGACGAGATGCGAGTGGACGGCGGCCGCTGCTCGGTGCGGGTCGGTGACGACTGGCTCCCGGTCAGCCGCCGGCACACTCGCGAACTGCGCGACCTCCTGGTCCGGTCGACGTCCCTGCGATGAGCACTCCCGAGGGACCGCGCAGGGTCCGTGTCACCAGTCCCCGGACCAGCGCGGCCCGGCGTCCGATCATGCCGACGGGCACCCGGGAGATCGACGAGCAGACCCGGCTCGGACAGGTCTACATGCAGTCGCTCGTCCAGTCGCAGCTACGGCTCGGGCTGGCCGTCATCGGCAGCGTACTGCTGTTCCTCGGCAGCATCCCGCTGCTGTTCTGGCTGGTCCCGCCGGCCCGCACCCTGTCCTTCCTCGGCCTGCCGCTGCCGTGGGTGATCCTCGGCATCCTGGTGTACCCGGTGGTGTACGTCGCCGCGCGCATCTACGTCCGGAACGCCGAGCGGATCGAGGCGGAGTTCACCGAGTTCGTGGGGCGGCAGTAGCGATGTCGCCGGCGCTCAGCCTGACGGCGATCGGCGTGGTGGTCCTGGCGACGATCGGGATCGGCCTGTTCGGGCTGCGGATCTCGCGGACCACCAGCGACTTCTACGTCGCCAGCCGCGCGGTCACACCGCGCTGGAACGCCTCGGCGATCAGCGGTGAGTACCTGTCCGCCGCCTCCTTCCTCGGCGTCGCCGGGCTCGTGCTGGTCAACGGCGCCGACATGCTGTGGTTCTCGGTCGGCTACACGGTCGGCTACCTGATGCTGCTGGTGCTGGTCGCGGCTCCGCTGCGCCGGTCCGGTGCGTACACGTTGCCCGACTTCGCCGAGACCCGCTTCGAGTCGGCCGCCGTACGACGGATCTGCGCCGGGCTCGTGGTCGGTATCGGGACGCTCTACCTGCTCCCGCAACTGCAAGGGGCAGGGCTCGCGGTCCAGACCGTGACGGGCGCGCCGGCGCACGTGGGCGCGGCGGTCGTCGCGGTGATCGTGGTGATCAACGTCGCGGCGGGCGGGATGCGGTCGATCACGTTCGTGCAGGCGTTCCAGTACTGGCTCAAGCTGACCGCGCTGGCGATGCCGATCTTCGTCATCCTGATGCTGTGGAACCAACCGGTCGGCGTCCTCGACTCGCTGCAGGGCGCGGCCGCCGAATGGGCCGAGCCGATGTCGCGCGCCGGCGGGCGTGACCACCCGCTGTACGCGACGTACTCGTTGCTCCTGGCCCTTTGTTTCGGGACGATGGGGCTCCCGCACGTGCTGGTCCGCTTCTACACGAACCCGGACGGCCGGGCGGCACGTCGTACGACGGTGGTCGTGCTGGCGCTGCTCGGGGTGTTCTACCTCTTTCCGCCGATGTACGCGATCCTCGGGCGGACGTTCGCGCCGGACCTGGTGACCGAGGGCGGGGACACCGTTGTCCTGGAGCTGCCGGGGCGCGTTTTCCCTGGTACCACAGGGGATCTGCTCGGCGCGCTGGTCGCGGCCGGTGCGTTCGCCGCGTTCCTGTCGACGTCGTCGGGACTGACCGTCGCGATCGCCGGGGTCATCGACCAGGACCTGTTGCGGAGCCGGCTGCACCGGTGGAGCGGCGGTGACTACGTGGCGGTGAACAGCTTCCGGATCGCGTCACTGCTCGCGATGATCATCCCGTATCTGGCGTTCACGGCGACGGGTGCGCTGAGTCTCGCGGACACCGTCGGGCTCGCGTTCGCGCTCGCCGCGTCGACGTTCTGCCCGCTGCTGGTGCTGGGGATCTGGTGGCGGCGGATGTCGACGACCGGCGCGGCCGCCGGACTCGTCGTCGGCGGGATCGCGGCGAGCGCCGCCGCCCTGGTGAACGTGATCGGCGCACCGCAGGGCGGCTGGCCGCGGGCACTCATCGGCCAGCCGGCCGCGTGGTCGATGCCGCTCGCGTTCATCACGGTCATCGTGGTCTCCCGGCTCACCCCGCACCGCATCCCGGCCGGCACCGCCCGCAGCATGGTCCGCCTGCACACCCCCGAGGCCGTCAACGTGGATCGCGGACCTGGAGTACTCCACAATCGCCCGGCCGGCGTCTCCGCACGCCTGAGCGATGCCGACTGACGCGGATCGTGATGGCCTGGCGGTCGCCGTTCGTCGCGTGATTCCTACCGCTCGGCGCAGTTGAGTGATCCACCGAACGACTGGTGTGCTCCGCTGAGCGACCGGTGCACACGGGTGCTGTCGGCGCCCCCGTGACGCGAGCCACAGTACGAGGCAGCAACCCCCGCCGGCCTCGACACCCGCCCGGCTCGATCCCCTCCCTGGAGGCTCGCGATGAGTGATACACGCGATCGCGATCTGTCGACGTACCGAGACGTCCAGTTGTCACCGGACTTCTCCGAGCTGCGTCGCCGGTTCCGGCGCTTCGTGTTCCCGATGACCGCACTGTTCCTGGTCTGGTACTTCGTCTACGTCCTGCTCGCCGACTACGCGCACGGCTTCATGTCGCAGAAGATCGGCGGCAACATCAACGTGGCCCTGCTGCTCGGCCTCGGCCAGTTCGTGTCGACGTTCGCGATCACGATGATCTACGTCCGCTGGGCGGACCGCCGGGTCGACCCGGACGCCGAGAAGTTGCGTCACCAGATCGAGGGAGAGCCGCAGTGACCGCGCCGCTGATGTTGCCCATGGCAACCGACATCGGGAACCCGACCGTCAACATCCTGATCTTCGGGCTGTTCGTGGTGGCCACGCTGGCGATCGTGTTCAAGGCCTCCCGGAACAACAAGACCGCGGCCGACTTCTACGCCGGCGGCCGGTCGTTCACCGGTCCGCAGAACGGCGTCGCGATCGCCGGTGACTACCTGTCCGCCGCGTCGTTCCTCGGTATCGCCGGAGCGATCGCCCTGAACGGGTACGACGGCTTCCTGTACTCCATCGGCTTCCTGGTGGCGTGGCTCGTCGCGCTGCTGCTGGTCGCCGAACTCCTGCGGAACACCGGCCGGTTCACGATGGCCGACGTCCTCTCGTTCCGCCTCAAGCAGCGGCCGGTCCGGATGGCGGCCGCGATCTCGACCCTCGGCGTCTGCTTCTTCTACCTGCTGGCGCAGATGGCAGGCGCCGGGGGTCTCGTCGCCCTGCTGCTCGGTGTCTCGGACCGGGCCGGGCAGAGCATCGTGATCGCCGTGGTCGGCATCCTGATGATCACCTACGTGCTCGTCGGCGGCATGAAGGGCACCACCTGGGTGCAGATCGTCAAGGCGGTGCTGCTGGTCATCGGCGCCGGAATCATGACGCTCTGGGTGCTGGCGAAGTACACCTTCAACCTGTCCGGCTTGTTGGGCGCTGCCGTCGAGAACAGCCCGGCGGCCGGCGAGAAGCTGCTGAACCCGGGCCTGCAGTACGGCCTCACCGGTGTCACCAAGCTGGACTTCCTGTCGCTCGCGCTCGCGCTGGTGCTCGGCACCGCCGGTCTGCCGCACGTGCTGATGCGGTTCTACACCGTGCCGGACTCCAAGGAGGCGCGGCGCAGCGTCAGCTGGGCGATCTGGATCATCGGCATCTTCTACCTGTTCACGCTGGTCCTCGGGTACGGCGCCGCGGCCATCGTCGGGCCGGACGCGATCCGGGCCGCCCCCGGCAAGGCGAACTCGGCGGCCCCGCTGCTCGCGTTCGAACTCGGCGGCGAGATCCTGCTCGGCGTCATCTCGGCGGTCGCGTTCGCGACGATCCTCGCCGTGGTGGCCGGGCTCACGATCACCGCGAGTACGTCGTTCGCGCACGACATCTACGGCCAGATCATCAAGAAGGGCCAGATCAGCGGCGACGGCGAGGTCCGGGTGGCCCGCTACACCGCGGTCGTGATCGGCATCGTCGCGATCGTCGGCGGCATCTTCGCGAACGGCCAGAACATCGCGTTCCTGGTGGCGCTCGCGTTCGCGGTCGCGGCCAGCGCGAACCTGCCGACGATCCTGTACTCGCTGTTCTGGCGCCGCTTCAACACCCGCGGCGCACTGTGGAGCATCTACGGCGGCCTGGCCTCGACGATCATCCTGATCATCTTCAGCCCGGTCGTCTCCGGCAAGGTGGACAAGAAGACCGGCGCCAGCCTGTCGATGATCACCGACACCAACATCGACTTCCACTGGTTCCCGCTCGACAACCCCGGCATCGTCTCGATCCCGCTGGCCTTCTTCCTCGGCTGGCTCGGCACGGTCACCAGCAAGGAACAGGTCGACGTCGACCGCTTCGCCGAAATGGAAGTCCGCTCCCTCACCGGCGCGGGCGCCGAAAAGGCAGTCCACCACTGAACCTGTCAGGCAGGCCCTGCTGAATCCACGCGAACCTGCCTGACAGCCCCACCCCCGCCCCAAAGACGGACCCGGCCCCCTCCCGCCGGGTCCGTCTTCTGTTGCTGCCCCGAACGACGCGAAGAATGAGAAGAAGGAAGAGAGATTCAGAGGTGTGGCTGACTTGAATGGTCAGCCGAGCTGATCTGGGGAACATTTTCTTCCCTGCCCGGGAGAAAACCCTCCCCAGCCCGACCTCACCAGGTGGCGTGGTCGCCGAGTCGTGGACAAAGGTTCCGGGCCGGTTCGCCCAGTCGTGGGATGTGGCTGCCTGCGTGCTGCCAGAATCCACGACTCGACGAACCAGAGTTCCGACATCACGAGAAACCAGGTGGCTCCGCGCGAGGAAGGGGGCGCGCAGAGCGGCGGAAGCTTTTAGTTTTTGAATTTGAGGGTGGGCCAGAGTTTGTAGAAGGCGTCTCGGGAGTTGTTGCCGCGGGTTTCCTCCGCCGCGTGCAGGCGGCCGTAGGTGAAGGGGTTGCCGCCCTCGGCGTACACCTCCAGGGACAGTTGGCGCAGGAGGTCGCGGGAGATGACCGAGTCCTGGTGTTCGCCGAGGACCTCCTGGATCTCCTCGGCGCGCGCGGCCAGGTCGGCGGCCTCGTCGCCCAGGGCCGGTACGGCGGACTCCGCGGCGTACCGCAGGCGCTTGGCCGCCTTCCGGACCTCGTGCAGCTCGTGGTCCTGTTCCGCGGGAGTCTCGGCCTGCTGCGAACGGCGTACCGCCTTGCTCATCCGCTTGTAGTCGTGGTCGAGGAGCTCGCCGATCTGCTTGGCGGCCTTCCGGTCGTCGCCGGTGAGCGGCGGCTTCGCGACCAACTCGTCGAGCGCGTCGAGCAACCGGAAGTACCGCGGGCTCTCCAGCGCAGCGAGCGCCCCCGCGCGACCCTCCTTGTAGACCGCGCGCAGGTGGTCGTCGATGCGTCCGGCGACGCGGCCCATCACGAGTTCGACCGGCTGTTCGGCGACCTCGGCCGCGAAGTGCTCGCGCTGCACCTCGGCGTCGCGCGCGACGCCGAGCTCACCGGCGAGCCATTTCAGCTCGGCGCGGATCTCGTCACCGGCCGCGCGGTCGACCACCGGGCGGTACGTCGCCAGCGCCGACCGGAGCCGCCGCGTCGCGACCCGGAATTTGTGGATCGAGTCCGGCACGTCCCGCCGTACCTCGGGGTCGCGCTCGCGGATCGCCTGCACCTGCGCGCCGGCGTACGCGCGGAACAGGTCCGACGTCCGCGGCTTCTTCGGCAGCTCCCAGTCGTCGTACGACGGAACGCGGTCGCCGAGCGCCCTGGCCAGCTTGCTCGGGCCGCTCGCGGGGCGCGCGCCCGCGGACTTCAGCAGCTCGTCCGCGTCCTCCAGCAGCAGGCCGTCGCCGCCGACGAGCTCGACCTCCCACTCGCGCCAGGTCTCCGGTTCGCTGCCCTCGACCGTCGCGGTCACGTGGTCGTCGGCCAGCTCGGCCAGCACGTCACCGGCCTCGTCGAGGAGCCGGTGGACGACGCGCCGGGTCTGCAGGGTCACGACCGGCGTCAGCGGATGATCGCGGACGTGCACCCGGACCGACCGGACCACAGCGACCGGCACGCCGCGGGTCGAACGCCCGAGCGGATGCCGGACCTCGAGCCGCTCGCCGGACGACACCGGGAACTTCACGTGCCAGCCGTCGTCCTCGCCACCGGTGCGGCGCCGCAACGTCACCTTGTGCGCGGCCAGGTCGAGGTCGGCGGTGTCGTAGTACACGGCCTCCAGGTCGTGCTCGACCGGTTGGGCGACCCGCGCGACGCCGGGCAGTTCGTGCAGCGCCGGCAGGACCACGCTGTCGTCGACGTCGTACTTCGTCTCGATCTCGAGCTGCTCAGTCGGAGGCATGCCCCTTGTTTACCAGGCGTTCATGAACTGGTCAGCTGAGCGCCCGCAGGTCGGCGACCAACCGCTGCAGATCGCGATCCGTGACGCCGCCGACCGTGGGGCGGATCTGCCTGCGCTGGTTGCGATTCAGCCGCCAGCAGACGAGTGCGACGAGGACGATCAACTCGATCATGTCCGGCCAACTCCTTTGAAGAACGTGTAGTGGAAGGTGCCGCCGGGTTCGGCGGCGAGGTCCAGGTCGCGGATGCCGGCGGCCCATTCGGCCGGACTCCGCAGGCCGGCGGCGATCGCGCGCTCGCGGACGGACTCGACCATCGCGATGAACGTCCGCCGAGTGAAGCCGTCGACGAGGTGCGGGACGTTCTGGTCGGCGTACACGGTGCGCGGACCGACCTGTACGTCGTCGTACCCGGCCTGCGCGAGCAACGGCTGCAACCGACGGCCGATCAGCGCGTCGCCGCCGGCTTCGGCCTGCAGGTCGACGAGACAGTCGACGACGGCCTGCGCGCGTGGGCTGCGGGGATGGAAGAACGCGGACCCGTGGTCGCCTTCGATCACGGTGATCGTGCCGCCGGGGTTCAGCAGTTCGCGGAGCCGGACGAGGGCCGCGACCGGGTCGGCGAGATGTTCGAGGACGAAGCAGACGAAGACGTGGTCGAACTTCTCGTCGCGCAGGTCGTAGAGGTCCGCGTGCCGCCAGTCGACGGTCGCGCCGGGCGCGTGCTCGGCGACGCGGGCCTTCGCCTGCGCGAGTGACTCCTCGGAGATGTCGATCGAGGTCAGCTCGATGCCGGGGCTGCGGGTGACGAGCTGGACGGTCTGCGCGCCCACGCCGCAGCCGGCCTCCAGTACCCGGCTGCCGGGCGGGTACGTCGTACCGCCGTGCAGCAGCTCGGCCAGCGTGCCGGCCTGGTCGGTCAGCCGGCGGGTCTCCGCCGGGGTGTAGCCGTGGACGTAGTCGGTTCCCATACCTCCAAGGTCGCGCCACAATGGTCCTGTGAACAGGTCCAATCCGGCGATAAGTGGCAGGTCCAAACGCGGTGCGGATTTCCTGCAGCTCGATCCGTCGGAGGCGTCCCCCGGCGGGCTCGCGGACTGGCTCACCGACCGGCTCCGGACCGCGATCTCGACCGGTCACCTGCCGGTCGGCGCCCGGCTGCCGGCCACCCGCACCCTCGCCTCCGACCTCGGTATCTCCCGCGGCGTCGTCACCGAGACGTACCAGCGCCTGACCGAGGACGGGCACATCGCCGGCCAGGGCCGCCGCGGCACGGTCGTCGTCGCGGCCGCGCTACGCCCGACCACCGCCACACAGTCCACCCCGGCCACCCAGCGGAACGAGAACCAGCTCCTAGCGAGCCCCGGCCTGGACGCCTTCGACCGGCTCCGCGACGTCCCGGCCAGGATCGACCTGACGCCCGGCGTCCCGGACCTCGCGGCGTTCCCGCGCGCCGCCTGGATGCGGGCCGAGCGCGCGGTGCTGGGCGACCTGCGGTCGTCGGACTTCGGGTACGGCGACCCCGCTGGGACGCCGGCGCTCCGCCGGGCGGTCGCGGCCTGGCTGGCGCAGTACCGCGGGATCGCGGCGGACCCCGACGACCTGATCGTCGTGGCCGGCGTCGCCCAGGCGATCGGGCTCGTGGCGCAGGTCCTGCCGCAGCACGGCATCCACGAGATCGCGGTCGAGGATCCCGGCTCCCTCGGTTCCCGGCAGCACCTGCAGAGCTGGGGCCTGCACACCCCGCCGATCCCCGTCGACGATCGCGGCTTGCGGGTCGACGTACTGCGGGATTCCGGGGCCCGGGTGGTGATGGCGACACCGGCGCACCACTTCCCGACCGGCGTCGTCCTGGACGGCGAACGGCGCCGCGAACTCATCCGCTGGGCGACGGACGGCGGTCTGATCCTCGAGGACGACTACGACGCCGAGCACCGGTACGACCGCCCGCCGGTGCCGGCGCTGCGCGCGATGCTTCCGGACCAGGTGATCTACGCCGGCAGCGTCTCCAAGCTGCTCGCACCGGCACTCCGGATCGGCTGGATGCTGGCGCCGCCGCAGTACAAGGAGGAGCTGATCGCGCGCAAGCGCCTGGCCGATCTGGGCAACGCCGCCCTGCCGCAGCTCACGCTCGCGCAGCTGATGGAGTCCGGCGAACTCGAACGCCAACTGCGGTTCCTGCGCCGCCGGCACCGCACCCGGCGCGACGCGATGGTCACCGCGATCCGCAACCATTTGCCCACCGCAACCATCCACGGCGCCGCGGCGGGCCTGCACCTGACGATCACGCTCGCCGACGACACCGACGACGCCGCCCTCGCCGCGGCCGCGCTCGAGCAAGGCGTGAAGTGCCACCCGCTGTCCTGGCACTGCCAACTGCCCCACCAGCCCGGCCTGGTCCTGGGCTACGCCGCCCGCACCCCGACCGAGATCAGCGCGGCGATCGCCGTCATCGCGGAGGTATGCCGATCGGGCTCCACCAGTTCGCGCGCCCCGCGAGCTTCATGAACGCGGGCAGCAGCACGCCCCGGATCGCCGTCGCGTCCACGAGTACCGCGACCGCCATCCCGACGCCGATCATCTTCAGGTACACCACACCACCGCTCGCATAGACCGCGAAGGATGCCGCCAGGACGACGGCCGCGGTCGTGACGAGCGGCGCCGACCGCTGCAGGCCCGTCGCCACCGCGCTCTCGGTGTCGCCCGTCCGCAGGTACTCCTCGCGGATCCGCGACACGATGAAGACCTCGTAGTCCATCGACAAGCCGTACACGATGCAGAACATCAGCGTCGGCATACTCGCCTCGAGCACCCCGGTCGCCGTGAACCCGAGCGCCCCGGACAGATTGCCGCGCTGGAACACCCACACCATCACCCCGAACATCACCGCGAGACTCAGCAGGTTCAGCACGGTCGCCTTCAACGGCAGCAGCACACTGCCCGTGGCGACGTACAGCACGGCCACGCTGAGCAGCAGGATCAGCCCGAGCACCAACGGGATCCGCTCGGTGAGTGCGGACCGCCAGTCCGTCATCTCGGCCGGCGAGCCGCCGACGATCGTCGGGTACGGCGCCGGCGCCGCGCGGACCTGCTCCACCAGGCCGCCGATGTCGCCTTCGAGCGCGGCGTCGGTCGGAATCACGGTCAGGTAGGCACCGCCGTTCCGGACGTACGTGTCCACCTGCGCGACACCGTCGAAATCCCCGAGAACCTTCGCGTACGGCGCCAGTCGCGCCGGGTCAGCCGCCTCGGGCATCACGACGTACAGCGCGTCGGACTCTTCCTGGCCGAAGTTCTGCCGGACCTGGTCGGCCATGATCCGACTGCTGGCGTCGGCGGGCAGGATCCGCGCGTCCGGCAGGCCGAAGCGCAACCCGAGAGCAGGTGCCGAGAGCAACAAGATCAGCACCAGCACGCCGCCGCCGATCAGTGCCGGGCGCCGCATCACCGCGGTCGCGAGCGCCGCCCATCGACCGGTCGAAGCTCGCACTGGCACAGGTCGTACGACGCGCCGGCCGAGGAGCGCGAGTGCGGCAGGTAGCACGACCAGTGCACCGAACATCGCGAACGCGACGACCAGCACTCCGGCGTACCCGAAGGATCGCAGGAACGACAACGGGAACAGCAGCAACGCGAGCAGGGAGACCGCGACTGTCAGGCCGCTGAAGAACACCGTCCGCCCGGCCGTACGGACCGCGGCCACCACCGCGTCGTGGACCTCCGCACCGTCCGCGATCTCCTCGCGGAACCTCGCGATCACGAACAGGCAGTAGTCGACACCCAACGCCAGTCCCATCACCAGCGACAGGTTGGCGGCGAACGTCGAGACCTCGGTGAACGCCGCGATCACCCGCAGCCCGGCCAGCGCCCCGCCGACCGCGAAGATCCCGACGCCGAGCGTCACGAGCGCCAGCGACACCCGGCGATAGATGAGGATCAGCAGCCCGAGCACCATCGGGATCACCACCACCTCGGCGCGCAGGAAGTCCTGCCGCGCCTGGGCGCCGATCTCGCGGAACACCTCGTCCTGACCGCCCGACTGCACGGTGATGGCGTCCCGCGGTCCTGCGTACTGCGCCGCGAGCTCACCGACCCGTTGCCGCGCTTCGTTCACGTCGCCCGGCACCCGGACGAGGATCAGCGCCTGCCGGGAATCCTTGCTGCGCAAGGCCGGACTGTCGTCCCGCGACCAGTACGACGCGGCTTCGGCCACTCCCGGCTGTCCCGCGATCTCGTTGGTGAGCCCAACACCAGCCGCGCGCACCGCGGCGTCGTCGACCGTCCCGCTCCTGGCCGTCACGAGGAAGGCGAGGTTCGGCGGGCCGGTCCGGAACTGCTCAGCGAGCACCCGGCGGGCACGGTCCGACTCCGAGGCCGGGTCGGCGATCCGGGACAGCGAGAGGGCGTCGAGCGCACCGGCCGCGACCGCGAGCACCAGCGCCGTCAGCACCACCGACAGCGCCGCGACGATCCGCCGGCGCCGTACCACCAACCGGCCGAGGCGACCGAGCGGAGCCGCCGCGGCCCGGGGATCCGGGTGGACGGGCGGGGCGGTTTCGGGCATGGCGGACCTCCGGGCAGACGGGGGTAGGATGACCAAACACGAGCAGTTGCTCGCATACGGAAAAATACGAGCATTTACTCGTGTTTGTCAACGAAGGGGTCCCGCATGCCCGAGGAACCGCGGCGCCAGGCGCGCGGACAGCGGCGGATGGTGCAGCTGCTGGACGCGGCCGCGGTGGTGTTCGCCGAGGCCGGGTACGCGAAGGCGACCACCAACGCGATCGCGAAGCAGGCCGGGGTCTCGCCGGGCACGCTGTACCAGTTCTTCGCGAACAAGGAGGCGCTGGCGGAGGCGCTCGCCGAGCGCTACCGCAGCGAACTCGCGGCCGCACACGCCAAGGCGTTCGACCCCGGGGCAGCGCACTTGCCGTTGCCGGAGCTGGTCGACCGGATGATCCGGCCGATGGTCGAGGTCAACCTCGCCAACCCGGGATTCAAGGCGCTGTTCGGCAGCGGCGACCTCCCCGAGAAGCTGACCGCACCGCCCCGCGCCCTGCAGCGCGCCGTGATCGGCCGCGTCGCCGAGGTCCTGGCCGCGCGCCACCCCGACCTGCCGCCGGAGCGCCTCGAGACCACGGCCGCCGTCGCGACCCAGATCTTCGCCGCGCTCCTCGGCACCGTCGTGAGCACCCCGGAGGCCCAGCGCGAACGCTGGATCGCCGAGCTCAACCAGGCCCTGATCGGCTACCTCTCACCGCTCGATCAGCGGGTGTAGAGCGGGGACATCGCGAGCGCGAACTGGGTCATCAGGTCCGGATCGAGCTTCCGGGCGGGCAGCGGGACCAGGTCGACGATCTTGTCGGCGCCGACGCGGATCGTGGTGCGCCCGGTGGCGGTGTCGACGTACCCCTCGTCGCCGAGCGGCACGGACTGCGACGTCGGAGCCTTGCGGATCGGCGCCATCAGCGCCTCGCCGTCCGGCTCCCGGCGTACCGAGGTGGACAGCACGCTCGTCGAGGTCACCCAGCCGCAGACCAGGTCCCCGACGAGGGTCTGGCCGTCGCGCCGGACCATCGCCGGCGCGCCCATCACCTTGGTCGCGGCCGACGTACCGCGCTCGCAGTCCGGGCGCGTGATCAGCCGCTCGGGATCCGGCAGCCCGGCAACCTGCCGGACGACCTCCTGACCGAGTACGACGTACTTCGCGAGCGTGGCCCGCGGACCGGACAACTTGTAGAGCTTGCCGCCCAGCAGGAAGACCAGGAACGTGCTCGTCCCGTAGCCGCCCTCGCCGATCACGGCGGGCTTGACCGGTTCGCGCGGCTGCGCGGCGTACTCCTTCTGCGTCGCCGCCAGCGTCGCCTTGGTGGCCGGCAGCACCGACACCCCGACCCGCAGCACCGGTCCGCTCGGGCTCGTGCTGAGCGTGAACTGACAGACGTCGTACGTCGGGAGGCCGAACTCGGCCGGCGGGTTCTTGGCCTGGATGTTCGCGACCGGCACCGCCAGCGTCGACTGCACCAGCGCGGCGTCCATCCGCACGCACAAGGTGTCCGCGACCTTCGCGGTCTCGGACGGGGGCGGCGTGGGCGTCGCGGACGGCGTCTCCGAGGTCGGCGGCGTACTCACCGACACCAGCGGCGGGACGCTCGGCGCGGTCTCCTGCCCGGGACCGCCACACCCGGCCAGCAGTACGACGGTGAGCCCGGCGGCGACGACTACACGGCGGATACGCATGATGGCTCAGACCTTAACCTGCGGCGCGGAGCTCCCTTTCGCGGACGGCGTGTTCGTCGGTGCGGGCGTCGTACCGCCAGAACTCGCGCAGCCAGGCCGCGGTCCCGATGACGCCCACGACGCACAGCGCGCCGCCGCTGACGATCGCGGTCCGGACGCCGGTCAGGTCGGCGACCAGCCCGGACCGGGCCTGACCGCCGAGCGGGCCGAGCGAGTAGCCGAGCATCTCGATCCCGGCCAGCCGGCCGCGCATCTCGTCCGGGATCGTCTGGTTCCAGATCACCGAGCGGAACAGCACCGACACCATGTCGGCCGCACCCGCCAGGGCGAAGAACGCGATCGCGAACCAGATGTTCGGCGCCAGCCCGGCGATCCCGACCGCGGCGCCCCAGGCCATCGTGGCCAGCACCACCGCCCGGCCCTGGTGGTGGACGTGTTTCGCCCAGCCGCTGGTCAGGCTCGCGCACATCGCGCCGATCGCCTCGGCGCTGTAGAGCAGGCCGAGCAGCTTCGGTTCCTTCAGGATGTCGGTCGCGAACGCGGGGAACAGCACGATCGGCATCGCCAGGAACATCCCGACCATGTCGACCAGGTACGTCGCCAGCAGGTCCTTGCGGCGGTACGCGTACACGATCCCGCCGCCGATCGCCCGCAGACTCGGCGCCGTGGTGCCGTCGCCCGCGCGGTACGAACCCAGCCGGGTGTAGAGCAGCGTGGCGAAGACGATCCCGGCCAGCTCGATCGAGAACGCCCAGGTCACGCCCACGGTGCCGACCAGGACGCCACCCAGCGCCGGGCCGGCGAGCTGGCCGACCTGCGCGGTCAGCGAACTCAGGGCGACCGCGGCCGGGATCTCGTCGTGCCGCACCACCCGGGGCAGCAGCGCCTCGCGGCTCGGCCGCTGCAGCGAGGAGGCGACCGCGTTCAACGCGCCGCAGACGTAGATCAGCCAGACCTGCGGGTTCGGCAGCAGCGTGTTGGCGACCATCAGCGCCGCGATCACGACCTGCGCCAGGCCGGTGAGGACGAGCAGCTTCCGGCGTTCCACGTGGTCGGCGAGCGCACCGCCGTACAGGCCGAAGACCACCAGCGGGACGATCGTCACCAGGCCCATCGCACCGACCGCGAAGTTCGAACCGGTGAGCTGGTACAGCTGGTACGGCAGCGCGACGTACCCGACCATGCCGCCGAGGAAGAAGACCGAGCCCGCGACCAGCAGGACGCGGAAGTCGTGGGAGCTGCGCCACGGGGTCAGATCGATACGCAGCCGACCCAGCCGGGCGCGGAAACTTGCTGTCACCGAGTCATAGTGACAGTTCCGACCGAGCCGGACGAACCTGTTTCAGCTTCCGGCCCTTCGGCCAGGATCGAAAGGCCCCGGTCCGGACCCCGGCCGCTCCTGGCGTGGAACCGATTGGTTGCCGCTGGCGTCAATCTGCTCGGCCGGGACGATCCCGGCCGGTTCTCGGAAACGGAGAAGAACCGCATGATCTCGATCAAGTCGGCCCGGGCCAGTACCTGAAGCCCGGGCAGTACCGCCGTTCCGCCAACGGGATCTACACGCTGCTCATGCAGACCGACGGCAACGCCGTGATCGTCCACGGCCGCACCCCGGTCTGGTCGACCAACACCGCCGGCCGCTAAGGCTTCAATCGAGCGGCAGCAGGTCGGTCAGGTCGGTGCGTTCGCCGCTGGCGCGGAGCTTGCCGGTGAGCCGGGCGTCGGCCCACGACGTCCGGCCGAGCGCGACCTCGATCCACAATTCCGGCGGCATCTCGATCACCGCCCCCGGCGTACCGCGGGTATGCCGGGGGCCTTCGATGCACTGCACGGCGCCGTACGGCGGGACGCGCACCTCGACCGCGTGCCCCGGCGCCTTCGCGACCAGGCGTTTCAGCAGTTCCTTGGTGAGCAGCTTCAGGTCGGCGCGTTCCGCCGTACCGTCGTCGTAACGCTGCAAGGCCTGCCGGAACGGGGCGTCGGACATCTCCACGACGTGCCAGCGTACGCGGCGGTTTGCGGTGACGCCCCTTTCGTCGGCGATAATCGGGCGGGAGACGAGGAAGCGAGGTCGGGATGCTCACGCCCAGGCACCAGGCGCTGCTGATGACGCTGGCGGGAATGACCGTCGGCGTGGTCGCGTTCGGCGCCGTGGTCGTCGTCAACGGCGGCAACCCGTTCGCAACCCAGCAGACGCCGGTCGGGGTGGTCAGCCCGTCCCCGTCGAGTACGCCGAGCCGCACCGACGGCCTGCAGGCCGACGGGCTGCAGTACGCCGTCCAGAACTTCGGCACCGACGACGACCCGGTGTCGTCCGAGGTCCCGGCGGGCTGGAAGAGCTCGCAGACCGGCACCCGGCCGCGGTTCCTGGACCCGACCGGGGTCTGGCAGCTCCGGTTCGACACCCGCGGCAGCAAGCAGAGCCCGGACGAGCTGGTCAAGGCCCGCGAGCGCAGCATCGACGAGCGCGACCTGCAGGTGCTGAGCCGCGACAACGGCACGCTGGTCTACACGTACGTCGACCAGAGTCGCGGCCCGCGGATGGGGATGTCGCGCTGGATCTCGCTCGACAACGGCAGGACGTCGGCGGTCGAGATCACCGTCGGCGGCCGCCCGCAGGACGAGGCCGGCCTGCGCGCCGTACTCCAGCACGCCACCGACACACTCGAGCTCCCGACCGCGCCGGGCGACGACCGCCCGAACTAGGGCCTGCCTAGCACTTGATGTCGGTGGCCGGGGTGTTGCCCTGGACGAGGTAGCTCTCGACGACGTTCTTCACGCAGGCGTTGCCGGACAGGTACGCCGTATGGCCGTCGCCGTCGCGGGTCACCAGGATGCCGCTGTCCAGCTGGTGCGCCAGGCCGACCGCCCACTCGTACGGCGTCGCCGGGTCGCGCGTCGTACCGAGCACCATGATCGGCTTCGCGCCGGTCGCCTTGATCGCGTGCGGCTTGTTGACCGCCTTCACCGGCCAGTTGACGCACGCCACCGACGACCAGGCGAGGTACTCGCCGAAGCGCGGTGACGCGGCCTTGAACTCCGGGATCTCCGCCTGCAGCTGCGCGATCGAGCTGACGTCCGGCCGGTCGAGGCAGTTGACCGCGATGATGGCCTCGTTCGAGTTGTCGCCGTACCCGCTCGGCTTGCGGTCCGTGTACTCGTCGGCGAGCGCCAGCAGCCGGGCGCCGTTCCCGGCGAGGCCGTCGGTGACGGCCTCCTCGAGGCGCGGCCAGAACTCCTTGAGGTACAGCGGATAGACCAGGCCGAGCATCACCAGCGCCTGCGTGACGTCCCGGTTCCCGTCGCCGGGCAGCGGGTTCTCGTCGCTGATCTTGAGCAGCTGGTCGATCTTGGCCAGCACCTCGTTCTTGCTGCTGCCGAGCTTGCAGGACCGCTGTGCACAGTCCTCCGCGAACGCGTCCAGGGCCTTGTCGAAGCCCTTCGCCTGCGCCATCGCCAGCTGCTCGGAGCTGATCGCCGGGTCGACGGCGCCGTCCAGCACCAGCCGGCCGACGTTCTTCGGGAACAGCTCGGCGTACGTCGCGCCGAGATAGGTCCCGTACGACATGCCGAGGTAGTAGAGCTGCGGGTCGCCGACGATGCCGCGCAGTACGTCGATGTCGCGGGCGGCGTCCTTCGTCGACACGTGCGGGAGCAGCTGCCCGGCGCGCTGCTGACAGCCGGCCGCCAGGACCTTGAACTGCTTGTCGAGCTCCGCGACCTCGGTGGCGTTGTCGGGGCTGCCGTCCGCGGCGATCATCGCGTCCAGCTGCTCGGTGTCCAGGCACTTCACCGGCGTGGACTCACCGACGCCGCGCGGGTCCCAGCCGACGATGTCGAACTTCCGCAGCACCGACGCCCCGAACAGCATCGGCGTCTGCGCCGCGAACTCCTGCCCCGACGCGCCCGGGCCGCCCGGGTTGATGAACAGCGTCCCGATCCGGCCGCCGCGGTCGCGGGCCAGCACCTTCCGGGCGCGCAGCTCGATGGTCTCGCCGGTCGGCTTGCTGTAGTCCAGCGGGACCTCGATGGTCGCGCACTGCTGGTTCGATCCGCAGCGCTCCCAGTCCGGCTGCTGCTGGTAGAACTTCTCCAGCCCCGCCGGGATCGGCCCCACCGGTCCGCGCGGCGGGTTGCTGCCGACGCCGGGCGCCGTACCGCCTCCCGCGTCCTGCGCGCGGCTCGCCACCCCGCATCCGCTCGCGAGCACCGCAAGAACTGCCAGCAGTACGGTCGGCCTGCGGAATCTCACTGCGCGGAATCTCCCTGGTCGTCGTGGTGCAGCCGGCGGCGGCGCCGAGGTTTCCGGGCCCGGCGCTCCTCACGGGTCTCGGCGCGCGGCGGGGTGTCGTCGTCGGGTACTGCGGTGTTCTCGGGTACTGCGTTTTCCTGGGGTGCTGCGGTGTTGTTGGGTACTGCGTTCGTTTCGCGTACTGCGGGTTTCTCGGCGGCGGGGACTTCTTTTGGTAGGACGGGTGGTGCGTCGGAGGTCGTCGTACCGGATGCCTCGTACTGCTGCCGCGGCGAGCACACGTCCGCGCGGCTGCAGGCGCAACGCCGTCCCGACGCCGCCAGCCGGACGACGACGGTGTCGCTCGGCACGTTGTGCCCGACCACCACTCCATCACCCGCGGGGGTCTCCACCGCGGTCCCGACCGCCGGGGCCTTCGCGTTGAACTCCTGGTACAGCGGGTGCTCGTACTTCAGGCAGCACATCAACCGGCCGCAGGCGCCGGAGATCTTCAGCGGGTTCAGCGGCAGGTCCTGGTCCTTCGCCATCCGCACACTGACCGGTTCGAAGTCCTTCAGGAACGTCGCACAGCACAGGTCCCGCCCGCACGGCCCGATCCCGCCCTGCAGCCGCGCCTCGTCCCGCGCGCCCACCTGCCGCAACTCGATCCGCGCCCGCAGCGCGCGGGCCAGATCCCGCACCAGCTCGCGGAAATCCACCCGGTGCGGCGCGGAGAAGTACACGATCACCAGCTGGTCGATGTCCGGCCGCCGATCCACGAAGTCGATCCCGACCACCTTCATCGGCAACCCGTGCTGCCGAATCGTCCGCTTCGCGATCACCCGCGCGTCCGCCCGCCGCTGCCGGTTCTGCTCGTCCCGCTCCAGATCCTGCTCCGAGGCGATCCCCGCACACGTCGGCAGCCCGCCGACGTCCTCGGTCACGTACTGCGGAGCCCACACACACTCCGCCACCTCAGGCCCGTCGTCGGTAGGAACCAGCACCTTGTCCCCCACCCGCGGCCGAAACTCCCCCGGATCAAGGTAATAGAGCCGCCCGTACCGCTCGAACGACACCGCCATGACCATACCCACGCGGCCAGAGTACTTGCCGTACCCCGAGCAGGCAGCCCACCCAGGCACCGCCGGGTAACGAGCCCACGCGTGCTCCGCACCCCTACGTCGTCGCTCCGCTCCTCCTCCGGGCCACTACGCCCGCTCCCACCCACCCCCGGGCTTGACGCCCGGAACCTCCTTTCCGGCTAACGCCGGGCTCTTCCGGCTGACGCCGGCACATGCGGCTGGCGCCGCGGGCTCCGGCTGACGCCGCGGGCTCCGGCTGACGCCGGTCATTCCGGCTGGCGCCGGGAGTTGCCGGCTGCCGCCGGCGAGCTGCGAGCTAGCGCTCGCGAGCGACAGCAGGCCCCGCGACCTCCAGTGCCGTACGGAAGCGCGGGAAACGCGGCGCACGCTTGGCCCAGCTCCGGCGCAGACGGACCAGCTGCCGGCTGAGGCCACGGAGCCTCCGGACACGCCGGTAGTTGGCGTGCCGCCGACGGGTTCCGGCTGACGCCGGGACTTGCCGGCTGCCGCCGGCTAGTTGCGAGCTAGCGCTCGCCAGGCCCCGCGGACTCCAGCAGCCGGACGACGGCGCGGGAACCGCGCGGCACGCTTGGCCCAGCTCCGCCCCAGACGACCAACTGCCGGCTGACGCCACCGAGCCTCCGGCACAGACGAATCAGTTGTCGGCTGAGGCGATGGATCTCCGGTCACGCCGGAATTGCTGACTGCCGTCGGCTAGCTGCGAACGAACGCTCGCGAGCGGCAGCAGGCCCACGGACTCCAGGAGGCGGATGGAGGCGTGGGCCGCGGGGCCGGAGGGCGTGCTCGTTCACCTCGGAGCTGTCGGCCCTCAGGGGTGTTGGCTCACCTGGGAACTGTCGGTTCTCAGGGGTGTTGGCTCACGTTGGGGTGGTGGCCCGCGCTGGGGCCTCGGCGGTGGTGATGGTGTGGGAGGTGGCGGGGGTGGGGGCGCCGTAGTAGTCGTCGTTGGAGGCTGTGGTGCCTAGGACTATGAGGAAGAGGAACAGGAGTAGGTAGCCGAGGGTTAGCAGGGTGCCTATGACCAGGCCTGCGATTGCCATGCCTTTGCCGTCCTGGTTGCGGCGTTTGATCTGGACCAGGGCTGCGATGCCCAGGCCGATGGCTACCGGGGCGGAGATGCCGATGACCAGGCCGCCGAGGCCGCAGACGAGGGCTGCTGTGGCCAGGCCGTTTGTTCCGCCTGAGCCTGTGTAGCCGTAGCCGCCGTAGACGCTGTGCGCGTACGGCGATTGTGCGTACTGCGAGCCGTACTGGCCCTGTGCGCCGTACTGTCCCTGATTCGTCTGCCCGTACTGACCCGTCTGCCCGTACGGGCCAGCTTGGCCGTACTGGCCCTGGCTGGCTTCGCCGTACTGGCCCTGGCTGGCTTGGCCGTATTGGGGCTGCTGGCCGTAGGTGGGTAGGGGGCGGGTTGCGTCCTGGGGGCGGTCTTGGGGGCGCTCGGGGGGTGGGTTTTGGGGTGGGTGGGTCACGGTGCTCCCGAGCGGGTCTTGAGGGGTTTCTGGCGCATCGTAGCTGCCGGGCGGGGTCCCGATCGGGCCGGGCCGGTTGCCGCGGGCAACCGGCCGGGGGCGCCGTCGAGTTGACCCAGGAGCAGGCTCGTCTTCGCTCAGCGGCGGCTGTTCTTGACGGTGCCGGTGATCTTGTCGTCGGGGCCGTACGCTGCGCAGAGGATCCGGCGGTCGCCGTGGTCCCAGGCGCTCTTGTCGGGCGTCCACCAGCTCAGATAGAGCTCGGACTCGTCGCTCGACTTGCCGACGTACGTACCGAACTCCGGCCGGCACGCCCGGTCGGCCGCCTTGTCGATCCCGTTGTTGCCGGGGTACTCACCGGCCGGGAGGGTGACGATCGCGACGATCTCGCCGTCGTGCTCGGTCGGGCAGGGCTGCCGGACGACCTCGTCCTCCGTCTTGGTGTCGTTGAAGCATTCGCCCACCGCGAGCTCGTCGACGTACGTACTCGACGTGCCCGACGGATCCGAGGCGCCGTACTCGTCGTCGGCCGACGAGCCGAAGGCGATCACGAGCCCGAAGATCAGGATGTACCCGAGTGTCACCAGCGAGCCGATCACCAGTCCGGCGATCGCCATGCCCTTGCCGGCCTGCTGCCGCCGGTTGATCTGGACGAGTGCCGCGATGCCGAGGCCGATCGCGACCGGTGCCGAGATCCCGATGACGAAACCGCCGAGCCCGCACACCAGCGCCGCGGTCGCCAGGCCGTTCGTCCCGCCCTGCCCGGGATAGCCGTACCCGTACCCGTACGCCGCGGGCGGCTGCCCGTACTGCGCCGGATACTGTCCCGGCGCAAACCCCTGCCCGTACGCCGCGTGCCCGGCCTGCGACTGCCCGTACTGCGCCTGCCCGCCGTACGGCGCACCGTACTGCGTCTGCGCATAAGGCGGCTGCCCCGGCGCCGCCCAAGACGCCCCGGCCGAACCCGCGGCACCAGCGGCCCCATAGGACCCGGCAGCACCCCCGGCCGACCCCGTCTGCTGGGCGTGCGGCTCCGTCGGCCGCCCGTACGTCGGGAACGGCTGCGTCGGATCGCGCGGCCGGTCCTGAGGCCGCTCATTTGGCAGGTCCTGGGGCCGGCCGGGTGGCTGGTCAGGTCCTGGTCCGTACGGTGGCTGCGTCACGCTGTCCCCCACTGCTGCCCCGCCGCGG
This sequence comes from Kribbella sp. HUAS MG21, assembly GCF_040254265.1. GTDB lineage: Bacteria > Actinomycetota > Actinomycetes > Propionibacteriales > Kribbellaceae > Kribbella. The sequence goes on from NZ_CP158165.1 coordinate 1,909,937, forward strand.
GCATCATCGCTGCGATCCGCGCATCGTACCTGTCAGCCGGGTCCCCGGCATCCCGACCAGACACAGGACGTTGCCGTCAGCAACCGCACGGTCACCCAGGACGACGTAGTACATGTCGAGGTCGGAGCTTTCGTAGGACTTCCCGACGAACTCGGCGAACGCGCCCGCGCACTGCTGCGTCGCCACCGCCCCGGTCTGCGCCGCCGGCAACCCGACCAGCGCGGCCTGCACCTTCGCGTACGCCTCCCCGGTGTGCGGCGCGGCGCAGTTCGCGATCCGGACCAGCCGCAGCGACTCCGCCTCCAGATCCGCGTCGAAGCAGCGCCCGACGTCCACCTGCGAGATCGAGACCGTCTTGCCGATCCCGCGCCGGTAGTCGCCGACCAGGTTGAGCGCGACCGCCACGCCGATCGCGATCACCCAGCACAGCGACACCGCGAGGGCGCCGTACGCGAGCCGCTTCCCGTGCCCGCCGGCCCGTTTGATCCGGCGGAGCGCGACGCCGGCCAGGACGACGGCGATCGGCACCAGCCCGGGCAGGCTGGTCGCGAACGCGGCGACGGCGTACCCGTCCTGCCGCTGCTGGGCCGGGTGCGGTACGCCGACCAACCAGGACTCAGCCGACGGCAACGAGGGCCGCATCGGCTGGATCGGGGAAGGCGGCTCGGTCAAGGGTGTTCCATTCGACAACTGTTGGCCGAGCCTTTGTCTTAGCTCGGACACCCAGTCATCGGACCGGCTGGTCTCGGTGTTACACCTGCCGCCCAGTTATCGGACGTGAGTCACGCCTCAGCGCAGGACCCGCCGCGGGATGATGAACCCGTCGCTGCGGCCCTCGAACAGGGCGACCGTCATCGCCTCGAGCGCGACCAGCGGCGCGACGTTCGCCTCGATCGCCTCGCGGCACATCGCGATCGCGTCGATCCGCCGTACGGTCTGCTCGGGGGTCGTGCGCGCCCCGAGCTGCTCGATGTTGCCGCGCAGCTCGGCGTTGATCAGCTCGCTGCCGGACCGGGTCTGCACCACCAGGACGTCCCGGTAGAGCGCCATCAGGTCCACCAGCGACCGATCCAGTACGTCGCGCTCCCAACGCTTGGCGCGCGCCTTCTGCTGGTCCTCGAGCTCCTTCAGCGCGGCGTTCGCCTCGCGCGGCTTGGCGCCCTTGGTGCCGACGCCGAGCGCCTGCTCGAGCGCGGCCCGTTCCTTCTCGTCGACCTTCTCGGCGCTGGCCTTGGCCTCCACTTTCGCCGCGTCGACGAGCTGCTGCGCCGCCTTGAGGCAGGCCCCGAGGTCACGCAGCGCGAACGGCACCTCGAGGACCTTCGTCCGCCGCTCCCGCACCTCCGGGTCCCGCGCGAGCGCCCGCGCCCGCCCGATGTGGCCCTGCGCCGCCCGCGCCGCGAACCAGGCCAGGTCCTGCTCCACCTCGAGCTTGCGGGTCAGCATCTCCGCGACCGCCGCGACCGGCGGCGTCCGCAGCACCAGCAGGCGGCACCGCGACCGGATCGTCGGTACGACGTCCTCGACCGTCGGCGCGCACAACACCCAGACGGTCCGCGGCGCGGGCTCCTCGATGCTCTTCAGCAACGCGTCCGCGGCCTGCTCGGTCAGCCGGTCCGCGTCCTCGACGACCATCACCTGCCAGCGGCCCTGCGTCGGGCTCATCGCGGCCCGCCGGACGAGTTCACGGACCTCGCTGACCCGGATCGAGAGCAGCTCGGTGCGGATCAAGGACACGTCCGGGTGCGCGCCGCTGAGCGCCGTACGGCACTCGTTGCACTCGCCGCAACCGTCGTTCGCGCACTGCAGCGCGGCCGCGAACGCGCGCCCCGCGTTCGACCGGCCGGACCCGGGCGGCCCGGTGATCAGCCACGCGTGCGTCATCCCGGCGACCGCGGAACCTGTCTCACCGCGCAGCACCGCGGCGGCGCCGGAGACAGCCTTCCGCAGTACGGCGACCGCGGGCTCCTGGCCGACGAGGTCGTCCCACACACTCATAGATCCACCTTGGGAAGCATCGGCTGGAGTCGGGCGCGGATCTGTTGCGCGATGTCCTCGCGGTCCTGGGTGGCGTCGAGGACCAGGTAGTGCTGCGGCTCGGCGGCCGCGAGCTCGAGGAACGCGTTCCGGACCCGCTCGTGGAAGTCGTCGGACTGGGCCTCGATCCGGTCCCGCTCGGTGAACCGGCCGAGGCCGCGCTTCGGCGGCAGGTCCAGCAGGATCGTGAGGTTCGGGCGGAGGTCGTTGGTCGCCCAACGGTTCACCCGCTCGACGTCGGAGAGGTCCAGGTCCCGACCGGAGCCCTGGTACGCCAGCGCGGAGTCGACGTACCGGTCGGTGATCACGACCGCGCCCGACTTGAGCGCCGGCTTGATCACCGAGTCGACGTGCTCGGCCTTGTCGGCGGCGTACAACAAGGCCTCGGCGCGGTGCGAGATGTCGCCGGTCGCCGGGTCCAGGACGATCTGCCGCAGCGTCTTGCCGAGGTCGGTCGCGCCGGGCTCGCGGGTCAGCAGCACCTGCTGGCCCTGCTCCTGCAGCCACTTCACCAGCAGCGCGGACTGCGTCGACTTCCCGGCGCCCTCGCCGCCCTCGAGCGCGATGAACAGCCCGGTCGTCGGGTAGTCGCCGCGCGTCTTGCCGAAACTCCGCCGGACGTCGCGCCAGAACGGCACGCCCGGGCGGTCGTCCATCTGCCGCCAGGCGAGCAGGCCGATCACCCCGGCCAGGATCGCGGCGGCCAGCATCGTCATCGAGGCGCCGTTGTACGTCGCCGACCGGCCGCCGACCGTCCAGGTGTGCCGGCCGATCGCGCCCGCGGCGAACGGCGCGATCGCGAGCGTGATCGCGAGCACCGTCCGGACGGCCGACTGGACGAACGCGAACGTCCGGCCGCGGACCGCGTCCGGCACCTCGAGACCGAGCAGCGTGTACCCGGACACCCAGGAGCCGCCGGCGCAGAACCCGAGCAGGATCGCGATCATCGTCGCGATCTCGATCTGCTGGATCAGCGCCAGCCCGGCCAGGCAGATCCCGGACCCGACCAGCCCGGCCGCGAACAGCCGGCGCCGGGACAGCCCGGAGAAGATCCGCGGCCCGAACCCCATCCCGAGCGCGAGACCGCCGAACACCGCGCCGAACAGCACGCCGTACCCCGGATCGCCGGCGCCCAGGTCCTCGACGTACGTCCGGCCGAGGCCGATCACGACCGCGCCCGCCGCGAACGCCCCGGAGATCCCGCCGACGAGCCCGCGGACCACCGGCGTCCCGGTGACGTAGGACCAGCCCTCGACCATGGTCCGCCACAGCGTCGGGTGTTCCTCGTGCTCGTGGATCGCGCGGCCGATCTCGGCGACCGACACGATCGCGAACGCCGAGATCGCGAACGTCGCCGCGTTCACGTACACGGCGAGGTCGATGGAGAAGTCGCCGGCCCACCGGGTCACCAGGGTGATCGCGGTGAAGATCACCGCGGCCGGGAGCGCGGTGCCGTACGTGGTGATCAGGCTCAGCTGGTTGGCCGCCTCGAGGCGGTGCCGGGGCACCAGGTTCGGCACGCTGGCGTCCTTGGCCGGGCCCCAGATCAGGCTGACGATCTCGATCAGCACGGTCGCGATCAGCAGCCAGGTCAGCGTCCCGACCAGCGGGATCGTGACGAAGAACGCGGCCCGGATCAGGTCGCCGAGGATCATCGTCCAGCGCCGGTCCAGCCGGTCCGCGATCCAGCCGGCCACCGGTCCCATCACCAGCGCGGGCAGCACCCGCAGGAACAGCACCCCGCCGATCGCGAAGTTCGCCGCCTGGTAGTCGTCGCCGGCGAACGACTTCGCCATCGCGGTCAGCGCCAGCAGCCCGATCCAGTCCCCGAGACTCGACAGCCCGAACGCGATCCACAGCCGCCGGAACGCCCGGATCCGCAACACCGCCCGCACATCGTGCGCCGGTGCAGGATCGGTCAACGGGTCATAGGCCTCCGGCACACCGCAAGCCTAGTAGGCAGCGCGGACAGCCTCGCGCAGCGCATCCAGGGCCGCCTTCAGGTCCTCGGGCGGGAGGTAGCCGAAGCCCAGGCGGAAGACCCGCGGCTCGTCGCCGAACCAGTCGCCGTCCGCGAGCCGGACGCCGAGTTCGGCCGCCGTACGCCGGAACCGCCCGAGGTCGACGTGCGGCCGCAGCCGGATCACACACAGCGCCCCGGCCGAGGGCCGAACCCACTCCACCACGTCGCTGTTTGCGCTCACCCAGTCCTGGGTGAGTTGGAGGTTCTGTTCCAGCCAGGTCCTTCGTTCGCCGAGGATCGCGTCCTCCTGCTCGAAGACCCGCACCGCCAGCGCCTCAGTCACCGGCGAGGCGGAGACAACGGTGCTGAACTTCGCCGTCGTCAACCGCTCGATCAGACCGGCGTCCATGCTGACCACCCACCCGATCCGCAGTCCGGCCGCCCCGTGGCACTTCGACAGCGACGCGACCACGACCACCCTCGGCCCGAGCCGCAGCGCCGTCTCGGCGACAGCGTCATCGCCGTACGACGCCGTCCGGTACGTCTCGTCGACCATCAGGTACGCCTCCGGGCACACCTCGGCCATCGCGTTCGCGATCTCCTGCAGGGTTTCCGGCGGCACGGCGACCCCCGACGGGTTCTGCGGCGTCGCCAGGCTCACCAGCTTCGTCGCCGGCGTCAGCTGCGCCCGGACCGCCGCCGCGGTCAGCCGATACCCGTCGTCGAAGGTCAGCGGAACGACCTTGACGGCCGCACCGACCGCATCGAACGCGTTCCGTGTCATCGGGAAGAGCGGCGCGGTCGTGACGACCTCGCCGCCCTGATCCGCCAGCAGGTACGCGAGCAGGAAGATCCCGTGCATCCCGCCGACGGTGACGATCACGTCGTCGGGCCGTACGCCGTGCCGGTCGGCGATCGCCGTCCGCAGCCGGGGGTCGCCGGCCGCGGTGCCGTAGCCGAGTTCGAGCTCGGCCAGTTCCGGGGTCAGCAGGTCGGCGAGGCGGAGCTCCGGGCCGTAGCTCTCGCCCAGTTCGTGCCGCGGCTGCTCCGCGGTCAGGGACATGATCGGGTTGCTCGGGAAGGTCGCCATACCGCCATCGTTCTGGACTTCCGCTGGCCGTTGCAGAGCCAATCCGGCAGAATTGGTTCGCAGATGAGACCAATCGAGGTGGTCGACCGATTGGGCCGCTGGTCGTCCGGCCGCGGCCCGCTGTACGTGCTGCTCGCCGCCCGGCTGCGGCAGCTGATCGACGACGGGGAACTGCCCCCGGGTGTGCTGCTGCCGCCCGATCGCGCGCTGGCCGGGGCGTTGGCGGTCGGACGTACGACGGTCGTCGCGGCGTACGACCTGCTGCGGGCCGAGGGGCGGATCACCCGCCGGCAGGGCAGCGGGACGAGGGTCGCGGGCGTCCCGTCGGACGTACCGCCCGAGGATGCGCCGGTCGACCCGATCTTCCTGGACTCGCTGGAGGCGCGCGACGACGACGTACTGCTCGCGATCTGTGCGGCACCGGGCGATCCGCCGCCGCAGCTCGCCGAGGCGTTCCAGGCCATCGCGCCGGAGCTCGGCCGGATCAGCGACGACATCGGCTACTACCCGTACGGTCACCCGGCGCTGCGGCAGGCGCTGGCGGATCGCTACACGGCGCGCGGCGTGCCGACCGGGCCGGACCAGGTGCTGGTGACGAACGGCGGTCAGCAGGCGCTTTCGCTGCTCGCCCATGCGCTGGTTTCGCCCGGAGACCAGGTGCTGGTCGAGGCGCCGACGTACCCGGGGGCGTTGGAGGTGTTCCGGGAGGAAGGCGCGGTACTGCGTGGTTTGCCGGTCGGGCTCGAGGGGCTCGCCGACGCGGTCCGGGAGCGGCGGCCGGCGCTGGCGTACGTCATCCCGACGTACCAGAATCCGACCGGTTCGGTGATGTCCGCGCTCGCGCGTCAGCGGGTCGCCGGGGTGGGGATCCCGGTGATCGAGGACGAGGTGCCGGCGGACCTGGGCTTTCCGGGCGAGGAGCTGCCGGTGCCGATGGCGGCGTACGGCGAGAACGTGATCTCGATCGGTTCACTCAGCAAGAGCATCTGGGGCGGACTGCGCATCGGCTGGATCCGCGCGGCCACTCCGCTGATCAACCGCTTGGCACGGCTGCGGGCGGTGCACGACCTGGGCGGCAACGTCCCCACGCAACTGGCGGCCGTCCACCTACTCCCGCTCCTGGACGGTCCCGACCTGCACCGCACGCTGAAGGCGCGCCACGACCACCTGCACGCGCTGCTCACCGAGGCGCTCCCCACCTGGCAGGTCCCGACGGTCACCGGCGGCCAATGCCTCTGGGTCCGCCTCCCGTACGGCGACAGCATCTCCTTCGCCCAAACCGCCCTCCGCCACGGCCTGGCCATCCTCCCCGGCACCGGCCTCGACGTAACCGGCACCAGCACCCCCTACATCCGCCTCCACTTCCGAGCCCACCCCACAGCCCTCACCGAAGCCACCCACCGCCTCAAATCCGCCTGGTCGTCCTACCACCCACCCACAACCCGCCAACACGCACGCCCGACCATCGCCATCTGAGGGCGCGCGAAGGGTTCAGGGCAGCTTGACCCTGGGCGGTTCCCGGGTCCAGCCGGCGGCCAAAGAGACTCCGGTGTCCGGGTGTGGGGCGACGAAGAGGAGGCCGTCGCCTCTGGCTTCGAGTTCGGCTGCGTAGTCGCGGTCGACCTTGTCGAGCCAGACTTCGATCAGGCCGGACACCACGTGCCGCCCCACTGACGCCACCTCGGTCGGCAGGGCGAGCTCGCGCTGGCGGCGCATGAGTCCGAGCACCCATTGCAGGGTCCACTCGGCCTCCTGCTCGGAGGGCTGCCAGCGGCGGAAGCGGAGCAGGTCCGCGTGGTCCACGAGCGGTGAGATCTCGGTGCGGGCACGGACCAGGTCGTCGTGGTCCGGGACGCTGACGACCAGCACCACCCGGCCGCCGCCGTGTTCCGTGGTCTCGGTAAGACGTGCCCGGACGTCAGGATTCCGCTCCACCCACGCCCGCACCACCGGCAGATCAGGCGACGCCGTCGCCGGTTCGTAGCGTTCCATCACCTCGACCACCTCCCACATCCAGAGAAGCACGCCCGGCGTTTTCGGGCGGCTGGCGGTGGACCGTGGGAGGCAGCCGAGCAGGTGTTGGGTGGGGGTGTGGACCGCCAGGCCATCACAATGCCGGGTTTGCGGCGTGCCCAGGCGGCCTTGCTGTCGGCTCGGGCGATTGTGATGGCCTGGCGGTTCGCGTCAGCTGCTGAAGCGGAGCGTCAGCGTGGACGGGGCCGTCTTCAGCTTGTCGCGGTCGGGGAGGGCTGGGCCGCAGGCGGCGGAGCCTACGCCGGTTTGGGCGATGTCGAGGGTTACGTGGGTGGTGTCGCCGGGGGTGAGGTCGGCGGTGTGTTTGGCGTTTTCCAGGTCGGCGGAGGTCCAGTCGCGGACCGTGAGGCCGAAGAGCTGGTCCAACGCCTCGATGCGCAGGCCGTCCAGTTGGGCCCAGCGGGTGTCGATGCGTTGTCCGTTCTCCTGCGGGCGGACGTACGGCGTCTGCAGTTCCGCGACCGTGGCGGAGTACTTGCCGACGGCCGCGGCCTCGCGCGTGTCGACGTACGCCTCGTTCGGGCCGGTGCCGAACCACTCGACCTGCTGCACCTTGGGCAGTTCGAACGTGATCCCCAACCGCGGCAGCACCTCCGGGAACAGCCCTTCCGGTACGACGCTCAACTCCAGCACGACGCCACCTTCGACAGCGGTCCAGCGCCACGTACTGCGCAGACCCCACTGCAGCGCCGGCGGCGCCGTCCGGGTGACGACCTCCCAGGCTCCGTCGCGTTCACCCTGCGACACGATCCGGTGCTGCACCCGGTGCAGCCCTTCCTCGCGCCACTTGGTCGCAACCCCCGGGATCGCGTCGTTGTCGATCGGCGCCCGCCAGACATCCAGCCGAGCGTTCCGCACCCCGGCAACGCTGATCCCTTCCATGCCGGCTTCACCGACAGCCGGCGATCCGTTCACCACGACCTGGGGGGACGCCGGCTCGTCCAGCCGGATCTGGCCCCACGCGATCCGGTGCCCGGCCTCGGCCCACGTCGTCGCCTCGGTGAGCTCGGCGGTGACCGTCACCCACGTCTCAGGCTGCGACGAATCCACCGCCGGCAGGTCGACCTTCACGGTCTCGCCCGGCGCGGTCACCGGCACCGACAGTTTCCCGGCGTCCACCCGCGAGCCCTCGGTCTCCACGACGTACGTGAAGGTCAGGTGGCCGGTGTCCAGCACCTCGTACCGGTTCGTGATCGACACCTGGTTGCCGTCAGCAACGATACGCAGCGGCTCGATCACCTTGACGTACTCGAGCATGCCCGGCGACGGCGTCCGGTCGGGGAACAGCAGCCCGTCGCAGACGAAGTTCCCGTCGTGGATCGACTCGCCGAAGTCGCCGCCGTACGCGTAGACCTCGCGCCCGTCGATCGTGGTCCGCAGCCCGTGGTCGATGAACTCCCAGATGAACCCGCCCTGGCAGCGCGGGTACTTCTCGAACACCTCGCGGTAGTCGAGCAGCCCGCCCGGCCCGTTGCCCATCGCGTGCCCGTACTCGCACAGGATGAACGGCAGGTTCCGGTACAAGGACGAGTCAGCGCCGATCTCCGCGCATCCCTCCGGCGAGGTGTACATCCGCGAGTAGATGTCGACCCACTCGGCCTCGGTGTCGCGCTCGTAGTGCACCGGCCGCGACGGGTCGAGCTCCTTCACGAGGTCGTACATGTCCTTGAGGTTCGAACCCATCCCGCACTCGTTGCCGAGCGACCAGATCACGATCGACGGGTGGTTCTTGTCCCGGTGCACGGTGCGCCGCATCCGCTCGACGAGGTCGTCGCGGAACCGCGGGTCCATCACCGGGTTCGGCAGCTTCGGCGGCTGCGGCTCGTACCCGAACCCGTGCGACTCCAGGTCGCACTCGTCGATCACGTACAGGCCGTACTCGTCGCACAGCGACAGGAAGTACGGGTGCGGCGGGTAGTGGCTGGTGCGGACCGCGTTGATCCCGGCGCGCTTCATGATCAGGACGTCGTCGAGCATGTCCTGCTCGGTGACCGCGCGCCCCCGGTCCGGGTGGAACTCGTGCCGGTTGACGCCGTTGAACAGCACCCGGTTGCCGTTGACGGTGAAGATCCCGTCGACGATCGCGACCGTGCGGAAGCCGATCCGCAGCCGCACCTCGCCGCCGGCGGTCCGCAGTACGGCGTCGTACAGCCGCGGCACCTCGGCGCTCCACGGCTCGACACCCTCGACCCGGACGTGCTCACCCGTCGGCACCTCGAGGCCGAGCTCGGCGACGACGACGGTGCCCGGTACGTCGGACTCGACCAGCAGCGTGCCCGCGCGGTCGACGTGGTCCCAGGCGGCCTTCACGAAGACGTCGGTCGGCGCGTCGGGGCGGAGCGCGAGCAGGTTGACCTCGCGGAAGATCCCGGACAGCCACCACATGTCCTGGTCCTCGACGTAGCTGCCGGCCGACCACTGGTGGACGCGCACCGCGATCCGCGCTTCCTTGCCCGGCGCAACCAACGAGGTGATGTCGAACTCGGACGCCAGCCGGGAGCCGGACGACCAGCCGACCCACTCTCCGTTCACGTACACCGCGAACCGCGAGTCCACGCCCTCGAACCGCAGCACGATCCGAGCGCCGGCGAAGTCGGCCGGCACCGTCACGGTGCGGACGTAGTCGCCGGTCGGGTTGTCGGTCGGCACGTACGGCGGCTCCAGCGGGAACGGGTACACCACGTTCGTGTACGCCGGGGCGCCGTACCCGTTCAGCTGCCAGTGGCCCGGGACCGCGATGGTGTCCCAGCCGGAGGTGTCCGGGTCCTTCAGGTCGTCGGGCGCGTCCGCCACGGTCGGGGACAGCCGGAAGCTCCAGTCCCCGCTGAGCGCCAGCCGCCCGGAGTCGTCGTCCAGCCAGGCGCGTGGGGGCAGCACGTTGGCCCCGGAACCGAAGTCCTCGACATAGTTCAGGTGATCCGTCACAGGAGCCGAGCCTAAGCCAAGCTTGTTCACGAATCCACACCGATGAACAGATATGGACAGATGTGACCGCAGTGGGCCGGTCGGCTACTGGCAGTCCTTGCAGACCCCGACCAGCGCGACCTGCTCGGGCGCCAGGTGGAAGCCGAGCTCGCGGGCGACCTTCTTGCGGGCGGACTCGAGGATGTCGCCCGGGGCGTCGTACACCGTGCCGCACTCCGAGCAGCGCAGGTGCAGGTGCCGCGGCGCGAGGTCGCCGGCCAGGTGGTACGTCGTACCGGCCCGGCCGAGGTGCACGTGCGTGACCAGGCCGAACTCGCCCAGCGCGTCGAGCGCGCGGTAGACGGTCGCGCGGTGGATGCCCGGGCGCAGCTGCTCGGCGCGCTCGCCGATCTGCTCGGCGCTCAGGTGCTCCTCGGTGCTCGCCAGCACCTCGACCACCGCGAGCCGGGCCGGGGTCACCCGCTCACCCCGCTCCCGCAACCGCTGCGCACTGACCTCGACCGCACTCGTCATGGGCGCCGCCTCTCAGGACTTCTTGGCCGCGGTCTTCTTCGTGGCCGTCTTCTTGGCGGCGGTCTTCTTGGCCGTCGTCTTCTTCGTGGCCGTCGTCTTCTTGGCGGCGGTCTTCTTGGTCGCTGTCTTCTTCGCGGCCTTCTTGGCGGTCTTCTTCACCGGGCCGCGGGCGCGCTTTTCCGCCAGCAGCTCGGCCGCGCGGAGCAGCGAGATGGTCTCCACCGAGTCGTCCTTGCGGAGCGTCGCGTTCGTCTCCCCGTCGGTGACGTACGGGCCGAAGCGGCCCTCCTTCACCACCACCGGCTTCTTGGACTCCGGGTCCTCACCCAGCTCCTTGAGCGGCGGCGCGGCGGCCCGCCGGCCACGCTGCTTCGGCTCCGAGTAGATCTTCAGAGCCTCCTCGAGCGTGATCTCGAACATCTGCTCCTCGGTCGACAGCGACCGCGAGTCCGTGCCCTTCTTCAGGTACGGCCCGTAGCGCCCGTTCTGCGCGGTGATCTCGTCGCCCGTCGCCGGGTCGACGCCGACGACCCGCGGCAGCGACAGCAGCTTCATCGCGTCGTCGAGCCCGATCGAGTCCAGCGTCATCGACTTCAGCAGCGACCCGGTCCGCGGTTTGGCGCCCTTGGGCGCGTCCTCCGGCAGGACCTCGGTCACGTACGGCCCGAAGCGGCCCGCCTTCGCGACCACCTTCAGCCCGGTGTCGGGCGCCGTACCGAGCTCGTGCTCCACGCCCGACGGCTGCGCCAGCAGCTCCTGCGCCTTGTCGACGGTCAGCTCGTCCGGCGGCAGGTCCTCGGGCACGTTCGCGCGCCGCTCGTCCTTGTCCTCGACGTACGGCCCGTAGCGACCGACGCGCACGACGACGCCGCTGTCGTCCCCGCCGACCGGGAACGTCGACATCTCCCGGGCGTCGATGTCGCCCAGGTCGTTCACCATCGAGTGCAGGCCCTCGAGCGAGTCGTCACCGAAGTAGAACCGGGACAGCACGCCCTCGCGCTCCAGGTCGCCGGCCGCGACCTCGTCGAGCACGTCCTCCATCGTCGCGGTGAACGCGTAGTCCACCAGCCGGGTGAAGTGCTCCTCGAGCAGCCGGACCACGGCGAACGCCAGCCAGGCCGGCACCAGCGCCTGGCCCTTCTTGTAGATGTACTTGCGGGCCTGGATCGTGCCGATGATCGAGGCGTACGTCGACGGCCGCCCGATCTCGCGCTCTTCCAGCTCCCGGATCAGCGTCGCTTCCGTGTACCGCGCCGGCGGCTTCGTCTCGTGGCCCGACGCGAGCACCTCGAGCGCGGGCAGGACGTCGCCCTCCTCGACGTTCGGCAGCCGGGTCTCCTGGTCGTCGGTGCCCGCAGACGGGTCGTCCGCGCCCTCGACGTACGCCTTGAGGAACCCGTGGAACGTGATCACCCGGCCGGACGAGGTGAACTCGCACTGCTCGCCGGTGGACGCGGTCGCGTCGATCTTGATCGAGACGCTGCGGCCCTCGGCGTCCTTCATCTGGGACGCGATCGTCCGCATCCAGATCAGCTCGTAGAGCCGGAACTCGGCACCGCTCAGACCGGTCTGCGCCGGGGTCTGGAAGACCTCGCCGGCCGGCCGGATCGCCTCGTGCGCCTCCTGTGCGTTCTTCACCTTGGAGGTGTAGACGCGGGGCTTGTCCGGCAGGTACGACGCGCCGTACAGCTCCCGAACCTGCGCCCGGGCCGCGGTGATCGCGGTGTCCGACAGCGTGACGCTGTCGGTACGCATATAGGTGATGTTGCCGTTCTCGTACAGCCGCTGGGCGACCTGCATGGTCTGCGACGCGGACATGCCGAGCTTGCGGCCGGCCTCCTGCTGCAGCGTGGTGGTCCGGAACGGCGCGTACGGCTTGCGGGTGTACGGCTTGGACTCGATCGAGCGGACCGTGAACTGCGAGTCGCGCAGCGCGGCGGCCAGCGCGGTCGCGGTCTCCTCGTTCAGGTGGACCGTGTTCGCACCCTTGAGTTCACCGGTCGCGCTGAAGTCGCGGCCCTGCGCCACCCGCTTGCTGTCCACCGAGACCAGGCGGGAGGGGAATTGCCGCGGCGTCCGGCTCTCGCCGGCGTCCAGGGTGGCGTCGAGATCCCAGTACGACGCGCTGCGGAACGCGATCCGCTCGCGCTCGCGGTCGACCACCATCCGGATCGCGACCGACTGGACCCGGCCCGCCGACAGCTTCGGCATGACCTTCTTCCAGAGCACCGGGGACACCTCGTACCCGTACAGCCGGTCGAGGATCCGGCGCGCCTCCTGGGCGTCGACCAGGGCCTCGTCGATGTCGCGGGCGTTGCCGACCGCGTCCTGGATCGCCTTCGGCGTGATCTCGTGGAACACCATCCGGCGGACCGGGACCTTCGGCTTCAGCTCCTCGAGCAGGTGCCAGGCGATCGCCTCGCCCTCGCGGTCCTCATCTGTCGCCAGGAACAGCTCGTCGGCGCCCTTGAGCAGGTCCTTGAGCTTGCGGATCTGGGCCTTCTTGTCGGCGGGCACGACGTACAGCGGGTCGAAGTGGTCCTCGACGTTGACGCCGAGCCGGGCCCACGGCAGGCCCTTGTACTTCGCCGGGATCTCGTCCGCCCCGCTCGGCAGGTCGCGGATGTGGCCGAAGCTGGACTCCACCACGTACCCGGACCCGAGGAAACCGGCGATCATCCGCGCCTTCTTCGGCGACTCGACGATCACCAGACGGGTCCCCGCGGCTGTCTTCGTCCCTGCTGCCCCTGCCACTGCGCTCCCTACTCTCGTCCTGCCGACAACGCCCTGCATCCGGCGTCTGTTCCCCCGAGCACAGACCGACCCTGCCCGAGGACAGGGTACGGCCGACGGCAACGCATTTCTTCAACGCACGGTAACCGGTGACGGCCGCTGTATGCCTCTCAGGGTTCCAGAAAGTGGCGAACGCCCCACCGTCACGGCGCGTCGTCACCCCGCCACAGTGTGCCTCGGACGACTTCTAGGAGGGTACGCCGTCTCAGCGGGCGAAGCGCACTTCCGGGAATTTCGTGGACTCGCCGCGCAGCAGCGTGGAGGGGCGGCGACGGAGCGTCAGGTCGAAGAACGCGGCGAGGTACTCGCGCTGGGCGAGCACGCTGCGGGCCGGTTTCGCGCTGCCGACGAGAGCCGCGACGGCCGAGGTGACGATCGGGTCGTCGCCGTAGATGTCGTGGAAGAGCTGGGAGAAGACGAACTGGTAGTCGGTGAACGCCTTCTGCTTGGTGTGCGTGAGCGTCAGGTTGAGCTTCGCGCCGCGCTGCGCCTGCCAGAACGCGGCCCAGGACTTGTCGTAGTACTCCTTGGCCGGGTCGGTGCGCTGGGTCTCGCCGGAGCCGAACAGCAGGAACGGCCGGTCCAGCCCGCGCTCCGCGACCTCGCCGAGCGGCCCCTCGGCGCGGTCGTCCTGGAGGGTGCCGTCGAGGTCGGCGCCGGCCAGGATCCGGCGGTCCTCGAGCATCGTGGTCGCGGTCGCGTAGCCGCCGAGCGCGAAGCCGAACATGCCGACCTTGCGCAGGTCCAAGCTGTTCGCGAGCCCGTCCGGAAGGTCCTTGCCGTCGGCATCGACGTTCTCGCCGGCGGCCAGGCGCTCGAGCTGGTCCAGGACGAAGCGGGCGTCCGCGGTCCGGGCCTCGACGGCCTTCCGGATGTCGCCCGGGGTCGGCGGCTCCGCGTGCGTCGCGCCCGGCAGGAACCGGCCGCCCGGGTACTCGACCGGCGTCTCGTGCGGGTGGTCCATGGTCACGACGACGTACCCGCGGCTCGCGAGGTCCTCCACCTGCGCGGTGTTCACGAACCGGCTGTACTGATAGCCGGGCGAGAACAGTACGACGGGATGCCGCAGCCGCTGGACCGGTACGTCGACCCGCGCGTGCGTCTCGGTGTTCGCGAAGTCGAACGAGCCGGGTGGGAGCGCCAGCCCGTACTCACCCGTCCAGACGGCGTCCACCTCTTTCGCCGTCCGCTCCGGCATGTACTTCGCGAACGGCGCCGTACCCGCCAGCGACGCCGGGTACCACAGACTGACCATCAACTCCCGCTGCCCACCAGGCATACTCGGATCCGGCCGCCCCCGGTCGACCAGGTGCAGCGCGGTCACCCCCAGCGACTTCCGCCCCGTCGGCTCCGGCACCCGAAACCGCACCGGATGAAAGTCCGGCTCTCCCTGTACTCCCAGCTGGTCCGGATCGAACGGAACGGCCTGCGCCCGGTCAGGCAGGGCAAGCGTCGCCGCGAGACCGACGGTCAGACCCGCCCCCAGCACGCGACGCCTGGTGAGGATGCGGCTGGTGGGGCTGGTGGGACGCGAGTTCGCCATGCGACTCATCGTCATCGTGGAGTTTCACTCCGTGATAGCGACACCGTCTCAACTTCATGAAGCCGACCTGATGACAACCGCCGCTCCGTGCGCTTCACTGTGCACACCATTGTTCATTGATGCACGAAGTGAGGCAGTGATGAGCATCTTTGTCCGCATGAAACGTTCAGTAGTCGCCATCGCCCTCCTAGCAGGCGCCCTCGTCCACACCACCGCCCCCGCGCGCGCCGCCGGCACCACGCTCGGTGACGTCACCGCCTTCGCCGCCGACGGATCGACGTACACGATCACCGCCGGCCAGGCCAAGGTCCGCGTCGGGTTCCTGAAGGACGACGTGTTCCGCCTCTGGATGGCGCCCGACGGCAACTTCACCGATCCGGCGAGCACCGGCGAGGGCTCGACCATCGTCACCAAGACCGACTACGGGACCCCGCGGACGACCTGGCGGGACCGCGGCTCCTACTACTCGCTCTCCACCGGCAAGATCGAGGTCCGCGCCCAGAAGCACCCGCTGAAGTTCTCCCTCTACCGCTCGAACGGCCAGCTCGTCTGGTCCGAGACCGCCCCGCTCTCGTGGACCGACACCGCCACGACGCAGACGCTCGGCCGCGGCGCGACCGAGCAGTTCTTCGGCGGCGGCATGCAGAACGGCCGCTTCTCGCACCGCGACCAGACCATCAGGATCACCCGGGACTTCAACTGGGAGGACGGCGGCAACCCGAACGCCTCGCCGTACTACATGAGCACGGCCGGGTACGGCGTACTCCGCAACACGTTCACGCCGGGCAGCTACAGCTTCACGAGCCCCGCGACCACGACGCACGACGAGAAACGCTTCGACGCGTACTACTTCGTCGGCGACCTCAAGACCTCGCTCGACCGCTACACCGAGCTCACCGGCCGGCCGTTCATGCCGCCGATCTACGGGCTCGAGTACGGCGACTCGGACTGCTACAACCGCGGGCACTACGCGACTGACCCGGATCCCGGCAACGACTGGAAGGTGCACCCGGACAAGGTCACGACGCTGGACGCGGTCAAGGTCGCGCAGCGGTTCAAGGACGAGGACATGCCCGGCGGCTGGATGCTCGTCAACGACGACTACGGCTGCGGGTACTCCGCCAACACCGAGTCCGAGCAGGTCGAGGGCACCTGGTGGGGCAAGCGCGACATCCCCGCGCTGAAGCAGGCCGGTGACGAACTGCGCGCCCGGAACATCCAGATGGGCCTGTGGACGCAGTCCTCGCTGGACCGGCAGCCCGCCGAGGTCGGCGAGGCCGGAGTCCGGGTGCGGAAGCTGGACGTGGCGTGGGTCGGTCCGGGGTACCGGCACGCGCTGACCGCCTGCGACACGGCGCACGGCGGCATCGAGCAGTACAGCAACGCCCGCGGGTTCGCGTGGATGGTCGAGGGCTGGGCCGGCGCGCAGCGGTGCGCGGTGCAGTGGACGGGCGACCACAGCGGTTCGCTGGACGCGATCAAGTGGCAGATCCCGGCGATCACCGGCTCCGGCAACTCGGGGATCGCCTACAGCGCGGGCGACGTGGACGGCATCTTCGGCGGCTCCGCGACGTCGTACGTCCGGGACCTGCAGTGGAAGGTGTTCAACCCCGCGTTCATGACGATGTCGGGCTGGGCCACCCCGGCGTACAAGCAGCCCTGGGCGTACGGCGACCCGTACACCTCGATCAACCGCAAGTACCTCAAGCTCCGCGAGCGGCTGCTGCCGTACTTCTACACGTACGCCGCCGAGGCGCACCGCACCGGCGCACCGCTGAACCGGTCGCTGGTGCTGGAGTACCCGGACGACCCTCGCACCTGGGACGACACGACCAAGTACGAGTTCCTGGCCGGCAAGGAGTTCCTGGTCGCCCCGATGTACGGCGCGGACGCGGTGAAGAACGGGATCTACCTGCCCGCCGGGCGCTGGATCGACTACTGGACCGGCCGGGTGTACCAGGGGCCGACGACCGTCAACGGGTACCACGCGCCGCTCGACACGCTGCCGCTGTTCGTCAAAGCGGGCGCGGTCGTGCCGATGTGGAAGGCGGGGATCAACACCGCCGCCGAGCAGGGCTTCGGCGACCGGCTGACCGTCGACGTCTACCCGTCGGGCAAGTCGTCGTTCGCGCTCTACGAGGACGACCGGCTGACCCGGTCGAAGGACTCCGCGACGCAGCTGTTCGCGGTCGACGCGCCGACGCAGGGCCGCGGCGACGTCACCGTGAACATCGGGCGGCTGAACGGTTCGTACGCCGGGAAGCCCGCCGCGCGGCCGTACGAGCTCACGGTCCACACGGACAGCCCACCGCACGCCGTCACGATCGACGGGAAGCCGACGCAGTGGACCTACGACAAGGGTGTGGTCCGAGTGCAGACTGCCTCGATCCCGACCTCCCGCAGCGCGGTCGTCCAGCTCTTCGGGACATCCGCCGTCGGTGGACCCGACGTGACGAACACGCTCGGGACGCCCGAGCTCAGCACGCCGTCGCTGTGGAACGCCCCGGGTCAGGCCACCGAGGTGACCGCGTCGTTCCGCAACGGCACCGGTACAACGGTGCGCGACGTCCGGCTGAACGTCGCCGTACCGGCCGGGTGGAACGTGGCGGGCCCGAACACCTTCGCCTCGGTCGCTCCCGGGCAGACCGTCACCACCAAGCTGCAAGTGACACCGGGCGCCGACGTGAAACCGGCGACGTTCACGCTGACGCTCACCGCGAGCTACGTTGCTCAAGGCAACAGCTATGCAAACACCGCCGCGGCGACGGCGCAGTTGCCGTACGGCTCGCTGTCGCAGGCCGCGAACGTGGTCGGGATCAGCGACGCGTCGACGTACAAGCAAGGCAACTTCGACGGGTCCGGCAACAGCTTCCACGGTGAGGCGCTCGCGGCCGCCGGGTACACGCCGGGCGCGACGGTGTCGGTGCAGGGCGCGAACTTCACTTGGCCGACCGGAGCGCCCGGTACGCCGAACCTCGTGAAGAACCAGTCCGCGCCGATCCTGGTGTCGGGCACCGGGTCGCATCTCGCGCTGCTCGGCGCCGGCGCGAGCCTGAACGCCCGGGGTGCGGTGACGATCATCTACACCGACGGGTCGACCTCGCAGGGCACGTTCCAACTGCCGAACTGGTGCTGCCAGGATCCGACCACGGGCGGCGCGAAGCTCGTGGTGGCCGTGAAGGGCCGGTACACGGCGGCCGGGTTGAGCAACACGACCACGGACTACCGGGTGTTCTACACCGCCGTACCGCTGGATCCCGGGAAGACCGTGAAGGCGATCAAGCTGCCCGGTGGCGGGCTCGGATTCTTCGCCGCCACGATCGCCGACAAGCCGTTGCCACCGGCACCGACCGGCGAGAAGTGGGTCAGTGACCTGGAGTTCCTCGACTCCACGAACGGCTGGGGCCCGGTGGAACGCGACCGCAGCAACGGCGAGGACGCAGCCGGCGACGGCGCCCCGATCACCCTCGACGGCGTCCAGTACGCGAAGGGCCTGGGCGCCCATGCCCCGTCCTCGGTCTCGGTGCGCCTGGGCGGCAACTGCACCACGTTCACCAGCAAACTGGGCATCGACGACGAGGTCCAGGACCGCGGCAAGGTCACATTCAAGGTGGTGACCGACGGCACCACCAAATACACCTCCGACCAACTGACAGGCACGTCCCCCACCGCCTCCACCACCGTCGACGTCACCGGAGCCCAAACCCTCACCCTCCAGGTAACCGACGGAGGCGACGGCATAACCAGCGACCACGCCGACTGGGCCGAAGCCAAACTCATCTGCAACCCGTAGCACCCCGCTGATCGGGACAACCCTCCAGTTGAGGGGGCAGCGTCTCAACTGGAGGGTTGCCCACTGAGAATTTCAGGGGGCAACCCTCCAGTCCGGTGGGCAAGGGCGGTGGGAGGATGGGGGGATGCGGGAGTTGACGGGGAGTGTGGTGGCGGGGTTGCGGGCCGCGTTCGGTGCGGCCGGGTACACCGTGGAAGGGGTTGCGCGGCGGCTTGGGGAGCGGGCTAATTCGGCGTTGGGGCGGAACGAGACTGCTCCGGCGGTACGGCGTACTTCGTCGGGGGACGCGCTCGACACGATGATCCGGTTGTTCCTGTTGCAGCGGGCGGTGCCGGAAAACGTGGTATGTAAGGCGTTTCCGGGGGTGGATCTTGTTGCTCTGGGCATCGTCACGGCCAGCGCGGACGACGTACGCGCGGTGGTTGACATCCGGCCGTACGCGGAGGATGAGCGGGAGTGGTGGGTTGTTGCGGATCTGACGCCGGGGCTCGACGGGCGGCGGGAGGTGATGCGGGCGGATTATGTGTTGGGGATCGCGCCGGCGAGCTTGAGCCTCGTGCAGCTGACCGTGCCGGTCAAGGTTGAGCGGGCGCTCGACATCGGTACCGGGTGCGGCATTCAGTCGCTGCATCTCGCGGGGCGCGCCAACCAGGTGACGGCCACCGACGTCAACCCGCGCGCCCTGCAGCTCGCCCGGTGGACGGCCGCGCTCAACGGCGTCGAGCTCGACTTCCGCGACGGCAGCTTGTACGAGCCCGTCCGCGGCGAACGTTTCGACCTGATCGTCAGCAATCCGCCGTACGTGATCTCCCCGCCGGGCGGCGACCTCACCTACCGCGAGACCGAGTTCACCGGCGACGGCGTCGTCGAGCAGCTCGTCCGGCAGGCACCCGCGCACCTCACCGACGGCGGCTGGTGCCAGCTGCTCGCCAACTGGACCTGCGTACGCGGCCAGGACTGGCAGGAGCGCATCGCCGGCTGGACCGCGGACCGGTCCGCGTGGGCCGTCCAGCGCGAGCAGCTCGACACCACGGAGTACGTCGAACTCTGGCTCCGCGACGCCGGCCTCCACGGCACGTCGCAGTACACCAGCCGGTACGACAAGTGGATGCGGTACCTCGACGACCACGACGTCGAGGCGATCGGCATGGGCTGGATCACGCTGCACAACGTCGAGGGGACGCTCGACGCCGAGGCCTGGCCGTACGAGATCGAGCGCCCGATCGGACCGCACGTCCTGCACCGGTTCGAGCGCAAGGAAGGGCTCCCGACCGACCTGACCGCGCTGCACCTGCGCGTCGCCGAGGACGTCATCCAGGAGACCACTGGTCAGCCAGGCGCGGAGGACCCGGCCACCATCGTGCTCCGCCGCCAGCGCGGCATGCGGCGCGCCGAGCAGGTCGACACCGTCCTCGCCGGTTTCGTCGGCGCCTGCGACGACGACCTGAGCACCGGACGGATCCTCGCCGCCCTCGCCGACCTGATGGACCGCCCGGTCGTCGACGTCCTCTCGGAGTACCTGCCGCAGATCAGAAACCTCGTCGTAGAAGGCTTCCTGGACTACTGAGCGACTACTGAGCCCGCCGGCGGCGCTTCTCGGCGTACATCCGCCGGTCCGCCTCGGTCAGCAACTCGGCCACCGGCGTACCGTCCGTGCTGCTCGCCTGCCCTACACTCAGCCGCAGCAACGCGAACCAAGGCTCCTCCGCCCGCGCCGCCTCCCGGTCCGCGGCGCTCTTGATCCGCTCGACCAACTCCGGCGCGCCACGCTCGTCCGGATTGTCCAGTACGACGACGAACTCGTCCCCGCCCGCCCGCGCCACCACGTCCTCCGCCCGGCACTGCTCGGTCAGCAACGACCCGACACGCCGCAGGACCTCGTCACCGCTCGCGTGCCCGAAGCTGTCGTTGATGACCTTCAGGTTGTCCACGTCGATCGCGACCACCGCGATCGACCGCCCCGCGTCGTGCGCCACCGACATCCGCTCGTCCAACGCGCGCCGA
Source organism: Kribbella sp. HUAS MG21 (assembly GCF_040254265.1). Lineage (GTDB taxonomy): Bacteria > Actinomycetota > Actinomycetes > Propionibacteriales > Kribbellaceae > Kribbella. Next base: position 1,930,632 of record NZ_CP158165.1, read on the forward strand.
TTACCCACGCCGGTCAGCGGATCCTCGCGGGCGGCGCGCCACTCGGCGTCGTGCCGGATCGAGAGTTCGTGGTTCGCCAGCGCGGTCCGTACGGCGTACAGGCCGCGCAACCGCTCCGCCCACCACGCCCGGCTGATCGCCCGCGCGTACTGCAGCCCGGTCACCGCCCCGACGTCCCCGCTCGCGGCGAGGACCTGGACGAGGGTGTGCCGGACCAGCGCCTCCACCGGCGGGTCCGACGTCAGCGGCAGGTCGCTCGCCGCGCGGTCGGCGGCCTCCGTCGCGTCACCGGTGCGGCCGAGCGTCAGGTAGGCCTTGGCGAGGTACGTACCCGCGATCGCGGCGAGTTCGAGATCGCCCAGCTTCGCGAGCTGGTCCCGGCAGTCCTTGAGGATCACGACCGCCTCGCCCGCGTCCGCGTCGTCGTTGCTCGCCGCGAGCCACAGCCGCCCGGCCATCGGCCAGTACCCGAGCAGGTCCGCCGCGACGATCACCTCGACCGCCTCGCCGGCCCAGCGATGCGCGGCGCGGCGCCGCTCCTTGATCTCCTCGTCGTACGACGGATCGCCCAGCCGCTCGAGGTCGTGCGCCCAGCGCAGGTTCGACTCGGCGAGGTTCAGCCGGGTGATGGCCGGCGACTCGGGCAGGCCGAGCGGGTCGTGGTCGCCCTCGGCGGCGAGCTCGAAGTGCGGGATGCACAGCTCGTACAGCCGGAGCAGGTCGTACGCGTAGCCGAGCCCGGTGTGCGCCCAGCCGGCCAGGTCGAGGTCCCTGGTGCGGGACAGCGCGTTCTCCGCGGCGACCAGGTCCGCGACCGAGTCGCCGCCTTCACCGGTGCGGATCAGTGTGACGATGCGGAGTGCGATCGCGTTCGACTCCCAGCCCGGCTCGTCGATCGCGCGCGCGACCCGGATGCAGCCGTCGACGGCGTCGAGCGCCTCGACCGCGTCGGTGGCGTGATGCGCCGCGACGGCCCGCACGTACTCCGCGGCGGCTCGCTCGTGGCTGGGCTCCGGCGCCAGCTCGGCGAGCACCTGGCTGATCTCGCGCATCGCCTCGGGCGCGTTGCCCGACTGGGCCCGCGTCATCGCCGCCGCGATCCGCGCCGTCACCCCCGACCTCTCCCGCACCACACCTCCCCCGTCCTCATCTCGTGCGACGCTTGTCCGCGTACAGGCGGCGGTCCGCCTGCGGGACCAGCTGTTCCACACCGAGTCCCTCGGCCGTCGCGGCGTACCCGAGGCTCAGCCCGAGCCGGCGCAGCCACGGCTTGTCCGTCGTCGCCGCGATCGCGTCCACCGCCACGCGGATCCGCTCGGCCAGCTGGGCACCGCCCTTGGCGTCGGGCTGGTCGAGCACCACGAAGAACTCGTCGCCACCCGATCGAATCACGGCATCGGTCGCGCGCGCTTGTTCTACCAGCAGATTTGCCACAACCTGCAGCAATTCGTCACCGCGCGCGTGCCCGAACGTGTCGTTGACGAGCTTCAGGTCGTCGACGTCGATCGCCAGCAGGGTCACCGCGCGGCCGGAGTCCCGCGCCGCGGTCAGCCGCTCGTCCAGCGCGCGCCGGTTGCCCACGCCGGTCAGCGGATCCTGCCGCGCGGCGTGCCACTCGGCGTCGTGCCGGGCCGGGAGGTCGTGCGCGGTCAGGGCATGCCGTACGGCGTTCAGCGCGCGCTGCCGCTCCTTCCACCAGCCGCGGGCGACCGCGCGTGCGTAGGCCAGGCCGGCGACCGGTCCCGGGGTACCGTCGAGCGCGTCGATCTCCGTGCGGGTCTGCAGCACCAGGATGTGGGTCGATGGGTCGGCCAACGGAATCAGGTCGTCGGCGGCGCGGTCCGCGGCGGCCTTCGCCTCGTCGGGTTTGCCCTGCGCGCGCAGGGCTCTCGCGAGGTACGCGCCGGCGATCGCGAGCCGCTCGGTCTCGCCCAGCTTGCTGATCCGGTCGCGGATCTCGGTCAGGTCGGCGACCGCTCGGGCCGGATCCTCGCCTGTGGCGGCCGCGGCGATCCACAGCCGGGCGCTGAGTTTCCAGAACTCCTGCGTCTCGTCGTCGACGACCACCCGCTCGGCCTCGCGAGCCCAGTACGCCGCGGACGCCAGACGGTCCTCGATCTCCTGGGTGTACAAGGGATCTCCGAGGCGTTCGAGCTCGTGGGCCCAGCGCAGGTACGTCTCCGCGAGGTTGAGCCGGTCGATCGCCGGCGACTCCGCCAGCTCGAACACCTCGTCGTCGAGTTGGATCGCGAGCTCGTAATGCGGAATGCAGAGTTCGAAAAGCCGCAGTACGTCGTACGCGTAGCCGAGGCCGGTGTGCGCCCAGGCGATCAGGCCGGGGTCCTTGGTCCGGCTCAGCGCCGACTCGGCGGCGACGAGGTCGTTGACCGTGTCGCCGCCGCGGCCGCTGCGAGCGAGGTTGATGATGCGGATCGGGAGCGCGTTCGCCTCCCAGCCCGGCTCGTCGATGGCGCGGGCGATCTCGAGACAGGCGTCGACCGCCCGCAGCGCCTCGTCCGCGTCACTGGCGTGGTGCGCGGTCACACCCCGGACGTACTCGACGGCGGCTGCCGTGTAGCTGGGCACCCCGCCGAGCTCGGCGCGGATCGCCTCGATCTCGGCCGCCGCACTCGCGTGCCCACCGGACTGGGCCGCGGTCATGGCGGCGGCGATCCGGGCAGTCAGGGCGTCGCCCGCCGCCATCTCGCCAATGCCCATCCCGCCGACGGCCCTTCCCCTGATCCACACCCGCACCTCGGGCCGGACCGCCCATTGTGACCACCCACCCCGCATCCTGTCACGACCCGAACCAGCCAACGACCACCTAGTGCCACCCGTGCCCCACACCGCGTACCGATTTTCAGATCGCTCGGGCCGTGCCTGCGACAGCCTGTGGGGACTGACGATAGGTAATGGCCTATTGCCAGTCCCCAGAGGTTGTTGTCGGTGAGGTCAGCCGACGGCTTCGACGGGGGTGGCGTGGAGGCGGACGGGGAGGGTGTCCACGCCGTACACGAGGGAGAAGTCGCGGAAGCGGAGTTGTTCTTCCGGTACGGCGAGCGCGAGGTCGGGGAACCGGTGCGCGAGCGCGGTGAAGGCGGCGCGGAGTTCCATCCGGGCCAGCTCGGCGCCGACGCAGCGGTGCATGCCGTGACCGAAGGCCAGGTGGGCCGCGGAGACCGTACGGCGGGGGTAGAAGTCCTCGGCGTCCGCGCCGAACACCGCCTTGTCGCGGTCCGCGCCGGACAGCGACACCGCCACCAGGTCGCCCTTCTTCACCGGCTGCCCGAACAGCTCGTGGTCGTGCCGCGCGAACCGCGGGAACGCCACCTGCACGACCGTCAGGTACCGCAGCAGCTCCTCCACGATGCCGTCGACCGCGCCCGGCTCGTTCCGGATCCGCTCGAAGTTCTCCGGGTCGCGGAGCAGCACCAGCGTGCCGAGCGCGAGCATGCTGGCCGACGTCTCGTACCCGCCCAGGAACACCCCGTCGGCGAGCCCACCCAGCTCGACGTCGTCGATGGCGTCGCCCTGGGTGCGGATGATCGACCCGATCAGCCCGTCGCCCGGGTTCGCCCGCTGCTTGCGGACGATCTCGAACAGGAACTCCCGCGACTCCGACGCCGACCCGAACAGGCCGATCCCGCCGCCGGACATGTCGAACCGCGCCGGGCCGAGCGCCCGGAACCGGTCCCGGTCCTGCTCCTCGACGCCGAGCAGGTCCGCGATCAGCAGGAACGGCACGTTGAACGCGAAGTCCGCCACCACGTCGGCGACCGGCCCCTTGGCCTCCATCAGGTCCAGCTGGTCGTTGACGATCTTCTCGATCGCCGGCTCGAGCCGCGCGAGCTTCCGCTTGGTGAACTCCGGCGTCAGCAGCTTGCGCAGCCGGGTGTGGTCCGGCGGGTCGGTGAACCCGAGACCGCCGATGCCCTCGGACGGCTTGTTCGGGTCGGACCCGACCAGCGGCCGGATGTCGTGGCTGTAGTCCTCCTCGTTGGACAGCACGTACTTCGCCTCGGCATGTCCGCTCACGACCCAGATGTTCAGCCCGAACAGGTGCGCCAGCTTGTGCACCGGTTCCGTCTCGCGGACCGCCCCCAGCTCCGGCACCGGGTCCACCCCGTCCCGCCGCAACGGCATCGAGACCGAGCTCGGGAACATCCGCATCTTCGACAGATCAAGACCACCCTTCCGGGTGGTCCTGTTGAGGATCCGGCTGCCGACCCAACGCTTCAGGTATGTCGCAACCATGACTTGTTCGCGCCCTCTCTCGACTGCGCCCCGACGGCTGTCGTCTCTTCAAAAACTAACGTCGCCGGGGACCAGATCTGATGGTGTTGGCACTACTCCGGTAGTGGCGTTGGCACCACCATGGGAGGGGGCCATGGCCTGCCAGCAGAGACCTTGTCATGGACGGCGCCTCCACTGCCACCTGAATCCACCTGTACTGCGCCCTGGAAGGCGACATGCCGTTGCTCAGGGACGATTCAGGGGAAGTCGAGACGAAAGTCGGATGCGTCCTACGCCGTCAGGTAGTTGCCACCGCGCGGACCTCAGAGCCAGTACGGCGTGACGACCCGGAACACGTCCAGGAGCCGCGCCTTGAGCGGCTCGCGGTGCGGGATCGGTGTGAGGTGTTTCGCCGGCCCGACCCGCAGGCCGTAGTCGGCGAGCACGTACAGCGCCCGCAGCGTCCGGACGGTGTTGGTCACCTCCGGCGTGATGCCCTCGACCGGCGGGTTCGCGAGCGCGCGCAGCGCCGGATCGAGCCACTCGACCGCGTCCGCCTCGGTCAGGTCGGCGCGGGTCAGCGTCGCCGCCAGCGCGTACCCGAGCCGGTCGTCCTCCATGTCCCGCAGCACGTACGACGTCGGCGTCAGCAGCCGACCGATCCCGAGCCGGAGCATCTGGACCGGCTCCACCGCCGGGTGCAGCCCGAGCGCGCCGAGCAGATCCGCCCCGTGCGCCACCGCGTGCAGCCAGCCGAGTTTCTCGTCGTACCCGCGGAGGTCCTCTTCCCCGACGTACCAGCGCTCGAACGGCGGCACCCAGGCCGGCTCGAAGACGCCGGCGGACACGATCGCGTCCAGGATCAACGGCACGAACGTCCGCGCCTGGATCTCCGGGTCGCCGAACCGCGGCACCAACTCGTCGCCGAGCGCCCGCAGCTCGCCCTCCGCCAGCACACCCCGCCCGATCCAGGTCGCGAGCGTCGAGTACGCCTGCCGATCCCGCACGACCGGATCCGGCGACCGCAGCATCCCCACCAGCTCAGCCACCAACTCGTCCACAGACCGTCCTTCAGGGACTGCGAACCCGCTGTCGCGCACCTGCGCCCAATCGGTCATGCGCGGCACCGTAGACGGTTGACGGGGCAGCCGCCAGGGGGTGCCCGGCAGGAGAAACGGCCCGTGGTTCATCCGGAGACCGGATGTACCACGGGCCGTCGCGGCCAGGACCCCTCAGCCCGGCCGGGCTCCCTGCCCCGGTCAGGGCCCCTCAACACCGACCGGGGTGGTCCACACGCGCACGCCGTCAGGCGTCGCGCTTGCTCGCCGACAGCAGCGCGATGGTCATCAGCGCGGCCGCCCAGCCGGCGAAGTACAGCAGCGCGCCCCACGGGCCGAACGCGAAGTTGGTACCGGCCGCCTCGGCGCCGGCCAGGCCCGGGTCCTGCCCCTGGTTCAGGAACGAGCTGCCGTTCACGAACGGCGCCCACTTGTTCAGGTCGTCGCCGACCTTCGGGATCAGCAGCACCAGGTTCTCGACCAGCAGCGGCCAGAGGATCAGGATCGCGATCGCGCCGGCGCTCTGCCGGATCAGGATGCCGACCGCCACCGCGAACACGGCGGAGATCGAGAAGATCAGGCCCTGCCCGGCCAGCAGCCGCCACTCGGCGCCGGTGTCGATCGCCAGGTCGGCGTTGCTCGCGAACAGGCTCCCGATCCCCCAGGCGCCGAAGGACGCGATCAGGCCGACGAGGCCGGCCAGGAACGCGACGACCGCGGTCTTGCCGAGCAGCAGCGCGGCCCGCTGCGGCACGGCCTGGAAGCTGGTCCGGATGGTGCTGAACCGGTACTCCGTGGTGACCGCCAGCGCGGCCATCACCATCATCACCATCTGGCTGAGCTGCGCGCCCGGCTGGGTGATGAAGATCGTCGCCTGCTGCTCCTCTTCGCCCTTGAGGAACCCGGTGGTCAACGCCGCGAAGCCGACGGTCAGCACGGCCGCGATGACCATGCACCACCACGGCGAGCGGGTGGAGAAGAGCTTGATCCGCTCGACAGTGATCACCGACATGTCAGTTGTCCTCCTTCGGACCCGCCGCCACCTCGGTCGCGCCGGGCGCGTCGAGCTGGGTCACGGCGGCGATCTCCTCGTGCGCGTGGTACTCGACCGAGTCGCCGGTCATCTGCATGAACGCCTGCTCCAGCGAACCGCGCTGCAGCGTCAGCTCGTGCAGCACGATGCCGTGCGCGGCGGCGGCCTCACCGACCTGGTCGGTGGTCAGGTCGCCCTCGACGAACAGCACCTTGCCCTGGTTGTCGACGTCCTCGACGCGGGTGGTCAGCTGCTGCGCGTTCAGTACGCTCGCCAGCTGGTCGAGCTGCGGCGTCCGCACCTTCACCGTCGTCCCGCTGGCGCGGTCGACGAACTCCTGGGTGCTGCTCTGCGCGATCAGCTTGCCGCGGCCGATGACGACCAGTTCCTCGGCGGTGAGCGCCATCTCGGACAGCAGGTGGCTGGACACCAGCACGGTCCGGCCCTCGTCGGCCAGCTTGTGCATGAACGTCCGGATCCAGACGATGCCCTCCGGGTCGAGGCCGTTCACCGGCTCGTCGAAGAGCAGCACTTCCGGGTCACCGAGCAGCGCGCCGGCGATGCCGAGCCGCTGCGACATGCCCAGCGAGTAGGCGCCGGCCCGCTTGTTCGCGACCGACGTCAGGCCGACCATCTCGAGCGCCTTGTCGACCGATGACTTCGGCAACTTGTTGGACGCGGCCATCCAGGCCAGGTGCGACCGCGCGGAGCGGTTCGGGTGCACCCACTTGGCGTCCAGCAGCGCGCCGACCTTGGTCAGCGGCCGGTGCAGGTCCCGGTACCGCTGCCCGTCGATCGTGACCTCGCCGGACGTCGGGGTGTCGAGCCCGAGGATCATCCGCATGGTGGTCGACTTGCCGGCCCCGTTCGGGCCGAGGAAGCCGGTCACCTTGCCGGGTTTCACCTCGAAAGACAGGTTGTCAACGGCAACTGTCGCGCCGTATCGCTTGGTGAGGCCTTTTGCCTCGATCATCGCCGTACTCCTCGTTAGGTGGCGTGAAGTCGTTCCCCGGTCGGGCGGTTCTGTCGTGATGAGATCAGTATCGTGGTCGATGCGGCGCCGGGCATCGGACCTCGGGCGGATCCGGTGTGTCCACCCGTGGGTTGATTCTGCCGTCCGCCCGGCCGCGGCTGCTATCGGTTGAATCCCTGAGCACGACCCCGACGATCCCCCATCCGGGGGGCACGCACATCAGCCGAAAGTCGACGGCCGGCGCTACTTCCGGACATCCGGCCGGCGGTTTATCGCGAAATCAGTCCACCGGTACGCCGTACAGCACGAGGTTCTGGCTGTAGCGCTGTTTCAAGCGATCGTACGAACCGGTGCACGTCACCAGCGCGAGCCGGGGCTTCGCCGCGCCGCGGAACAGGTCGGCGGGCAGGGCGTCCTGGTTGTACGTCCGGCGCGCGACGATCCGGTACCAGTGGTCGTCGCCGTCCCCGTCGGTCACCGCGACCCGGGTACCGACCGGGACCTCCGAGAGCGCCGCGAACACGCCGCGCCCGCGCGCGGTGTCCACGTGGCCGGCCAGCAGTACCGTGCCACCGGCGGCGCCCGGCGCGGCGCCCGCGGCCCACCAGCCGACGTCGGCCTTCGACCGCGGCACCTGCAGTTGGCCGTCGTGGGCAGTCGCGACCGGCGTCACCGTCGCCTCCAGGAACCCGGGCAGCACCAGCTTGACCGGCGGTACGGCGGCCTCGGCGTCGGTGATCGCACCCGCCTCCGGGACATCACCGGTGTTGCCGGGCTGCTTGCCGAACACCATGGCCAGCGCGAGAGCCACCGCCACGACTCCCAGCAAGCGGCGTCGTACCGGGACCTTCTTGCCCACGAGGAGCAGCAGTACGCCGATACCGAGCAGCAGCAGCGCCGCGCGCGTACGGGCCTTCTCCGCGTCGGCGACCTGACCGCCGTCACCTGTCGGTACCGTCGGGGACACCGTCTCGACGCGGCACGGACCGGCGATCATCCGCTGGTTCATCTGGATCACGGGCTTGGCCGCGTTGGCAACCGACTCGACGGCGGGCGAGGCCGCCTTCGGCAGCGGGCCGTCGACCAAGGCCAGGTACTGCCGATGAAGTTGCCGTTGGATGTCGATCCAGGTGGTGTCGTAGCGGGGGGTCCCGGCCCTGGACGCGAGCACGTTGAGCTGCTCACGCTGTCTCGTCGACGGCTCGGTCGCCAGCTTGATCCCGAACCGCCTGGCGACCTCGAGCTCCTGCGCGGCGAGCTTGCGATGGTCACGTTCGATCAAGGCGCCGGCGCGGCGGACGCACGCGGTCTGGCCCTGGGTCTTGGCGGCCTGCGCGGCCGCGATCGTCGTCACGTTGAGCTGGTGCGCGGCGTTCAGGTAGTCGGCGTCGGGCTGCGGCGTCGCGGCGTACGCGGGCTGAACGGCTCCCAGGACTGCACCCAGGACGACCAGCAGCAGGAACGCCGTGATCGCCCGCCGGGGCTGTCGTGGAGACACCGCCACCTCCCTGCGCTCGGACGCGGCCGTACCGACGACAGTAAAGGGGTGCCCGGCCGCGGTCCAGCCGTCGGCGAGTCTGCTGGGACGGCGCCCGGAACGCAGAACGGCCCGCCGGAGATCCGGCGGGCCGTTCCACGGGTTGCCTGTGTCAGGCGGCTGCCTTCGCCTCCGCCGGGGTGTCGGCGATGACCGACTCGCGGCGCTTGGAGACCCAGACCGCCGCGACCAGGATCGCCACCGCGACGACCGCGATGATGATCCGCAGGGCGGTGTTCGGGTTGTCGCCGATCGCCGACATGCCGACGACCGCCGGAGCGATCAGCACCGAGACCAGGTTCATCACCTTGATCAGCGGGTTGATGGCCGGGCCGGCGGTGTCTTTGAACGGGTCGCCGACGGTGTCACCGATGACGGTGGCCTCGTGCGCCGGCGAACCCTTGCCGCCGTGGTTGCCGTCCTCGACCAGCTTCTTCGCGTTGTCCCAGGCGCCACCGGAGTTGGCCAGGAACACCGCCATCAGGGTGCCGGCGCCGATCGCACCGGCCAGGTAGCCGGCCAGCGCCGGGGCGCCGAGGCCGAAGCCGACGGCGATCGGCGCGGTGATCGCGAGCAGACCCGGGGTGGCCAGCTCCCGCAGCGAGTCGCGGGTGCAGATGTCCACGACCTTGCCGTACTCGGGCTTGCCGGTGCCCTCCATGATCCCGGGGATGTCCCGGAACTGGCGCCGGACCTCGTAGACGACCGCACCGGCGGCGCGGCCGACCGCGTTGATCGCCAGACCGGAGAACATGAACACGACCGCGGCGCCGATGATCAGGCCGACCAGCGTGCCCGGGTTGAACACCAGGGCGTCCGCCTCGAACTTGGCGTAGTTCTCCGCCAGCGAGGAGCGGATGGCGTCGGTGTAGGAACCGAACAGCGCGGTCGCGGCCAGCACGGCCGTCGCGATCGCGATGCCCTTGGTGATCGCCTTGGTGGTGTTGCCGACGGCGTCCAGCTCGGTGAGGATCTGGGCCGCCTCACCGTCCACGTCACCGGACATCTCGGCGATGCCCTGGGCGTTGTCGGAGACCGGGCCGAAGGTGTCCATCGCGACGATGACGCCGACAGTGGTCAGCAGGCCGCAGCCGGCGAGCGCGATCGCGAACAGGGCGACCACACCGGTGCCACCCACCAGGAAGGCGCCGTACACGGCCGCCGCGATCACCACGGCGGTGTACACCGCGGACTCGAAGCCCACCGAGATACCGGACAGGATCACCGTGGCGGCACCGGTCAGCGACGACTTGCCGACGTCCTTGACCGGCTTGTCCTCGGTGCCGGTGAAGTAACCGGTCAGGGCCAGGATGACCGCCGCCAGCACGATGCCGATGAGCACCGAGAAGGTCGCGATCAGCCGCGGGTCGCCGTCGTGCGCGGCGATCGCCTCGGTCGCGCCGGTGAGGTCCTTGAAGCTGCTCGGCAGGTAGACGAACGCCGCCACCGCGGACAGCACTCCGGAGATGATCGCCGAGAGGTAGAACGCGCGGTTGATCGTGCGCAGCCCGTTCTCACCGGTCCGTGGCCGGGTCAGGAAGACGCCGATGACCGCGGTGACGGCGCCGATGGCCGGCACGATCAGCGGGAAGATCAGGCCCTGCTCGCCGAACGCGGCCTTGCCCAGGATCAGCGAGGCCACCAGCATCACGGCGTACGACTCGAACAGGTCGGCCGCCATACCGGCGCAGTCACCGACGTTGTCACCGACGTTGTCGGCGATCGTCGCGGCGTTCCGCGGGTCGTCCTCGGGAATGTTCTGCTCGACCTTGCCGACCAGGTCGGCGCCGACGTCGGCGGCCTTGGTGAAGATACCGCCGCCGACCCGCATGAACATCGCGAGCATCGCGGCGCCGAAGCCGAAGCCCTCGAGCACCGTCGGGGCGTCACCCTTGAAGAGCAGTACGACGAGCGCGGCGCCGAACAGGCCGAAGCCGACGGTCGCCATACCAACCGTGCCGCCGGTGCGGAACGCGACCCGCATCGCCGGATTGCGGCCCTCGTCGCGGGCCGCGGCGGCGACCCGGACGTTGGCCCGGGTGGCGAGCCACATGCCCAGGTACCCGATCGCGGCGGAGAATCCCGCACCGATCAGGAAGAAGACCGACCGGAAGATCTTCAGCGTGGTCTCGTTGCCGCCGTCGGTGTGCGCCGGCAGCAGGAACAGCAACAGGAACGCGACCACGGCGAAGATCGACAGCGTCCGGAACTGCCGGTTCAGGTACGCCGAGGCGCCTTCCTGGACCGCGGCGGCGATCGTCTTCATGTTCTCGGTGCCATCGTTCGCGGCAAGCACCTGGCCCCGGAAGACCATCGCAATGGCGACCGCGAGGATCGCGATCACCCCGACGACGATCACCAGTGTGGTGTTGCTCGACGAAAGATCCACCGCTTGTGGAGCAAGCAGCGCGGACATCCGTCCTCCTTGTAGGCAACCCATCCGGGCTTGACGGCCCCCGTCTGCCGCAACCGAAGGGTTGGGGAAATACGACACAGCGCCAGGGGACTGGCGCGGTGGGTTACTCTAACGGGTTCCCGACCAGACCTGACGACAGGGTGGTCTACGCCATACCCGACCGGGACGGCAAGTCCCACGCCGGAACCTGGGCGGGACGGTGACCCAACGTAGTGACGGGGCTACGTTTTCGCTTGTCTGCTTGGCGCCTAGATGGCCGAGGCCACGTCCGGGTGGATGTCGAAGACCTTGGTCAGGCCGGTGATCCGGAAGATCTTCAGCAGCCGTTCCTGGGTGCAGACCAGGGACAGGGATCCGTCGTGGGTGCGCACCCGTTTCAGTCCGCCGACGAGGACGCCGAGGCCGGTGGAGTCCAGGAACTCCACGCGTTCCAGGTCGACGACCAGGTCGTAGACCCCTTCGTCGACGAGCGCGGCGATCTTCTCGCGGAGCTTCGGTGCGGTGTAGACGTCGATCTCCCCCGCGACCTCGATGACGGTCCGCCCGCCCTCGGCGCGCGCGGTCAGCGACAGATCCACTTCGGCCTCCGATCCCGTGCTCTGCCCGATGGTTCACTCGCATGCGCTCGTGAACTGCTGCATTCAACCATGTACGGACCGTGAGTAGACCCGTTGCCGAAAACTCTTTCATCTCGGCCCGGGGAAGTCGATTCCCCTCCGGAAAAAGCCGTGTGCATCCGACCGTGCAGCCGCCTCGTGCATCTCGGCGCTGGGCTGTCCGTGCCAAGGCATAGGCTCGCGGCATGCGTGCAGGTGGTGAGGCGGAGGCTGTCCTGAAACGCCTGGCCGCCGGTCGTGACGAGCGGCTGACGCACGTCGAAGCGGTCCCGCCGCGGCTCGGGAAAACGTGTGATTGGCCACGGTGGGTGCCGTCGGAGGTCCTCGACCAGCTCCGCGACGCCGGGATCACCGCACCCTGGACCCACCAGATCGCGACCGCCGAGGCGGCATACGGCGGGAAGCATGTGGTGGTCGCGACCGGCACGGCCTCGGGCAAGTCGCTCGGGTATCTGCTGCCGGCCTTCGCCACGTTGAGCATCGCGCAGGCCGCGTCGCCGCACCGCCGGACCGCCTCCGTGCTGTACCTGTCGCCGACGAAGGCTCTGGCGCACGACCAGCTCCGGGCCGTCACGTCGTACACCGTGCCCGGGCTGCGCGCGACGACGCTGGACGGGGACTCGGAGCGGACCGAGCGGGACTGGGCGCGGGACCACGCGACGTACGTGCTCAGCAACCCGGACATGCTGCACCGGTCGGTGCTGCCGAACCACCAGCGCTGGGCGCGCTTCCTGGGCTGCCTGCAGTACGTCGTGGTCGACGAGTGCCACCACTACCGGGGCGTGTTCGGTGCGCACGTGGCCGGCGTACTGCGGCGCCTGCGGCGGATCTGCGCGCAGTACGGGGCGCATCCGATCTTCGTGTGCGCCTCGGCGACCGTGGCCGAGCCGGCGCTGTCCGGCGAACGGCTGACCGGGCTGCCGATGGAGGAGGTCACCGACGACGGCTCTCCGCGCGGCGGTGTCGCTTTCGGCCTGTGGGAGCCGCCCCTCACCGCCCTGCGCGGCGAGAACGGCGCGCCGGTACGCCGGTCCGCCACGGCCGAGGTGGCGGACCTTCTCACCGACCTGGTCGTCACAGGTGTCCGCACTGTCGCCTTCGTCCGCTCGCGCCGCGGGGCCGAGACGGTGGCGATGACCGCCCGGGAGAACCTGGCCGAGGTCGACCCGACGCTGATCGACCAGGTGTCGGCCTACCGCGCCGGCTACCTGCCGGAGGAGCGCCGGCGGCTCGAGGGCATGCTGCAGAGCGGTGAGCTCACTGGCGTGGCGGCTACGAACGCCCTCGAGTTGGGCATCGACATCGCCGGGCTGGACGCAGTACTGCTCTCCGGCTGGCCCGGCACGCGCGCCTCGCTCTGGCAGCAGGCCGGACGTGCCGGCCGGGCGGGTGGCGACGCGCTGGCGTTGCTGATCGCCAGGGACGACCCGCTGGACACCTACCTGGTGCGGCATCCGGCGGCGATCTTCGGGCGGCCTGTCGAGGCGACGGTGTTCAACCCGGAGAACCCCTACGTCCTCGGCCCGCAACTGTGCGCGGCGGCGCAGGAGCTGCCGCTGACGACGGACGACTACGAGATCTTCGGCGGTACGACGCCACAGGTGATCGCCCAGCTGGTGCGTCAGGGTGCGCTGCGCGAGCGGCCGCACGGGTGGTTCTGGACGCGCCGGGAGCGGGCCGTCGACGCGATCGACATCCGCTCGGCGGGCGGGAAGACGGTGCAGATCGTGGAGGACCGGACCGGTCGCCTGCTCGGCACGGTCGACGGCGGCTCCGCGCACTCCTCGGTACACGAGGGCGCGGTGTACGTGCACGCCGGCGAGTCCTACCTGGTGCGGTCCCTGGACCTCGAGGAGCACGCCGCGGTCGTCGAGCAGGCGTCGCCGGACTACACGACGTTCGCCCGGGACGTGACCGAGATCAGCATCCTCGCCACCGAGGAGACGTGCAGCTGGGGTACGGCGGAGCTGTCGCGCGGCTGGGTCCAGGTGACCAGCCAGGTGATCTCGTACCAGCGCAAGCTGATCGCGACGGGCGACGTGCTCGACGAGCAGCCGCTGGACCTGCCGGAGCGGACCCTGCGGACGAAGGCGGTCTGGTGGACGGTGCCCGACTCCGTCGTCGAGGGACTCGGGCTGGCCGACGTACCGGGCGCCGCGCACGCCGCCGAGCACGCGTCGATCGGACTGCTGCCGCTGTTCGCCACCTGCGACCGGTGGGACATCGGCGGCGTTTCGACGGCCCGGCACGCGGACACCGGTCGCCTGACCGTCTTCGTGTACGACGGCCACCCGGGCGGTGCCGGCTTCGCCGAACACGGCTACGCCGCCGCGCGCGAGTGGTTGACCGCGACACGCGAGGCGATTGCACACTGTGAATGCACGGATGGATGCCCGTCGTGCGTACAGTCGCCCAAGTGTGGGAACCAGAACAACCCACTCGACAAGAGCGGCGCGGTGGCGCTGCTCTCCGCACTCCTGAGTAGTGAGGCCTGAAGGGCCGGCGCCGGTCGCCGGCAGAGAGGCAGGTCGTCATGGCCGTTCTCGGAATCGTCCTCATCGTCCTGGCCGTGTTGTTCGGACTGGGCGTCTCGGTGTCATCGTCCGCATCCACCACGCTCGAGTTCTTCGGCGTCGACTTCGGTGTCTCGGTGCCGACGGTGTACTTCCTCGGCGCGATCACCGGTGCCGCGCTGGTGGCCGGTCTCTGGCTGCTGAAGAAGGGCCTCGGCCGCGGGCTGCGGCGACGCAAGGAGATGCGCGAACTGCGCGCCAAGGTCACGGAGGGTGAGGAGACCCCGGAGGTCGCCACGGACCGCGACGAGACTCAGACCCGGCCTGGGGCTGCGCTGCCCGACGAGACCCGGCCCGAGGAGCGGCCGGCGCTCGGCGAACGCCGTACCGACAATCCGTCGGAGACCCACCAGCCGCACTGACCAACACCGTTGCCCAGGGCATCGAGAAACTCCCGGAATCGCTCGCGTTGCTGTAAGATCTCAGAATCCTCACAGCCTCCGCACAGCGGTCGCACGGCGACCCGGCGAGTCGGTTTCGATGCCCTGCGCAACGACGCAGCCCTGGCAGTTAGTTGCCAATGGCATCAAGTTTCGCGAGATCGGCATAACCTCCGCGGTCCGTCCTGTGCATTACTTGTTGTGGCGTCAACGTCGCGCTGAGTCACTGCCGGCGGACCGGCTCGCGCCACGGGGTCCCGACGACCTGACGCCGTGAGATCGCACGACCTCTGGAGGTTGTCTTGATCATCCGAAAGCTGTTCAGCCGCACCGGAGTGGTGGTGCTCGCGGTCAGCGTCGCGATCGCCACCGCGATTCCGGCGCAGGCCGCGAACCCGGAGCCCAGCCGTTCCGCGGCGGCGCCCGGCGTCACGGTCGGCGTGGCACAACAGATCGCCACCCGCGCCGACACCCGCTACTGCCTGACGTTCGTCGCGGCCGAGAAGGTCCCGATGGCGGTCATGATGGCGTGCGCCCCCGGCAAGGAGGGCAAGACCCAGGAGTGGATCTACACCGAGGCCGGCCAGCTGCAGGTCGCGATGAGCAAGAGCGTCGGTGGCGCCCTTGCCACGACCGGTGCCTGCCTGGACAGCGGTGCTGACCTGGCCAAGGTGCCGGCCTCCGCGCCACTGCTGGTGCTGCCGTGCCGTAGCGGCGACGGGCAGAAGTGGAACTACGACGAGGACAGCGGCACGTTCGTGAACGCGGCCAGCGGCCTCGCCCTGACGTCGCTGCTTGGCAAGGGGAAGGCCAAGCAGGCGCAACCGACCGGCAGCATGAGCACAGCCGGTACGCCGGTCCAGGGCTGGAGCGGTCTCCCGGTCCCGAGCCTGGACATCCTGGGTGCGGTGCTGGCACTGGTGAACGCGCTGCTGGCATCGCTGGGCCTGGCGCTGCCCCTGCCGATCGCGGGCGCGGCGGCCAGTCTGCTGTCGCTGATCAGGCCACAGGTCCCGGTCCCGGCGCAGATGACGGTCCTGCCGAAGCAGATGATGCAGCTGGCCCAGAGCTGAACGGAGGAGGACTCAAGGCCCCCGAGCCAACGAGAGGACGGCCGGCCCCGACATCGTCGGGGCCGGCCGTTTCTCTTCTCTGACCTTTCCGGGATGCCCGCTGCTTGCGCGTCAGCGGGAGCCCTGGGTGGTCACCGGCCGGTTACCACCAGCACCAGTGATGGCAGTGATGAAGCAGGCTGTCGAGAAGGCAACCAACTCCGTGCAGCAGGTCCATGGCGTTCACCTCCGATCCACTGAAGCGGTCGGCAAGACAGTAGCTCCGGGTCTCACGATCTGTATCTAGTCCGCTACTGCTTGCTACGGAACCTTGAGCATCCTTTAACTCTTCCGCAACGGTTGCCACGGGATCCTGGCTTGACAGCGAGCGGTTGGTTGCTTACGGCCCGTTCACTCCGGGTTGGGAAAAAGTCTTCACATAGTCGTCCGAGAGTGCCAATGTTTGACCGGCACTGTCGCCGGACCACCTGGAGCTCCCGATGCGATCACTCTCGCGGTTGACCACCGCCGGCGTCCTCGGCGCCGCGGCCCTCGCCCTGCTCACCGGATGCCTCGGCTCGTCCGACTCCGGCGGCGGACAGGACACGAACCGGAACGCCGACGCCAAGAAGGTCGAGCTGACCTTCGGCTCGAACTCGGTCAAGGGCGGGAAGAGCAGCGCCGGCGCCACCTTCGTCTCCGACGTCCTGATCCCGAAGTTCGTGGCCGAGCAGAAGGGCAAGGGCGTCGACGTCACGGTCAAGTTCCAGGGCGACGGCTCCGACGACGAGGTCTACAAGCAGAAGCTGTCGCTGGACCTGTCGAACAAGGCCGGTCCGGACCTGTTCCAGATCGACGGCATCTGGGTCGGCGAGTTCGCCCAGGCCAACTACATCAAGCCGCTCACCGAGACCGTCGGCGAGGCCGCGAAGGTGGACGACTGGGACGGCTGGAAGCAGATCCCCGAAGCCGTCCAGGCACTCGGCAGCTACAACGGCGAGCGGTACGGCGTCCCGGGCGGCACCGACGGCCGCGTCCTGTACTTCAACAAGAAGCTGTTCCAGCAGGCCGGGCTGCCCGCGGACTGGCAGCCGAAGTCCTGGGACGACATCATCTCCGCAGGTCAGGCGCTGAAGAAGCTGTCCGGCGTGACCCCGATCCAGATCAACGCCGGCACCGCGATGGGTGAGGCGACCACGATGCAGGGCGTGCTGCCGCTGCTCGTCGGCACCGGCGCGACCGTGAACTCCGACGGCAAGTGGCTGGGCGACACCCCGCAGCTGCGCCAGGTGCTCGACTTCTACAACCAGGTCTACACGACCGGCCTCGGCGACCCGGTGCTGCAGCGCGAGGCGAAGGGCCGGGACAAGTCGTTCGCCGAGTTCGCCGCGAACAAGATCGGCATCCTGCTGGAGAGCGACTACTTCTGGCGCAGCGTCGTCGAGCCCAAGGAAGGCGTCGCGAAGATGGCCGACCGGGACACGGCGGTCGGCTGGGCGCTGATCCCGGCGCGGCAGCCCGGCGCCGGCGTGAAGGGCCAGGACTTCGTCTCGATGTCGGGCGGCGGCGCGACCGTGATCAACCCGAACACGAAGTACCCGCAGCAGGCCTGGGAGTTCCTGCAGTTCATGAACTCCGCCGAGATGGTGAAGGAGTCGCTGGCCGGCGCTGCGAAGATCACGCAGCGGTCGGACGTCAACAGCGAAGTACTGAAGAGCGACCCGATGCTGAGCTTCGTCGCGGAGAAGGTGCTGCCGATCACGCAGTACCGCCCGGGCCGGGCGGAGTACCCGAAGGTCTCGGCCGCGCTGCAGCAGGCGACCGCGGACGTCGTCGGCGGCAAGGGCACCGAGGCGGCCGCGACGGCGTACGAGAAGGCCGTCGAGACGGCGGCCGGCGGCAAGGACAAGGTCAACAGCAACTGATGACCGCAGCCTCCGCACCTCCGGTGCCGGCCGAACCGGCGCCGGGACGAGGACCGGCCGGCCGGGGCCCCGCGCGCGACGTCGCGGGCCTCGGCGTCGGCCGGGCCCTCGGGTTCGTCGCGCCGGCGCTGCTGCTGATCGGCGCGTTTCTGATCTTCCCGGCGCTCTGGACGATCTACATCGGCATCACGAACTACCGGCTGACCGGCGTCGAGGCGGTGTCCCCGTCGGTCGTCGGGCTGGCGAACTACACCGCGGCGCTGAACGACGCGCTGTTCCACAACGCGTTGTGGCTGACGCTGCTGTTCGTGCTCGGGTCGGCGATCATCGGGCAGAACGTCCTCGGGTTCACGCTCGCGTGGGTGATGCGCCGGACGCGTCCCGTCGTACGGCGCACCGTCGAGGCCGTCGTACTGCTCGCGTGGATCCTGCCGGGGACCGTCGTCGCGTACTTGTGGGTCGCGTTCTACGACCGCGACGGCGGCACCTTGAACGCCCTGCTGGGTACGCCGGGGACCGCGTGGCTGATCGACTACCCGATGGCGTGTCTGGTCGTCTTCAACACGTGGCGCGGTACGGCGTTCTCGATGATGCTCTACTCGTCGGCGCTGCAGGCCGTACCGCCGTCGCAGCTCGAGTCGGCGCGGATGGTCGGGGCGTCGGGGTGGCAGACGCTGCGGGACGTGGTGTTCCCGCACATCCGCGGCCACGTGCTGACCAACACGCTGCTCATCTCGCTGTGGACGGCGAACGACTTCTCGCCGTTCCTGCTCACCAAGGGCGGGCCGAACCACGAGTCGGAGACCGTGCCGGTCTACATCTACAACGTGGCGCTGCAGGGCGGTGAGCTCGGGTACTCGTCGGCGATCTCGTTCCTGCTGCTGATCGCGAACCTGCTGGTGTCGCTGGTCTACCTGCGGCTGTTGCGGAGGCGCTCATGACTGGGGCTTACGTGGTGCGCCGGATCGGCTTCTACGTGCTGATCTGCGCGATCACGCTGTTCTTCGCCGTACCGATGCTGTGGATCGCTTCGGCGCCGTTCGACTCCTCGCCGGGGTTGGGCGTGCACTGGCCGGACTGGACGCTGGAGAACTTCCGGAAAACGCTGGACCACCCGTATGCGATGCACTCGATGGTCAACTCGTTGCTGATCTGTGTGACGACTGCTGTCGCGGTTACTGCGTTTGCGGCGCTGGCTTCCTATGCGTTGTCGCGGGTGCGGATTCCTGGTCGTGACGCGTTGCTCTACGGGTTGTTGCTGCTGTCGTCGGTGGTGACCGGTACGGCGGCGATGGTGCCGATCTTCGTGATGATGTTCCAGCTCGGGCTGATCGACTCGCGGTTCGGTGTCGCGCTGGTGATGACCGGCGGGTTGTTGCCGGCGGCGATCTTCATCCTGAAGGACTTCGTCGACGCGGTGCCGAAGTCGTACGAGGAGTCGGCCCGCGTCTTCGGTGCGTCGACCGGCCAGATCCTGCGGGACGTCGTACTCCCGGTCGCCCGGCCCGGACTCGCGACCATCATGGTCTGGGCGTTCGTCAACTCCTGGGGCAACTTCCTGGTGCCCTTCCTGCTCATCCGGTCGATCGACAAGCAGCCCGGTGCGGTGCTGATGCAGACCCTCACCGACGAAGGCGGCAGCGTGAACCTGCAGGTGCTGCCGGTGTTCTCGCTGCTGTTCTCGATCCCGGTCGTCGTGCTGTACCTGCTGGTGAACTCGCGGTACGGGTTCCGCTTCCACGGAGGGATCAAGAGCTGATGGCGGGCATCGACATCGAAGGCCTCGCAACCGTCTACCCGAACGGCGTCCGCGCCGTCGACGGGCTGGACCTGCACGTGGCCGACGGCGAGTTCTTCGCCCTGCTCGGCCCGTCGGGCTGCGGCAAGACGACCCTGCTCCGGACAATCGCGGGCCTGGAGTCCGCGACCGAGGGCGCCGTCCGGATCGACGGCGTGGACGTGACTCGGACCGAGCCTGGCAAGCGCGGCGTGGCGATGGTGTTCCAGGACTACGCGCTCTTCCCGCACATGAGCGTCTCCGAGAACATCACGTATCCGTTGAAGGTACGTCGGGTCGCTGCGGCTACTCGTACTTCTGTGGCTGAGCGCACCGCGGGGGAGTTGTCCTTGCAGGGGTTGCTGGAGCGCAAGCCCGGGCAGTTGTCGGGCGGCCAGCAGCAGCGGGTCGCGTTGGCGCGTGCTATCGCCTCCGAGGGAAAGGTCCTGCTGCTCGACGAGCCGCTGTCGAACCTCGATGCGCGGCTCCGGCTGGAGGCTCGTACCTTCCTGAAGAAGCTGCAGCGGGACCTCGGGATCACGACAGTCTTCGTCACCCACGACCAGGCCGAGGCACTCGCCCTCGCCGACCGGATCGCCGTCATGGACTCGGGCAAACTGCGCCAACTAGGGTCGCCGCGGGAGGTGTTCGCCCGTCCGGCGAACACCTTCGTGGCCAACTTCATCGGGTCGACGCCGATGAACCTCCTGCCCGGCAAGATCACCGCGGCCGCGGACGGCGTCGTCTCGGTCGCCGGCGGCTCGTTGCCCGCCGCAACATCATCGGCCGGCGGCGAGGCAGAGGTCACGGTCGGCATCCGCCCCGAGTACCTGACCCTCACCACCACCGACACTCCCGGCCCGGCCCTCCACGGCGAGGTGGTAGTAGCCGAGAACCTCGGCACCCAGTCCCTGGTCACCGTCGACTGCGCCGGCACCCTCGTAGGCGTAACCGTCCCCGAAGAATCCGAACCCACCCCAGGCACCCCCGTAACCCTCACGGCCCCCACCCCCCGAGTCCTCCTCTACAACCAATCCACCGGCGAACTCCTCCCCACCCCCTAACCCACCCAGGCATCCAACCCGCATCACCCCATCCCGTCGCCTACCCACCCCTCAACGCCGGACTTCCCGCACCACACCACCCACACCCCCGCACGGCCCCCGCCATCCCGGCGCCCAAAGCACCGCGCGACCTCCGCTCGAACGCGAAGTACTGGAAGACCTGCACCCCCGACATCTGGGAGCTCACCTGATGGCCGTCACGTCGTACCGTCGGCGCTGGACCCTCGACGACCGTGCCGAATCGGTCTGGCACTCGCTCCCCGTCGACATCCCAGCCGACTGCCCCGGTCTGCTCGTCACCCTCACCGTCCCACCTGTCGAGGGCGCCGTCATCGACATCGGCTGCGAGGGTGCGTCGGGCTGGCGCGGGTGGTCCGGCGGCGCGCGCCGTACGTTCGCGATCACCCCCGACGCCGCCACCCCCGGCTACCTCCCCGGCGAACTCGAAGCCGGCACCTGGTGGATAGTCCTCGGCCTCCACCGACTACCAGTCGAAGGCGTCGAACTCCTCGTCGAAGCAGTCACCGGCCCGGTCACCACGATCCCCGGCCTGACCGAGTACGCCGACGCCACCGCCGCAATCGCCGTACCGCCGCGACCACCCCGCCGTACCCTCCCCGCCTCCTCGGGACTGAAGTGGATCGCCGGCGACTTCCACGCGCACTCGCTGCACTCCGACGGCTCCACCCCGGTCGCCAACCTCGCCGCCCTCGGCGTCTCCGCCGGCCTCGACGTACTGGCCGTCACCGACCACAACACCGTCGCCCACCATGCCGAACTCCCCACCCTGGGCAAACGCTTCGGCATCGGCCTCATCCCCGGCCAGGAGGTCACCACCGACACCGGCCACGCCAACGCGTTCGGCGAGATCGGCGCGATCGACTTCCGCCGCCCGGCCGCCACCTGGGTCTCCGAAGTCGCGAGCCGCGGCGGCCTCCTCTCGATCAACCACCCCCTGGGCGGCGACTGCTCCTGGCGCCACCCGCTCCCCGAACACCCTCCTCTCGCCGAAATCTGGCACTCCTCCTGGCTCGACCACACCTGGGGCGGCCCCATCGCCTGGTGGCAGGCCTGGGGCCTGGAAAACACCACCCCCATCGGCGGCAGTGACTGGCACAACCCAACATCCTTCATGCCACCCGGCAGCCCCACCACCTGGATCGCCGTAGACGCCACCGCCGAAGGCCCCGACGAACTCCCCACGGCCACCCTAGAAGCCCTCACCGCCGGCCGAACCGCCCTCTCCTGGTCCTACACCGCCCCCGTCCTGATCCGAGCCGACGACGAACTAATAGCCCTGGACGCCCCCAACACCCTCGTCATCACCCCCGACGGCACCCGCCACCCCATCCGCACCCCCAAAACCCACCTCCCCGCCACCCCCGGCCCCCACCTCCTAATAACCCACACCGGCAAACTCCTCTCCACCTGCACCTAACTCCACCCACCCCACACCAGCCCTCCGCCAACGCATCAGCCAACACAAGACCTGCCGCACGATTCGGCCAGCACGGCACCCGCCGCACGAATCGCTCAGGACAGCACCCGCCGTACGCATCAGCTGGCGCAGCGCACGCAGCCGCCGCACAACGTCCGCCCATCAGCCGACGTACGACGCCGGCCGCGTGAACGGGCCCACGAGGAACTCTCCAACCGTCCCCCGGCCCGACGGCAACCGCCTGAGCCAGCGACCCGAACACGGCGACCAGGTACGGCGCCACGACCGCCGACGGTACGGCGCACTCACAGCGCCGGAAGCACAGACGCACGACGCCACCAGTACGGCGTACTCATTTAGCGCCAGAGGCACAGCCCGTCACAAGTGGTCGATGTTCTCAGCTGGTTGGAGGCTGGGGCGGGATGGCATCCAGTTGGTCTAGGAGCCAGCCGGGGCCTGTCGTCTTGGCTCCGGTGGGTTCTACTCGCTGGCGAAGGCCGCGGTCTGCGGTGACGACCGTGACCGCAGGATGATGCGACTGGGCAACGACTTCAGCTGTCACGTTCACGATCGTGTCGTCACCTGAACCCGGCGCCAGCACCACCCGAACACGACCGGTATCAGGCGCATCGTCCCCCGACACGGCCCGGCAAGCCGCGCCTTCAAGCACCACGATCACATCCGAGTCAGTCAACCGTTCCTGCAACGCAGCGATCCGAACAAGCAACCTTCGCGCAGCGCCGACCCGATCCCGCCACCACCCATCCGGCCGCGACCCGACCACGTTCGCCGCATCAACCACAACCACCTGACTCCGCCCGCCGTCCACCATCCCAGTCTGCCCCTTCACCAACTCCCCTGTTCAGCGCCAACCCCACCGCGCACCCCTGCGGCGAGGGACGTGCGGCACGCAGGCGCTCGCCTCCATGCTCATCACCGCGCGACCATCGCGAGCCTGTCGCTAGCCTGTCGCAGTACCCCGGAGCCAGGCGTAGGTATCCGCGGCCAGGTCCCCAACCAGACGCAAGCCCATCCTGCTGGCCGCGACTGCCTTCCAGAGCGCACCGCCCGCAGCGTCGTACCGCCTCGGCCTGCTCGCCGTCGTCGAACTCGACCTCGCGGGTTGCCGAGTCACCGCGATGTCCGTCGGGCTTAGTCGAGGAGCCAGCCGTTCCTCTCGGCGATCTGGATTGCGTCGGAGCGGGTGTGGGCGCCGGTCTTGCCGATGGCTGACCAGAGCCGAGTGCGTACTACGCGCTCGGAGACGTCGAGTTTCTGCGCCATGAGCGCGACTGTGCCGCCGTCGCGTGCGGCGCGGAGCGTGTCGGTTTCGTCGGCGCTGAGCGGCGTCTCGGAGTACTTCAGGTTCTCCGCCGCGAGGTTCGCGTCGACGACTCGGAGTCCGAGGTGCACCCGCCGTACCGCGTCGGCCAACTGCGGTGCGGGACTACCTTTCAGCGCGAAACCCTTCGCGCCTGCGTCGAGCCCGCGACGCAGGTGCACCGGGCGGCCGTACGTCGTGAGCATGACGACACGGCACTCCGGCATCGACGTACGCAGCTTGGTGGTGACCGTGATGCTGTCGTTCCCCGGACCGGCCGCGTCGAGCAGGGCGACGTTCGCGCGATGCCGCTTCGCCGCGCCGACGACGTCGTCAGAACGGTTGAGCTCGGCAACGATCTCCAGATCGCGCTCCCGCTCCAGACCGCTGCGAAGCAAGCCGCGGCTGAGGATCTGGTCGTCGACCAGCAGCAGCCGGATCCGGTCGGGCAAGCGAGCCTCCGAGGTTACCGTCCGGGCGCCGGGGAAGTACGTCCGGGAAGATGAGCTGTACTCGGTTCCCGATGATGGAGCGGGCTGCCGCGCGTCGTCCACATCAACGCGGCATCTCTATCAGATTGCGACCAGATCGCGACCCCACCTGAACCGGCCACCCGAAGTGGTTGACGATGCGGGTTCAGACCGGTCCGGCGCGGGCCGTCGCTGTGAGCGTCGGCTGCGCCAGTCTCAGGTCGAGCTGGAGCGATACCTGCACTGTCACTGCGGTGGAAGTGACCGTGCAGGCAGTGAGGTCGACCTTGTGGAGCGCGGCGATGCGGGCTGCGGTGGCGCATGGTGCCGCTGGTGATGTGCTCGTCGTGTGCCGGGCGTTGGATTCGCCGTACTGATTGACGCCGCCGTACCGATTAACGCCGCCGTACTGATCGACGCCGACAGACTGGCCGGCACTCGCGGACTGGTCGGCGCTGAGGGATTGGGCTGCGCTTAGGGCTGTCAGGTCGGCGGCGGCTGCGACTTTGTGGCGGGCGGTGGAGATCGCCGACCACAGCGTGGCTGCGAAGAGTGCTGTGAAGAGGAGTACGGCGGCGAACAGGACGTGGAGTGTGGCGCTGCCTCGCTCGGAGCGGGTCATGGGGTCTCTGGCTCGGTTTGGAGGGTTGCGGTCGCTGTGATCTCGGCGGGAGTCATGAGGGTGAGGAGGGGTGGTTTGTTGGTGGGCGTGGCGGTGACGGTCACGTGGATGTCTGAGGCGTCTCGGGTGATGGTGATGGTGCCGTTCGGGACCGTGCGGTGGCCGATCGATTTGGCTTGGTCGGCTGGTTCGCCGCGGGCTACTGCGCGAGCTACGTCACGGGCGGCGTCGATGCATCGGATGTTCAGGACGACGAGGCCGATGGACCAGATACCCAATAGCAGCAGCAGAACCAGCACCGGAAGCGCCAACGCCAGCTCGGCTGTGACCGCTCCGCGCTCCCCTCGCCTCGTCCACGTCGATCGGCCGTCGCTGCTTCTGTTACCTCCGCTATCGCGGTCAACGCGGTCAGCGCGGTCAGCACGGTCAGCACGGTCAGCACGGTCAGCACGGTCAGCACGGTCAGCACGGTCAGCACGGTCAGCACGGTCAGCACGGTCAGCACGGTCAGCACGGTCAGCACGGTCAGCACGGTCAGCACGGTCAGCGGCGGGGTCGGGCAGGGCCGGTTGGGCTGATCGGTCAGGGGTCCCCTGGAGGCCGTTGAGAGTGACGTTGTCCGTCTGCTCGGTGTAGGTGAGCTGGAACCGGCGACTCGGACAATCGGTGCCCTCGGCATCGTTCATCCAGTAGGTGTGGGTTGGGCGGGGACGGGAGTTGTGGTCCGTCGTGGTTGGCGTTGGTGGTGGAGCGTCGGTTGCCGTGGGGTGGTGAGGCATGCGGAGCTCCTTGAGGGTGGCGACCGGCCGGGGAGGGGGCACCGACCGGTCGCCGGATCAGGGGACGGTTGGATGGCGCGGAGCTAGGCTGGGGTGGCCAGGCTCGGCGTGCTGGTGGGGTTCGGCGGGTTAGAGGTGGACGCCTTCGATGCCGGCCATTTTCAGGCCGGCGTTGATGATCGACTTGAGGGCGTTGAGCATTGCGGGGGACTTGAGCAGGGAGACCAGTACGCCGCCGATTGCGCAGGCGCCGACGATGGTGATGGCGTATTCGGCGGTTGCGGCGCCGCGTTCTGTGCGGCTTCGGAGGTTGTTCAGGCTTCTAGCCCGTAGGTGATTGATGGTGCGGGTGTGCGCGCGGCGGGCGGTGCGGGCGACGGGGTGGCGGTGGTTCGTCGTGGGCGGGGTGTAGTGGGCGAGGGTCGGCACGTGGTGGTCGTTCGGTACGGCGACGGTGGGGCGGGGCGCGCTGTGCTTTCGTGCGTTGGCGGAGATGTGGGTGCTGGCGGCGTTGGTGGGTTGCGTCGTGGCTTCGGTGTGCGGGTGCGCCGCGGATCCGGTGTGCGGGTGTGCCGCAGCTTGGGTGTGCGGGTGTGCCGCGGCTTGGGTGTTCGGGTGCGTTGCGGCCTGGGTGTTCGGGTGCGTTGCGGTTTGGGGGTTGGCGGCGTGGGTGCTGGTGATTGCAGGTGGCTGAGGCATTTGGGGCTCCTGCGGGGTGGCTTGGCGGGGTTGCTTACAACGTGCCGTTGTTGGGTGGGGATTTGGTTGGGGAGTCTTGGGCTGTGGATAGGTCAGGGGTGGAGGAGGAAGGGGATCAGGGCGTCGGCGATGGTGGGGACGATGGAGAGGAGTACGAAGGCGGGGAGGAAGCACAGGCCTAAGGGGAGGGCGGCTCGGGATTCTGCGGCGCGGGCTTGTTGGTCTGCGGTGTGGTGGTGGGCGCGGCGGGTTTCGTCGGCTAGGTGTTCGAGGGTTTTGGAGAGTGGGGCGCCGGAGCGGAGGGAACGGGTGATGGCTCGGGCCATGGGAGCGCAGGGTGGTTCGGAGCGTAGGTGGGACCAGGCGGTGGCTGGGTCGGCTCCTAGGGCGAGGTGGTGGGCGATCTTGGTGAAGATGTCGGCGAGGGGGCCTGGGAGGGCTTCGGCTACGAGGGTTAGGGCTCGTTGGGGCGGGCGGCCGGCTCGGAGGCAGGCGGTCAGTAGGTCGATTGCCAGTGGGAGGTCGCGGGCTATTTGGGTGTTGCGTTGTTTGGTGGCGGCTGGTTCTAGGCGGGCGATGGCTCGGGGGATGGCGTAGTACGCGATGGCGGCTGGGATCAGGCCCCAGGGGAAGCCGATGAGTAGGAGTGCGGCTAGGGCTGCGCCGGCGGCGGTTAGGCGGTGGGAGCGCGGGGGCTGGGGGCGGGTGCGGGGCTGGGGAGGGGCTAGGCGGCGTAGGTCTGGTTTGGGTGGGATCAGAAGGTAGGTGCTGAGGGCAACAGCCGTGGCTGTGGTCAGGGCGTATGGCATGCAGGAGCCCTTCGGGTTCAAGGGTGGGTTCCGGGTACGGCGCCGGGGATGCAGGCGCAGAGGCGGGAACCGGACACTGGACGCGCGGTGCGCGGAATTACAGGTTCGCGGTCCGGTCGTGCGGAGGTTCGGGCGCGCAGGGTGCGGAGCGCGTGGCGCGGGGGCGCGGGGTGTGGGGTGTGGGGTGTGAGCGTCGGGGGACGTATGCGGCGGTTTGGTGGTGCGCGGGGCGCGGCAGTCCGGTGGTGCGCCGGGCGAGGCCGCCGTTCGGCGAGGGTGTCGGGGTTGGTGGTGTGCGGGGTGGGCGGTTCGGGGGCGGGGGCGCGGGTGTTGTGGGGGGCGGGTGTTGTGGGGCGCGGGGTGTGGGTGGGTGGTCAGGTTTGGGGGGTGGATAGGTGGGTGGTCCAGTGGAGGCCTAGGGCGGTTAGGGATAGGCCTGTGGTTAGGCATAGCCAGCCTGGTGGGGTGGCTGTGAGGAAGGTGAGGGGGTTGGCTCCTAGGGCGTAGCCGAGGGTTATGCCTAGGGCGGGGAGGGTGGCGAGGATTCGGGCGGTGGTGCGGGCGTTGGCGAGGCTGGATTCGGTTTGGCGGTGGATGGCTTCGTCGGCTCGGAGGGCGTTGGCCAGGCGTTCGGTGAGGGCGGCGAAGGCGGCGCCTGACTCTTCGGTTACTCGCCAGGCTGCGGCGAGGGCTCGGAGGCTGGAGGCGCCTGGGGTGGTGGCGGCTCTGGAGAGGGCTGTGGGGACGTCGGCGCCGAGTTTGGCTGCTGCGTGGACTGGTTGGAAGTCGGGGCTGATGGAGGCGGCGCCTTCCAGGGCGGTGATGGGTGGGCGGCCGGCTGTGAGGTCTGCGGCTAGTACGTCGAGGGCTTCGATGATGGTGGCGCGGCGGGTTGCTGCGGTCTTTTGCTGGTGGTGGAGGGTGCGTTGGTGGGCGATCAGGGCTAGGACCGTGGTGATTGCGATGGTGGAGACGAGGGCTTGGATGCCGAACAGCGCGGTGGCTGTGGCGGTGGGTGGGAGTAGGAGCCAGGCGCGACGGAGGCGGGAGCGGAGGTGACGGGCAGGGCTGGGCTGACAGGGCTGGGTGGGGTGGTGGCGGCGGGAGTTGGCGTGGGGTGTTAGGCGGTGGAGGCCTGGTGAGCGGGGGCGAAGGGCTAGGGCGCAGGCCAGGGCGGTGAGGAGGGCGGCTGCGAAGGCTGGGCTCATGGGGCTGTCGTGGTGGGCGACGGTGTGCTCGAGGGGGCGCTTGGCGGTGCGGTCGGTGGCGCGGTCGGTGGTGCGGTCGGTGGTGCGCTAGGGGGTGGGCGGCGGGGGGTGTGGGTTGGGGGGAGTTTGGTGAAGAGGTTGGCGGGGGGATGGAGGGTGAGGGTGTTGTTGGGGTGGAAGGTGACGGCGGGGTGGGTTGTGAGGGGGGCGTTGGGGGGTTTGGTGAGGGTGTGGATTTCGGTGATGCGGCGGTGGCCTGTGGGGGTTCGGGTCAGGTGGATTACGGCGTGTAGGGCTGAGGCGGCTTGGGTTTGGATGGCTGTGGGAGGTTGGCCGGCGAGGGCGCCTAGGGCTTCCAGGCGGGCTGGGACGTCGGCTGCGGAGTTGGCGTGGATGGTGCCGCAGCCTCCCTCGTGGCCGGTGTTGAGGGCGGTCAGGAGGTCTACTACTTCGGCGCCTCTGACCTCGCCTACTACCAGGCGGTCGGGGCGCATGCGGAGGGCTTGGCGGACGAGGTCGCGGAGGGAGATTTCGCCGGCGCCTTCGACGTTGGGTGGGCGGGCTTCCAGGCGGACCACGTGCGGGTGGTCGGGGCGGAGCTCGTTGGCGTCTTCGACGAGGACCAGGCGTTCGGCGGGGTTGGTCAGGGACAGCAGGGTGTTGAGCAGCGTGGTCTTGCCGGTGCCGGTGCCGCCGCTGATCAGGAACGCGAGGCGGGAGTCGAGGAGGTCGTGCAGGATCGCGGCGCCGGCTTCGGGGAGAGCTCCGGCGGCGATCAGGTCGTCGAGGGTGAAGACCTTGCGGGACGGGACGCGGAGGGACAGGCAGGTGCCGGGGGCGGCGATCGGGGCCAGCACCGCGTGGAAGCGGGTGCCGTCGGAGAGGCGGACGTCGACGTACGGCGTGGAGTCGTCGAGGCGGCGGCCGGCTGCTGCCGCGAGGCGGGTGGCAAGGCGGCGGATGGCTTGTTCGTCGCCGGTGCGGATGGCGACGAACTCGAGGCCGTGACCGCGGTCGATGTACACCTCGTCGGGGCCGTTGACGAGGATGTCCGTGATGCCCGGCTCGGCGAGGAGGCTGTCGAGTGGGCCCGCGCCGAGGGCTTCGCGGCGAAGGGCCGTGACGACCGCGAGGACCATCGCGTCGCCGCAGACGGTGCCGTCGGCGCGGAGTGCGGCTGCGACGTGGGCAGGTGTCGGCTCGGCGCCGGTGAGTGCGAGGGTGCCGCGGACGCGATCGAGCAGGTCTGTCGGCACGGCAGTGGTGGTCATGCGGGCTCCAGGGTCTTCTGCGGCGGACGATGGTGCGGAGGTGAGGGATCGAAGAGGTCGAGGATGTCGGTGGCGGCGCGGGCGAGCGGGCTGCGGCGGGTGAGGGTGAAGCGGCCGTCGTCCATGGCAGCCGGCACTCTGGGGTCGGAGCCGAGTTTTGTTGCTAAGGGCAAGGAGAGGTGGGAGGCGATGTCGGCGGCGGCGAGCCCCGGCCGGGACTCGCGGACCACGAGGCGGACGTCGCCGGCCACGGAACGCAAGGGCCCGGAGAGGCGCTTGGCGGCGGCTATCGAGCGGACGTCGCAGGGGACGACGAGAAGCGTGGCGGTGGCGCGGATGAAGCCTTCCTCGACCGTGGGGTCGGCGCGCCGGGGCAGGTCGAGGACGACCAGGTCGGTACTGCGTTGCGCGGCGCCGATGACCGAGCTCATCGTGTCGGGCGGCAGGACCGTGACGTCGGACTGGTCCCAGGACAGGACCGCCAGCCCGTCGACCGAAGGCAGCGCGGACCGGAGCGCCGCGGCACTCACCCGGCCCGACGCGTTCAGCAGCTTCGGCCAGCGGTCACCCGGATCGCGCTCGATGCCCAGGGCAAGCTCGATCCCGCCGCCGAGCGGATCGCCGTCGATCAGCATCGTCCGGAATCCCCGGCGGTTGCCGAGCACAGCCACGGCGGCGGCGAGCGTGGTCGAGCCCGCTCCCCCGCACCCACCGACGAAGGCCAGTGTCACCGCGGCCCGGTCGGCGCCGTCCAGGGCGTCGGCCAGCTTGCCGACCAGCAGCGGCTCCTCGTCGGGCAGGCGGCAGACGACGTCGGCACCGATGCCGAAGGCGCAGCGGTAGAGGTCGTCGCCGTCTGCGGTCGAACCGACCACGACGACCCCAGGGCGGTGCGTTGGCTGGGCGCGGGCCAACGGCTCGGCCAGGTCGCGGCCGACGACCACCAGCGAACAGGTCTGCCAGTTGCGCCGCAGGCCGTGCAGATCGGGCTCGACGTGCGGCGTGACGGACGCGGCGGCCGCGAGCCGCAGGAGGTTGTCGAGCAAGCTTTGGTCGGTAGTTGCCATGAGCACTGACGGGGTCGGCGGATTCGTGTCCATGCCTAGAACATGCCGTTGTTCGGTCGCTCCCGGACACATCGGAAGATCCCTGTGGACAAAGGGCTGTCGGGTTTCCGTCAGCAGCGGGAACCCGCCACGACGAGCCCGCGACCAAGCCGCCGGGAAAGGTTACGGTTCCTTTCGAAGCGTCTTTAACTAAATTTCACCGGACCGCTTCCGCCCCATCGCTCCGGAGGAACCTGATGAGTCGATTGCGCATGCTCGCCGCCACCGCCACCGTCGCGGCCACCGCCCTGATCACCGCCGCCGGCGTCTCCCTGGCGAGCCCCGGCACCACCGCAGCAGACAACGCCGTCACCGCGCCGCAGGCGACCAGCGGCGGCGTCAAGACGGCGTACTTCACCCAGTGGGGGATCTACGCCAACGCCTTCTACCCGAAGAACCTGGTCACCACCGGCGCCGGCGCGAAGCTGGACTTCCTGAACTACGCCTTCGCCAACATCCACCCGACCGACCACACCTGCTTCATGGCCAACAAGGCCGCGTCGCAGGACGAGAACAACCCGAACGCCGGCGACGGCGCCGGTGACGCGTTCGCCGACTACGGGAAGTCGTACGGCGCCGACATCAGCGTCGACGGCGTCGGCGACGTCTGGAACCAGCCGATCCAGGGCAACTTCAACCAGCTCAAGAAGCTCAAGGCGAAGTACCCGAACCTGAAGATCCTGATCTCGATCGGCGGCTGGACGTACTCGAAGTACTTCTCCGACGCGGCCGCGACCGACGCGAAGCGCAAGACCTTCGTCAGCTCCTGCGTGAACATGTTCCTCAAAGGCGACCTGCCGATGATCGACGGCTTCGGCGGCCCCGGTTCGGCGGCCGGCATCTTCGACGGGATCGACATCGACTGGGAGTACCCGGGCTCGCCGAACGGCCACGTCGGCAACCACTACAGCCCCGCCGACAAGCAGAACTTCACCCTGCTGCTGGCCGAGTTCCGCGCGCAGCTCGACGCGTACGGCGGCCAGACCGGCAAGAAGTACTACCTGACCGCGGCGACCCCGGCCGGCCAGGACAAGATCGCCACGATCGAGACCGACAAGATCGGGCAGTACCTCGACTACAACAACGTGATGACGTACGACATGCACGGCGGCTGGGAGGCCACCGGGCCGACGAACTTCCAGGACCCGCTCTACACGGCGCCGAACGATCCCAGCAACCCGATCCCACCGGGTCAGGGCAAGTACTCCGTCGACGCTGCGGTGAAGGCGTGGACGACGGGTGACCCGGCGTACGGCATCCCCGGCGGGTTCCCGGCGAACAAGCTGACGATCGGATATCCCTTCTACTACAGGGGATGGAAGGGTGTGCCGGCAACCGCCAACGGCAAGTACCAACCGGCGACGGGACCTGCCGACGGGCATGCGATGAGCGGCAACGTGCCGGGGGTCTCGTTCTACAAGGAGCTTGTCGGCTTCGTGGACAACCCGTCGGCGACGTACTTCGACGACGTCACGAAGTCCTCGTGGTTCTACCGTGACGGCACGTTCTGGTCCGGTGACAACGCCCAGTCGATCAAGGCCAAGGCCGACTACCAGCACTGCAACGGACTGGCCGGCGCGATGATGTACTCGCTCGAGGCCCTGGACCCGAACGTCACCCTCTTCAACCACGTGGTCAACGCGGTCAACGCCGACACCCCCGGCTGCAGCGGCCCACCCACCACGCCGCCCACCACACCGCCGACGACGCCGCCCACCACTCCGCCCGGCACGGCCACCCCGTGGGCGCCGAACACGGCGTACGCGACCGGTGCGCTCGTCACCTACGCCGGCGTCACCTACAAGTGCATCCAGGCTCACACCTCGCTCACCGGCTGGGAGCCGCCGAACGTCCCCGCACTCTGGGGCCGGGTCTGATCACGTACCGCCCACTGATCGGAGCATCATGAAACGACGCATCACTCTGGCGCTGGCAGCCGTCACCGCGGTGGTCTTCGCGCTGCTGAGCGCACAGGCAGCCAACGCGGCGAGTGTCACCGCCACCTTCACCAAAGTGTCCGACTGGGGCAGCGGCTTCGAGGGGAAGGTGACCGTCACCAACGGCACCACCAGCTCTCTCAGCACCTGGTCGGTCGCGCTGGACTTCCCGTCCGGCTACACCGTCAGCAGCAGCTGGGACGCCACCCGCACCAGCAGCGGCCAGACGCACACCTTCACCCCGCCGAGCTGGGCAGGCCCACTCGCACCGGGTGCCACCGTCACCTTCGGGTTCAACGGCACCCCGGGCAACTTCCCCGGCCTCGCCGCCTGCCGTCTGAACGGCGGCTCGTGCTCAGGTGGCGGTGGCGGCACCGTCCCCGCCGCACCCACAGGTCTCTCCGGTACGTCGTCCGCGTCGTCGGTGAGCCTCACGTGGTCGGCCGCGTCCGGTGCGACCAGCTACAACGTCTACCGCAACGGTACAAAGGTCGGCAGCCCGACGGGTACGTCGTACACCGACTCCGGCCTGGCCGCGAACACGTCGTACAGCTATCAGGTCAGTGCTTCGAACAGCGCCGGGGAAGGCCCGAAGAGCGGCAGCATCTCCGTGAAGACCGGCACCGGTGGCGGGAACACCGGCACCAAGCAGGCCGCGCCGTACCTCTACATGGGCTGGGGCGACCCGCCGAGCCCGGCGACCGTGATGAACGCGACCGGCATCAAGTGGTTCACGATGGCGTTCATCCTGTCGTCCGGCGGCTGCAACCCGGCCTGGGACGGCAGCCGCCCGCTGCAGGGCAGCGCGGACGCCAACGCGATCGCCCAGATCCGCGCGGCCGGCGGCGACATCGTGCCGTCGATCGGCGGCTGGAGCGGCAACAAGCTCGGTCCGAACTGCAGTACGCCGGAAGCGCTCGCCGGCGCGTACCAGCAGGTGATCAACGCCTACAACCTGAAGGCGATCGACGTCGACATCGAGAACTCCGACGAGTTCGAGAACGAGGTCGTCCAGGACCGGATCCTGAACGCGCTGAAGATCGTCAAGCAGAACAACCCCGGGATCACCACGATCCTGACCTTCGGCACCACGACGACCGGTCCGAACTTCTGGGGCAACCGCCTGATCGACCGGTCGAAGGCACTCGGCGCCAACATCGACATCTTCACGCTGATGCCGTTCGACTTCGGCAGCTCGAACATCTACAACGACACGGTCGCCGCGTCCCAGGGCCTGAACAACAAGCTGAAGGCCACCTTCGGCTGGTCCACCGCGGAGGCCTACGCGCACCAGGGCATCTCCGGCATGAACGGCCTGTCCGACCAGCAGGAGATGACCACCACCGCCACCTGGCAGAACATCACCAACTGGGCGAAGAGCAACGGGCTCAGCCGGCTGGCGTTCTGGTCGGTCAACCGCGACCGCGGCTGCCCAGGCGGCGGCGTGGTGTCCAACTGCAGTGGCATCGCCCAGAACGACTGGGACTTCACCCGCATCACCGCGGGCTTCTGACACACCCAGCGGTACGGCGGGACGCTCAGACGTCCCGCCGTACCCGCCGCGAGACGTTTCAGCCGGCCTTGATCGCCTGGATGATGAGGCCGTTGCGGGCGTTCTGGCCGAGCGGCACCGACGGGTGCAGGCCGTCGCGGAGCAGGCGGCCCAGCCGGTTCGGGCTGGAGGCCAGGTGCTCGGCCCAGTGCACGATCCGCAGGTTGTCGTAGCGGCGCTGCGCCTCGGCGAGCTGCAGGTTGATCCAGGCGCTGTTGCGCTGGTCAGCGACCTTGACGTCCGGGCCGTGCGCCGTACGCGCCGCCTGCACGTTGACCCAGTAGACGATCCGCTCCTCTCCGACGATGCGCATGGTCCGCTCGACCTGCGCCTCGACCGCGGGCGGCGTGAAGATGTCGTTGGAGCCGACCGACATCAGGATCCGGTGCGGCAGGCCGTACTCCTGGGCCCAGGTGTCCAGCGCGTCGACCGCGGGCGTGACCGGCCGGCCGGCCCAGTTGTGGACGGCGATGCTGATCCCGAGCTGGCTCAGCTGCCGGGCCAGCGCCGGGCCGTCCTGGACGCCGATGCTGTCGCCGAACATGAAGACGCCGTCGGTCTCCCGGGTCCGGCGGATCTGCGCCTCGTTCGAGATCGCGCGCGCCTGGCGCTCCCAGGAGCCGAGCACGCCCGACCCGTAAGCGCCCAGCGAGACGAGGTTCGCCGCGGTCGCCGACGGCGAGCCGGTGACCGCCTCGGCAGCGCTGGCCGCAACCGTCGACGCAGCCGCCGCGGTCCCGGCCGCGAACAGCAGCCGGCGACTCGGCCGGAACGATCCCAGACGCTTCCTCACGGAGGAAAGAGTGCGGGGGAAAGCCCTCTCTCTGCAAGTCGACACCGGAAATTGGGACGAACACTACGAAAGTCGCGGTCAGCTGGTCGTCACCGGACGCGATCGGACGAACGTCCGGAAACGCTCGGCCGCGGGCGTCAGCGGCGTGCTCAGCCGCCACGCCATGCCGATCTCCCGCCGCGACCGGACGCCGGCCAGCGGAACGGAGACCGCCCCGCTGTCGTTCCCCCGGACCGCACCCGCCGGCAGGATCGCCACGCCGAGGCCCGCGCCGACCAGGCTGTCGATCGTCGCGAGGTCGGTCGCCTCGAACGCCAGCCGCGGGCTGAACCCCGCCGCCTCGCACAGCCGGTCGGTCACCCGCCGGAACCCGAACCCCGGCTGCAGCCCGACGAACGGCTCGTCCCGCGCCGCCTCCAGCTCCACGCGGTGCCGGGAGGCCAGCGCGTGGCCGGGCGGCACGTGCAGCCGGAGCCGCTGCCGCTCCAGCAGGTGCCAGCCGAACTGGGCCGGGTCCGGCCGCGGCGAGACGATCGCGATCTCGGCCTCCCCACTCTCGAGGTCCTGGACGATGTCGTGCGCCGGCTCTTGCCGCAGGGCGAAGGCGATGTTCGGCGCCACCGCCCGGAAGGCCTTCAGCAGGTCCGGCATCAGGCTGGTCGCCACCGAGTGGAGGAACGCGAGCCGCACCGTCCCGGACTCCGGATCGAGCAGCGCGTCGATGCGACGCTGCGCCGTGTCCACCGCCGCGGTCCCGGCGCGGGCCGCCTCCAGAACCAGACGGCCGTACGGATTCAGCCGTACGCCGCGCCGCTCCCGCTCGAACAGCGGCACCCCGAATGCCCGCTCGACGCGCTGCAGCGACCGGGTCAGGTTCGGCTGGCTGGTGCCCAGCGCGGCAGCCGCCGCGGTGAGGTGCTCGGTCTCCGCGAGTACGACGAACCACCGCAGGTCCTCGACATGCATACAGAAAGCGTATCGATTTCTCCCGAAATCGACATTTTACGCATTGCCCCAGGCGTGCGACCGTCGAAGACATGCACCAGTCCGTCGCCCACCAGACCGGCTACCTCCCCGGCGACCCGGAGTACCGCAAGCTCTCGATCTCGCTGTTCGCGGCCGGACTGGCGACGTTCGCCCTGCTCTACAGCACGCAGCCGTTGCTGCCCGAGCTCGTCGACGCGTTCCACGTCTCCCCCAGCCAGAGCGCGTTCAGCGTGTCGTTCGCCACCTTCGGCCTGGGCTTGGCGTTGCTCGTCGCGGGACCGGCGTCGGAGGTTCTCGGGCGGACCAATCTGATGCGCTGGTCGGTCGCAGCGACCTCGGTCTTCGCACTGCTCAGCGCGTTCGCGCCGAGCTGGCACCTGTTGCTGGGTCTGCGAGGGCTCCAGGGCATCGCGATGGCCGGGCTCCCAGCCGTTGCCATGGCGTACCTGCGCGAGGAGGTCCACCACGACAGCCACGCACGGGCCAGCGGCCTCTACATCGCCGGTACGGCGGTCGGCGGTATGGCGGGACGCCTGATCGCCGGCGGATTGGCCGACCTCGGCGGCTGGCGCTTCGCGACCGCCGGGATCGCTGTGGTCGGACTCCTCTGCGCCGCGGTGGTGTGGCTGTTGCTGCCCGCCTCGCGGAACTTCCGCCCGAGCCCGGCGCGGCCGCGCGACCTGTTCCGGGTACTACGGGATCCCGCGTTGCTGGCGCTCTACGGGATCGCCGCCACAGCGGTCGGCGCCTTCGTCGCTGTCTACAACGGCGCTGTGTTCCGGCTGTCGGGTTCGCCGTACGAGCTGAGCGCCGGGGCGGCAGGGCTCGTCTTCTGTGTGTATCTCCTCGGCTCAGCGGGCTCGGCAACCGCTGGAACGCTGGCGGACCGCTACGGGCGGCGGGCTGTGGTGCCGATCGGCTGCCTGATCACTCTCGCCGGTGTGGCGATCACCCTGGCCGCGCCGCTGCCGCTGATCGTGCTGGGCCTGGCGGTGATGACGGCGGGGTTCTTCGCGGTCCACGGCGTGGCCAGTGGCTGGGTGCCTGCGCGGGCGCATGCGAGCGGGGTCGGAACCGGGCAGGCGTCGAGCATGTACCTGTTCGCGTTCTACCTGGGCTCCTCGGTCTTCGGAGGCCTGGCGGGTACGGCGTGGAGCCACGCGCAGTGGATCGGCGTCGCCGCAGAGGCGGGCGTGCTGTTCGTCGTCACGCTGGTACTCGCTCTGCTGCTCAGGAACGTTCCCAGCAAGGTGCAAAACTAGCCAGGTGACCAAAGCGACTGACGCGGCCGACCAACTGGGACTGACCTACGAGGTGACCCGGCACGGCCGGGTGAACTCGTTGGAGGAGGCCGCCGCCGCGCGCGGTATCGAACCGGCGCGGTTGATCAAGACGATCGTGGTCCGGCTGGCCGACGACGACTACCGCTTCGTCCTGGTGCCGGGCGACCGCGAGATCGCCTGGCCCAAGCTGCGGACGCTGCTCGGCGTCAACCGGATCTCGATGCCCGACAAGGACACGGCCTTCGACGTCACCGGCTACGTCCGCGGGACGATCACGCCGCTCGGGAGCACGCACGCCTGGCCGGTGATCGCGGACGAGCGGATCACCGGCACCATCTCGATCGGCGGCGGGGACCACGGCGTCGGCATCACCGTGGACGCCCAGGCGCTGGCCAAGGCGCTCAACGCCACCGTGGCCGACGTGACGGACTAGACAAGCAGGCCCTGCTGGCCGGCGCGGAGACCGGCCTGGAAGCGGGTGGTGGCGTCCAGAGCCCTGAGGATGCGCTGCATGCGGCGTTCGACGGTGCGCTGGGCCACGCCCAGGCGGCGGGCGATGGCCTGGTCGGTGAGGCCGGCAGCGGCCAGGGACAGGAGCTGCTGGTCCTCGGCCGACAGCGGCCCCTCGGACACCGAAGGGGTCAGAGGGCTGGCCTGCTGCCACAGGAGGTCGAAGAGCCGCACCAACGCGTCCAGAAGGCTCGACGGACCCAGCTCCACCACCACCTCCGAGGCGGTCGGCAGCAGCGCAGTACGGCGGTCCACGACGACCAGCTGGAGCGGTACGTCGCGTAGCATCCGGCAGCAGCCCGCGGACCGCGCCGCGAGCAGGTCAGCGGGCTCGGACAGCGACGCCATGTCGTAGATCGTCCGGTAGGAGACCCCAGGCGTACGACGCGGCTCGACCAGCAACCGGTCCAGCACCAGTACCTCGTCCTGCGCGCACTGCTGCGCCTGGTGGAACCGCTGCGCGATCGCCTCCGGCCCTCGGATCACCGTGAACGCGTCCGGCGCCCGGAACTCGGCCGTCAGCATCGCGGCCCCCAGCCGGGCCTCCACGATCGCCGCCTGTTTCCGCAGCGCCAGGAGCTCGACCGCAGCCTCCGGTACGGCGGGCAGGTAGCGGGCCGGACGGCCTGGCGTCCGGGACGCCAGGCCGAGCGACAGCAAGGACTTGAGGTGCCGGCCGACGCGGTTGGCCGGCCAGTCGACGAAGGCGGCCAGGTCGGTCGCCGTGGATTCCGGGCGGGCCAGAAGCGCCCGGTAGAGCTGCTCGTCCTCCGAGCAGACACCGAGCGCCTCCAGCACCGGAGCGGGTCGGTAGCTGTGCATGATCAGGGCAGCGAGTGCACGTGGCCGCCGACCTGGGTCGCGAACTGGTTGCCGTTCGAGGCGTCCCAGTTCGTCGACCAGGTCATCGCACCGCGCAGCGACGGCCACGGGGAGCTCGGCTTGTAGGTGCCGCAACTGGTGCCCTTGGTGAGGCAGTCCAGTGCGGCGATGGCGACCGACGGGGCGACGTACCCGCTCCCGGCGGCCCTGGTCGACGCCGGCAGGCCGAGGCCGACCTGGTCGGGTCGCAGCCCGTTCTGCAGCATGATGCAGGCCTGGGCGGTGATGAAGTCGACCGAGCCCTGCGAGTACACCCGGCCGTCGCAGCCGTTCATCGAGCCCGAGTTGTAGTACTGCACGTTGACGATCGTCAGGATGTCCTTGATCGCCAGCGCCAGCTTGAAGTACTCGAACGACGTGCTCTGCATGTCGATCGTCTGCGGCGCCATGGTGATCACCAGCCCGCTGCCGAACGAGCTGTGCAGGCTGCGCAGCGCCTGTCCCATGTACTGCGCGTTGACCCCGTTCTCCAGGTCGATGTCGATCCCGTCGAACCCGTACTCGCGCAGTACCGAGAGCGCGCTCGACGCGAAGTTGGCCGCGGCCGTCGCGTCACCGACCGAGATGGTGCCGTTCTGGCCGCCGACGGACAGAATGACCTTCTTCCCGGCCGCCTGCTTCGCGGCGATGTCCGCCTTGAACTGCGCGACCGTGTACCCACCGAGCCCGGCGCTGTCCAGGGTGAACGTGATGCCGCCCGGCCTCGACGGGTCCGCGTCCGCGAAGGCGACCGCGATCAGGTCGTACGCCGCCGGCACGTCGGAGATCTTCTGCACCGTGGCGCCGTTGTTGAAGTTCTGCCAGTACCCGGTCAGCACATGCGCCGGCAGGCTCCCGGCCGGCGGGTTGGTGCCGCCCTCGGACGTCGTCCCGGACACGGCAGGGCCGTACGGCGAGCAGTTGCCGCTCGGGTCGCACGCGCGGATCTTGAACGAGTACGTCGTCGCAGCGGACAGCCCGGTCGCGGTCCAGCTGGTCACGTCGCCGACGCTCTGCGCGGCCCCGGTCCCGCGGACGACGTCGTAGTGGTCGATCCCGTTCGCGTCCGACGCGGCGGACCAGGACAGCTTCAGCGAGCTCGAGGTCGGGCTGCCGACCGTCAGGCCACCCGGTGTCGACGGCGGCGTGGTGTCCGGAGCGCCGCCGGGACCGTCGAGCACGACGTCGTCGACCTGGTACGCCGGCAGCGCGTACCAGCTGTGGACGTAGATCGTGACCGACGTCGAGGCGCCCGTGGTGAACGGGACCGTCAACTGGCTCCACCCGGAACTGGTTGTCCACGTACTGGGACCACCATCCACTCCGAGGTAGACGTTCGATCCCTTCACCCAGGCCGACAGCGTGTACGCCGTATTGGGCTGGACCACTATCGACTGGGAACAGCGCGCGATGTCATTCCCGCTCGGCGTGGCCTGCAGGGCGTACGAGCCCGAGTGCGGAGCCGAGGTAGTGACCGCGCCGGCGGGGCAGGACCAGCCGGAGAGCGTGCCGGACTCGAAGCCGGCGTTCGTGACGAGATTGGTGGCCGCGGAGGCGGAACCGGGGACCAGGAAGGCCATGACTACGGCGAGCAGGCTGAGCAGGACCGCTGCCTGGGGGCGGTGTGCAGGCAGTTTCATGCCTTACAACCTGTGACCAGGCAATTACATTGTCAAGACCCTGCATAAAGTGAGAACGCTCCCACGCGCAGAAAAGCGAGAATCTTTACCGTTACTTGGCAACCCCGGGAAAGGCGACGGCCCCCGGCGGGGGGGTGACCGGGGGCCGTCTTCGGCCACGGGCTCGGGGGGAGGAGCCGGGGGCCGTTCAGGAGGCGACAGTCTGCCACTGTCAGGGGGTATGTACCCCCCAAGTTCAGGTTTCACACATCTCAGTTGAGTTTCACCCGATGTGTTCACCCGAGCGCCAGTTGCACCCGATCAGGCGCTTCCAGCCAGTGTCACTGTCACACTGCTCACCAGTCTAACGGGATACCGGCCCACGCAAAAGCCCGGGTCCCCCGGCGTTTCTCCCGGCTGCCTATCCTCGACTGCATGGCGTACTCCGGGAAGGGCAAAGCGGCCGCGTTCTTCGATCTGGACAAGACCATTATCGCCCGCTCGAGCACGCTGGCCTTCTCCCGGCCGTTCTACGCCGGCGGGCTGATCAACCGCCGGACCGTGCTGCGCAGCGCGTACGCCCAGTTCGTCTACCTGCTCGGCGGCGCCGACCACGACCAGATGGAGCGGATGCGCGAGTACCTCTCCGCGATGTGCACCGGCTGGGACGTCTCGACCGTGCAGGCGATCGTTGCCGACACCCTCGACCACATCGTCCGGCCGATGATCCACACCGAGGCGGTGGAGCTGATCGAGCAGCACCACGCCGCCGGCCGGGACGTGGTGATCGTGTCGTCGTCCGGCGCCGAGGTGGTGGAGCCGATCGGGGAAATGCTCGGCGCCGACCGGGTGATCGCGACCCGGATGGTCGTTGCTGACGGCAAGTACACGGGCGAGATCGCCGAGTATGCCTACGGTCCGTACAAGGCAACCGCCATCGAGGCGCTGGCCGCGGCCGAGGGTTACGACCTCGCGGCCAGCTACGGCTACTCGGACTCGATCACCGACGAGCCGATGCTCGCCGCCGTGGGACACCCCTACGCGGTCAACCCGGACAAGGCGTTGCGGCGGGTCGCGACCGAGCGCGGCTGGCCGGTACTGGCGTTCGCCGAGCCCGCTCAGCGGCTCGGTTTCCCGCGCGTACGGCGACCCGCGATGGCCGTCGGCGTGGTCGCGGCCGCGGTCGCCGGGGCGCTGCTGCTGGCCTCCCGCCGTCGCGCCCGGGCGAGCTGAAAGCTGAAGTCGACTTCATTCTTCTCAACTCCATGAACACGCGGCATCCCCTTCACAGAAAGGGGTTTCAGGAGTACAAAGGAATCAACAAAGAGCCCTCGGGCTCGGTAGAGATTGCACGAAACCCAGGCACCCACGCGGCGACCAGCCCATCCCAAAGGGGCAGCGCGACCCAGGCCTCGTCCTGTGGCGGCAAACCGGTGCACGCATGGTAACCAGGGCGACGTGCCAGCGACGGCGCTCTCCCCGTGAGAGCGCCGTTCGCATGTCAGGACGATGCCAGCGGGGACAGCTCGGCACCTTTTGTCACGACCTCGCAGGACCGCAGCAACCAGTCACGGACCCCGGTCAGCCCTCGCGCTGTGTAGTCGGTGAGGCCGGTCGCATAGCTCGCCTGCAACACATAGTGACCACCCTCAGGGACCGTGACCGCGACCGGGTCGATGCCCCGAGCAACCAAGAGGCAGCGCTCGGCGGCCCGCGCGACCAGGCCGTTGGCGACCGGGAACGGGCGCAGCACCGCGAGCTCGGCGTGCACGATCGCCGCGACGACCAGGCCGGGGGCTTTCGTCGGGCGGGTCAGGTTCTGCGCTAGAGCGCTCAGCCGCTCCCACAGCTCGTCGGCGGGCGGCGCGGGCGGCAGGCCCGGGATGTCGTCCGGGATCGGCTCGGCGGCGGTCCGCACGTGGCCGAGCTGCTCGGCCGGGGCCAGGTCCGCCGCGGCCAACTGGTGCAGTCTGGTCCAGACCTGCACGGGCGCCTTGTCGACCTGCTGGGCGAGCGTCATCAGCTCGCCGGTCATCCGCACCGCGCCGGAGACGAGGCCGTCGGTTTCTCCCCGCCGTACCTCGTCCAGCGCGGCCGTGCTGCCGGCCAGCGCGGCGGACGCGTGCGCGCCGCGCAGCAGCGCCTCGGCGGTCATGTCCGAGCCGACCCGGCGCAGCCCGCGGTCCCGCAGCAGTACGTCGACCGCGTCCCGGGCCGCCTGCGCCGCCGACCCGACCCCTTCCAGGCCAGCCAGCGGCTCGAACACATCAGTACTCATGCCCTGACCTTAAGATGACGAGGCATGGCCCCCAAGTTCAGCATCGTGGTCCCCTGCCATGCCTCGCGGGCCTGGCTGCGGCCGTGCCTGGACTCGGTGCTCGGGCAGTCGTTCGCCGACTTCGAGGTGATCGGGGTGGACGACGCGGACCGGGACGGTTCCGGCCGGATCCTGGACGAGTACGCCGCCGCGGACCCGCGGGTGCGGGTGCTGCACCTGGAGGAGAACGTCGGCCTGGGACCCGCCCGGAACGCCGGGCTGAAGGAGTGCCGCGGCGAGTACGTGCTGTTCCTGGACGCCGACGACACCTACACCCCGGGTTCGCTGGCCGCGATCGCCGCCCGGATCGACAACACCAACCAGCCGGACATCGTGATGTTCGACTACGAGCGGATCTTCTGGGACGGCCGGGTGCTCGGCAGCCAGCGCCACGACGCGTTCGCGCGCGAGGGCGCCGGCGTGTTCACGGCGGCCGAGCGGCCGATCTTCCTGACCTTCCTCGAGGTCGTCTGGAACAAGGCGTACCGCCGGGAGTTCCTCACCCGGCACGGCTTCGGGTTCACCAGCGGGTTCTACGAGGACGCGCCCTGGACCTACTCCACGATGCTGACCGCCGAGCGGATCGCCACCCTCGACCGGATCGTGGTGCACTACCGGCAGCACCGCACCGGCGGCAACATCCACGCCACCAGCGGCCGCCGGCAGTGGGACATCTTCGACCAGTACGACCGGGTGCACGCGTTCATCCAGTCCGACCCGGAGCTGACCGGCTGGCGCCGGTTCGCGTTCGACCGGTCGCTGGACCACATCCTCGCCGTGCTCGCGAAGCCCGAACGGATCGACCCCGACGACCGGGCCGAGTTCTTCCACGCCGCGCACGCGTTCGCCAAGCGCTGGAAGCCCGACGGCTACAGCACCGATCGCACCGCCCGCGGGTTCAAGCGCTGGCTGCTGATCCACGACGACTACGCGACCTACTCCACGCTGAAGCTCAGCTCACGGATGCTGCAGGTCCCGAGTCCGCGCAAGACCGTCGGCAAGCTGCTGCGCCGCGGCAAGCTCGACCCGAACCTGGTCGCGTACGCCGCCTACTGGTTCAAGCAGTTCGCCTGCAACCCCCGGGCGATCTACGAGAAGGCGGCCGAGCTTGCACCGCACTTGCGCGGTGTCTGGGTCGTCGACAACGACCACGTGAGCGCGATCCCCGAGGGCGTCGAGTACGTCGTCGCGGACTCCCCGGCGTACGACAAGCTGCTCGGCAAGGCGACGTACGTCGTCAGCAACATGAACTGGCCGAAGGAGCTGGAGAAGCGCGAGGGGCAGATCCACCTGCAGACCCAGCACGGGACGCCGCTGACCACGGTGAACCTTCCGGACGAGGGCAAGGAGGAGTTCCTCCGCGGCGTCGACCGCTGGGACTTCAACCTGTCCTCGAACCGGTACTCCTCGGAGATCTGGGAGCGCATCTACCCGGCGTACTTCGAGGAGCTCGAGTACGGCTATCCGCGCAACGACCGGCTGCTCACCGCGAGCCTCGACGAGGTCCGGGCGATCCGGGCCGGATTCGGGTACGACGACTCGCACCTGGTGATCCTGTACGCGCCGACGTCGGGCGACGGTGTCGACCCGGGCCGGCTGGCGGCCGCAGCCGGTCCACACGCCCGCGTGCTCACCACCTCGCAGAACGCGCGGGACGAGGACCTGCTGCTGGCGGCGGACGTGCTGATCTCGGACTACTCGTCGATCACCTTCGACTACGCCAACCTCGACCGGCCGATCCTGCTGCACCTCGGCCAGGACCGGCCGGACGCGTACTTCGACGTCGCCGAGTTCCCGCCCGGCGTGGTGGCACGGTCCGTCGAGGAACTGCTCGGCGCGCTCCGGACCGGGACGTTCGGCTCGCCCGAGGCGGCCAAGCACCGGCAGCTGTTCCGGGAG
Source organism: Kribbella sp. HUAS MG21 (assembly GCF_040254265.1). GTDB lineage: Bacteria > Actinomycetota > Actinomycetes > Propionibacteriales > Kribbellaceae > Kribbella. The sequence goes on from NZ_CP158165.1 coordinate 1,974,751, forward strand.
AGGTTCTGCGAGTTCGACGACGGGCGCGCGGCCGAGCGCGTCGTCCGGCGGGTGCTGCTGGGCGAGACCGACGTACCGGCGATCACCCCGCTGGCCGAGCGGTCCCCGGCGCCGTCGGCGTACTTCGTGCATAATGGCTGACATGTCGATCAGCCTGAAGCCGTCCCACGCCGTGCGCGTGCGCTTCAGCCTGCGACGACGACGCACTGTCTGAACACCTCAGCCTGTTCCAGTCGCGTCTCCCTGAAGGACCATAGTCATGTCCGCAGTTCTGCCTGTCCTGTCCACCAGACTGTCCGCTGCCGCCACGGCCGCGTTCGGTACGTCGTACGACCCGGAGCTGCGGTCCGCCACGAAGCCGGAGTTCGGGCACTTCCAGAGCAATCTCGCGCTCCGGATCGGCAACGCGCTCGGCAAGCCGCCGCGGGAGATTGCGGCACAGCTCGTCGCCGCGCTCGACATCGACGACCTGTGCCGGCCGCCCGAGATCGCGGGTCCGGGGTTCATCAACCTCACGCTGCTGCCGCAGACGCTCGCCAAGGCGGTCAACGAGCCGGAGACGTTCGGAAGCAACGGCCAGCGCGTGGTCGTCGACTACTCCCAGCCGAACGTGGCCAAGCAGATGCACGTCGGTCATCTCCGGTCGACGGTGATCGGCGACGCGCTCTGCAACGTCCTGCGGTTCGTCGGGTACGACGTCGTCCGGCAGAACCACGTCGGCGACTGGGGCACGCAGTACGGGATGATGATCGAGCAGTTGCTCGACGAAGGCATCACCGCCGAATCCCTGGATCTGGAGGGGTTGCAGCGGCTGTACGAGCGGAGCCGGAAGCATTTCGATGCCGACGGCACCTTTGCCGACCGGTCGCGGTTGCGGGTGGTCGCGCTGCAGTCGGGCGACCCGGAGACGCGGGCGATCTGGCGGCACATGGTCGACGTGTCGCTGGACGACTTCGACAAGGTGTACGCGCTGCTCGGGTCCGCCCTGACCAGGCAGGACGTGTACGGCGAGAGCGCCTACAACGACGACCTCCCGCACGTCGTCGACGACCTGCTGAAGCAGGGACTGCTGGTCGAGTCCGAGGGTGCGATGTGCGCGTTCCTGCCCGGCTACCTCGGCCGCGACGGCGAGCCGCTGCCGGTGATCGTCCGGAAGTCCGACGGCGGATTCGGCTACAGCGCGACCGATCTGGCCGCGGTACGCCACCGGGTCAACACCCTGCACGCCGATCGGATCGTCTACGTGGTCGACCACCGGCAGGCGCTGCACTTCGACATGATCGTCACACTCGCGAGAACGGCCCACTGGCTCGACGTTCCAGCTGAACACGTCTCCTTCGGCACTGTCCTCGGACCGAACGGAAAGCCCTTCAAAACAAGGGAAGGCGGCACGATCAAGCTCGTCGAGCTGCTGACCGGTGCGGTCGACCGGGCCGACGCGCTGCTGGCCGGTCGCGAGGGCATCAATCGGGAGGCGACCGCGCGGGCCGTCGGCATCGGCGCGGTGAAGTACGCCGACCTGTCGAGCGACCGGGGCAACGACTACGTGTTCGACCTCGACCGGATGGTCGCGATGACCGGCAACACCGGCCCGTACCTGCAGTACGCGCACGCCCGGCTCACGCGGCTGCTCGCCAAGGCCGGCCAGGACGCGACAGAGGTCACCGAGCTCGAGGACCCCGCCGAACAACGGCTGGCACTCCTGCTCACCGGCTTCGCCGCGACCGTCGAGCAGGTCGCCGAAACCCTGCAACCGCACAGGCTCTGCACCTACCTGTACGACGTGGCGTCGGCGCTGTCCGTGTTCTACGAGCAGTGCCCGGTGCTGAGCAGCGAAGGCGAGACCAGAGCAAGCCGGATCGCCCTCTGCACGGCGACCCGGAAGGTGTTGCAGGATGGACTCGGCCTGCTCGGGATCGAGGCCCCCGACGCGATGTGAGTCATTGGAGGACGGATGCTGCCGTGGTCGGCCGAGTTCAAGGGACGCCTGGATCAGACGACGTACACGAGTGAGCTGCTGCGCGGGAACCCGCTCGGCGACCCGCACGAGCGGCCGGTGCTCGTCTACCTGCCGCCTGGGTACGACGACTCGACCGAACGGTATCCGTCGATCTACGTGACCATGGGCTACACCGGCCACGTCGGCATGTGGTTCAACCGCGTCCCGTTCCGGCAGCCGTACCCGGAGCTGCTGGACGCGATGTTCGCCGAGGAGGGCGCGCCGAAGGCGATCGTGGTGTTCGTCGACTCGTGGACGAAGTACGGCGGCAGCCAGTGCCTCGACTCGCCCGGCACCGGGCAGTACCAGTCGTACCTGTGCGACGAGATCGTGCCGTGGGTCGACGCGACGTACCGGACCGTTCCCGACCGCGACCACCGCGCCGTCACCGGCAAGTCGAGCGGCGGGTACACCGCGATGGTGACGCCGCTGCTGCGGCCGGGCGTGTTCGGGGCGCTCGCGACGCATGCGGGCGACGCGCTCTTCGACGTCTGCTACCGGCCCGAGTTCCCGGAGCGGGCGCGGACGTTGCGGGACAAGTACGACGGCAGCTACGACAAGTACTTCGAGGAGCTGGCCACCAAGACCGGCCGGACGACGATGGAGGACCTGCACCTGCTGGAGATCTACGGGTACGCGTCGGCGTACTCCGCGGAGCCCGACGGCACGGTGCTGCTGCCGTTCGACGACCTGGGCGCGATCGTGCCGGAGATCTGGGCGCGCTGGCTGTCGCGCGACCCGGTCGAGATGGTCAAGGAGCCGCAGTACGCCGAGGCGCTGCGCTCGTTGCGCGCGGTGTGGATCGACGCGGGCAAGCAGGACGAGTACTACCTCGACCTCGGCGCCACCGCGTTCCACCGCGCCGCGCAACAGGTCGGCGTACCGGAGGAGCGGCTGCACTTCGAGCTGTTCGAGGGCACGCACGGCGGCATCGAGTATCGCTACCCGCTGGCGGTGCGCTGGCTCGCGGAGCAGCTCAGCTAAATCACATGCCGTCGGGGCGTGGACGCCGTACCGTCGAGGGATGAGCTGGCCGGAGGGGATCGAAGCGCGCCCGATCGACAAGGGCGACGTCGAAGCGTGGGCGGCGTTGATGGCTGCCAAGGAGAAGGTCGACCAGGACGGCGAGAACTACAGCCCGGAGGATCTGTCCGAGGAGCTGGATCTCCCGCACCTCGACCTGCCGCGGGACAGCCTCGGCCTGTGGGCCGACGGCCGGATGATCGGCTACGGCATCGCGCACGTCGCGACGTCCGTGGTGGACGTCGACCGCGTGCGCGCCGAGGGCACGATCGACCCGGAGTGGCGGCGGCGCGGCCTCGGTACGGCGCTGATGCACTGGCTGATCCGGCGCGCCGGCGAACTGCACGCGGCCAAGCACCCGGAGTCGCCCGGTCAGGTCGGCGCCGGCACGAACAGCGACAACGTCAGCGCGATCAGCATGCTGGAGCGGCTGGGGTTCAAGCCCGAGCGGTTCTTCTTCGACATGCGGCGGCCGCTCGACCAGCCGGTGCCCGAGGTGCAGCTGGCCGACGGACTGCGGCTGGCGTCGTACGACCCGGCGTACGAGGAGTCGCTGCGGCAGGCGCACTTCGAGGCCTTCTCCGACCACTGGGGCTGGACGCCGCCGACCGTCGAGGCCTGGCGGCAGCGTTCCGTCGGAGCGCGGGCGTTCCGCGGCGCGCAGTCGTACGTCGTGCTGGACGGCGACACCGTGGCGGCGTACGTGAACTGCTTCGAGTGGGAGGCGGACACCGAGGCGACCGGGGTCCGCGAGCTCTACATCGGCCAGGTCGGCACCCGGCGCGCGTACCGCGGCCGCGGGCTGGCACGCGCCACCCTGGCGAAGGTGCTGGCCGAGGCCGCACAGGCCGGCTACGAGCGGGCCTCGCTCGGCGTCGACGCCGACAACCCGACCGGAGCCCTCGGCCTGTACGAGCGCCTCGGCTTCACCACTCACAAGAAGTTCACGAACTACCAGCTGCCGATCCGCTCAGACGTGTGAGTCCACGACGGCCGGAGCCTCGACCGGCTCCGGCTCGTTGCGGAACCACTTCCACGGGCGGACCGTGAACACGATCATCGCCAGGCTCAACGCCGCGTAGACCAGCGCGCCGACGAACGCCGCGTGCACACCGTCGACCAGGATCTCGCGCGGAATGGTGGCCGTGGAGTTCCGGCTCGCCGTACCGAAGATCGTGACCAGGATGCCGAGGCCGAGCGCGCCGCCGACCTGCTGGACCACGTTCAGCATGCCGGACGCGGCGCCCGAGTCCTCCGGCGCGACGCCCTCGATCGCGCGGCCGACCAGCGGGATGAAGATCATCCCGGCGCCCGCGCCGAACAGCAGCAGCGGCCCGACAACGTCCTGCAGGTACGCGCTGTGCGCCCCGAGCCGGGTCAGCCAGACCGTGCCGAGCGTGACGAGGACCGACCCCACCAGCATCAGCTTGGCCCCGTCGATCCGGGTGATCAGCTTCGGTACGACGCGCGACGCGGTGAACAGCAGACCGGTCAGCGGCAGGAACGCCAGCCCGGCCGCGAGCGGGCTCAGCTCGAGCACGCCCTGCAGGTACTGCGTGAGGAAGAAGAACATCCCGAACATCGTCCCGACCACGAGCAGCATGGTCAGGTACGACGCCGAGCGCACCGGCGACCGGAACAGCCGCAGCGGGACGATCGGGTGGCTGACCCGGCGCTCGACCAGGACGAACGAGACGAGCAGCACGACACCGGCCGCGAATGCGATCAGCACCTCGGCCGACGACCAGCCCACCTCGGCGACCCGGATGAACCCGTACACCAGCGAGGTGATGCCGAGCGTCGACGTGAGCGCGCCGGCCACGTCGAACCGGCCGGTCTCCGGCGCGGTCTCGGTCAGCACCCGGCGGGCCGCGATCACCAGCGCGATACCGATCGGGACGTTGATGAACAGGCCCCAGCGCCAGGACACCCAGTCCGTCAGCATCCCGCCGAGCACCAGCCCGACGCTGCCGCCGCCGGAGGAGACCAGGCTGTAGTAGCCGAGCGCCTTCATCCGCTCGGGACCTTCGCGGTACGTGAGCATCAGCAGCGTCAGCGCCGCCGGGGCCGCGATGGCACCACCGATGCCCTGCAGGACCCGGGCGGCCAGCAGCAACTCGGCGTTCGGAGCGAGTCCGCCGAGCAGCGAGGCGAGCGTGAAGACGCTGATGCCGGTGACGAACACCCGGCGGCGGCCGAGCAGGTCGCCGGCGCGGGCGCCGAGCAGGAGCAGACCGCCGAACGCGAGCGCGTAGGCGTTCTGCACCCAGGACAGGCTGGACGGGCTGAAGTCCAGGGCCTGCTGGATGTGCGGCATCGCGATGTTCACCACGGTGCCGTCCAGGATCACCATCAGCTGGGTGACCAGGATGACTGCGAGTACGACCCCCGGCCGCCGGGCAGGCGTGGCCGAGTCGGCGCCGGCCGGCGCCGCTGATGTTGCCGACATAGTGCTCCTTACCCCGGAGGGGCTACAGTTGTGAGAGAAAGCGGAGACTTCCTCCGGATACAATACGGAGGCATCCTCCGCTTTTGCAACCGATATTCTGGCCGGACTTTCGGCATGGACTGCGAGGAGGCTTGGTGGCGCCGCAACCCCTGCCGTGCGCGCGGCCGACCCGCGCGGACGCCGCCCGGAACTACGACCGCCTGGTGACGGCCGCCCGGGACACGTTCGCCGAGCACGGCACCGGCACGTCGCTCGAGGAGATCGCCCGCCGGGCCGGCGTCGGCATCGGCACGCTCTACCGCCGGTTCCCGAGCCGGACCGCGCTGCTCGAGGCGGTGTACGTCGACGAGATCCAGTCGGTCTGCGACCGCGCGTACGACTTCGACCGGGAGCTCGAGCCGTTCGACGCGCTCGCCGCGTGGCTGCGCAGCTTCGTCGGCTACGGCCTGTCCAAGAAGAGCCTGGCCGGTGAACTGATCGATGCTCTGGGCAAGGACTCGCCGTTCTTCGCGGCCTGCAAGGCGAACGTGCAGGAGGCCGGGCAACTGCTGCTGGACAAGGCGAAGGCGTCCGGCGACGTCCGTCCGGAGCTGGAGCTGATGGACGTCATGCGGCTGGTCGGCGGCATCGCCCACAACTCCGACACCCAGCCGGAGCAGGCGCATCGCCTGCTCGACATCGTGCTCTGCGGCCTCAGGCCCGCTGCCTCCTGAGGTCGTCCAGCGAAGGGTTCGCGGCGTCCCGCTCGGTGTATTTGAGGTCGTCGCCCGGCCAGTCGATGGCCAGCTCCCGGTCGAACGGGTCGACGGCGATCCGCTCCGGCGACCAGTGCTCGTTCACCAGGAAGTTGTACGTCGTGTGCGGCGTCAGCGTGCAGAACGAGTTCCCCACGCCGCGCGGCACGTAGAGTGCGTCCGACGTACCGAGCTCGAAGGTCTCGACGCGGCCGAACGCGGCGGTGTCTCGCAGCTCCACGACGGCGGCGAACACCCGGCCCGACGACGGCGACAGGTACTTGTCCCAGGGCTCGGCGTGGATCCCGCGCAGGACGCCCGCCTGCTCGAAGTGCGCGACGTTGTGCTGGACGACATCCATCCCGAGCTCGGCGAGTTTCGCGCGGTGGAAGTTCTCCTTGAACCAGCCGTCGTCGTTGGGCTTGACCTCCAGTTCGATGCGCAGTACGCCGTCGATCGCCGTCCGGTGCGCTCTCACCGGCGCACCTGGCGGCGGGCGTCCAGCTGCGCCTGATCCGCTGCAGTCAGGCCCGCCTCCCAGCCGGCGCCGTTCGTGATCCGGGTCCGCCGGGTCGTCGTGTGCGGGAACAGCTTGGTGTACAAGGCCTCGACCCGCTCCTCGCGTTTCGTCAGCACCGGCAGCAGCCGCTGCGCATCGGTCTCCGGTACGGCGGCCTCCGCAGCGGACGCGGTCGCTTGGAGACGCTCACCGATCCGCAGCGCGTACGCCATCAGGAACGACTGCCGGAACGATCGGGTCCGGGACTCACCGCGCCGGCCGACGTGTTTGCCTGCGGCAAGCATCGCGCGATTCGCCTGCACCAGCAGCGAGGTGCTGAGGATCTCCGTGTGCTGCAGATCCAGCTCGGAGCCGACGATCGTGACCACGGCCAGCGCCTCGATCACGACGGTCCGGCACCGGTTCGCCGCGGCGACCGCACCGACCAGCTGTGCCTTGGCCGAGACGTACGGCGTCTCCACCCAGAGCCGGCGCGCGGCCGAGTCGTCCGGGATCTCCACCTCCGCCTCCACCAGCGCGCTGTCGAGCGAGAACTTGGCCATCAGCTCTTGCGCCTTACCGGACAGGGCTTCGGCCTCGTCCGGGAACTCGGTCGCCTCCGCCTTGGCGAGCAGCGCCCGGATCCGCGCGAGCATCTTCCCGTTCGCCGGTACGGCGGCACGGTCGTGGCGGGCCGTCGTACCAGGTATGGGCAGCAGGCGGGCCATGATCGGCAGCGTCTGCAGGAAGCCCGCGATGGACAGGGCCTGGTGGAAGAGCAGATAGCGACCGATCCGAGCCGCAGCGGCCCAGGAAGTGAGGCTGAGTTGCGTAAACGGCTGTGTCACCCCGACATCGGTGAGCTGGTCGAGCCAGCGCGGGTCGATCGTGTCGGGGTGGTAGGAGCGGTGCTCCTCGGAGATCGTGGCGACCAGCAGCGGCTCGATGCCGGGGTCCAGCTCGCGGCGGCCGTACTGCACGACGTCGGCCGGCGCCCAGCCGCGCTCCCAGGCCGTACGGAGCAAGCCGGTGAGAAACGACTCCAGGCAACGATCCACCTGCGCCCGGTCACGTTCGTCGTACGCCCCGAGACGCGCCAGTTCCGTATCCGCCCGATCGTCGCCTCGGGCAACACTCGCCGCCGCGACCGGCAACAGGCGCAGGATTTCCTCGTCACTCACCCGGCCGAGTCTGACACCGGGAGGATTTCCCGCTCAACCGGGACCGCGATCCCTTGTGGACAACCCGCCGGTTCTGGATGCTGGGAGCAGATCTGGTGCACAGCTCGTGCGCTGCGCATCGGTCCCGCCGGGGGATCAGGCACCGAGCCTGACGGCGGCACACATTCGGGGAGGATCACGCATGACTCAGCTTGCGGAGGAATTCGAGGCCCTGCGGGCGAACCTGCAAGGGACGGTGCTCACACCGGCCGACGAGGGGTACGACGCGGCGCGGCGGCTGTGGAACGCCGAGCACGTCCGGGAGCCGGCGGTGATCGTCCAGCCGCGGTCGGCCGCGGACGTCCAGGCCGCCGTACGGTATGCGGTTGCCGAAGGGCTCGAGATCGCGGTCCGCGGCGGTGCGCACAACATGGCGGGGCTGTCGTCGGTGGACGGCGGACTGATGATCGACCTCAGCCTGCTCAACCAGGTGTCGGTCGACCCGGAGGCGCGGCGGGCCCGCGCGGGCGGCGGGGCGCTGCTCGGGGACCTCGACGCGGCGACCCAGGAACACGGACTCGCCGTACCGGCCGGCATCGTCAGCCACACCGGCGTCGGCGGGCTGACGCTCGGCGGCGGGATGGGGCTGCTGACGCGGATGCACGGGCTCAGCATCGACAACCTGGAGTCGGTCCAGATCGTCACGGCGGACGGGAGTCTGCGGCGTGCCGCGGCGGACGAGAACGCGGACCTGTTCTGGGCGGTGCGCGGCGGGGGCGGGAACTTCGGGGTGGTGACCGAGTTCGAGTTCCGGCTGCACCAGGCCGGGCCGATCGTGAACTACGGCATCGCATTCTTCGACCAGGCGGACGGCGCGCAGATGCTGCGGGCGGCGCGCGAGGTGATTCCGGCGCTGCCGCGCGAGGTCAACGTGGTGATCGCCTGCCTGAACGCGCCGCCGGCGCCGTTCGTCCCGGCGGAGCACCACTTCAAGCTCGGGTACGCGCTGGTGGCCGTTGGGTTCGGGTCGGCGGAGCAGCACGCGGAGGCGATGCAGCGGTTGCGCGGGTCGGTGGCGCCGCTGTTCGAGTTCGCGACGCCGATGCCGTACGTCGCCGTACAGCAGCTGCTCGACGAGCCGAACGCGTGGGGGACGTACCACTACGAGAAGGGGACGTACCTGTCGGAGCTGAGCGACGGGGTCATCGACGTGATCACCGAGCAGTTCCCGCTGAAGACGTCGCCGCTGTCGGTGACGATGTTTTACCACCTCGACAACGGCTACCTGGAGACTGCGGACGACGCGACCGCCTTCAGCGGGCAGCGGGCGGAGCGCTACGCGATGTTCGTCATCGCTACTACACCGGTCCTGGAGGCGCTGGAGGCGGAGCGCGCGTGGGTCCGCAAGTTCTGGAACGCCCTCCAGCCCCACGCGATCAACATCGGCAGCTACGTCAACGGCCTCACCGACCCCGACGAGGACCGCCTCCGCGCGTCGTACGGCACCAAATACGACCGCCTGGTCGACATCAAACGCAAGTACGACCCGACAAACATCTTCCACCGCAACCAAAACATCAAGCCATAACCACCAGCGGTACCGCTCGGCTCCGGGTTCGTCGAGTCGTGGATTCTGGCGGCCGCGCGGCAGCCACGTTCCACGACTGGGCGAACCGGCCCGGAACCCTTCTCCACGACTCGGCGCCCAGGAGCCTTAGATCGAGGCGGCGCCGTCTACTACCAGGACCTGGCCGTTGATGTTGGTGTTTTCCAGGAGGAGCATGCGGATTACGGGGAGGACTTCTTCGGGTTCGGTGAGGTGGCCGGTGGGGGTTCGGCGGGTTATTTGGTCGAGTTGGGTCTGGCCCAGGACGGCGGACATTTCGGAGGCGAAGAAGCCGGGGGCCACTGCGTTGGCCAGGACGCGGCCGCCGAGTTCGCGGGCCAGTGCGCGGGTGGCGGCGTCCATTCCGCCCTTGGTGGCCGAGTACGCGACCAGGCCCGGGAATCCGCGTTGCGCGCAGATCGACGTGATGTTGACGATCCGGCCCTTCAAGCCCTTCGCCAGCATCCGGCGCAGGACGAAGCGCGTGAGGATGAGCGGTGACGTGAGGTTGGTCTGGATGATCTCCGCCAGGTGCTCCGCCGACGTGTGGACGTGGAGCGAGTCCTGGCCGATCGCCGCGTTGTTGACCAGGCCGTCGATCGGGCCGAGTGCCTGCTCGACCTCCTTCACGAACGCCTGCCCGGCCGCCTGGTCGTTGACGTCGACCGACCCGTAGTACAGATGGTCCGGGTACTTCTCGCCGAGCGCGGTCAGCTCCGGCGTGACGGTGCGGGCGAACGCGGCCACCTTCCGGCCGGTCTCCAGCAGGTCGGTGACGATCGCGAGGCCGAGCCCGCGGGAACCACCCGACACGAGCACGACCGACGCCGGCGGGAAAGCACTGGGAATTTCAGACATCGCTCTTCAGGGTTTCCTTCTGCGGGATCTCGTCGAGGAACTTGATCCGCCGCGGCACGCCGTAGTCCGGCAGCCGGGTCGAGCACCACTGGACCAGGTCGGCGTCGGTGATCGGGCCGAGTGACCGGTTCGGGACCACCTCGGCCGCGACCATCCGGCCGACCAGCGGCGCCTTCCGGGCGAACACCCGCGCCCACGAGACGCCGGGATGCCCCATCAGCACGTTGCGGACCACACCCGCCGACACCTTGGACCCACCGACGTTGATCTCGTCGCTGTCCAGCCGGCCGGTGATCAGCACCCGGTCGCCGTCGTACTCGACCCGGTCGCCGGTACGAACAGCGCCGACCAGCCCGGCGCCGTGGTGCGGCGAGCGGATGACGAGCTCGTCGCCCTCGACACTCAGCACCGGGCGGTCCGGCCGCGGCTCGCGGTCCAGCCACGCCTTCGGGAACCCGGCCTTGCCGTCGTGGACGACGATCGACGCGCCGACCTCGGACGAGGCGTAGATCCAGGAGATCCGCGCCTTCGGGAAGATCTCCCGGAGCTGGTCGAGGATGGCCTGGTCGACGGGCTCGCCGCCGAGCGTGAGCTGCTCCAGCGGTACGGCGCCCAGCGCGTCGGCGTCGCGGTAGATGGCCTGACGCCAGAAGGTCGGCGTACCGGACGCGGCTGTCACGCCGTGCTCGGTGGCGATCGCGGGCCAGTCCTCCAGCTCGTGCGGCTCGACGACGACGAGGCCCTGGTCGGCCTGGGTGAGCGAGAGCGTGACGACCTGCCACCAGGCGTAGGTGCCGGGCGAGTACGGCAGCAGCCAGGTGCGCGGCGGCTGGTCGGCGGTGACCGTGGTCAGGGACTCGAGCGTGTGGCCGATGCGCTTGGGACGGCCGGTGGAGCCGGAGGTGAGCAGCCAGGCCCGCCCGGACTCCTCGACCCGCTTGAGTTTGGCCGGCGTGACCGTGCCGTCGGGCAGGACGATCGCGAACCCGGACTCGCCCAGCTCCTCGCGCATGAGCTCGTCCACCCGGGTCTCGGTGGCGACGAGGAGCTCGGTGCCGTGTACGGCGTGGTGGCGCAGCGCGGCGAGCGCGTCGGCGCCGTTGTCGACGAGGACAGCGGCCGGCGACGGCAGCTGCGGGAGCTTGTGCAACGTCCGCCAGGTCAGGCGCTTGCCGCCGACGACGACGGTGTTGTCGTCACCGATCAGCGCGGTGCTGCGGCGCCGGGTGCTCACGCCGACTGGAGGTGTTCGATGAAATCCAGTACGTCGCCGACCGTCGCGATCCGGCGCAGCCCGGGGGCATCGAAGTTCAGCTCGTCGCCGAGCTCGTCCTCCACCCGGAGGGCCAGCTCGGAGAAGTCCAGCGACCGGAACCCGATCTCGCGGAGGTCCGCCGTGTCGTCGGCCGGCAACGCACGGCCCTGGGCCGTCATCACCTCACCCATCAACTCCCTGACCCGACTCCGATCCACCGAACTCATAGTCCCGAAGCCTAGCCGCGGACGTCCCCCACTCCCAACCATCCGCGGGGCGGGTTCGTCACGCTCGGGCGAAAGCGCCGGCACGGGGTCCTGCCGGGTTGGTGAGTGGGGCGCGTCGCCGGCCGCCGCAGGAAGCGTTTCAACCGTTTGATCCGGCTCCTGATCTCCAGCACGGCCAGGGTGATCACCGGGGCCGCGGCGGCGAGCGCGGCGAGCAGGATCTCCTCGACCGGCAGGCCGGCGATGTGCTGCACGAACACCGGGACCTCCCGAACACTGCGGGGTGTGGGAGATTACCGAGTGTAAAGAGGAAATTCCTGCTGGTAAACGGCTGACCGGCCACGAACCGGACGGACCGGACTCATACACTTTGCCGATGACCAGAGCGGCCGGGCGCGGCAAGCGGACCGCGGCGTCGGTGACCCTGCCCGTGCTGCCGATCGCGTGGTTCGTCGCGTTGCAGGAGCACCCGCCGTGGATGCCGGCCGCGTACCTCGGCTACCTGCTGGTCGTGATCGTCGTGCCCGGCACGATGTTCTGGCGGCGGCTGACCGGTGGAGTCGGGTGGAGGTCGGCGGACGTCGTCCTCGGTACGGCGTTCGGGCTGGCCGTCGAGGCCCTGATCTACCCGCTCGGGATGCTGTTCAAGATGCCGTTCGCGGCCTGGTTGATGCCGGCGCTGGCGCTCGGGATGTGGCGGGCGTTGCCGCGGCCCGCGCTGCCCGAGCGGCCGACGCCGTGGTGGTCGATGGCGGGCATGATGCTGGCGGTCGGCGTCGCGGCCGCTTGGTTCGTCCGAGTCGGCTCGCAACTGATCCCGCTCAACGGGCCCGAGGCGCTCCGGCCGAACTCGGACGCCCCGCACAACCTCGCGCTCGCCGGTGAGCTCACCCATCACTTCCCGCCGCGGATCCCGTACGCCGACAGCGGCTGGCTGACGAGCCACTGGGCGGCGTACGAGCACCTCGCGTCCGCGCACTGGATCACGACCGTGCCGCTCGACGTGCTCACGCACCGGATGGCGCCGTTCGCGTGGATCCTGCTGACGGTTCTGGGCGCGGCCGCGGTGGCGATGCTGCTGACCGGCCGTGCGGTGGCGGGTCCGATCGGGGCGGCGCTGGTGGTGGCCGGCGGCGACCTGGTCGCGTGGCCGTGGGCGGTGTCGGACCGCGTGTTCGCGGACGGGCCGTTCTCGCTGGGTCAGCTGACGAATCCGCCGCAGGCGTTCTCGACGGTGTTGCTGCTGCCGTTGATCGCGGTCACGGCGCTGCTGTTGCGACGGCGTCCGGGCACGACGCGGGGTCAGTTGTTCCGGCTGTTCGTCGCCGCGGGCGTGCTGGTCGCCGCGCTGGCGCTGACGAAGGCGACGGCGCTGCCCGTGTACGCGACCGGGCTCGCGGTGGCGTGGATCTACCTGACGGTCCGGGCCGGGCGGTTGAACCTGCGCGCGCTGGTGCTCGGGCTCGGCGTTGCGGCGGCGTACGCGTTGACGTTCTTCTTCGTACTGCGGGGCGCGGCCTCGAGTGTGCGGTTCGATCCCGGGGCGACGTTCGAGAGCCTCGCGGAGCGGATGGGCGGCGGGTCCGCGGTCACCGTGATCGGCGCGGTGGTCGTGGTCGGCTGGGTCATGCCAGTGGTCGGCGCCTTGCTGATCAGGCGGCGGGTGCCGCGCGATCCGATGGCGGCGTTCCTGCTGGCCGGATTCGCGGCCGCGGTGCTCGGGGCGTCGCTGCTCGCCGATCGTGGGGACACCCAACTGTTCTTCGTGCGGACCGGGTTCGTGTTCGGGGTGCTCCTCGCGACGTGGGGCCTGGGGTCGCTGGAGCGGCGCCAGTACTGGATCGCCGGGGTCGCGCTCGCGATCGGCGCCGCCGCGATCTACTGGGGGCGGTACCGCTCGCCGGATACGTGTACGTCGGCCGACTGCTTCGGTCAGGGCCTCGTCGTCGCGCTGGTCATCGCCGTACTCGGGATCGGTGTGTTCGGGCTGGTCCTGCGCGGTTCGCGGCGGACCTGGGCGGTGATCGCGGTCGCAGTGCTGGTGGGTACGACGGTGTCGCCGACAGTCGCGTCGGTACGCCGGTTCGCGTCGCCGCCGCTGACCGAGTACGAGTCGATCGCGCCGGGCGGAATCGAGGCCGCGCGTTTCATCCGGCGGAACTCGGGGTCGAACGACCGGATCGCCACGAACCTGCACTGTCATCAGCCGCGGGCGTCGCACTGCGGGATCGGGTCGTACTGGATCGCCGGGTACGCCGAGCGGCGCGTGCTGCTCGAAGGATGGGCGTACCGGACGCGGGTGGACGACAGCTATCCGGCGGGCGTGCAGGGACCGTACCGGGACCAGGAACTGCTCGAACTGAACGACGAGGTGTTCAGCAACCCGAGCCGGCAGGCGATCGAGACGTTGCGGACGAGGTACGACGTGCAGTGGCTGCTGCTCGACGAGCGCGTGAGCGCACCGCCGGAGAACCTGGAGAGGCTGACCGAGCTCAGGTTCCAGCTGGGGACGGTCCGCGTCTACCAGATCTACCCGCCGCCACCGGAGAACCCGTTCCCCTCCCCGACACCAACGCCGACGCCGATACCGACCTTCACCATGCCGACGTCCCCCACGCCGACGTTCCCGACCGGGACGCCGTCGCCGGGTCAGACCCTGCCGACGCGGCCGTCGCCGACCGTGAGCTTCCCGACGTTGACGCCGTCGTCGAGCCTGCCTACGTTCAACACCGGCTCGGCCCCGACCACGCCGGGACCGAGCCGGTAGGCATCAGCGGAGCGAGACCGCCGGAATCGGCACGCTCTGGTTGGCGAGCCGGTCCAGCGCGGTGACGGAGTAGATGTACGCCGTCCCCGGAGTGGCCGTGCTGTCGGCGTACGACTGCGCAGCCCCGGTCGAGCGGACCGTGGCGATCAGGTTGCGGGCGTCGTTGTCCGGGCAGTGGTCGCCGCCGCGCAGCTCACGCCGGTAGATCGCGTACGCCGTGGTGTCCTGCGACGTCCGCGACCACTTCACCTGGACACCGTCGGCGGTCCGCGTCGCGTGCACCGCGTGCGCCGGCAGCGGCGCGCGGGAGTCGAGCGCGGGCATCGTCGGCACCAGCGCCGGCCGCGAGTACCAGGTGTTGTTGAGCAGCGTGGTCGCCCCGAGCCGGTCCGCGCGCACGTCCTTCGCAGAGAAGTAGATGTTGCCCTTCACCTCGGGGATCGTGCTGGTGAACGCCAGGTGGTCGCTCAGCTCCTTCGGGTCCGACCAGTCCGGCGACTGCGCCGACGTACCGACCTTGTACGTCGCCTCGCCGATGTAGAGGTGGACGCGGGTGTCGCGGACCTGGTCCGCCCACCACGGGACGAGCTTGTTGTAGTCCGCCGGCGCGAACCCGCCCGCCCAGTAGACCTGCGGCACGATGTAGTCGATCCACTCCTCGCGGACCCACTTCCGGGTGTCCGCGTACAGGTCGTCGTACGTCTGCGCGCCGGCCGTGGTGTCGGAGCCCTCCGGGTCGGTGCCCTTGTTGCGCCAGACCGCGAACGGCGAGACGCCGAACTTCACCCACGGCTTGCTCGCGTGGATCTTCTGGTCGAGCTCCTGGATCAGCAGGTCGATGTTGTTCCGCCGCCAGTCGGCCAGCTTCGTGAAGCCGCCGCCGTACTGCGCGAACGTGGCCGCGTCGTCGAACACCTGGCCGGCCACCGGGTACGGGTAGAAGTAGTCGTCGAAGTGCACGCCGTCGATGTCGTAGTTCTCGACCGCGTCCATGATCGCGTCCTCGACCAGCTCGCGCGCGGCCGGGATGCCTGGGTTGTAGTACAGCTTCCCGCCGTACGAGACGACCCAGTCCGGGTGCTGGCGCGCCGGGTGGGTCGGCAGCAGCGCGTTGATGTCGGTGTTCATCGACAGCCGGTACGGGTTGAACCAGGCGTGCAGCTCGAGGTTCCGCTTGTGGGCCTCGGCGACCGCGAACGCCAGCGGGTCGTAGCCGGGGTCGCCGCCCTGCTGGCCGGTCAGGTACCGCGACCAGGGCTCGACCTTGGACGGCCAGAACGCGTCCGCGGTCGGCCGGACCTGCAGGATGACCGCGTTGTGGTTCTGCCGGGCCGCGTCGTCGAGCCAGCCGATCAGCTCGGCCTGCTGCTGCGCGGCGCTCAGGCCGGTCTTCGAGGGCCAGTCGATGTTCACCACCGACGCGACCCAGCTGGCCCGGAACTGCCGCAGCGGCGTGGACGCGCTCGGCGCACACTTCTGCTCGTTCCCCGCCGTCTCCACGGCCGACGCCGTACTGCTCAGACCACCGAGCAGCACACCGGCCGTCACCCCGAGAACACCCATCGCCCGCCAGACTCTCATGTCACTCTCCGACTACGCTTTCCGGTGAAGTGGAAAGATGTTTACACATCTGGGGACTTCCCGGAAGACGCTAGGTTAGGTGCATGCTGCGGACCGCCACTGACGACGATGTCGACACGATCCGGCGACTGCGGAACCAGCAGGCCAACCGCGACGTGAGCATCACCGCGCACGAGATCGGCGCCGACGAGCACGCCGCCTGGTGGGCGAAGACGTCGGTCGACCCGTCGCGGCGGGTGCTGATCTACGAGCGCGCCGGGGCGACCGCCGGGGTGGTCAACTTCTTCGACCTGGACGGTACGACGGGGGCGTGGGGGTTCTTCCTGGACGCCGACGGGCTGGCCGAGCGGGGCGAGACGCTGCCGGCGTGGATCGAGATCATGCGCGAGGCGACGGCGTACGCGTTCGACGAGCTCGGTCTCGACGTACTCACCGGCGAGGTCCTGGAACACAACACCGTGGTCCGGCAGATGAACCGGCGGTTCCGGTTCACCGAGGGCACCCCGGAGACCCGGTACGCCGACGGGCGCGAGGTCACCGTGATACCGATCAGCCTGCGCAAGCAGGATCGTAAGGGGAAGAAATGAAGTCGATCGAGATCGGTGGGGTGCCGGTCGGGCCGGAACACCAGCCGTTCGTCATCGCCGAGATGTCGGGGAACCACAACGGCGACCTGGAGCGGGCGCTGGACATCGTCCGGGCCGTGGCGGAGACCGGCGCGCAGGCGCTGAAGCTGCAGACCTACACCGCGGACACGATGACGCTCGACGTCGACCTGCCCGCCTTCCGGCTGCCGGCCGAGCACGAGCTGTGGAGCGAGGCGCGGCTCTACGACCTGTACCGGGAGGCGCACACACCGTGGGCCTGGCACGAGCCGATCTTCGAGCTGGCGGCGTCGCTCGGGATGGTCGCGTTCTCGTCCGCGTTCGACCCGACCGCGATCGACTTCCTGGAGAAGCTGAACGTTCCGGCGTACAAGGTCGCCTCGAACGAGATCGGTGACCTGCCGCTGGTCCGCGGGATGGCCGAGACCGGCAAGCCGATCATCATCTCCACCGGGTCCGCGACGCTGACCGACATCGACGCCGCGGTCCGGGCGGCGCGCTCGACCGGCAACGAGCAGATCATCGTGCTGTCCTGTACGGCGAGCTACCCGGCGCCGCCGGAGCAGTCGAACCTCCGCGGCATCCCGGTCCTCCGCGACGCCCTCGGCGTCCAGGTCGGCCTGTCGGACCACACGATGGGCATCGGCGCCGCCGTCGCCGCGGTCGCCCTCGGCGCGACCGTGATCGAGAAGCACGTGACACTGAAGCGCGTCGACGGCGGCGTCGACTCCGCCTTCTCCCTCGAACCGTGGGAGCTGGAGCTCCTCGTCGAGAGCACGCGCGTCGCCCAACTGTCCCTCGGCGACCCCGTTATCGGCCCCAAGCAGGCCGAGCAGAACGTGCTCCGCTTCCGCCGCTCCCTCTACGTCACCCAGGACGTCCAGGCCGGCGACCTCATCACCCCCGACAACGTCCGCTCCATCCGCCCCGCCGGCGGCCTGGCCCCGGACCTGTTCCCCCAGGTCGCGGGCCGCCCCTTCCGCACCGCCGCGAAGGCCGGCACCCCGCTCACCTGGGACCTGCTCTGATGTATCTCTTGTTTCCGGGCCGGCACCACGTGCTGACCCGATTTCAGGGTGAGTTCCTGCGGGAGCACGCTGAGCGGACTGTGGTGTGGGCGGTGACGTCGGCCAATCATCAGACCACCAAGCGGAATCCCGTGCCGTTCCATCGGCGGGAAGCGGCGATCGAGCGGTTCAGCGTGGTGGAGGGGATTCGGTCGCTGGTGGTCGGGGTGGTGGACACACCGCCGACGGACGAGTTCGCCGAGGTGACGGTGAAGGCGATCGAGGCCGGGACCGACGATCTCGTGCGGTTGACGCCGGAGAACACGGTCGTCGCGTGTTCAACGCCTGAGGTGAGCAAGTTGTACGAGCAGCTCGGGTACCAGGTGATCGGGGTCGAGCCCGAGGGTACGGCGCGCCCCTGGGACGTGCTGCTGATGATTGCTGCGGGCAACGAGCAGTGGAAGGAGCTCGCGCATCCGGCGACCGTGGACGTCTTCGAGCGGTACGCCCTGGACGCGCACGTCGCGCGCTGCGTCAACGACCCGGTGGTCGGCGACGACGGCGGGCTGACCACGACGCGCGACTACAAGACGTACGCCGACGCGTTCGAGACCGCGGCCGACCGGAAATGGCTGCAGATCAAGGACTTCGTGCGGCCCGGCCGGATCCTCGACATCGGCTGCGCGACCGGCGCGACCCTGCAGCTGGTCGACGCGGACCCGCGCTTCCACGAGTCGGACCTGATCGGCGTCGAGGTCGCCCGGCACCTGTACGCCGAGTGCGTGCACAAGAAGGAGCAGGGCCTCTTCGGCAACCCGAACGTCTACTTCTACCAGCGCAACATGCTCGGCTCCGCGGTCTTCCCGCCGCGCTCGATCGACACCACGCTGACGCTCGCGCTGACCCACGAGATCTGGTCGTACGCCGACGGTTCGCGCCCGGAAACGGTGCAGCGGTTCGCGGACGCGCTCTACGCGCACACGGCACCGGGCGGAGTGTGGATCAACTCCGACGTGTGCGGGCCGGACGAGCCGGAGCGTTCCGTCGTACTGACGCTGGACGACAGCGACGGCGAGAACCCGGACGATGTCGTCGTACTCGAGGCGCTCGGCGACCCCGCGGCGTACGTCGGGAAGCTGTCGACGCGGGCGCGGTTCTTCCAGTTCGCGCACGACTTCCGGCGGAACGCGAAGGTGCCGTTCGGGTACGACGTCCGCGGCGACGGGTTCGTGCTGCGGCTGGCCGACGCGATGGACTTCCTCACCCGGAAGGACTACGTCGACAACTGGCTGAGCGAGACCCACGAACAGTTCTGCGGCCTGAACTTCGCCGGCTGGTCAGCCGTCGCCGAACGCGCCGGCTTCACGATCGACCCGTCCTCGAAGAGCTGGCGCAACGACTGGGTCGTCGACAACCGCATCAGCCCGGTCGCCGCCATCACCACCCCCGACGGCGACCGCGTCGACTGGCCGGTCACGCACCAACTGCTGATCGCGCGCCGCTGACGCGGCTTGCCAGCTCAGCTGGAGGGTTGCCCCCTCAGATTTTCAGTGGGCAACCCTCCAGTTGAAGGGATGCCCCCTGATCTGGAGGGTTCGCCCGAGGTGCGCGGAGCGCGGGTGCGCGGGTGCGGAGCGCGGGTGCGGAGCGCGGGTGCGGAGCGCGGGTGCACGGGTGCGCGCGGGTGCGCGGCGCGGTGCGCGCGGGTGCGCGCGGGTGCGCGCGGGTGCGCGCGGGTGCGCGCGGGTGCGCGCGGGTGCGCGCGGGTGCGCGCGGGGTGGGGCCGGGGGTTAGGTGATTTCGAGGTGGAGGGTGCCGGCGAGGGGGCGTACGGCGAGGGTGTGTGGACCGCGCTGGATGGTGAGCGGCAGGCGGCTCGACAGGAACGGCTCGCACTGGACCGCATGCGCCGTACCGTCGGGCGCCGTGGCGAACAGGATCCACTCCGCCGGGTCCAACGCCGCCATGTCCACCACAGCGGCCCAGCCGTCGTCGGAGACGGTACGGCGGCACGCGACGTCCACGTGGTCGTCGGAGTCGGGCAGGTACCGTCGCCAGCTGAAGTCGACCTCGCCCCAGTCGGGTCCGCGGACCACCAACATGTTGCCTGCGACAACGGCTGCGGTCGCGGTCATCCGGATCGGTGACTCGTGCAGGTTCACGTACCCGCCGGTCGAGCGGGTCAGCATCACGACGCGCCCGCGTTCCGCGTGCGAGACGAGCCGGTCACCGGCCGTCCACAGCAGCACCTGTTCGCGTCCCTCCGGCCCACGCATCCGGAACGCGCGCGTCGTCCGCTGGCTGAACGGGTCGTCCGGGTTCGTCTCCTCGAGGATCGGCCGGATCGGGAGCCGGGCCGTGAAGTCCCGGCCGCGCAGCTCGAGCGGCAGCTCCTCCTCACCGCCGGACAGCGGCCGGCTCACGAACAACGACGGCTCGTCGAACGCCGACCGCCCGTGCAGCACGAGCGCCTCGGGCGTCTGCTCGACCGCCGTCAACCGGCACGGATCCGCCAACCGCCGGATCGCGAGCGCGCCGTTCGTCCCCGGACCGGGCTGGATCCAGTTCGTGTCGTCGATCCACGCCCCGGGCGGCCAGCCGGGACTGCCCGCCTTCTGACCACGCAGCAGGTCCCGCCGACGGATCCCGCCGCACCGCAGCCGTACGTCGAAGTGCGACGGGCCCGCCGTACATTTGGCCAGCAGCTCGCGGCTGACGCGGACCTCGAACCCGACAAGGCTTGTGCCGCCGCGCAGGTCGCTCGCCGGGTAACGCCGTACCGGGAGCCGGTGGTTCTTGCCCGCGATCACCAGGTCGATGCGCAGGCTCGACGGCCGGGACTGCAGGTGGCGCAGCTCGGCGGTGCCGCGGACGGACAGCTCGCCGTCGACCCACGTCACCTCGCGCACGCTGGTGGCGAGGGTGAAGTCGGTCTTCGTGCGGTGCAGGTGTTCCTCGGCCGCTTCGGGGTCGAGGGCGACCTTGTGCAGGAGCTCGAGGTCGCCCGAGCGAAGGGCCGCGAACTGGAGCTGGGCTAGGCGTGGCGAGTTCACCAGCACGGCCTCGTCCAGGCGGTCCAGGAGCTCGGTGGTGAGCTCGACCAGGTGCTGCTCCTCCTCCGGCGGGACCGTGCCGAACGCCGAGAGGATCGCGTGCAGGTCGATCTGGCGGAAGTGCGCGTGCACCCGGTGCCTGATCGCCGGCAGCGCGTCCTCGACCTCGTCGAGCACCATGCCGGCCGAGACCACGCGGTCGCGGATGTTCGCGAGCTGGAACTTCTGCTGGGTGATCGAGTCGCCGGACTCGCGCTCGCGCCAGAAGTACACGGGGGCCGCGACCGTGTCGACCGTGACCGCGTCGAGGTGCGCCTTGAGCGTCACCGGGTAGTCCTCGTAGCGGATCGCCGGGAAGCGGTAGCCGTACTCGTCCCAGAACGAGCGCCGGTACACCTTGTTCCACACCATCCGGTCCAGGACGAGCTGCGGTGTCTCGGAGATGTGCGTCGCGAGCCGGTCGGCCGTGAACGCCTGCGCGTGCAGCCAGGACGGGCGGACGCCGTAACTGTTGTTGAACCGGCGCGCGTTGCCGGCGGCGAAGTCCGAGCCGGTCCGGTCGAGCGCCTTGATCAGCAGGCCGAAGCCGTGCCGCGTGACCAGGTCGTCACTGTCGACGAACGTGACGTACTCCCCCGTCGCGTGCTCGACGCCGGTGTTGCGTGCCGGGCCGAGACCGGCGTTCTGCTGTTCGACGATACGGAACCGTGGGTCCTGCCCACAGAACTCCTTCGCGATCACGGCGCTGTCGTCCGGCGAACCGTCGTCGACCAGGATCGCCTCGAAGTCGGTGAACGTCTGCCGCGCGATCGAGTCGAGGCAGTCCCCGATGTAAGCCCCCACGTTGTAGAACGGCACTACCACGCTGAGGCGTGGTGTGCTCATCTCTTGCGGATCCGGCGCGCGAGCTTGCGGGCGACGACCTTGGGCTTGCGGACCTGGGCGGCGTGGAAGATCACGCGTGAGACGGCGTACGTGCGGGAGCCGCGGATGCGCTCGTGGGCGGCTGTCAGGCGCTGGAGCTGGCCGCGGAGCTCGCGGATGCGGTTCTCGCGGGTCTTCATCGCCTTGTTGCGGAACCCGAGCGTGCGCTCGAGGCCGTAGACGTGGCCCTTCAGCTCGAACAGCTCGTGCTTGGCCGCTTCGGCTTCGGCCAGAACGGTGCGGACGTCGACTGTCGGGTTGGTCCGCAGTACGGCGTCCAACGCGGCGGCAAGCTCCTTGCCTCGGGCAACTTGCGCGGTGCTCGCGGGGATGGTGTCGGGCCCGGTCGCCTGGGTCTGCTCCGGCGGCTCGATCCCCGACATCCCGAGCCAGGCCGAGACCAGATCGTCCCCCACCATCCACGGCGGCCACGGGTGCCGCCGGTGCTGCCCGACCAGCCGCTCATGGAACCGCACCCAGGCAGCCGCCAACAGATCCTGCTTCTCAACAGTCTCCGCAGCCACCCACCCGGACACCCCATAAGCAAACGACTCACCGTCGTAAACCACATCATCCCATCGGACAATCACCCGCGAGTCGGCCACCCATTCACCCAACTCCGCCGCCAACTTCCGGAACCCCGGCACATCCTCAGCAGCAGCCAGCCGAAACAGCACACTCTCCACAGAAACCCCGCGCGGAACGGCCCTGGGGACGACCGCGGAGTCGAAAGACACAGAGCCGGCCGTGCTGTCGGCCTCCTGCGGTGCGTTCTCCGGCAAGCCGACGGACCAACCGGTGAGGTTTTCGTCGGCGGTGAAGATGGTGTGGGCTGTTTGGGTGTAGATGTCGTGGGTGGGGCGGGCGCCGGCGATGGCGAGCCAGCCGGTGGGGATGGAGGGGAGGAGGCCTGCGCGGGAGGCGGTGTCTACGCCCTCGGCTGCGGGCGACAGGAGAGGTACGTCGACCGACTCCAGGGCGCCGGATGCCAGGCGGGTCGGGAGTTCGCCGGGGCGGGCGGCTGCGGCTACGTCGGTGCGGATGTAGGTGCGGGAGCCGAAGTCGGCGTACACCTCGGCGGGCCACGGGAGGGCGGACTTGAGTTGGTCGACCGAGACGGGCCGCGTGGGGTCGTCGTGGAGGGGGCGCCACTCGTCGTCGCCGTGGCGTTCGTGGGTGGGGCGGCTGTCGAGCAGGTTCAGCAGCGAGAACTCGTTCTCCAGGCCGAGTACGACGACCGCGTCCGGAGCCGCCAGCGCCGACACCGCGGCGAGCCGTTCGCTCCACGACAGGTCCGCGCTGTCGTACCCGAGCACCCGGTCCAGCCCGTCCGACGCGACGATCACGTCGTACGGCTCGGACCGCAGGCCGTCGAGCGCGCCCGCGATCACCTGCAGGCACGGACCGAAGTCCTGACCCAGCTGGTGCGCGTCGGAGACCGAGCGCACCAGCATCGTCACGTCCGACGAATGCGCGAGCACCGCCTCGATCAGCTGCGGCGCGTGCGGTCCGAGGATCAGCGTCCGCCGGTTCGCGGGTGCGACGTCGCTCAGCAGCGCCGCGAGCGCCGGCCGAGCCGCCGTGTGATCGGTCCACGGCTGCATCTCACCGCGGACCACCTGAACCTTAGAGGACATCTGAGACCCCTGCGCCGTCGCGAGCAAGCGCTCGGCGGAGTGCCTCGCCGTGCTGGAGGGAAGGCCTCGATGTGGTTTCATCGTGGCCTTTCCTCCAGTGCGGCGAGGTGCCCGCCGAGCGCTGCGCAGTAGGCGCAGGGGTCTCAGATGTCCTCTTAAACACGCTCTCTCCAATCGAACAGGGACCGCAGTTCCGCGGCGGGCATCATCCAGGGCTTGCCGAGTTCCAGGTCGGTGGTCGCGCGCGCGGCGTCCAGGTCGACGGTCTTGCCGAGCATCTCCGGCCACAGCCGCTCGATCCGGCTCTGGCCGCCGAACAACGGGTTCTCGCCGTCCATCTCCATCGGGTCGCCGTACACCGCCGGCTCGCAGCCGGCCGCGACGCCGTAGAAGATCGCGGTCGACAGCCGGTTCGCGGCGACCCGCTTGTGCTTGCGCAGCTCGGCCAGCTGCTTGAACAGGAACCGCCGGTCGGTCCCCTCGTACGAGAACCCGCGGCGCCCGAACGACACCACCCGGAACCCGGCGTCCTCGTAGAACCCGCGCACCTCGGGCCGGTCGTACTCCGTGTAGTACAGGCTGAACGTCACCGGACCGGGCTCGGTCTCGCGGATCTCGTCGATCAGCCGCTGGTGGTCGCCGTGGATCTTGCCGCCTTCCCACCCGTGGAAGAGGAACCACAGCGTGCCCTCGCGCTCGACCGGCTCCTCGGGCTCCGGCTCGAGCTCCATCAGGTACAGGAACGGCGCCCCGATGCTGTGGTAGTTCCGCCGCCCGAGCGCGTGCCCGCGGCGCTTCGGCGCGTCGCTCCAGGTGAAGCGCCAGGCGCCGTCGTAGAACTCGTGCACCGGGTTCCAGCCGCAGCCGATGTTCCAGCCGTGCTGCAGGTACCCGCGCAGCCGCGGCGGGTGGTCGAAGTCGAACCCGGCGTACCGCGAGAGGATGTGCGCCTGACCGTAGTAGTGGTTGTGATGATGCAATTCAGCGCACCTCGACGTGCAGAGTGCCGGCATGGGGTCGGACCGCGAGCGCGTGCGACCCGCGAGTGATTGCCAAGGGCAACCGGCTGCACAGGAACGGCTCGCACTGTACGGCGTGCGCCGTACCGTCTCTGGAGGTGGCGAACAGGATCCAGTCGGCCAGCGCGGCCAGCGGATCGACCGAGACCCGCACGGCGCTCGCCGGGACCAACGCGTCCAGGTCAGCGGCGGCCGACCAGCCGTCAGCGGTCTCGACCCGGCTGCACGGGACGTCGAGGTGCTCGTCGGAATCGGCCAGGTACCGCCGCCAGCTGAAGCTGACGTCGCGGCCCGCCCACCCGCGCACCACCAGCTGATTGCCATCAGCGACAACATCGACAGCGGTCGTCCGGATCGGCGACTCGTGCAGGTTCACGTAGCCGCCGGTCGACCGGGTCAGCGTGACCACGCGACCGTCCTTGACCTGCGAGACCGCGGCGTCGCCCGCCGTCCACAACAGCACCCGCTGCTGCCGCTCGGGCCCGCGGACCCGGAACACCCGGGTCGTCCGCTGGCCGAACGGATCGTCGTGGTTCGCGGCGTCGAGGACGTCCTGGATCGGCAGCCGCGCGGTGAAGTCCCGCCCGTCGACCTCCAGCGGCACCTCTTCCTCGCCGCCGACCACCGGGCGGCTGAGGTACAGCTCCGGCTCGTCGAACGACGCCCGCCCGTGCAGCACCAACTCGTCGGCCGTGCGCTCGACCGCGGTCAGCCGGCACGGATCCGTCAGCCGCCGCAGCGAGAACCAGCCGTACTTGCCCGGCCCCGGCTGGATCCAGTTCGTCTCGTCGATCCACGCGCCGGGCGGCCACCCGGGACTGCCCGGGCCTTGACCGCCGAGCATGCCCTTGCGCTCCCGCCGCCCCGACCGCATCCGGACCTCGAAGTGCGCCGGAGCACCCGTGCACTCGGCCAGCACTTCCCGGTCCAGCAGCACCTCGAACCCGACCAGCGTCTTGTCCCCGTGCAGGTCCAGCGCGTCGTACCGCCGGACCTCCAGCGGGTACGACGTCTCGCCGACGGCCAGCGCGATGTCGAGGGTCGACGTACGGCCGGTCTCCAGGTGGCGGATCTCCGCGGTGCCCTTGACCGACAGCTTGCCGTCGACCCAGCGGACCTCGCGCACACTCGTCGCCAGCGTCAGATCCTGGTCGCGCAGCCGGTACAGCTCCCGCGGTACGGCGGACTCGCCGCGGCCCGGGTAGTTGTAGTCGAGCTGCTTCGACCGGCGCGGCCGCGCCACCGCCCGCGCGCCGCCGCGGAGCCCGCCGGAGTTCCGGAAGACCGCGAGCCGCCGGAGCAGGTCGACGTCGCCGGCCCGGAGCGCGGCGTGCTGGATCCGGTCGTACCGGTGCGTGGCCGCGAGGACGTCCTCGTCGAGCCGGTCGACGAGCTCGCGGGACAGGTCGACCAGCGCCTGCTCGTCGTCGGGCGGCACGGTGCCGAAGGCGGACATCAGGGTCAGTACGTCGATCTGCGCGAGGTGCGCGTGCACCCGCCGGCGCACCACCGGTACGGCGTCCTCGACCAGGTCGACGACCATCCCGGCCGAGGTCACCCGGTCGCGGATGTTGCCGAGCTGGAACTTCTGCTGGGTGATCGACTCGCCGGACTCCCGCTCGCGCCAGTAGTAGACGGCCTGCGGGATGGTGTCGACGGTGACCGCGTCCAGGTGCGCCTTGAGGGCGACCGGGTAGTCCTCGTACCTGATCGGCGGGAAGGTGTACCCGTACTCGGTCCAGAACGAGCGGCGGTAGACCTTGTTCCAGAGCATCCGGTCCAGGACCAGGTCCGGGAACTCGGTGACGTGCGTCGCGTGCCGGACGCGGGCGAACGGCTGCTTGTGCAACCACGACGGCCGGACGCCGAAGCTGTTGTTGAACCGGCGCGCGTTGCCGCCGGCGAAGTCCGAACCGGTCCGGTCCAGGGTCCGGACCAGCGCGGCGAACCCGTACCGCGAGACCAGGTCGTCGCCGTCGACGAAGGCCAGGTACTCGCCGGTCGCCTCCCGGATCCCCGCGTCCCGGGCCGGGCCGGGCCCGGAGTTCTCCTGCTGGATCAGCCGGAACCTCGGGTCCCGGGCACAGAACTCCTTCGCGATCACGGCACTGTCGTCCGGCGAACCGTCGTCGACCAGGATCGCCTCGAAGTCGGTCCAGGCCTGCCGGGCGATCGAGCCCAGGCAGTCCCCGAGATAGTCGCCAACGCCGTAGAAGGGCACCACAACGCTCAACCGCGGCGTCACTCTCGTGTGCCCTCCCTCGCGGTTGCGAACGGTCTACGTAGCGGCAACGAGATGCACCGTCAGGAGGTTATGCACCGGCTCGAAGCCGTACCGGGACCAGATGCGCTGGATCCCGATCTGATGGGCCTGCGTCGTCACGACCAGGCGCCGCGTCGTACACGCGTCCTCGATCGCGGCCAGCAGGTGACCGTACCGCCCGCGGCCCTGCTCGGCCGGGACGACGCCGGCCAGCTGGATCTCGGTCCAGGAGCGCTGCTCGTCGATCGCGCCGAGCGCGAGCACCCGCCGGTCCGGACCCCGCAGTACGACGGCACCGGCCGCGGCGATCCGCCGCCGGGCCCACTCCTGGCGGCCGGCCAGGGCGCGCGCCCGGTCGAACACGGGGTCGGCGCAGTAGTGGTTGCCGGCGTCGCCGAAGACGTCCGCGACCAGGTCATCCACCAGGTCGTCGTCCACGTCGTCCTCGATCTGGGCGGCGAAGCCCGCGAGCGGCGCCGGGCGCCGGCCCTTGCCGACCGGCAGCGCCCAGCAGACGACGGTGTCGGCCAGCAGCGCCTGCCGCGGCCCGCTCGCCAGCGCGGCGAACCAGGTGGCCTCCCGGGCCGGGTAGCGCAGCACGATCACGTCGGCGGTCGACCTCTCGACCGCGG
Organism: Kribbella sp. HUAS MG21; assembly: GCF_040254265.1. Classification (GTDB taxonomy): domain Bacteria; phylum Actinomycetota; class Actinomycetes; order Propionibacteriales; family Kribbellaceae; genus Kribbella. The sequence continues at coordinate 2,002,049 of NZ_CP158165.1, forward strand.
CCAGCACCTCCGAGAGCGGCGTACCGGCCGAGGCGGACACCGACATCCGGTCGATGGAGACCCCGAACCGCTTCGCCGCGTCCACGGACGGCCGCACGGTCAGCTCACCGGCCTCGAGCGCGTCGTACCAACTCATAGGCCGCTGAGCTTAAGCCATCGGAGTTACCAGCCGTACGTCGAGGCACACGCTGCGCAGACCTCACAAGGAGTGACGTAACGCGTTCGTGGCGCGACGGATTTCACATTACTGTTACGACATGCGCGCGAAAGCGAGGCGGCGGGGGCCGCGGACCGCGGGTCCCTCCCTGTCGGGTCTGGTCGCCGGCCTCGCGGTCGCGCTGCTGACGGTCGTCCTGCTCGCGCTGCACGCGACGCCCTTCGAGCTGATCCGGTTCGTGCTGTTCACCGTGGTCGCGGTGCTGTTGCCGGGGTTCGCGCTCTGGCGGCTGGTCGGCGGGTACGGGCGCAACCTGGTCGAGGACCTGTCCGCCGGGTTCGCGGTCGGTACGGCGGGACAGGTGCTGGTGTACCTGGCCAGCGCCTCGATCGGTCTCCAGGCGTGGTCGTGGGCCTGGGCGCCGGTCGTCCTGGTGATCGCCTTCGTGGACAGCGACGCCCGGGCGCGGGTCTGGCGGCGGGTCGAGCGCCCGGTCCGTCCGCTGCAGGCGTGGCTGCTCGCGGTCTCGACCGCGGTCGTGCTGCTGGTCGTCTACCGGCGCGGCCCGGCGCAGTTCCTGCCGGCGTACACCGATCCGTTGCGCGCCTACCCGGACCTCGCGTTCCAGCAGGCGCTGGCCGCCAGCGCGAAGTACGACGTACCGATCTCGACGCTGTGGCTCGGCGGCGAGCCAATGAAGTACCACTCGTTCTTCCATCAGGCGACGGCCGCGACGCAGTGGGGGACGCGGATCGACCTGACCGACCTGATCCACTCCTTGAGCTGGCTGCCGTTGTTCCTCGCCGGGTGCGGGCTGGTGTTCGCGCTCGCCACGAGGATCACGCCGACGGCCGAGTCGGGTGCGACCTGGGCCGGGCCGCTGGCGGTGTTCGTCGCCGGGCTCGGCGGGGCGGTGCAGCCGTTGGCCGGCGCCGGGTTGGGCGGGATCTCGACCGCGGTGGCGGCGTACCTGAGCCCGACGCAGAATCTCGGCGTCCTGATCGTGCTGGCGCTCTGCGTGGTGGCCGTGGATCTGTTGCGCGCCGATGGCAGGCCGCGGAGCCGGTGGGTGCTGCTGGTGCTGCTCGCGCTGATCGCGGCCGGGGCGAAGTCGACGATCCTGCCGGTGGTCGGTGTCGGGTTCGCGTTCGCGTTCCTGCAGCTGGGGCTGGCGCGGCGGAGTACGCAGCCGGCCTTTCTCGGCGGGCTGCTGTCGCTGGCGGTGTTCGTGGCGGCGTTGATCGCGATCTTCGGCGGCAGCACGTGGGGGACGGAGATCAAGCCGTTCGAGACGTTCGTGCAGCTGGCGCCGTACCAGCTGGTGATCTCGAACCCGCACGCCCAGCTGCTGAGCGGGGCGACGACCCTGCTGAGCTGGGGACTGGCGGCGTCCGGCTTGTTCTTCCTGGGCCGGAAGTGGCGGGACACCGGTGCGGTGTTCCTGGGCGGCGTCGCGGTCGCGGGTCTGCTGGGGACGCTGCTCACGACCCAGTCGGGGGTCAGTCAGCTGTACTTCCTGCGGACTGCGTTCCCGGTGATCGCCGTCCTCGCGGCCGCCGGGCTGGCGAACCTGGTCGGGCGGCTGGGCGACCGGCGGGCAGTGGTGCTCGTGGGGGCGGCCGGGGTGCTCGGGCTGGTGGCGTTCGCGGTCGCGCGCTCGCGGTCCGCCGACCTGCCGGGGATCAAGGGCCCGTGGCTGTGGACGGCCGCCGCGGTCGCCGTCGTCGCGCTGCTGGCGGCCGTCGTGTGGAAGCTGGCGCGGCGGCCCGGCAACTTCTTCGTGGCCCTGGCCGGCGCCGCGGTCGCGGCCTGCATGATCGGCGCGGCCCTGGTTCCGCTGCAGGCGTTCGTGTCGGACAAGGCGTCGAGCCTGGTCTTCGCTCGCCCGTTCCGCGGCGGCGCGACGGCGGCCGAGGCCGGAGCCGCGCGGTGGCTGCGGCGCAACAGCCAGCCGGGCGACCTGATCGCGACCAACGCGCACTGCATCATCGAACGCGACGGCCTCTGCGACAGCCGGCACTTCTGGCTCGCCGCGCTGTCCGAGCGCCCGGTCCTCGTCGAGGGCTGGTCGTACTCGAACCAGGCGAACCGGATCGCCCTCACCGCCGACAGCAATCCGAGCCTGATCCCGTACTGGGACCGCGAGAAGCTCGCCGCCAACGACATCGTCTTCAGGGCGCCGACGCCGGCCGCGGTCGAGCGGCTGCGCGACGCCGGGGTCCGCTGGCTGTACGCCGACCACCGGGCCGGCGAGGTCTCACCGGCGCTGCGCACCTACGTCCGCCTCCGGCACGCCACGCTCGACGCGACGATCTACGAACTCAGGTAAGCGCCAGCAGCGCGTCAGCGACCCGCTCGCGCCCACAGCCGTCGACCAGGTCCCACCCGGCTCGTGCCAGCCGGCCCCGCTCGGCCGGGTCGGTGAGCAAGCGCTTGAGGACCTGGTCCGCGGACGCCACGTCCTGCTGCAGCGCACTCAGCAGACCGAGCCCGGCCGCGGCGCCGGTGCCGACCGCGCGTTCGTACCCCATCACCTGGTTGTCGACCACACACACGAGCCCGGCCGTGGCCCCGAGACACAGCAGCTCCCAGGTCGACGTACCCGAGGCGCTGATCGTCAGGTCGGCCTCGCGGACGCGCGCCGCGAGCTGATCCGTCGGGCCGATGATCTCGACGCGCTGCTGCGGGTGCAGTTCGACGGCGGCGATCCGCGCGGCGAGGTCGGCTCCCGGCGCGACCACGGTCGCCTCGAAGGGCAGACCGGTCGAGGCCAGCGCGCGAGCGACGTACGGACCGGCCCCGAAGGCATCAGTGCCGCCGAAGAACGCGAAGATCTTCGGTACGGCGCTGTGCCGGTCGGCGGGCGGGGTCGCGGGACGGTGGTCGAGGATCTCGTCGCGGATCATCACGTACGGCAGCCCGGCGAGCCGGACGGATCCGTTCGGCAGCGGCGGGTCGTCGAGCTCGGCCGCGAGGTTCTGGTCGACGAGGACGTCGGCCTCGGCGCCCCGGAAGTCGCCGTCGACGATCGCGAGCGTCGGCAGCCCGCTCGCCCGGACGGCCGGGTAGACGGCCGCGTCGAGGTCGTACGAGTCGAACACGACCGCGTCCAGCCCGAGTTCACCGAAGAGCTCGATGTGCTCGGCGGGTTCCCAGACGGCCGGCCGTACGGCGATCCCGCGCGCCGCGATCTGCTGCGCGGCCCACGGCACGGTGTGCGCGTCGCACACGAACACCAGCTCCACGTCGCGGCGCCGTACCTCCTCGGCGAGCGCCAGGCACCGCATCACGTGACCGACGCCCCGGGCCGGCCCCACATCACATCGCACCCCGACGCGTTTCACGGGGCCTAGTGTCCCGCAAGCGGCGTAGCTTGAACGATAGCGGTGTCCAGGTGCGTGCATCGGGGTGCTTGGTCAGTGGCCTCGATGCGGAGCATCGTGGGCGCTGGCCAAGTGCCGCGAGGTGCGTGCCTGGGCGCCGATAGCGTCAAGCTACGCCGCTTGCGGGACACTAACGTACGTTTGAACACGGTTGGCTGAGACAGTGGATTGAGAGGGTCGCTCAGCGGGCAGCTATTGTTTCGAGGCCGCACCGCGTGTGCGTAGTTCGGAACTGTCCGTCAGAAGGGTCCCGCTCGCGTGTCAATCCTCACCGGCTCCGACATCCTGGTCACCGGCGGTACCGGGTCGTTCGGGCGGTCGTTCGTACGGCACGTGCTGGCGCACCTGGAGCCGCGGCGGATCATCGTGTTCAGCCGCGACGAGCTGAAGCAGTGGGAGGTCCGGCAGTCGTTCGGCGACGACCCGCGGCTGCGGTTCTTCATCGGCGACATCCGCGACCGGGCCCGGCTGAACCGGGCGATGCACAAGGTCGACTTCGTCGTGCACGCGGCCGCGCTGAAGCAGGTCGACAGCGGTGAGTACAACCCGTGGGAGTTCGTGCAGACCAACGTGGTCGGGTCGCAGAACGTGATCGAGGCGGCGATCGACAGCGGTGTCCAGCGAGTGGTCGCGCTGTCCACCGACAAGGCGTCCAGCCCGATCAACCTGTACGGCGCCACCAAGCTGACCGCGGACAAGCTGTTCATCAACGGCAACCACTACGCGGCGGCGTACGACACCCGGTTCAGCGTCGTGCGGTACGGCAACGTGATGGGCAGCCGGGGCTCGATCATCCCGAAGTTCCGCGCGCTGCACGCGGCCGGCCAGTCGCTGCCGATCACCGACCTGCGCTGCACCCGGTTCCTGATCACGCTGCCGGAGGCGGTGCAGTTCGTCGTCGACTCCTTCGACCTGATGACGGGCGGCGAGCTGTACGTGCCGCGGATCCCGTCGATGAAGGTCACCGACCTGGCCGAGGCGATCGCCCCCGGCGCGCGGATGCACGACGTCGGGCTGCGCCCCGGCGAGAAGCTGCACGAGGAGATGATCAGCCCGGAGGAAGGCCGCCGCGCGCTGGTGCTCGGCAACCGGTTCGTGCTGCAGCCCGACCTCGCCACCTGGGGCTACCAGCCGCCCGCCGACGGGACGCCGGTGCCGGACGGGTTCCACTACGCGTCCGACACCAACGACCGGTGGTACTCGATCGAGGAGATCCGCAAGATCCTCGAGAGCGACGTCTGACGTGATTCCGTACGGACGCCAGTCGGTCTCGGAGGAGGACATCGAGGCCGTCACCGCCGTACTGCGCGGCGACTGGCTGACCACCGGCCCCACGGTCACCGCCTTCGAGCAGGCCGTCTCCGGCCTCGCCGGCGGCCACCGCGCGGTCAGCTGTACGTCGGGCACGGCCGCCCTGCACATCGCGTACGCCGCGCTCGGTGTCGGCCCCGGCGACGAGGTGATCACCACCCCGATGACCTTCGTAGCCACGGCCTCCTGCGCCGCGATGCTGGGCGCGAAGATCCTCTTCGCCGACATCGACTACGAAACCGGCCTGATCGACCCGAAGGCTGTGGACGCTCTCGTATCTGACCGGTCCAGGGTCATCGCGGCGGTCGACTACGCCGGCCAAGCCGCCGACTACGGCGCCTTGCAGCCGTTGGCCGATCGGGTCGGTGCAAAGACCTTGGCCGACGCCGCCCACTCGGTCGGCGGCACGGCGGACGGCCGGCCTGTCGGCGACCTCGCCGACGTCACCACGATGTCGTTCTTCCCGACCAAGAACCTGACCACCGGCGAGGGCGGCGCCGTCGTCTGCAAGGACCCCGCGATCGCGCAGCGCGCCCACGAGTTCCACTTCATCGGCCTCGTCCGCGACCCGGCGCGCTTCGAGATCACCGACGAGGGCCCGTGGCACCAGGAGGTCCACGAGTACGGCGTGAACTACCGCCTGACCGACCTCGGCGCCGCGCTCGGCCTGTCCCAGCTGCGCCGGCTCGCGGAGTTCAAGCGCCGCCGTACCGAGATCACCGCGCGTTACAACGCCGCCTTCGCCGGGGTCGACGGCCTGCGCACCCCGGTGCAACGCGACGGCGTCGACCCGATGTGGCACCTGTACCCGATCCGCGTCCTCGACGGCCGCCGCCGCGAGGTCTTCGAGCGGATGCGCGCGGCCGGGATCGGCGTCCAGGTCAACTACATCCCGGTGTACTGGCACCCGGTCTTCGCGCACCAGGGCTACCGGCGCGGCCTGTGCCCGAACGCCGAGCGGTACTACGCCGAGCAACTGTCCCTCCCGCTCTTCCCGGATCTCACCGACGGTGACGTCGACCGGGTGATCGAGACCCTGCTGCACCTGGTTGGCTAACTTGATGCATGTGACCCGATCGAACCTGGTCGGCGGGGAGTTGCTCAACTGGTCGGATCTGCACCCGGCCGACGCCCGCCCCGCGGCCGCCGGACCCGCAGCCGCAGCGCTCCTTGCTGCCGTCCTCCAGCCGGCCGACTCCGTCCTGATGGCCGGCCCTCACGCCGCCGACCTGACCGCTGCCGTCGCGTCGCAGGTGTCGTCGGTCGACCTGCTCGTCCGGTCGGCCCCGGATGCCGAGGAGCTCGCCGAGCTGCTGGACGACGCCAAGGGCCAGGTCTTCTGCGGGTCCCTCGACCGCTTCACCAGTGACGAGCAGTACGACGTGATCGTGGCGCTCGACGGCGTGGAACGGCTCGTCGGCCCCGACACCGCGACGCTGCCGTGGACCGAGGCCCTCGGACGCCTGACCGCACGCCTCCGGCCGGGCGGGCGATTGCTCCTGGGCGCGGAGAACGCGTTCGGCTTCCAGCGCCTGGTCCAGCCGGACATCACCGCGGCTCTCCCCCGCGACGAGGACTGGGGCCGGGACGTCGCCGACAGGGCGCCCGCCGGGCTGAAACCGTTGCAGGCCGCGCTCGACGGTCTGCAGGTCACGCAAACCTACGCGGTCTTCCCCTCGCTGGTGCAGGCCGACGTCGCGGTCACCTCGGTCGACGGTTTCGCGGCCGTGGTCGCGGCGCGGGCTGTTGCCTCGCGCAACGAGGGTCCGGTGCTGATGGACCCGTACCGCGTGGTGCTCGATGCAGCCGCGGCCGGGCTCGGCGTCGAGCTCGCGCCGGCCTGGTATTTCGTGATCGGCGCTTCCGGGCCCGAGGTGCTGCCGGACGGCGTGGTGCCGGCAGGCGAAGGTGTCCTGCTCGAGGAGCACCTGCTGACGGCCTTGCGGTCCGACGACCAGGCGGAGCTTCGGCGGGTGATTCCGGAGTACGTCGCCTGGTTGGGCGCGGGCGGTGCGGGGTCGCCCGACAACGTGATCCTGGACGGGACGTCGTACCGGCTGTTCGGGGAGCCGCAGGAGCTGGACGTCGTGCAGCACCTGGCGCGGTTCGCCCGCCGTACCCTGGAAAGTGGCTTCCGGCAACCATGGCCCGCGGCCGCCGACCCGCACGCGTTGACCGCGCGGCTCGCGTCGATGGCCGGAATCACCGTGCCGGCGCAGGATTTCACCCCCGACGAGGTCGTCCGCCCGCGCGGCAGCGCCGAACAGCTGGCCACCGTCGCCCGGCTCGCCGACGAGCTCGCGCACGCGAGCGCCCGGGCGATCCTGTTCGAAGGCACCGTCAGCGGCATCCGCCGCTCGCTCCCGTACCGCGTCGGCCACGCCGTGCTGAACCCTGCCCGGGTGATCCGCCGCCGGCTCAAGCGAGTACTCAGACTGGCACGGGGGAAGGTGCGCCGCTGATGCACCACGCGAACCACTTCTACGGGCACGCCAACATCATGGCGACGTACGCCGGGCTGCCGAAGCCGCCGCGGATCTGGGGTTACCTGCAGCACGGCTGGAACATCCTCGACGGGTTCGCGCACGGCACGAACTTCGCGCCGGGGATGCCGAAGTTCGTCTGGTCCGACAGCGTCCGCCGCCGCGGGCACGCGCTCGGCCTGCGCAACTACTCGGTGATCGGCTCGGTCTGGCTGTACCTGCTGAAGACCCACCCCGAGCTGGCGACGCCGTCGAAACGGGCCGCGGGCACCATCTTCTACCCGTTCCACGGCTGGGAGGGCCAGCACGTCCTCGGCGACCACGGCCGCATCGTTGCCTCGATCAACGAGCACGAGACCGGGCCGGTGACGGTCTGCCTGTACTGGAACGAGTACGAGAAGCCGGCCATCCGCAAGGTGTACGCCGACGCGGGCTTCCGGGTCATCACCCACGGTTACCGCGGCCTGCACTGGCGCCGGACCGACGCGAAGTTCCTGGTCAAGCAGCTGCGCGAACTCCGCAGGCACCAGCGGGTCGCCTCCAACCGGCTCAGCTCCGCGGTTCTGTACGGCGCCTCGCTCGGACTGCGGGCGGGGGTCTACGGTGATCCCATGGTGCTGGAGAACGAGCACCCGTCGTTCGGCGGTCAGGCGCGGATCAAGCGGCTGTGGCCCGAGATGGACCAGCCGTACGTCCCCGCGGCGGTTGCCCGTGAGTTCACCGACATCGAGCTGGGCGTCGACCACGTCGCCGGTCCGGCCGAGATCCGGGAGATGTTCCGATGGAACCCGTGAAGATCGGCATCGTCACGCAGGTCCGCGTGACCAGCACACGGCTGCCCGCCAAGGTGCTGCTGACGGTCGCCGGCCGTTCGTACCTCGAGCACCACCTCGACCGGCTGCGCCGCACCGGGCTGCCGGTGATCGTGGCCACCACCACCAACTTCAACGACGACCTCGTCGCCCAGCTGTGCGCCGAGGACGGGATCCCGGTGTTCCGCGGCAGCGAGGACGACGTGCTCAGCCGGTTCGCGGGGGCCGCCCGCGAGCACCAGCTGGACGCGATCGTCCGAGTCACCTCCGACTGCCCGCTGATCGACCCGGAGATCGTTGCCGCGGGCGTCGATCGCTGGCGGGCCGAGAACGACCCGGACCTGTACATCTCGAACTGTCTCGAACGCACCTACCCGCGCGGCATGGACTTCGAGATCTTCTCCGCGGCCCGGCTGTACGACGCCGAGGCGAACGCCACGCTGAAGGCCGACCGCGAACACGTCACGCCGTACCTGCACCAGAACCGGTCCGGCGAGATGCGGCTGCTGAACCTGCCGTGGTCCGGCGGTGGAGCGCAGTACCGGCTGACCTTGGACACCGCGGACGACTGGAAGTTGCTCGACGCCCTCATCGAGGACTTCGACGCGCCCCGGCTCAGCTGCGCCGAGCTGGTCGCGATCCTGGACGCGCACCCGGAGCTGGCCGCGCTGAACGCACACATCGAACAGAAGAAACTCGGCGAATAACAGGCCTGCCACTCGTCGCTACGGCATGATTTACGGTGATGACCACCAATGAGCCGGCCGGGGACTCCGGCGCCGCCCCGGACCACGGGCCGTCCGCCGCGCGGGCGAAGTCGTTCGGCGCGGTCGCGGCCGCGTACGAGGCGGGCCGGCCGTCGTTCCCGGTCGAGGCGCTGACCTGGATCCTCGGCCCCGGCCGCGGGCTGCAGGTGCTCGACCTGGGCGCCGGCACCGGCAAGCTCGGCGCGGTCGCCGCCGAGCTCGGGCACCACGTGATCGCGGTCGACCCGTCGCCGGAGATGCTCGCGGTCTGCCGCCGGCAGCACGGTCTCGACACCATGGTCGGCGCGGCGGAGTCGATCCCGCTCGCGCACGCGTCGGTGGACGCGGTGATCGTCGGGCAGGCGTTCCACTGGTTCGACCACGCCCGCGCGCTGCCGGAGATCGCCAGGGTGCTGCGCCCGAACGGCGTCCTCGGCCTGCTCTGGAACAACGCCGACACCGTGGTGCCCTGGGTGCGCCGGATCTTCCAGGTGGTGCAGGGCGACGGTTTCGGCGGCAGCGACCGATTCGAGCCGGTGCCGGTGCTCGAGGAGTCGAACCTGTTCACGATGATCGAGCAGGCCCGGTTCCGGCACTGGCACGACCTGGACCGCAACGGCCTGCGGCAGCTGGCGCAGTCGCACTCGGCCGTCGCGATCCTCAAGGAGACCCGGCGCGAGCAGGTCCTGGACCAGATCGACCTGATCTACGACCACACCGCCCGGCCCCCGGAGCCGCTGCGGATGCCGTACCTGACCGGCTGCTACCGCGCCCACCCGAGCGAGTTCGCGAACTACCGCCGTACCGTCGACGGCCCGGTCGCACCGCACCTCTGAGAACTTTTTGATTGCGGTGGGTCACAAAACCGGCATCGGGCCGCTAACGTGCACGGGGTCGGTCCAGTGAAGGGGATCTCATGGACGAGGATGTGGTGCGCGAGCGGGACGCCCGCGCGTACGAAGCGGTGCACGAGGCGGCCGACTTCACCGAGCTGAAGCGGCGCTACAAGAACTTCGTGGTGCCGTGGACGATCGCCTTCATGGCGTGGTACCTGGCGTACGTCGCCTGCAACAACTGGGCCCGGGACTTCATGAGCCGCGAACTGATCGACCACGTCAACGTGGCGCTGGTCTTCGGCCTGCTGCAGTTCGTGTCGACGTTCGTGATCGCGGCGCTCTACGGGAGGTTCGCCAACCGCAAGCTCGACCCGCTGGCGCACGGCCTGAACGCCAAGTACAAGAGGGAGCGCCGCCGGTGAACTCGCAGCTGATCAGTCTCGCCGCCGAGCCCGGCAACCGGGCGCTGACGATCTCCCTGTTCAGCGCGGTCGTCGCCGTGACGCTGTACATCACCTGGTGGGCGTCCCGGCAGAACAAGACGGCCGCCGACTACTACGCCGGCGGCCGCCAGTTCAGCGGCGCGCAGAACGGTCTCGCCGTCGCGGGCGACTACATGTCCGCGGCGTCGTTCCTCGGCATCTCCGGCCAGATCGCCCTCTACGGGTACGACGGTTTCCTGTACTCGATCGGCTTCCTGGTGGCCTGGCTGGTCGCGCTGCTGCTGGTCGCCGAGCTGCTGCGGAACTCGGGCCGCTTCACGATGGCCGACCAGCTCGCGTTCCGGATGAAGCAGAAGCCGGTCCGGACCGCGGCCGCGACCTCGACGATCGTGGTCTCGATCTTCTACCTGCTGGCCCAGATGGTCGGCGCCGGCTCGCTGGTCGGACTCCTGCTCGGGGTGACGAACGAGGGTCTCAAGGCGGCCGTCATCGTGCTGGTCGGCGCGCTGATGATCGTCTACGTGACGATCGGCGGCATGAAGGGCACCACCTGGGTGCAGATCGTGAAGGCCGTGCTGCTGATGACCGGCACCGTGCTGATCACGTTCCTGGTGCTGCTGAAGTTCAACTTCAACATCGCCGACCTGCTCGGCTCGGCCGCCGACAAGTCCGGCAAGGGCGACGCATTCCTGCAGCCCGGCCTGCTGTACGGCAAGGACCTCGTCGGCCAGATCGACTTCCTGTCCCTCGGCCTCGCGCTCGTCCTCGGTACGGCGGGCCTGCCGCACATCCTGATCCGCTTCTACACGGTTCCGGACTCGCGCTCCGCGCGGCGGTCGGTGCAGTGGGCGATCGGCCTGATCGGCGCGTTCTACCTGATGACGCTGGCCCTCGGGTTCGGCGCCGCGGCGCTGCTGGACACCGGTACCGGGTCGGCGGTCGAGACGTCGAAGGGAAACGTGGCCTCGCCGCTGCTGGCCGAGTCCGTCGGCGGCGGCGCCGATTCGACCGGCGGCGCGATCCTGCTCGCGCTGATCGCGGCGGTCGCCTTCGCGACGATCCTCGCGGTGGTGGCCGGGCTGACGCTGACGTCGGCGTCGTCGTTCGCGCACGACCTGTACGCCAACGTGATCGCCAAGACCAAGCCGTCCGAGAAGCAGGAAGTGCGGATGGCGCGGTTCGCGGCGATCGGGATCGGCGCGGTCGCGATCGGGCTGGCGATCCCGGCGCAGAAGCTGAACATCGCGTTCCTGGTCGCGCTGGCGTTCGCGGTCGCGGCCTCGGCGAACCTGCCGGCGCTGCTGTTCAACCTGTTCTGGAAGCGGTTCAACACGTCAGGCGCGATCTGGAGCATCTACGGCGGGCTGATCTCGGCGGTCGTGCTGGTGATCTTCTCGCCGGTGGTGTCGGGCAACGGCGACAAGTCGATGATCACCGGCGCGGACTTCCACTGGTTCCCGCTGTCGAACCCGGGCATCGTGTCGATCCCGGTCGGCTTCCTGTTCGGCGTGCTCGGCACGTACCTCGGCAAGGACCGGTCCAGCGAGGCCCGGTACAACGAGCTCTCGGTGCGCGCGCTCACCGGCGCCGGCGCGGAGGGTCCCGCCAAGCACTGACGTCCTTGTCTGGAAGGGCCGGCTCGCAGCACGCGAGCCGGCCCTTTCTCGTTGTCCCCGAACCGTTGACGCTGCGGCGGACGTGCCGTAACAATGAGCCAACGCCGTGCAAGATTTGAGCAAACTATAGAAAGTTTTGAACTCCTCCTGTGCGGCGGATCTTCCCTGTCCCGCCCACCAGGAGAGGCCCATGCGTATTCCGCGATGGCGGTTGCTGACCGCCTTGCTCGCCGCGAGTCTTGCGGCGGCACCACTCGTCCGGCCGGCACCCGCCGCGCAGGCCGCCGTACTCGCCGGACCCAATCTCGCCGCCGGCAAACCCGCGGCGGCCAGCAGCGTCACCCAGAACTACGTCGCGTCGAACGTGACCGACGGCAACCAGGGCAGCTACTGGGAGAGCGCGAACAACGCGTTCCCGCAGTGGGTGCAGGTCGACCTCGGCGCCTCGGTCGCGACCAACCAGGTCGTGCTCAAGCTGCCGACCGCGAACTGGGGCGCCCGCGACCAGACCCTCGCGATCCAGGGCAGCACCGACGGGCAGAACTTCACCGACCTGTCCGCGCCCACCGCCCGGACGTTCAGCCCGCCGAACAACACCGTGACGATCGACTACGGCACCGCCACCACGCGGTACGTCCGGGTCCGGGTCACCGCCAACACCGGCTGGCCGGCGGGCCAGCTGTCCGAGCTCGAGGTCTACGGGCCCGCGACCGGTGACACCCAGGCTCCTACCGCCCCGGGCAGCCTGGCCCTCACCGAACCCGGCGCCGGGCAGATCAAGCTGACCTGGAACGCGGCGACCGACAACGTCGGCGTCACCGGGTACGACGTGTACGCGAACGGCCAGCTGCGGACCAGTGTGGCCGGCACCGTGCTGACCTACACGGACAACCAGCCGGCGAACGTGTCGGTGGCGTACTACGTCCGCGCGAAGGATGCCGCCGGCAACCAGTCGCCGAACAGCAACACGGTGACCCGGAACGGCAGCGGCGGCGTGGGCAGCAACCTGGCGCTGAACAAGCCGATCAGCGCGTCTGGGTTCGTGCACACGTACGTCGCGAAGAACGCCAACGACGACAACGTCACGACGTACTGGGAGGGCAACGCGAACCCGGCGACGCTGACCACGGAGCTGGGTTCCAACGCCGACCTCAGCTCGGTCGTGGTGCGGCTGAACCCGGACCCGGTCTGGGGGCCGCGGACGCAGACGTTCTCGATCCTCGGTCGGGAGCAGAGCTCGTCGGCGTTCAGCACGATCGTCGGGTCGGCGTCGTACGACTTCAACCCGGCGAGCGGGAACAGCGTGACGATCCCGGTCAGCGCGCGGGTGGCCGACGTCCGGCTGAGCTTCACCGGGAACACCGGTGCGCCCGCCGGCCAGGTCGCGGAACTGCAGGTGCTCGGCGTCCCGGCACCGAACCCGGACCTGACGCTCTCCGGGGTGTCCTGGACGCCGACGTCGCCGGTCGAGACCGACGCGATCACGGTCCGCGCGACGGTGACCAACGGCGGGACGGGCGGCTCCGCGGCAACCGACGTGAACTTCTACCTCGGCGAGACCAAGGTCGGTACGGCGGCCGTCGGCGCGCTCGCGGCCGGAGCGTCTGCGACGGTCAGCGCGACGATCGGTGCGCGGGACGCGGGCTCGTACGCGTTGAGCGCGAAGGTGGACGAGGCCAACGCGGTGATCGAGCAGAACGACGGGAACAACACGGCTCAGGCCTCCGGGCCGCTGGTCGTGACGCCGGTGGCAAGCTCGGACCTGGTCGCGGCCGCGGTGAACTGGACGCCGGGGAACCCGACGGCCGGCAACTCGGTGGCCTTCTCGGTCGCGGTGAAGAACCAAGGCAGCGTCGCCTCTGCGGCTGGTGCGCACGGGATCACGCTGACGGTGCTGAACGGGTCGTCGGTGGTGGCGACGCTGACCGGCTCGTACAACGGGTCGATCGCGGCCGGGGCGACGACGCCTGCTGTTGCTCTGGGCAACTGGACGGCCGCGAACGGCCGCTACACGGTGCGCGTCGTACTGGCGGACGACGCGAACGAGTTGCCGGTGAAGCGGACGAACAACACGAGCGAGCGGCCGCTGTTCGTCGGCCGGGGCGCGAACATGCCGTACGACCATCTCGAGGCGGAGGACGCCTCGGTCGGCGGTGGCGCGGCCGTCGTCGGGCCGAACCGGACGATCGGCGACCTCGCCGGTGAGGCGTCCGGGCGGCGCGCGGTGACGCTGAACACTAACGGCGCGTACGTCGAGTTCACCACGCGGGCATCGACGAACACGCTGGTCACGCGCTTCTCGATCCCGGACTCCGCGGGTGGCGGCGGGCAGTCGTCGTCGCTGAGCGTCTACGTGAACGGGACCTTCGCGAAGTCGTTGCCGCTGACGTCGAAGTACTCGTGGCTTTACGGTGCGGAGGCGTCGCCGAACAACTCGCCGGGGTCAGGCCCGGCGCGGCACATCTACGACGAGGCGAACCTGATGTTCGACCAGACGTACCCGGCCGGGACGAAGATCCGGCTGCAGAAGGATCCGGCGAACACGACGACGTACTCGATCGACTTCGTCGACACCGAGGCCGTGACCGCACTGCCGAACCCGGGAGCCGGGTTCGTGACGCCGGCCGGGTTCACGCACCAGGACGTGCAGAACGCGCTCGACCGGGTGCGGCAGGACACCACGCTGCAGGGCGTGTACCTGCCGGCGGGTGAGTACCAGACGTCGTCGAAGTTCACCATCTACGGGCGGGCCGTGAAGGTCGTCGGGGCCGGGCCGTGGTTCACCCGGTTCGTGGCGCCGCAGAACCAGTCGAACACCGACGTCGGGTTCGACGCGCAGTCGTCGGCGAACGGGTCGACGTTCAGCGGGTTCTCGTACTTCGGGAACTACGACAGCCGCAACGACGGGCCGGGGAAGGTGTTCAACTTCGCGGGGACGTCGAACATGACGATCGACAACCTGTGGGTCGAGCACCAGATGTGCCTGTACTGGGGCGCGAACACCGACAACTCGGTGATCCGGAACACCCGGATCCGGAACACGTTTGCGGACGGCGTGAACATGACGAACGGTTCCTCCGGAAACACCGTCAGCAACAACGAGGCACGCTCGACCGGGGACGACAGCTTCGCGCTGTTCAACGCCACGGACAACGGTGGCGGCGAGGTCCGGGACAACGTTTTCGAGAACCTGTCCGCGATGCTCACCTGGCGGGCCGCCGGGTTCGCCGTCTACGGCGGGACGAACAACGTTTTCCGAAACCTGTACGCCGCGGACATGCTGACGTACCCGGGCATCACGATCAGCTCGCTGGACTTCGGCATCCCGATGAACGGCTTCGGCGCGACGCCGCCGACGCAGTTCCAGAACGCGTCCGTGGTCCGCGCCGGGGGGCACTTCTGGGGGAACCAGACGTTCCCCGGCGTGTGGATCTACTCCGCCACGAAGGTGTTCCAGGGCATCCGGGTCTCGGACCTGGACGTCGTCGATCCGACGTACTCCGGGATCATGTTCCAGACCGACTACGTCGGCGGCAACCCGCTCTTCCCGGTCGCCGACACGATCTTCACCAACACCACGATCTCCGGCGCCCGCAAGTCCGGCGACGCCTTCGACGCCAAGTCCGGCTACGCCATCTGGGCCAACGAACTCCCCGAACCAGGCGAAGGCCCCGCGCGCGGCGAGGTCACCTTCAACAACCTCACCCTCACCAACAACGCGGTGGACATCCACAACCCCACCACAACCTTCACCATCCACCGCAACTAACCCGAACCGGGGCCGCCGGAACAACCACCCGGCGGCCCCTCCCAATCTGCCCCACCCTGCCCCGAGATGCCCCGGTGTCACACCCGTGACACCGGGGTCACGCGTGTGAAGCTCATGCCTTGTCACTCAACAGGGCGGGAAAATGCCGATCCACGTGTTCGTAGACGAGATCAAATCCAGAGGATTCCTGATGGCCGCCGCACACTGTGCGGCCGACGATGTCGCAGTCAATCGAAAGGCGCTACGGAGCCTGTTGCTGCCGGGGCAGGAACGCTTGCACTTCCGCAGTGAGAACAACCAGCAGCGTAAGAAGATCCTGCGGGTCGTGGCCGACCTTCGGTTGATCGTCGATCTGTACGCCGTCAGCACGAACTCGCACGAGGCCCGGAGGCGCTGCCTCGACGCGATCGTCCGGGACGTCGCGGGCTCGGCGGAGCGTCTGGTGATCGAGCGCGACGATTCGACGTACGAGCACGACCGCCGTTGCCTGCGCGAGGCGGCCCGGCGGTTCGGGTGTCACGAGACGCTGCGCTGGGACGTTCTGGCGGCGAAAGCCGATCCGTTGCTCTGGATCCCGGACGCGGTCGCGTGGAGTTGGGTGCGAGGCGGCGAGTGGAAGCGGTCCGTGGCGCCGTTCTGCCAACTCAAGGAGCCCTGACAGCGCGAAACCCGGCTCGTCCACCGTCCGGAGGGCTGCCGGGTTCACTTCCAAGGGACTCATGTCCCAGGGCAAGACCAACTATAGCTGGGGAATCAGGGGTTGGGGACGGATTTTGGTATCTGCCCTGGGATGCCCCTGGATTCCCCGGTGAGGAGGGGGTGGGCGGTGGGGGTTAGGGCGTGGAGGGCGGTGCCTTGGGTTCGGTGGGTGGTTATGAGGCCTGCCGCTCGGAGGACTCGGGTGTGTTCGGAGGTGGAGGCCGGGGAGATGCCTACGCGGCGGGAGAGTTGGGTTGTGGTGGCGGGGTAGGTGAGGGAGCGGAGTACGGCGGCGCGGGTTCGGCCCAGGAGGTCCGCGAGGGCGTCGGCCGTGGTGGGGTCCTGGTCGGCGGCGGGGAGGTCGGCGCACGGGTAGACGAGGACGGGGCGGCGGTCGGAAGCGTCCAGCAACAGGCAGTTCGTGACCAGCGGGGACGGGTAGAGCTCGAGGCCGCGACCCTCGAGGTGTACGTCGTCGACCCAGTCGTCGGACACCCCATGAGTGGTGAGGACCGGATCGCACCACTCGACGTCCGGATGCAGCGACGACAGCAGCGCGTCGACTCCCCCGTGCAGCACCGCGCGCGACCGGATCCCGAGTTCGGCGCCGTACCGCTGGTACAGCTCCCCCGACGACGGCACCAGTACCTCCTGGTGGAACTCCCGCACGGCAGTCCCCAGCGCCCGCCGCGACCCAGCACGTCCGTCGAGCAGCCCACGCATGTACCGGTCGATGTCCGGCGGCAACCACGGTTCCAACTGGTCCCGGATCACATCGGCCGGCGTCTCCGTCAAAGCCTCGACCGCGGCCTCCAGCCCCTCCCCCTCCGCGATCAGGAAACCCGGAAACAGCCCGTTCGGCGAGATCAGCTTGAACAGCGGCCGCATCGACCCCTGCACCCGCGGCGCCGCCGTACGACGCCATCGCCGTACGGCCGGCCACACCGTCCGGTCGCTCAGCGCGCGGGCCGCGAGCGTGGCCTCCCACAGCGGATGCGGCTCGGCCGGGAACGTGACCCGGCCCCGGTCCGCGGCGGTGAAGTGGATCCGGATCATCCCCCGATTGTGACCGCCACCGCGGCTCCGGCACAGACCTCTTCGGCTGAGACCGAATCCGGTCGCGGCGCACCGCGGTACCCGCTGACGCTGGCCCGATGAAACGTCTGGCATTCCTCAGCGTCCTGATCCTCGCGGCGGCGACCCCGATGACCACA
Organism: Kribbella sp. HUAS MG21; assembly: GCF_040254265.1. Lineage (GTDB taxonomy): Bacteria > Actinomycetota > Actinomycetes > Propionibacteriales > Kribbellaceae > Kribbella. Next base: position 2,019,518 of record NZ_CP158165.1, read on the forward strand.
GCCAACGCCACCTCCGTCCACCGGCCGACGCAGTACGTCGTCTCGAACACGCCGGGTGACACGCCCGAAGGGATCGAGGTGACGCGCGACGGCACGATGTACGTGACGAGCGTCGGCACCGGCGCGGTGTACCGCGGCAACACGCGCTCGCCGAAGCTCAGTCTGTTCCTGCCGCCCGGTTCGGACGGACGTACGTCGGCCACCGGCGTGCACGTCGACCGCTGGGGCCGTGTCCTGGTGGCGGGAGCGAGCACGTCGAAGCTGTTCCTGTACGACGCCGGCGGTCGGCTGCTCGACGTACAGCACTCGGCGGAAGGCGCGTTCCTCAACGACTTCACGATCGTGGGCGACGCCGTGTACGTGACGGATTCCGCGCACAATCAGGTCTGGCGGGCGCCGCTCACCCGCGCCGGTCTCGGCAAGCTCGAGCCATGGATCACCCGCGACCGGATCCAGCCGAAACCGTATTTCCTGAACGGGATCGTCACCGACGGGCGGGTGCTCCTGGTTGGCGAGCAGGGGCAGGACGTCACGTACCGGATCGACCTGCGCACCAAGCAGGTGAGCGTGCTGGACGTTCCGAACGGCATCTTGTCCGGCGACGGCTATCTGCTCGAGGGACACAGGTTGTACGCCGTCCACAACGCGGGCGGCGGGAAGTACGTCACCAGGCTCGCGATCCTGAACGACGACCTCACCGCGGCGACGCTTGTCGCAGACTCCACTCCGGGTGCCGCCGGAGCCACCCCCACGACAATCGCCCGCGACCGCGGCCGCCTCCTGTGGGTCAACAGCCAGCTGGACATGGCCCCCGGCACACCGCCGTACACCGTCAGCGTCGTCCCCGGCCTGCGGTAACTGGTCAGAGGTCGTCGGTTACGCGGGCCAGGATCGTGCCGGCTTGGAGGACCAGGGTGCGTTCGGAGTCGTCGAGGCGGTCGAGGAGTTTGGCGAGTTCTTCGGCTGCTTGGCGGCCGGAGGCCTCGACCGTCGCGGCGCCGGCGTCGGTGAGTACGACGGCGGTCGCGCGGCCGTCGACCGGGTCGGCCTCGCGGCGGACCAGACCGGCCTCCTCGAGCGCGGCGACCGTGGTGGTCGCGGTCGGCTGGGAGCACGGTACCCGGGTGGCGATCTCGCCGATCCGGATCGGCTGCTCGTCGGCGATCAGCATCAGCGCCAGGAACTGCGTCGGATGCATGAGCGTGGTGGTCCTGCTCCGGCGCAGGTGCCTGACGATCCGGTGCATGCTGACCAGCAGCTGCAACGCCTCCTGCGCCATCGTGATCACCTCCGTAGGGAAGCGCCATAGTGGCACAGCGATCCAAACTTCTCCTACCGCGCCACGACCTCGGATTTCCGGCGCTGTGACCGAGGCCATACGGCGACGCTGTCAGGGATCGGGCGGCTGTCTCGCTCAACTCCGCGAGAGGCAACCGAACCGACAGGAGCAACCGGATGAAGCACCGCATCGTCGTCCTCGGCGCCGGCTACGCAGGGGCCTACGTCGCCGGCAACCTGGCCCGTCGGCTGTCCCGGGCCGACACCGAGATCACCGTGGTCAACGCCGAGCCTGACTTCGTCCAGCGGCTGCGGCTGCATCAGCTCGCGCTCGGCCAGAAGGTCGCGACCCTGCAGCTCACCGACGCGTTCGCCGGTACCGGGATCCAGCTCCGTCTCGCCCGGGTCACCGCCGTCGATCCCGAGCGCCGCGTCGTCGCCGTCGCTGATTCCGGCGGAGGCGGCGAGCTCGGCTACGACACGCTCGTCTACGCGCTCGGCAGCCACGGCGACAACACCGGCCTGCCGGGCGCGGCGGAGTACGCCTTCGACATCGCGAGCCGCCCGTCGGCGTTGCGCCTGCGCGAGCGTCTGGAACGGCTTGGCGAGCAAGGAAACGTCGTGATCATCGGCGACGGGCTGACCGGGATCGAGACCGCTGCCGAGGTCGCCGAGTCCCGGCCTGACCTGTCCGTCACGCTCATCGCCCGCGGCGAACTGGGCGCCCGGCTCTCCAACGCTGCGCGGGAGCATCTGCGCCGGACGTTCGCCCGGCTCGGCGTACGCGTCCTCGAGCACACGACCGCAGAAGCCGTCGAGGCCGAGCGGGTCCTGTGTGCGGACGGAGTGGTGCTTGCGTCGGACGCGACAGTGTGGACGGCCGGGTTCGCAGTCGACCCGATCGCGGCGGAGGCCGGCTTGGAGGTCACCGCGAACGGGCGGATCGTCGTCGATCGCACGATGCGGTCGGTGTCGCATCCGGAGGTGTACGCGGTCGGCGATGCCGCGTACGCCGTCGGAGACAACGGCCGGCCGCTGCCGATGTCGTGCGCGTCGGCCGGGTACACGGGCATGCAGGCGGTCGTCGCGATCATCGGACGCCTGACCGGTCGCGAGGTACGCCGTACCAAGCTGTTGTACTACGGCAACCACATCAGCCTCGGGCGGCGCGACGGGATCGTGCAGCTGGTCGACGGCGCGGGCGTGGCGAAACCGAAGTACACCGGCGGCCGTACTGCGGCGCGGATCAAGGCCGGCATCGTCAGAACGTCGCTCTGGGCAACGGCACATCCGACCTTCGGCCTGCCGAGGCGGAGGTACCGCGTGTCTCCGCAGCCGGCGCGTGTCTGACTAGGGTCAGGTACGTGGACAGCACCGCCGTCGAGCACTTCGAGGCCAGCCGGAGCCGGTTGGCCTCGTTGGCGTACCGGCTGCTGGGATCGGCCGTCGATGCCGAGGACGCCGTACAGGAGGCGTTCCTGCACTGGCAGGCCGCCGACCGGGACCGGATCAAGGTGCCGGAGGCGTGGCTGACCAGGATCGTCACGAACTTGTGCCTCGACCGGTTGCGCTCGGCGCAGTACCGCCGGGAGCGCGTCGTCGGCGGCTGGCTGCCCGAACCGCTGCTCGATGGCGACCCGATGCTCGGTCCGGCCGACACGGTCGAGCAGCGCGAGTCGGTGTCGCTGGCGATGCTGACCTTGCTGGAGCGCCTGACGCCGGTGGAACGCGCTGTCTACGTTCTGCGCGAAGCGTTTTCCTACAGTCATGCCGAGGTGGCCGGAATCCTCGACGTGTCGGAATCCGCGAGCCAGCAGCACCTGCACCGTGCGCGGCACCGGATCACGGCCGCCCGCCGTCGCGGCGAGGTCGACCCGGCGGCCGCGCGCGGCATCGTCGAGGAGTTCCTCGCTGCCGCGTCCTCGGGCCGCACGGAACGGCTGGTTGCCCTGCTCACCGATGACGCGACCGCGCTCTCCGACGGCGCCGGTCTGACCGCGACCCTGCAGCGCTACGACACCCCGCAGCGGATCGCGGCGATCGCGCGGGGCGGGTTCAAGCCCACGCCCGCGAAGCGCCGCTTCGCCGGCGGCACGCCGGCCGTCCACTACGCGGTCGTCAACGGCGGGCCCGCGATCCTCTTCGTGGTCGAGGAGCGGGTCGTCGGCGCCGTGACGTTCGACATCGCCCACGGCAGGATCGCCACGGTGCGCGGGATCGCGGCGCCAGCCCGGCTCACTCGCCTCGCCGACGCCTGGCGCCGGCACGAACCGGAGCCACCGCTGATCACCGAGTGGTGATTCAGAGCCGGGTGGCGACGACGCCGAGCGCGAACGCGGACCCGGCGAGCGCGAGCATCGTGGTCGCCAGGCGGGTCAGGCGGCGCTGCAGGACCGGGAGCTCAGCGGCGGTGGCGAACACCCGCTGCGGCCAGTGGCGCCAGGACACGTACCAGAAGATGCCGGACGCGATCAGGAGCAGCAGGGCTTTGGTCGCATGCAGCACCCAGTCGTCGCGGTCGATCAGCAACAGGCCGACGCCGGTCAGCGCGATCACTCCGATGAGCCCGACCACTTTCCACCGGTTGCCCGAAGCAATCACCGCCGTCAGTGCCTCGCGCCCGTCCCGGTCCGCGCCGAAGTACCGCTTCAACTTCGGCTGCACCACGAACAACGAGTACGCCATCCCCCCGACCCACCCCGCAGCCAGCCCGGCATGCACCACCACCAGCACCACCGCCGCCATCTCCACGCGTACGACGGTAAAGCCCGTCAGGGTGCAGCGCGCTACGAAGGGGTGCGCTGACGAAGCCGGCTGTGTTCGAGGGGGCGGTCGAAGGATGGTGGTACGTCGACGTGGTGGAGATCGGGCGGGACGAGCGCGGGCTGGTCGTGCGTGACTTGTACGTCGATTTCCTGATTCCGCCGGCGGTGAATCGGTACCAGATCCTGGATCTGGACGAACTGTCCGACGCGGTCAGGGACGGGCAGCTGACGGCTGCGCAGTGCGCCGACGTTCTGACGACCACTCAGCGGTTCATCAACCGCTATCTGCGCGGTCCCGAGGAAGGCCCGAACGGTCCGTCCAGCGTTTTCCCGCCGCCGGAAGTCACGGCGCTGGAGGAGTTTCCGCCGTTTCCGCAGCGGTAGCCAACAGGCCCCCGGCGGCGTGCCGGGGGCCTGCGGGGAGCGGTGGCGGAATCAGTCCTCGTCGGACTTGCCGGACTCCAGGTTGGACTTGATCAGGTCCATGACGGTCGAGTCGGCGAGCGTGGTCACGTCGCCGACCTCGCGGTTCTCGGCGACGTCGCGGAGCAGCCGGCGCATGATCTTGCCGGAGCGGGTCTTCGGGAGCTCCGAGACGACCATGATCTGGCGCGGCTTGGCGATCGGGCCGATCTCCTTGGCGACGTGGTTGCGCAGCTCCTGCACCACGTCCGGCCCGCCGTCACCGGCCTCCGAGCGGAGGATGACGAAGGCGGCGATCGCCTGACCGGTCGTCGGGTCGGACGCGCCGACCACGGCGGCCTCGGCGACCTTCGGGTGCGAGACCAGCGCGGACTCGATCTCGGTCGTCGACAGCCGGTGCCCGGACACGTTCATCACGTCGTCGACCCGGCCCAGCAGCCACAGGTCGCCGTCCTCGTCCTTCTTCGCGCCGTCACCGGCGAAGTACACGCCCGGCCAGCGCGACCAGTACGTGTCGACGAACCGCTGGTCGTCGCCCCACAGCGTGCGGAGCATCGCCGGCCACGGCTTGGTGATGACCAGGTAGCCGCCGGAACCGTTCGGCACCGGCTTGCCCGCGTCGTCGACGACGTCGACGTTCACGCCCGGGATCGCCTTCATCGCGGCGCCGGGCTTGCCGGCGGTCACGCCCGGCAGTGGCGAGATCATGTGCATCCCGGTCTCGGTCTGCCACCAGGTGTCGACGACCGGCGCCTTGTTCCCGCCGATGTGCTCGCGGTACCAGACGTAGGCCTCCGGGTTGATCGGCTCGCCGACCGACCCGATCACCCGCAGCGACGACAGGTCGAACTTCGCCGGGATGTCGGCGCCCCACTTCATGAAGGTCCGGATCGCGGTCGGGGCGCAGTACAGGATCGAGACCTTGTACTTCTGGACGATCTCCCACCAGCGGCCCTGGTGCGGGGTGTCCGGCGTGCCTTCGTACATCACGGAGGTGGTCGCGTTCGCGAGCGCGCCGTACACGATGTAGCTGTGCCCGGTCACCCAGCCGATGTCGGCCGCGGTCCAGTACACGTCGGTGTCCGGCTTGAGGTCGAACACACCCCACTGCGTGTACGCCGTGCCGACGAGGTACCCGCCCGTGGTGTGCAGGATGCCCTTCGGCTTGCCCGTCGTACCCGACGTGTACATCACGTACAGCGGGTGCTCGGCGTCGAACGCCTCCGGGGTGTGCTCGGTCGACTGCTTGCCGACGAAGTCCTCCCACCACAGGTCGCGGCCCTCGACGATGTTCGTCTCCTGGCCGGTGCGCTTCACGACCAGGACGTTCCGGACGTCGGGGCAGTCCTCGAGCGCGGCGTCGACGGCCGGCTTCAGCGCGGCGGGCGCGCCGCGGCGGTAGCCGCCGTCCGACGTGATCACGACGCGCGCGTCGCAGTCCTGGATGCGGCCCTTCAGCGCGTCCGCGGAGAAGCCGCCGAACACCACCGTGTGCGGGGCGCCGATCCGCGCGCAGGCGAGCATCGCGACAACGGTTTCGGGGATCATCGGCATGTAGATCGCGACCCGGTCGCCGGCCTTCACCCCGAGCTCGAGCAGCGCGTTCGCGGCCTGGCAGACCTCGTCCTTGAGCTGCGCGTAGGTGATCTCGCGGGTGTCACCGGGCTCACCCTCGAAGTAGTAGGCGATCTTGTCGCCGAGACCGTTCTCGACGTGCCGGTCGAGGCAGTTGTACGCCGCGTTCAGCTTGCCGTCGGCGTACCACTTCGCGAACGGCGGGTTGCTCCAGTCCAGCGTCTGGGTCGGCTCGGTGGCCCAGGTCAGCCGCTTGGCCTGCTCCGCCCAGAACCCCTCGAAGTCGGCCGCGGCCTGGTCGTAGGCGTCCGCCGTGAGGTTCGCGTTCGCGGCCAGGTCGGCGGGCGGCTCGAACCGGCGCTCCTCGTGCATCAGGTTCGACAGCGCCTCAGACTGGGCCTCGGTCTGGGCCTCGGACTGGGGTGACTCTGCATTCGTCACGTCGACGACTCCTCCTCGCTGGCTTCGGCGCGCCGGCGCGCCCGGTTACCTTTCTACCAACGCTGCCCGCCAGTGGGAACCGGCGTATCGCCCAGCCGCGCCGAATCTGCGCCGAACAGGCGCCTGTACCGGCTGACCGGGCGGGTACGACGACCGGCGGGCGCCGCGGCACGGCGGACGGTCGGATTCGGCGCCGGGGTAGGGAATTTCGGCGTACGGCGGAACCAACCGGGCGGATCGTGCATCGGAGTTGATGTGAACCCGATGCAGCCGACCGCGCAGATGCCGACCGCCGTCACCGAGGAGCGCCGGAAGATCTCCCGCGCCGCCCGCCGCCGCGTTCACGCCCGCGAGCTGCGCGTCCGCCGTACCCAGAAGGACGCCCGCGCCCAACTGCCCGTCTGGTGACCGCTACTCCTGGTGATAGGCCAGGAGCTTGCCGAGGATCGTGCTCAGCCGGTTCCGGTCGGTGGCCGACAGCGGCGCGAAGATCTCCTCCTGCGCCTTGCCGACCAGGTTCGTCAGCCGCCGGTAGTGCCGCTTGCCCGCGGTCGTGATCGTGATGATGTTGCGGCGGCCGTCGGCCGGGTCCGGGCTGCGTTCGACGTACCCGTCGGCCTCGAGCTCGTTGAGCGCGGCAACCACATCGCTGCGGTCGATCGAGCTGCGCCGCCCGAGGTCCGCCTGGCTGGCCGGGCCGAACTCGACGAGCGTCGCGAGCAGCCGGAAGTGGTACCCGCGGGCACCGCCGGCGGCGAACGACTCGGCGACGATCCGCTGGGCCTGGGCGGCGCTCTGGGTCAGCAGCCAGCTGGGCAGTTGGGTCAGGGCGGTCGGGGTCTGCTCATCCACCCGCGCAGTCTAAGTGGTCAGCGGTTCGCCGGCCGCGACGGGAGCGTTGGCGGGACCTACGATTCGCGGGCGTCCAGGAGTTCGTCCCAGTGGTCCTGGGCCCATTCGCACATCACCCGCAGCGGTTCGAGCAGGCTGCGGCCGAGGTCGGTCAGCTCGTAGGTGACCCGGCGTTCGTCCTCGGTCCGCAGTACGAACCCGTCCCGCTCGAGGGTCCGCAGCGACTGGGTCAGCACCTTCGGGCTGACCCGCGCGAGGGGGACGCGGAGCTCGGAGTACCGGCGGGGACCGTCCTCCAGGCAGCGCAGTACGAGGACCGCCCACTTGTCACCGCCGACCCGGAACGGGAGCAGCGTCGAGGGGCAGATCTCCTCGAACATGTCCGCACGCAGCGCCTCCATGCCCTCCAAGGTATCCAATCGGTAACCACCCCTCCTTCTACGGTCGCCGTACCACTTTTCAAGGAGGTTGCGGTGAGCAAGATTCTGGTGATCGGCGCCCGCGGACGCGCCGGCAAGGCGGCCGTCGCGGAGGCGGTCGGCCGCGGACACGAGGTACTCGGCATCACGCGTACGGCGGACGACGGAGCGGCCGGGGACGTGACCGACGCGGGGCAGGCGGCGTCGGCGGTCGGGAACGTGACCGACGCGGGGCAGGCGGGGTCGGCGGTCGGGGACGTGACCGACGCCGCGCGGATCGCGGAGTTGGCGGTGGGGCGGGATGCGGTGATTGCGGCGGTGTACGACGGTGGGGCGGATCCGAGTGAGTTCTTCCCGGCGGCGGCGCGGGCGCTGGTCGAGGGGCTGGAGAAGGCGGGGGTTCGGCGGCTCGTGTGGGTCGGACTCGCGTCGATCCTGCCGACCGCGGCCGGTCCGCTGCTGATGGACACCGTGGGATACCCGAACGAGTACCGGTCGTTCTTCCTCGCCCACCAGGCGGCGCTGGACATCTTCGCCGCCTCGTCACTGGACTGGGTGTCGGTGGCACCGACCGGCGACTTCAACCATGCCGATCCGACGCGCAAGGGCACGTACCGGGTGGCACCTCCGAACGCCGCGGAGCTGATCTCGTACGCCGACCTCGCCATCGCGCTGGTCGACGAGATCGACCACCCGGCGCACCGCCGTACCGCGATCGGAGTAGCGGTCTAGACGGGTGGGTGGCCGCGCCCGGCGGCCGGACGATAGGTTCGGGGCATGGCTGGGGCCGAGGAGTACTTGGGCAAGGCGTTGGCGATCGCGCAACAGGCGGCCGACACGCAGCTGGGCGCGATCCGGGTAGCGGCCGGGCTGGTCGCGGACGCGCTCGCCGGCGGGAGGACGTTCTGGGTTTTCGGGACCGGGCACAGCCACACGCTGGCCGAGGAACTGTACGGGCGGGCCGGCGGGCTGGCCGACGTACGCGCGATCCTCGAACCCGGGCTGATGCTGCACGAGGGCCTGCAGAAGAGTTCGCTGCTGGAGCGGCTCCCCGGCCTGGCCGACGTACTGCTGGAGATCAACCCGCTGGCTGCCGGCGACGTAGTACTCATCGCGTCGAACTCCGGGCGGAACGCCGTACCGGTCGAGTTCGCGCTGGGCGCGCGGGAACGTGGCGTGCAGGTGATCGCGCTGACGTCGCTGGCGCACTCCAACGCGGTCACGTCCCGAGCTCCCGGCGGCCAACGCCTCTTCGAAACCGCCGACGTGGTCATCGACAACTGCGGCGTACCAGGCGACGCCCTCATCACAGTCCCCGGTACGCCGGAACCCACCGGCGCCACCTCCACCCTGGTAGGCGTCCTACTCCTCCAGGCCCTAACAGTAGAAGTAGTCACCCGCCTGACAGAACGCGGCCAAACCCCCAACGTCCTACGCAGCCTGAACGTATAGCCCCCGCGCACTACGCAGCCGCTTCCTTCGTCGCTCCGCTCCTCAGCACAGCTGCTCCGTGCGCTCCCACCCACCCCGGGCTGAGCGCCCGGACATCTGTTCCGGCTTGCGCCGGGAGATTCCGGCTCGCGCCGGTTGTCTTCCGGCATGCGCCGGGCTTCCGGCTGACGCCGGTTCTTCCGACTTGCGCCGGTTCTTCCGGCTTGCGCCGGGGTTTCCGGCTTGCGCCGGGAGTTGTCGGCGGCCGCCGACCTGTTGCGAGCTGCCGCTCGCGGGGCACCTCTCGGCCGGCGCCCTACTACTTCGCGTCCGCTACGCGAGCTCCTTCGTCGCCCGCTACGCGGCCCGCTGTACAGGTGCCGCTATAGGCCAACCCAGCTGACGGATCAGTGCTGCAGTTCCTCTCGGCCAACGCCCTGGCCTCGGGCCGGATCCTTCCGCTGGTCGACATCCCGAGCCTCGTCGTTCTGGGAATACCTAATGGTGACTGGCGATATGGCATTGCATGTTCCCGGTCACCATTTGCTATGCACAGTTGGCGTCTGGAGCCGACAACACCTGGCGGCGGGTGGAATTGCACGGGCCGAGCGATGGCGGCCGGGAATCCCACGAGCAGGCACGACACCCTGGCTGCGGTCGCGCACGGCGGCGTGGTTGCGGTCGCGCCCCCGCCGCGTGGTTGCGGTCGCGCCCCCGCCGCGTGGTTGCGGTCGCGCCCCCGCGGCGTGGTTGCCGTCGCGCACTGCGGCGTGGTTGTGGTCGCGCGGCGTGGCTGCGGTCGCGCGCGGCGGCGTGATTGTGGTCGCGGCGTGGTCTCGTCACTGCGCCCGGTTCGTCGGCGGCGCGTGACCTTGGCAGTCGCTCGCGAGCGGTAGCTCGCATGACGCCGGCGGCAGCCGGCAACTCCCGGTGTCAGCCGGATGGATCCCGGTGTCAGCCGGAATGACCGGCGTCAGCCGGAACCCGCGGCGTCAGCCGCATGTACCGGCGTCAGCCGGAGGGCCCGGCGCTGGCCGGAAGAACGCGGCGTTCGCCGGAACCCGCGGCGTCAGCCGCATGTACCGGCGTCAGCCGCATGTACCGGTGTCAGCCGGAGGGCCCGGCGCTAGCCGGAAAGAAGGTTCCGGGCGTCAAGCACGGGGTGGGAGCGCGCGTAGCAGGTGTGCTGAGGAGTGGAGTGACGAGGGAAGCGTCTGCGTAGCACGCGTGGGTCGACCACCTCGCACACTCACCACACCTCAGGTCGCGCGGTACGCGACGGTGATGTCGTAGCGGTCTGAGCGGTATGTCGAGATGCCGAATTCGATGACCTGGTCGGTGGCGGTGCGGGGAGCCGAGGTGATGATCAGGCAGGGGGTGGTGTTGTCGATCTCCAGGAGTTCGGCGTCGGTCGGGTCGGGTGGGGCGGCGACGATCGAGGCGGAGACCATGCCGAGCGTCACGCCGTACCTGGTGGAGAGTTCGGTGTAGAGGGACTTCTCGGCGAAGTCGATCTCGTCGAGGCCGGGGTAGCGGTTCAGGGAGAGGGCGGTGCGTTCGATCGCCATCGGGTCACCGTCGGCGGTGCGGAGGCGGACGAGGTGCAGGACGGGGGTGCCGACCGGTTCCTCGAGTTCGCGGGCGAGGTCCTCGTCGGCGGCGCCGACGCGGTGTTCGAGGACCTTGGCGCCGGGCTTGATGCCGCGGTTGATCATGTCCTGGCTGAACGACGACGCGAGCATCCGCGACGGGCGCGGCTCGGCGACGAACGTGCCGCCGCCGGGGCGCCGGTTGGCGAGGCCTTCGGCGACGACGCGGTCCACCTCCTGGCGGACGGTCATCCGGGCCACGCCGAAGCGTTCGGCGAGCACGCGCTCGGAGGGCAGCACGGTGCCGACGGCCAGCGAGCGGGTGAGGTTCTTCAGAATCTCGCGGATCTGGTCACCCTTGGGACGATCCGGGCGCAGCTCGGTAGGGAGCTCGGCGAGGTCGCCGGGGTTGTTCCGTGGGCGGGCCATGAGGTCAAGTATCCCTGGGAATCTGCCCGGCAAACCGGTTGCCGGGGTACGCGGGCCGCGGCGTGTCCTACCGCGCAAGACATCCACGACGACGTTGTCGCGGACGACCTTGTCAGCCCGACTGTAACGTCCGGTGCCACTTCACGGCCAGTGACCGTCCACACCCTCAGCCAATTCGCAGCAGGGGTAGTTTTAGCGCTATGACCCCGGGACAGTTCGCGCAGGAGACCTCGTCGGCCGGCGAGTGGAAACGCCAGGGCAACAGGTTCACCGGCCGGATCACCCGCGATTCCGCCGCGGCGCCTGGCGAAGGGCCGGACGACCAGGGCCGCTGGCCGGTCGAGCCGGGCCGGTACCGGTTGGTGGTCAGCCTCGCCTGCCCGTGGGCGCACCGCTCGATCATCGTCCGCCGGCTGCTCGGCCTCGAGGACGCGATCGGTCTCGCGGTCGTCGACCCGATCCGCGACGACCGCGGCTGGCGGTTCACGCTCGACCCGGACGGGCGCGACCCGGTGCTCGGCATCGCGTTCCTGTCGGAGGCGTACCTGCGCACCGATCCGTCGTACGACGGCCGCGTGACGGTGCCGGCGATCGTCGACACGCTGTCCGGCGAGGTCGTCACGAACGACTACCCGCAGATCACTCTCGACCTCTCCACCGAGTGGACGGAGTACCACCGCGCCGGCGCGCCGCAGCTGATCCCCGCCGACCGCGCCGAGATGGACGAGCTGATCGACGAGATCTACCGGGACGTGAACAACGGCGTGTACCGCTGTGGTTTCGCGACCACCCAGGAGGCGTACGGCGAGGCGTACGACGCCCTGTTCGCGCGGCTCGACGTACTCGAGAAGCGGCTCGCGGACCGCACGTACCTGCTCGGCGACACGCTGCGCGAGGTGGACGTCCGGCTGTTCACGACGCTGGTGCGCTTCGACGCGGTGTACCACGGGCACTTCAAGTGCAACCGGCAGAAGCTGACCGAGTTCCCGAACCTGTGGGCGTACGCGCGCCGGCTGTACCAGCTGCCCGGCTTCGGCGAGACGGTCGACTTCGACCAGATCAAGCGGCACTACTACGTCACCCACGACAGCATCAACCCGACCGGCATCGTCCCCAAGGGCCCCGATCCCCGGGCGTGGACCGACTGATCAGGCCGCGAGGGCAGTCAGCGCAGCGTCGACCGCCGACCGCAGCTGTGCGCGCGTCGCACCCGACCGCGACCGCAGGTTGATCGCGTAGGACAGCAGCGTCAGCAACTCCGCTGCCCCGACCACCTCCACCCCCGCCCGCAACTCCCCGTTGCCCTCAGCAACCTTCAGCGCGGCAGCCAGTGCGTCCCGCAGTACGGCGTGATGCTCGGACAGCACGGCCCGCACGGCGTCCGGCGGGTCCTCGGCGTTGGCGTTCGCCATCATGCAACCCCAGCCCGCGTACTCACCCGAGCACCGCAGCCGCAGCAACTGGTCGAAGAACGCGCGTACCGCGACGAGACCGCGCCCGTCCGCGGCCAGCTGCCCGAACATCGGCCGGGACCGGTGCTCGAGGTACCGGCGGGCGGCCGCCGCGTACAGGTCGTCCTTGCCGCCGAACGCGTTGTACAGGCTCGACCGGCTGAGCCCGGTCGCCGCGACCACGTCCTGGATCCCGGTCGCCGCGCTCCCGCGCCGCCAGAACAGCTGCTCGACCGTGGCCAGTACCTCCGCCTCGTCGAAATGTTTGACATCCGCCATACCCAGCAGCATATCTTGGAACGACCGATCCAAGATGGCGAGGAGCCGTGATGATCGACGTACTGGTGCTCGACGTCAACGAGACCCTGACCGACATGGAGCCGCTGCGGGACGGGTTCGAGGCGGCCGGGCTGCCGCGCGCAACACTCGACATCTGGTTCGCGGAGATGCTGCGGGACGGGTTCGCCCTCGCCACGGTCGGCGAGTACGTCGTTTTCCGCGACCTCGCCGCGGAGCTCCTCGAGGCGAAGCTCGTAGTGGCTGGGATCGAGCCGAGCGAGGAAACCGTGACGACGGTGCTCTCCGGATTCACCCGGTTGCCGCTGCACCCCGACGTGGAGCCGGGACTCCGAAGAATCCACGAGGCCGGCATCCGGATCGTGACGCTCACGAACGGCGCTGCAGCGATGTCCGAAAACGTGTTCCGCAACGGCGGAATCCTGCCGCTGCTCGAGCACCGGCTCGACGTGTCCGTGCCGCGCCGCTGGAAGCCACACGCAGACGCCTACCGGTACGCCGCCGAGGTCTGCGGCGTCCCCGTCGAGCGGATGGCGCTGGCCGCGGTGCACCCGTGGGACATCGACGGCGCACACCGGGCCGGGCTGCAGACGTGCTACATCGACCGGCGCGGAACGCCGTACCCTAAAACGTTTTCCGCACCGGACGTCAGCGCCCCGGATTTCCGGGCCCTCGCGGACATCCTTCAGGAGAACGCGAAGTAGCGCAGCCAGAGGTACGGCGCCGCGACCAGGATCGTGATCGCGGTCATCACCACGCCCTTGCGGGTGAACGCCCAGAAGCTGATCGGATGCCCGGCCCGGAGCGCCAGCCCGATCACGACGACGTTCGCGCTGGCGCCGATCGCGGTCGCGTTGCCGCCGAAGTCGGCGCCGATCGCCAGCGCCCACCAGAGCGCGTCGGCCTGCCCGGGGTGCGCGATCCCCCGGGTGAGGTCGGCGACGACCGGGCTCATCGTGGCGACGTACGGGATGTTGTCGATGACACCTGACAACAGCGCCGACACGAACAGGATCAGCATCGCGGCCAGCAGCGTGTGCCCGCCGGTCACCGAGCCGACCCAGCCGGCCAGGTCCGCAATCACCCCGGTCTTCACGAGCGCGCCGACCATCACGAACAGACCGGCGAAGAACAGCAGCGTCTGCCACTCGACGCTGGACATGTAGTCCCGGGTCGGGACCTTCGAGATCAGCACGAGCAGTCCGGCGCCCAGCAGCGCGACCACGGACGGCTCGACGTGGAACGCCGCGTGGCCGACGAAGCCGGTGAACACCAGCAGCAGGACGACGCCGCACTTGATCAGGAGCCCCCGGTCCTCGATGGCCTCCCGCTCGTTCAGCCGCATGACGTCGTCCACCCGCGCGGGATCGACGCCGAAGGACCCCTTGAACAGGCGCGGCAGCACCAGCGTGAACACCACGAGCTCGATCGCGACCAGCGGCGCCATGTGCAGCAGGAAGTCGTTGAAGGTGAGCCCCGAGCGGCTGGCGATGATGATGTTCGGCGGGTCGCCGATCAGTGTCGCGGCGCCGCCGATGTTCGACGCCATCACCTCGGCGATCAGGAACGGGATCGGGTCGATGCCGAGCCGGTCGCAGACCAGTAGCGTGACCGGCGCGATCAGCAGCACCGTGGTCACGTTGTCGAGGAACGCCGAGGCGGTCGCGGTGATCAGCGTCAGCAGGATCATCACCCGCAGCGGCGAACCCTTCGCGCGCTTGGCCGCCCAGATCGCGACGTACTCGAAGACGCCGGTCCTCCGGAGCACGCCGACGATCACCATCATCCCGAACAACAGGAACACGACGTCCCAGTCGATCCCGGTCTCCGGCGAGTAGAACGCGTGCTCGGAGTCGGTGACGCCGAGGGCGAGCAGGACGGCCGCGCCGCCGAGCGTGGCGAGCAGCTTGTGCGTCCATTCGGTCGCGATCAGCACGTACGCGACCACGAACACCGCGATCGCGATGATCGTCATCGCGCCGCCCCGCAGGTCAGCGCGTGGTGACGGCGAGCTCCAGCAGACGGGACGCCGTGATGGCACCGATGATCTGGTTGTCGCGGAGTACGGCGACCAGCGGGCAGCGCAGGCGCGCCATCATCGCGGCGATCTCCAGCAGCGTGTCGTCGTGGTTCACGACCGGGATCTCCCGGGGCTCCTCCGGCAGCAGCTTGCGGACCGTCAGGCCGCTCAGCTTGTCGGCCACCCGGTCGGCCAGCGGCTCGTCGATCACCCGGGCCAGCGACGGGTCGTCCTGCACGTAGCTCGGCACCAGGAAGCGCACCACCTGCGACGCGGGCAGTACGGCGTACGGCGAACCGTCGGGCTTCGTCACGATCAGCCCGGGCAGGCGCCGCGTGGCCAGCAGCCGGGCCGCCTCCAGCGCGTCGTCGTCCAGCTTCACGACCGGGAAGTCCTCGGCCATCTGCTCTCCGTGCACACCTGCAGCCTACGTCGGGAGCCGCGAGTTCGGTGATGTCCCTCACAGACCTCTGACACAGCACGGCGCCTCCGGGACAACGGCAACGGACCCGAACCCCGGCCGGGGCACGGGTTTGCCGACCAGACTTCCCGGCGCACCGCGCCCAACCCTGCCCGAAACCCGCTGTCCGGGCAAACGCCGACCGTTAGAATGCTGGTGGTGCGCCGGGAAGTCTGGTCGGCATTCGTCCGAGCGATCCCGAACGAAGGGCCGACCCATGAGCCAGCACGCACGGATCCGGCAGCGCAGGCGTGCCTTCCCCCGGATTCTCGGGCGGGAGCGAGCGATTCTCGCCGACACCCTGCGCGCCGAGACCACCGGCGGACTCCTGCTGCTCGCCGCCGCCGTCATCGCCCTGGCTTGGGCGAACTCGCCGTGGCAGGATGCGTACCACGACCTGCGGGAGGTCCACCTCGGCCCGCTCACCGTCGAGGCCTGGGCCTCCGACGGTGCGCTGACGCTGTTCTTCTTCCTGGCCGGTGTCGAGCTCAAGCGTGAGCTGGTCGTCGGCACCCTGTCGAAGCTCAACGAGGCCGTCGTCCCGGTCGTCGCGGCGATCGCCGGAATGGTGCTCCCGGCAATCATCTACCTGATCACGAACCTGGTCGCCGACGCCGGCAAGCCGCACGGCTGGGCGGTGCCGACCGCGACCGACATCGCGTTCGCACTCGCCGTCCTCGCGATCGTCGGCTCGTCGCTGCCGAGCGCGCTGCGCGCGTTCCTGCTCACGCTCGCGGTGGTCGACGACTTCGGCGCGATCCTGGTCATCGCGGTGTTCTTCTCGCACGGTTTCCACCTGATCCCGCTGCTCGCCGCCGTCGCCCTGATCGCGCTCTGGTACGTCCTCCAGCGGCGCCGCGTCGGTACGCCGTTCCTCTACGTGCCGATCGCCCTCGCCGCCTGGTGGTTCATGCACGAGTCCGGGATCCACGCGACGATCGCCGGCGTCGCGCTGGGGCTCGTCACCCGGGTGGTCGCGGATCCCGGTGAGAAGCACGCCCCCGCCGAGCGGATCGAGCACCGGCTGCGGCCGTGGTCGGCGGGCGTCGCCGTACCGCTGTTCGCGCTGTTCGCCGCCGGCGTGACGCTCAGCGCGGACGCCGTACGGCAGCTCGTGACCGATCCGGTCGCGATCGGAGTCGTGGCCGGGCTGCTGCTCGGGAAGACGATCGGGGTGTTCGGCGGGTCGTGGCTGACGGCCCGCTTCACCCGGGCCGAACTCAACTCGGACCTGGCCTGGCGGGACGTCGCCGCGGTGTCGGTACTGGCCGGCATCGGGTTCACGGTCGCGCTGCTGATCGCCCAGCTCGCGTTCGGGGACGACGCCGCCCAGGTCGACCGCGCGAAGGCCGCCGTCCTGATCGGCTCGGTCGCGGCCGCGCTGATCGCCGCCCTGCTCCTGGCTCGCCGCAACCGCGCGTACGCCGATTGACGCGCGCGCCGAGCGGTAGTGTCGGGGCACGGACGGAAGGAGTTGCGATGTCGATGGGGCAGAACGGGGACGAGCCCACGGTCGGCCAGCTGGTGGCGAACGCCAGCAAGGACCTGTCCAGCCTGGTCCGCAGCGAGCTCGAGCTCGCGAAGACCGAGCTGAAGAAGACCGCGGTCGCGGCCGGGACCGGAGCCGGGATGTTCGCGGCCGCCGGGTTCCTCGCGCTGCTCGCGGTGATCCTGCTGTGCATCGCCGCGGCGTACGGGCTGACCGCGGCCGGCCTGCACCCGGCCATCGCGTTCCTGATCGTCGCCGGCGCCTTCCTGCTGATCGGCGCGATCCTGGTGCTGATCGGGATGCGGATGCTGAAGAGTGCGAAGGGTCCGCAGCGGACCATCGAGACCTCGAAGGAGTCGGTCGAGGTCCTGAAGGCGATCGGCAAGGGCGACGAGGACGAGACGTACGCCCTGCCTGAGCCGGGCGTACGGCGCTGAGCCCGGCGGGCGTCGTCGACCTGCTGGTCGACGGCCCCTGGTCGCACTCACTGGTCGCGGCCAACGGGGCCCGGTTCCACGTCGCGGATTGCGGCGCCGCGGACGATCCGCTCGTCCTGTTCCTGCACGGCTTTCCGGAGTTCTGGTGGGCATGGCGGCATCAGCTGCCGGTCGTCGCGGCCGCCGGGTTCCGCGCGGTGGCGATGGACCTCCGGGGGTACGGCGCCAGCGACAAGACTCCCCGTGGGTACGACCCGTACACCGCGGCCAACGACGTGTCCGGCGTGATCCGCTCGCTCGGCGCGGCGGATGCGGTCGTCGTCGGGCACGGCTGGGGCGGGTTCATCGGCTGGTCGGCCGCCGTACTCACGCCTCGGCAGATCCGCGGGCTGGCCGCGGTGTCGGCGCCGCACCCGCTGGTGCTCGCCCGGGCCGGGCAGACCAAGGCCGTGGCGCGGACGGCGTGGTTCCAGCTGCCGGTCCTGCCCGAGCGCCGGCTGCTCGCACACGACGGCATCCACATCGAACGACTGCTGCGGGACTGGTCCGCTCCCGGCGGCACGTTCCCCGACGCGGAGGCGTCGCGCCGCTATCGCGCCGCGCTACAGGTCTGGCCGGCACCGCACTGCGCGCTCGAGTACCACCGCTGGTTCGCCCGGTCCCGGCTGCGCCCGGACGGCCGAAAGTACTCGGCAAAGATGCGCACACCGGTCGCCGTACCGGTCCTGCAGCTGCACGGCGCACAAGACGCGGCCGTCTCCCGCAGCGCGACCACCCCGCCACACCTCGTCACGGCACCCCTCCGGCACGAACTGATCAACTCAGCCGGCCACTTCCCGCACGAAGAGGCGCCCGAGCTGTTCAACCGCCTCTTGGTGGAGTGGCTGAAGTCCATCACCGCGCGGTGACCTTCCAGCTGCCGCCAACCTTCTCGACCCGGTAGGTCACCGACTGCTGGTACTTCGCGCCGCAGCCCCACGTCATGAAGGTGTGGACCTCTGCCTGATCGCCGCGGTAGACGATGGGATCCAGGAAGACGATCGGTATCCGTCCCGGCGTGCACGAGACCGGAGACTCGGGGCCGCCCCAGCGCACTGGTGCCACCGGCCTCACCGCGTCCGCGATCTGAGCCTTGACCCCGGGCGAGAAGGTGATGGCGGGTTTCACCCCCGGGGGATGGCCGCCGTTCACCTGGACCGCCTCCCAGTCGCCACCGCCGTCGGGCTTGAACCGCCGGAGCAGGTCGACGGTCACGGCACCCCAGATCTCGCCGCCGTTCGTGAAGGGCGGCAGCGGCACCGTTGAAACCGTGTACGGACGCGCCGGTGAGCGTGTTACCGCGGCGGTCGCTGCCGGGGACACCGAGTCCGCCGGGGACACCGGGTCGGCCGGGCCCAGGCGGCCGACGCCGTACAGCACACCGGCCAGTACTGCGACGACCGCCGCGGCCGCGAGCAGGGCGGGCGTCGGACGACGCCGCTTGGGTGCCTCAGGCAATCGATCGGCAAGGCTCTCCTTGCCGGCGAAGGTCTCGCGCAGCAGCTCGCCGAGTTCGTCGTCGGTCAGCTTGGGCATCTCAGTTCTCCTCGGCAGACAGGGTGGCGCGCAGGGCCGCCAGCCCGCGGGTGGCGTTCGACCTGACGGTGCCGGGCGCGATCCCGAGCAGCTCAGCGATCTCGACGTCGGGCAGGTCTTCGTAGTAGCGCAGGACGAGGACGGCGCGCTGCTGGCGGGGCAGTCTGGCGAGCAGCCGCCAGGCGGCGTCGCGCTGGGCCTGCCGGGCGCCGATGTCCTCACCCGACGGCTCCTCCGCCGGCTCGGCGAGCGCGATCTCGCGGCTCTTCAGCAACCGTCGCCAGCCGAGGAACTCGTTGACCACCATCGTCCGCAGGTACGCCTCAGGATGGTCGAGCTCGATGATCCGGCTCCAGCGCCGGTGTGCCCGGGCGAAGACCGTCTGCACGAGATCCTCAGCGCTGTGCACACTCCCGGTGAGCATCAGCCCGAGCCGCAGCAGCCGGCGCTCACTCGCCCGGACCAGCTCCTCGAACGAGAGCCCGCTCGTCGTCACCGTCATACCCCTTCAATGCGGCGTACGGCGGGAAGTGCTGCATCAGGTACAGGACTGGGTGGAGACCTCTTGGGTGGCGGTGGCGCCGGCTTTGGCGTTGGCGGCTACCTGTTGGGCGGTGAGGACGTAGCCGGTGCGGTTGTCCTCCACGGAGGCGGCGAAGACGACGCCGTAGACCGTGCCCTTGGAGGACAGGAGCGGGCCGCCGGAGTTGCCGGGGCGGACGGATGCCCAGATGGAGAACGCCTCGCGGGTCACCGTCTTGTCGCCGTAGATGTCGGGGCCGCGGAGGCGTTCCTCGGAGCGGATCCGAGCCGGTTCGGAGTCGAACGGGCCGTTCTCCGGGTAGCCGAGGACGACGGCCGGGGCGTCGGCTTTGCCGGTGAGGTCGAACGCCAGCGGCTTCTCGGGGAGGTTGCGCACGTAGAGCACCGCGATGTCGGTCTCCGGGTCGAACACGACGACCTTGGCGTCGTACTTCTTGCCGTTCACCTCGACCTGCGGCGAGCTGACGCCGGCGACGACGTGCGCGTTCGTCATCACCCGCTGCGGGGCGTAGACGAAACCGCTGCCCTCGAGGCCGCGCGAACAGTTCGCGACCCCGGTGACCTTCGCGATCCGGGTGTACGCGTCGCGGACCGGCTGCTGCCGGGCGATCGCGCTGTCCGGCGGCTGCGTCTCCCGGATCCGCTCCGGCACGAACGGGTCGAGGAAGCGCGGGAACAGGTCGGTGTTGACCACGTCGTTGAACGACTGCAACGCCCGGTCGGCGCTCTCCGGCAGGACCTGGTCGGTCTTCGCCAGCACCTCCGAACCGCGGACCGCGGACGTGACGCTGGGGATCCGCGCTCCGCTGACCGCGACACCGAGCACCCACGCGACGATCAGCACCGACGCGGCCGCCAGCGCCGCACCGCCGAGCGCGTCCAGGAAGCGGATCGGCTTCCACGACAGCTTGTCTCTGACTCTGGACCCGATCAGGGCCCCGAGCGTTCGCCCGATCGAGGCGAGCAGCACGACCAGCACCAGCGCCGCGAACGACACCGACACGCTCGGTGAGAAGTTGTCCAGGACCTTCGGCACGCCCCAGACGCCGAGCGCCGCGCCGCCGAGCAGGCCGAGGGTCGCGCAGGCGCCCAGCACGAAACCCTCGATGTACCCCGAGATCGCCACCAGCGCGGTGACGATCAGCAACGCCCAGTCGAGCTTGCTCACTCCACACCTTCCGGCTCGGGACCCTGCGCTTGGCCGAGGTCGTGCTCGATGGCGGTCAGCCGTCGTACGTCCTCCGGCCGCCGTCCCTCGCTCCGCCAGGCCGCCTCGACCAGTCGGTCGGGCAACGGTACGACGTTCGAGGGGTCCCAGTCGCGGTACCAACCGCCGAGCAGCAGCAATTTGTCGAGCAGCCCGGCGGTGAAGCCCCAGATGTAGAGGTCGCCGATCGTGAACGCCGGACCGGTGAACCCGCTCGGATGCAGGCAGCTGATCCGGTTCACCGGGTCGGCCAGCGCGCTCAGCGGCACCTGGTGCACGGACGCGACCTCGGCCGGGTCGACGACCGCGACCGGCGACGGCTCCCGCCACCAGGCGAGCACCGGCGACACGCCGAAGTTGCTCACCGGCACCCAGAGCGCGGGCCAGATCGCGAACGGCACCACGCCGTCCGGGTCGAGCCCGGTCTCCTCCTCGGCCTCGCGCAACGCGGTCCGGATCAGCCCGGCGTCCCCGGTGCCGTCCTCGGGGTCCGCGCCGCCGCCCGGGAACGCCATCTGCCCGGCGTGCTTGCGCAGCGTCCAGGCGCGCTCGGTGAGCAGCACCTCCGGGCCCTCGTTGCCGTCAGCAAGCAAGATCAGGACCGCGGACTTCCGCACCGACGGGTCGTCGGGAGGCAGGAACCGGGACAGCACGTTCGGGTCGACGTCCTCGGACGCCTTGGCCAGCGGCCCCAACCAGTCCGGGATCAAGGCGTGACTCCCAGCTTGTCCTCGACCAGCTGGTCCAGCTGCTGCTGGGACGTCAGTACGCCGCGGTGCACGTAGGCGACCGCGCCGTCGGCGTTCACGAACGCGGTCAGCGGCGGGCCGCCGACCTTCAGCGCCCGCTGGATCGCCTTGTCCTGGTCCTTGACGTGGGGGTAGTCGAGGCCCTGTTCGGCCGCGAACTTCACCGCGAGCTCCGGTCGCGGGTCGGCGTAGTCGATGCCCAGCATGCTCACCTTGCCCGACTTCGCGAGGGCGGCGAGGTACGGCGCTTCGTCACGGCAGGGCCCGCACCACTGGGCCCACACGTTGACCACGAGCGGGCCGCGCAGATCCGCGAGGCGCACGTCCGGCCCGTTGCCGAGGCACGGGAGGCTGACGTCCGGCAGCCCGTTGCCGACCGGCGGCTTCGAGGGCGTCGCCGGGCAGGCCTCCAGCTTGTCCGCCCCGGTGACGGCGCTCCGCCCGGGCGACGACGCACCCGGCTCATCGGCCGCCTCCGCTCCACACGCCGCCAGTGTCGCCGACAACACCAGCACGACCGCCCCTGCGCGGAGCGGTCGGCCGGTGCGGGTCGGCGTACGGCGGAACATCAGGCGGGAACCTTGACCAGCTTCGCCGCTGTGTCGGGGTCGGTGGGGCCGGCGCCGTACGACGGGCACCACTGGGCGATCGGGCAGGCGCCGCAGGCCGGCTTCTTCGCGTGGCAGCGGCGGCGGCCGTGGAAGATCAGCCGGTGCGACAGCATCGTCCAGTCCTTCTTCGGGAACAGCGCGCCGATCAGGTGCTCGACCTTGACCGGATCCTCCTCGGTCGTCCACCCGAACCGGCGGACCAAGCGGCCGAAGTGCGTGTCGACGGTGATCCCGGGGACGCCGAAGGCGTTGCCGAGGACCACGTTCGCCGTCTTCCGGCCGGTGCCGGGGAGTTTGACGAGCTCCTCGAGCTTGCCGGGCACGACACCGTCGTACTCGTCGACGAGGGCCTGGCCGAGCTTGATCACACTGTTCGTCTTGGCGCGGAAGAAGCCGGTCGGCTTCAGGATCGCCTCCATCTCGTCCCGGTCGGCCTCGGCGTACGCCTGGGCGGTCGGGTACTTGGCGAACAGCGTCGGGGTCACCTTGTTCACCGTGACGTCGGTGGTCTGGGCCGACAGGATGGTGGCCACGAGCAGCTCGAGCGGGGTGCTGAAGTCCAGCTCACAGTGCGCGTCGGGGTACGTCTCGGTGAGCACCTTGTGCATCTTGCGGGCCCGGCGGACCAGCTGGGTGTGCGTCTCCTCGACGTACACCGGGGCCTTGCGGGGAAGCTTCAGCGGGACCACTGCGAGCGGCTCCGCGACACGCGGGGATGGCATGGAGGCAAGCCTACGTGGCGGTGCCGACACCCGAGGGGCTACGGTTTTGTGGCGACCGGGTGTACACATATCGGTCGACGGACGTGGCCGATCCCACGTCCGGAGTCGTGGTCGAAGGTCCTAGGAGGCCCAGAAGTGGATGCCGCAGTGCTCCGACAGGCACCGCTGTTCAGTCAGCTCGACGACGAGGCGGCCGACGCGCTGGCAGCCTCGATGACGGAGAGCCGGCTGCGCCGCGGCCAGGTGCTGTTCCACGAGGGCGATTCCGGTGACCGGCTGTTCATCGTGGTCGAGGGCAAGGTCAAGCTGGGCCGCACCTCCGCCGACGGCCGGGAGAACCTGATCGCCGTGCTCGGCCCGGGGCAGATGTTCGGTGAGCTGTCGCTGTTCGACCCGGGGCCGCGGTCCGCGACCGTCACCGCGGTCACCGACGCCTCGCTGATGTCGCTGACCCACGACGAGCTGCTCCGCTGGCTGGACGGCCGCCCCGCCGTGGCCCGCGGCCTGCTGCTGCAGCTGGCCTCCCGGCTGCGCAAGGTCTCCGACGTGGTGGCCGACCTGGTGTTCTCCGACGTACCGGGCCGGGTCGCGAAGGCGCTGCTCGACCTCGCCAGCCGCTTCGGCCGGACCGCCGACGACGGCGTCCACGTCCACCACGACCTCACCCAGGAGGAGCTCGCCCAGCTGGTCGGCGCCTCCCGGGAGACCGTCAACAAGGCCCTCGCCGACTTCGCGTCGCGCGGCTGGGTCCGCCTCGAGCCGCGTTCCGTCGTACTGCTGGACGTCGACCGGCTCCAGCGCCGCGCCCGCTGATCCCGGACCGATCACCCGCCCCCACGGGACCCCACCGCCCGCGCGCCACCACGCACCGCCGTCCGATTCGCGGCCGGGCGAACCCTCCAGTTCAGGGGATATCCACCGAGCTGGAGGGTTGCCCACTGAAAATATGAGGGGGCAACCCTCCAGTTGAGCGGGCAACGCTGGGCGCTCCGGCGCGGGCGAAGGCCTGCCGGATGCGCGTGATCAGGCGGTCGGGGTGCTGGAGGTCCGCCCAGGTGACACGCACGACCTGAAGACCCAGAGCGCGCAGGCGGTCCTCCCGTAGCTTTTCCCGGATCAGCGCTTCACGGTCGCCGTCGGCGTACTTGAGCAAACCGTCGAATTCGACCACCGTCCGCTCCGCGGCGAAGAAGAAGTCGACCCGGCCGACGAAGCCGGCAGCATCCGTGAACACCGCCTGGAGCACCGGCGCCGCCAGGCCGTACGTGTGCAGCAGCACCCGTAGCCGCGACTCGCCGACCGACTCCGCCAACGGACTGCTGAAGTCGAGCGCCGCCCGCGCCGTCGCGCTCCCGGGCCAGAAGGCTGTGACCTCCAGCAACCGCTCCAGTTCAGCCTCTCCGATCGGACGATCCCGTCGTACGGCGTCCGCGCTGACCACTGCGGCTTCGAAGGACGACGTACACGCCATCTCGAACAGGGACCGTGCCACCGTCGTGACGAGAAGGCCACCGGCCGTGGTCAGATCCGAGTCTGTGAGCTTGCCGCGATGGTGCCGTACGCCGGCGATCCGGCCGCCGCGGTGCCGGTCGAGGCGGCTGAGGTGGACGTCGTCCAGGTCCGCTCCCCACAGTGGTACGCCGTGCATCACCAAGGCGGACTGATGGCTCACGGCAGCGGTCCCGGGCGTCATGGAGTTCATCACCGCATGGACGAGGCGCCGGTGGTGCACCGTCTGTTGCTCCCACGGCGGGAGATGGCCCAGGTCGACCGCCTCGGCGTACTGACCGTGGCGCATCCGCTCCCATCGGCCGTCCTGGATCCGCTCGTGGATCTGTCCAAGGGTGTAACCGCAGCGCGCTGCCTGGGCACGGCTGAAGACGCCGCCCTGCGCCTCGGCGAGCAACTTCAACTTCGGGTTCACCTACCAAGCATCGGCCGTTTCACCCACCCCCGCCGACCGCCGCCCACCAACCTGTGGATAACCGCGAACCCTCTATCTCGGTGGGCATCCACTGAACTGGAGGGTTGCCCACTGAAATTCTCGGTGGGCAACCCTCCATCTGAGCGGGCAAGCCGCTAGCTCAAGTAGTCGAGCTGGGCGCGGACCGAGCGTTCGGCGGCGGGCCACAGGGACTTGTCCACGTCGGCGTACACGTGCTCGACGACCGCCTCCGGGGTGGTGTGGCCCTCGGCCAGCGCCGCCCGGACCTGGGCGAGACGCTCCTGGCGGTGCTCGAGGTAATAGGTGAGGACCCCGGCCGGGTCGTCGACGACCGGGCCGTGGCCGGGGAGCAGGCGCGCGACGCCGGCCGGTGAGTTGGCGAAGGCGCGGAGGCGTTCGAGGGAGTCGAGGTACGGTCCGAGGGCGCCGTCCGGGTGCGCGACGACCGACGTACCGCGACCGAGGACCGTGTCGCCGGTGAGCAGTGAGCCGTCCTGCGGGAGCCAGAAGCAGACCGAGTCGAGGGTGTGGCCGGGCGTCGGGAGTACTTCGATGCGCAGCCCGTCGGCGGTGATCACGTCGCCTTCGGCGAGGCCGTGCGCGTGGTCGGTCGGGATCCGGAAGCCCGGGTCGACCGCGCGGACGCCGCAGCCGGCCTGGTTGGCGAACCACGCGGCGCCCTCGGAGTGGTCCGGGTGCTTGTGCGTGAGCAGCACGACGGCGACCTTTCCGGCCTCGTCCAGTACGGCGCGCAGGTGGTCCTCGAGCAGCGGGCCGGGGTCGACGACCACGGACCGTTCGGCGCCGGGTGCGCGCAGGATCCAGGTGTTGGTGCCGTCCAGTGTCATCAGGCCGGGGTTGTCGGCGCGGACCAGGGTGGCGTGGTCGGTGACGTTCACAAGGTCTCCAGATAGGCCCGGTCGCCGTCGATCCGGACGGTGGGCATGATCGTCCGGATCTCGCGATCGCCGGCCGCGGCCAGGATCGCCGGTACGTCGTCGTACTGCGAGAGCTCGTGGCAGCAGACGTACGTCGGGGGCAGCATCAGCATCACGCCCGCGTCGACGGCCGCGACCGCGGCGGCCGGGCGGATCCAGGTGACCTGGTCGGACTCGCTCGTCACGTCGCGGGTGAGCTGGCCGGCCGGGAGGGCGGCGACGAAGAACGCGGTGTCGTAGCGCTTCGGCTCGAACTCCGGGGTGATCCAGTGCGCCCAGGCGCCGAGCAGGTCGGCCCGGAGCAGCAGGTTTCGCCGATGCAGGAAGTCGGCGAACCGTAGCCGGCCCGCTTCCAGCGCGACCCGGTCCGCCTCCCAGTCGGCGCCGGTGGTGTCCGCGACGACGGTCTCGGTGGAGGGCCCGGCGAGCAGTACGCCGGACTCCTCGAAGGTCTCACGCACCGCCGCGGCGACGTACGCTGCCGCAAGCTCCGCCGAACACCCGAGCCGCTGCGCGAAATGCTCAGGCGGCGGCCCCGACCAGGCATCGGCGATCGCCGAATCCGCCGGATCCACCCGCCCACCCGGAAACACCGTCATCCCCGCCGCGAACGCCATACTCCGCTGCCGCCGCAGCAGGTACACCTCCGGCCCGCTGTCCCGGAGGAGGATGACTGTGGAGGCGGGACGCGGGGTGACCGGGGTGCGGGTGCCGCGGGCGTACTCCAGCGCGGTCTCGGCCATCCGGCCGGTCATCAGCTCCGAGCTCAAGTCACGCACGGCCGGCTCCCGAGTTCCACTGGCAGACGGCCGCCCACGACTGGGAGCACCCACTCGCGGCGGCCGTTCGGCTCGGCGTCGTACGGACGATCAGTTGACCTCGACGATCAGTTCGATCTCGACGGGGGCGTCGAGGGGGAGGACGGGGACGCCGACGGCGCTGCGGGCGTGCTGGCCGGCTTCGCCGAAGACCTGGCCGAACAGCTCGGAGGCGCCGTTCGCGACCTGGGGCTGGCCGGTGAAGTCGGGGGTGGAGGCGATGAACGCGACCGCCTTCACGATCCGCTTCACGTTCGCCAGGTCGCCGATCTCCGCCTTGACCGCGGCCAGGGCGTTCAGCGCGCACTGCTGGGCGCACTCACCGGCGATCTCCGGCGTGACGGCGTCGCCGACCTTCCCGGTGGCGATCAGCGCGCCCTCGCGCAGCGGCAGCTGACCGGACGTGTACACCAGGTCACCGGTGCGCAGCGCCGGCACGTACGCGGCGACCGGCTTGGCCACCTCGGGCAGCTTCAGGCCGAGCTCCGCGAGCTTCTCCTCGGGGTGGCTCATTTGTCCTCGATCTCCCGCTTGAAGTAGGCGACCAGGTTCTCCGGGTTCATGCCCGGGACGACCTGGACCAGCTCCCAGCCGTCCTGGCCGAAGTTGTCCAGGATCTCCTTGGTCGAGTGGACCAGCAGCGGCGCGGTGAAGTACTCGAACTTCTTCATAACAGGGGACTCTAACCGTGTGTCCTGGCCCACGTCCTACCCTGGGCGTATGGCGCGACTGCACGTGGTCACCGGTAAGGGGGGCACCGGGAAGACGACCGTCGCGGCCGCCATGGCGCTGGCGCTCGCCGAGGAGGGCAAGCGGGTGCTGCTGTGCGAGGTCGAGGGCCGCCAGGGGCTCGCCCAGCTCTTCGACGTACCCCCGCTGCCGTACGTCGAACGCCGCATCGCGCACGGCCCCGGTGGCGGCGAGGTGTTCGCGCTGGCCGTCGACGCCGAGGCCGCGCTGCTCGAGTACCTCGACATGTACTACCACCTCGGCCGCGCCGGGAAAGCGCTGGAGAAGGTCGGCGCGATCGACTTCGTCACCACCATCGCCCCGGGCCTGCGCGACGTACTGCTCACCGGCAAGGTCTACGAGGCGACCCGCCGCAAGGCGCACGGGAAACTCGCGTACGACGCCGTCGTCCTGGACGCCCCGCCGACCGGGCGGATCGCGCCGTTCCTGAACGTGAACCACGAGGTCGCGGGGCTGGCCAAGGTCGGCCCGATCCGCAACCAGGCGGACGCGATCATGGGCATGTTGCGTTCGGACGTCACCCGGATCCACCTCGTCACGCTGCTCGAGGAAATGCCCGTCCAGGAAACGCTGGACGCGGTCGAGCAACTGGAGGCGCTGGACCTGCGCATCGGGTCGATCGTGGTGAACATGGTCCGCAACAGCCCGCTCGACGACGACGCGCTCGCCCTGGCGGTGAAGGAGAAACTGCCCGCCGCGGAGCTGTCCAAGGGCCTGAAGGCGGCCGGCATCACGATCGGCGACGACCTGGTGGAGACACTCGCGGCCGAGGCGCACGACCACGCGGTCCGCGTCGGGCTGGAACGCGAGAACCGCGACCGGATCGATGCCCTCGGCAAGAAGGTCACTGAGCTGGGCCTGCAACTGGACGGGATCGACCAGGGCAGCCTGCTCGACCTGGCAGAGGAGTTCCGCGCGTGAGCGAGCTCGATCTGGATGCGTTGATCGACGATCCGAAGACGCGGATCGTCGTCACCTGCGGTGCGGGTGGCGTCGGCAAGACGACCACGGCGGCCGCGCTGGGACTGCGCGCCGCGGAACGCGGACGGAAAGTCGTCGTACTCACGATCGACCCGGCGCGCCGGCTCGCGCAGTCACTCGGGCTGACCGAGCTGGACAACACCCCACGCGCGGTCGCCGAGGTGAACGCCGCGAACGGCGGCCGGCTGGACGCGATGATGCTGGACATGAAGCGGACGTTCGACGACGTCGTGCTGCAGCACGCGACGCCGGAGAAGGCCGAGCAGATTCTCGCGAATCCCTTCTATCAAGCGCTTTCCTCGTCGTTCGCCGGGACGCAGGAGTACATGGCGATGGAAAAGCTCGGGCAGCTGCACAAGCAGGCCGAGCGGACCGGCGACTGGGACCTGATCGTGGTGGACACTCCCCCGTCGCGGTCGGCGCTGGACTTCCTGGACGCGCCCGAGCGGCTGGCCTCCCTCCTCGAAGGCCGGTTCCTCCGGCTGCTGCTGGCGCCCGCCCGCGGCCCGTTCAAGCTGATGTCGGCGGGCGTGAACATGGCGATGTCGGTGCTGAACAAGGTGCTCGGCGCCCAGGTGCTGACCGACGTACAGACGTTCGTGGCGGCGTTCGACACGCTCTTCGGCGGGTTCCGGCAGCGGGCGGAGCAAACGGTCGCGTTGCTGCGGGAGCCGCACACCGCGTTCCTCGTAGTCGCCGCGCCGCAGAACGACGCGCTGCGCGAGGCGTCGTACTTCGCCGAGCGGCTGCGCGCGGAGGGAATGCCGCTGGCCGGCGTCGTGCTGAACCGGGTGACGAACACGCAGGCCCCGGAGCTGTCCGCGGAGCGGTCGCTCGCCGCGGCCGAGAAGCTCGAGGAAGCGGACAAGTCGCCGCTGACGGCCGCCGTATTGCGGTTGCACGCCGACAAGATGCAGCAGGTCGTCGGCGACCACAAACGCGCGGACCGCTTCCGCCGCGGCCACCGCTCGATCCGGACCGTCGAGGTCCCGGCCCTCCCCGACGACGTCCACGACCTCACCGGTCTACGCCAGATCGGCGCCCTGCTCACCGCCTGATTTCACCGTCGGCGAACACTCAGCGACCCGGGAATTACTTGCTTACACCTGTGGTTGAGCCTGTCAGACTCAATCTTGGAAAAGGGTGTGACAGCGTGACCGATACGTTGAATCTTCCTGTACTGCCGCTGGACGACGCCGTGGTCCTGCCCGGGATGGTCGTGCCGGTCCGACTCGCCGACAGCGAGGCCCGGGCGGCGATCGACGCCGCGCAGGCCGCCGGCCACGACCAGGTGCTGCTGGTGCCGCGGCTGGACGGGAAATACGCCAAGGCCGGAGTGCTCGGTGAGATCGAGCAGATCGGCCGGCTGCCGGGCGGCGCCCCGGCGGCCGTGATCCGCGGGGCCCAGCGGGTCCGCATCGGCGCCGGGACCACCGGCCCGGGTGCGGCGCTCTGGGTGGGCGCGACGGTGATGCGTGAGATCACCGACAACCGCTCCGCCGAGCTGGCCCGCGAGTACAAGACCCTCACCACCTCCGTGCTGCAGCGTCGTGGCGCCTACCAGGTGATCGACTCCATCAAGCAGGTCGAGGACCCGGCAGAGCTGTCCGACCTGGCCGGCTACGCGTCGTACCTGACCAACGAGCAGAAGTCCTGGCTGGTCGAGAACCCGAACGTGTCCGAGCGGCTGGAGAAGCTGATCGGCTGGGTGAAGGACCACCTCGCCGAGCTCGAGGTCTCCGAGACGATCCAGAAGGACGTCCAGGAGGGCATGGAGAAGCAGCAGCGCGAGTTCCTGCTGCGCCAGCAGATGGCCGCGATCCGCAAGGAACTGGCCGAGCTGGACGGCAAGGCCGAGTCCGAGGAAGAGGACTACCGGGCCCGCGTCGAGGCTGCCGATCTGCCCGAGCACGTGAAGAAGGCCGCGCTCGCCGAGGTCGACAAGCTGGAGCGGACCGCCGAGCAGTCCCCCGAGGTCGGCTGGATCCGGACCTGGCTGGACACCGTGCTCGAGCTCCCGTGGAACGAGCGCACTGAGGACAGCTACGACATCCGCGAGGCGCGGGCCGTGCTGGACGCGGACCACGCCGGTCTCGACGACGTGAAGCAGCGCATCACCGAGTACCTGGCCGTACGCCGCCGGCGCGCGGACCGTGGTCTCGGCGTCGTGGGCGGCCGCCGCAGTGGCGCCGTACTGGCGCTGGTCGGTCCGCCCGGTGTGGGTAAGACCTCGCTGGGTGAGTCCGTGGCGCGCGCGATGGGCCGGAAGTTCGTCCGGGTCGCCCTGGGCGGCGTGCGGGACGAGGCCGAGATCCGCGGCCACCGGCGGACGTACGTCGGTGCGCTGCCGGGCCGGATCGTCCGCGCGATCACCGAGGCGGGCTCGATGAACCCCGTCGTACTGCTGGACGAGATCGACAAGGTCGGTGCGGACTACCGGGGCGACCCGACGGCCGCGCTGCTGGAGGTCCTGGACCCGGCGCAGAACCACACCTTCCGGGACCACTACCTGGAGGTCGAGCTGGACCTGTCCGACGTGGTCTTCCTGGCCACGGCGAACGTGCTGGACTCCATCCCGGCGCCGCTGCTGGACCGGATGGAGCTGGTGCAGCTGGACGGGTACACCGAGGACGAGAAGGTCACGATCGCCCGTGACCACCTGCTCCCGCGTCAGCTGGAGCGGGCGGGCCTGACGGCGGACGAAGTGACGGTCGAGGACTCGGCGCTGCGGCTGCTCGCGGGTGAGTACACGCGGGAGGCCGGCGTCCGGCAGCTCGAGCGGTCGATCTCCCGGGTACTGCGGAAGGTGACGGCCAAGCTGGCACTCGGCGAGGACCTCGGGCAGCTGTCCATCGGCGCCGGGGACCTCAAGGGGTACCTGGGCTCGCCGAAGTTCACGCCGGAGTCGGCCGAGCGGACGGCGCTTCCGGGGGTGGCGACCGGACTGGCGGTGACCGGTGCGGGCGGTGACGTGCTTTTCGTCGAGGCGTCGCTGGCCGACAAGGAGACCGGCCCGACCGGGGTCACGCTGACCGGGCAGCTCGGTGACGTGATGAAGGAGTCGGCGCAGATCGCCCTGTCGTACCTGCGCTCGCACGGCGCGGAGCTGGGGCTGCCGGTCGGCGACCTGGCCGAGCGGAACGCCCACATCCACGTACCGGCCGGTGCCGTCCCGAAGGACGGACCGTCGGCGGGTGTGACGATGACGACGGCGCTGGCTTCGCTGCTCTCCGGACGGCCGGTCCGTTCGGAGGTCGCGATGACCGGTGAGGTGTCGCTGACCGGGCGGGTGCTCCCGATCGGCGGTGTGAAGCAGAAGCTGCTCGCCGCGCACCGGGCCGGGCTGACCACGATCCTGATCCCGAAGCGGAACGAGCCGGACCTGGAGGACGTGCCGGAGTCCGTGCTCGCGGAGCTGACCGTGCACCCGGTGAGCGACGTCCGCGAGGTGCTGGACCTGGCGCTGGAGCCGGCCGAGGTCGGCGCGCACCAGTTCGCCGCCTGATCCGTCGTACGACGGTCGGAGGAGCCGAGGGCCCGAGCAGTCGCTCGGGCCCTCATCCTTTCGGATGAAAGTTGTCCAGCGACAGTGACCGAACTCACAGTCGCAGGCGTAACCCGAATCGCTGATCCCGTAGTCTTTACAACCATGCGCGTCAGGGAAAAAGGCGACCGGGGAGTCGTCCAATCGGTGGTTCTGTTCCTGGGGGTGAGCGTGCTGTCGGGGGCCCTGGCCGCCGGTCTCGCCATCCCGTTCGCCGGCCTCGCCGGCTTCACCACGGAGAAGACCTCCGAGTCCCTGCAGGACCTGCCGCAGCAGTTCGACGAAGTACCGCTGAAGCAGAAGAGCACGATCCTGGCCGCGGACGGTTCGCCGATCGCCACCATCGCGGAGCAGAACCGGGTGCCGGTCAAGCTCAGCCAGGTCGCGCCGATCATGCAGAAGGCGATCGTCGCGATCGAGGACGACCGGTTCTACGAGCACGGCGCGCTGGACGCCAAGGGCACCCTGCGCGCGCTGCTGCAGAACCAGTCGTCGGGCACCGTGCAGCAGGGCGGTTCGAGCATCACCCAGCAGTTCGTGAAGATCAGCCTGGTCGAGAAGGCGCGCACGCCCGAGGAGGTCGCGGCCGCGACCGCCGACACGTACCAGCGCAAGGTCGCCGAGCTGCGGTACGCGATCGCGGTCGAGAAGCAGTTCTCGAAGAACGAGATCCTGGAGAAGTACCTGAACCTCGCCAACTTCGGCGACGGCGCGTGGGGCATCCAGGCCGCGGCCCAGCACTACTTCTCGGTGAACGCCTCCCAGCTGACGCTCCCGCAGGCCGCGATGCTGGCCGGCCTGGTGAAGAACCCGACCGGCTACGACCCGACCAACAACCCCAAGCGCGCCAAGGACCGCCGCGACGTGGTCATCCGCCGGATGCTCGAGCTGAACGTGATCTCGGTCGCGCAGGCCAACTCGGCGCTCAAGACCCCGGTCATCGACCCGGCCAAGGTCCGCCCGATCAAGCTCGGCTGCGCCAACGGGCCGTACCCGTTCTTCTGCGAGTACGTCGTCTCCGAGCTGGAGAACAACCCGGCGTTCGGCAAGACCAAGGCCGAGCGGTCGAACTACATCAAGACCGCGGGTCTCACGATCCGCACGTCGCTGGACCCGAAGACCCAGAAGGCCGCGCAGCGCTCCATCGACAGCCACTCGAACCCGACCGACCAGGCCATCGCCGCGATCACGATCGTCGAACCCGGCACCGGCTTGGTGAAGGCGATGGCGCAGAGCCGTCAGTACGGCAACAAGCGCGGGCAGACTGCGTACAACTACAACGCCCCGAAGACTTATCCGGGCGGGTACGGCGGCTTCCAGAACGGCTCGACGATGAAGGCGTTCACGGTCGCGGCGGCGATCCAGAAGGGGATTCCGCTCAACTACAAGATCCCGTCGCCGAGCCCGCTGAACATGGGCGGCCAGAAGTTCAGCACCTGCGATCGGCCGATCAAGGTCGAGGACAGCTACCGGCCGAAGAACTCGACGACCAACGTGCCGGTCCCGACCATGATCCAGGCGACGCAGAAGTCGACCAACACGTACTTCCTGCAGCTCGCGCAGCGCACCGGCCTGTGCCCGATCGCCAAGATCGCGTCCGCGCTGGGGATGTACGACGCGCAGTCGCTCAAGCCGCTCGAGCAGGTCGCGTCGATGACGCTCGGCGTCGGTTACATCAGCCCGTTGCAGCTCGCGAACGCGTACGCCGCCTTCGCCGCCCGCGGCATGTACTGCACGCCGTGGATGATCACCTCGGTCAAGGACTCGGCCGGCAAGGCGATCAACACGCCCGGCGCACAGTGCAAGCAGGTGCTGGCGCCCGAGGTCGCCGACGGCGTCAACGCCGTACTGCACCAGGTCATGGAGCCCGACGGCACCGGCGGCAAGCTCAAGTTCGGCAAGAGCGATCTGGCCGGCAAGACCGGAACCATCCAGGAGGCCAAGGCCGTCTGGTACGCCGGTTACTCGACCAAGCTGGCCGCCGCCGCGACAGTGGCCGACGCGTCGCTGCCGTACAAGCCGCTGCAGGGCCAGAGCCTCAACGGCAGGCGCATCAACGACCCGTCCGGTTCCGGCACCGCCGGGCCGATCTGGAAGTCCGCCATGCAGGCCGCCCTGCAGGGGTACCCGACGACGAAGTTCGTCGCGCCGTCCGACAAGACGCAGCGCGGGGATGTGAAGAACCTGCCGTTCGTCAACGGCATGAACCCCGAGGACGCCGCCAACAAGCTCCGGCAGGCGGGCTTCGAGGTCGCGATCGCCTCCGGCACCGTGAACTCCGAGGAGACCGCCGGCACCGTCGCCTACACGGACCCGCGCCAGCGCGACGGCGCCCCGGCAGGCTCCCTGGTGACGATCTACGTCTCCAACGGCAGCAAGAAGAACCAGCCCGCGAAACCGACCACCACCCAGACGGTCAAACCCCCGGGCACCCCCACCACCCTCAACCCCAACTGCCCACCCTGGAACCCCAAGTACCCGAACTGCGGCGGCCGCGGCAACCGCTGACAACACCGAGGGCCTCGTCCACGCGCGGACGAGGCCCTCTTGTCATGTCGTCAGGCGCCGAGTTGGCGCTTGACCTCGGCGGAGACGACGGCGCCGTCGGCCTTGCCCTTGACCTTGGGCTGGAGGGCGCCCATGACCTTGCCGATGCCGCGGGGGCCCAGTTCGGCGGCGCCGGTGGCGGCGATGGTTTCGGTGACCAGGGCCTTGATCTCGTCCTCGGTGAGTTGCTCGGGGAGGTACTCGGCGAGGATGTCCGCCTCGGCCTGTTCCTTGTCGGCGAGTTCGGCGCGGCCGGCCTCGCGGTACGCGACGACCGACTCGCGGCGCTTCTTCGCCTCCGAGCTGAGGACGTCGACGATCTCGGGGTCGGTGAGCTCGCGGGCCTCCTTGCCGGCCACCTCCGCCTTGGTGATCGCGGTGAGCGCCATCCGCAGGGTCGACTTGCGGATCTCGTCGCGCGCCTTCAGGGCGGCGGTCATGTCGTCGTGCAGGCGCTGCTTCATTCCGGAGTTGGACATACCCCAGATTGTGGCAGGCTGGTGAGATGAGTTTGCGCGGGATCGCCAGTGCCACCCTGAAAACCACCGCAGTGGTCGGCGCGGTGGGCGCTGCCTGCGTCGCGTACGCGGCCGGGATCGAGGTGCGCTGGTTCACGTTGCGCCGGGTGACCGTGCCGGTGCTGCCGGAGGGCACTGCGCCGCTGAAGGTGCTGCACCTGTCGGACCTGCACCTGATGCCGGCCCAGGAGAAGAAGATCCGCTGGGTCAACGACCTGGCCGCGCTCGAACCCGACCTGATCGTCAACACCGGCGACAACCTCGCGAGCGAGCACTCGGTCCGTCCGCTGCTCCGGGCGTACGGCGATCTACTCGACCTGCCCGGGGTGTTCGTGTTCGGCTCCAACGACTACTGGAAGCCGCACTTCAAGAACCCGGGCAAGTACCTGCTGCCGGCGCACAAGCAGCGCCACAAGCCGCACGGCCCCGACCTGCCGTACGAGGAGATGCGCCGCGCGTTCACCGGCGCCGGCTGGACGGACCTGAACAACGCGAAGGCCACCCTCAAGGTGAACGGCCTGCGCCTGGACTTCGCCGGTACCGACGACCCGCACATCAAGCGCGACCGGTACGACGAGGTGGCCGGCGAGATCGACCACGCCGCCGACCTGTCGATCGGTGTCACGCACGCGCCTTACCAGCGGGTGCTGAACGGCTTCGTCGGCGACGGGTACCCGCTGGTCCTCGCGGGCCACACGCACGGCGGCCAGCTCGCCGTACCGTTCTACGGCGCCCTGGTGACGAACTGCGACCTCGACACGTCCCGCGTGAAGGGCCTCACCAGCTGGGGGTACGCCGGTCGTCAGGCGGCGCTGCACGTGTCCGCGGGCCTCGGTACGTCGCCGTACGCGCCGGTCCGGTTCGCCTGCCGGCCGGAGGCGACGCTGCTCACACTGGTCCCGCGGATTAACCCGATTTCGTCCGGGCGCTGAGCCCATGTAAGCTACTCGCGACTTCGGGCTGTGGCGCAGCTTGGTAGCGCGCTTCGTTCGGGACGAAGAGGTCGCAGGTTCAAATCCTGTCAGCCCGACCACCATTGAGGGTCAGTCACTGCGGTGACTGACCCTCACTGCGTTAGGACGTGTCGCCGGAGGTGCTGGGGTGCGTGGGTCGGACCACTACGAGGTACTGAACGTCGACCGCAGCGCCAGCCCCGCGGAGATCAAGTCCGCGTACCGGAAGCTGGTCCGCCAGGTCCACCCCGACCAGGGCGGCAACGCGGCGCTGTTCCGGCTCGTGCAGGAGGCCTGGACCACTCTGTCCGATCCGGCGAAGCGGGCCGCGTACGACCGGCAGCTGGACAACGCAGGTACGCCGACCGCGCAGCCGCGCACCACTACGCGGGAGGAGCCGGACCCGGCCCCGGCGGACCCGTTCACCTGGTCCACCGAACAGCCGTGGGCGAACACGTCGCAACAGCAGCAGCACGACCAGCCGCCGCCCCAGCCGCAGGACGACCAGCCGCAGGAGCCGCTGCATCGGACCGACAGTGGCCCGGTCCACGCCGTCCCAACCTTCGGCCGCTGGCGTCTCCCGGCCCTCCTCGCCCTGGCGCTGTGGACGGCCCTGCTCGTCGGCGTCTACCTCAGCGACGGCATCCAGGACGCCTGGGACATCGCCCTGGGCGTCGGCATTGCCGGCATGCTCGTCCTGGCACTGCCTCCGCATTGGAGCCGGCGCGTGCCGCTGAGCGCCCTGCTCAAGGTCCTGGGCGCCGTCACCGCTGCCCTCTACCTAGCGATGCTCCTGTTCGCGAACGACGAGCTGAGCACACTGGACCGAGCGCTGGTCGTCGCTCTCG
This sequence comes from Kribbella sp. HUAS MG21, assembly GCF_040254265.1. Taxonomy (GTDB): domain Bacteria; phylum Actinomycetota; class Actinomycetes; order Propionibacteriales; family Kribbellaceae; genus Kribbella. The sequence continues at coordinate 2,056,123 of NZ_CP158165.1, forward strand.
TCGTCGGTCTGGTGGTCGTCCGCGTCCTCACGGGCCGCTGGTCGAAGGCGCACGCGCTGGACAGGGCCGTCGACCGCACCGCCACCTACGAGTTCAACCTCTGGGGCCGCCCCGGCGAGCCCCTCGTAGAGACCACCCTGGCCGCGCCGATCACGCAGTACGACGTCATGCTGCAACGGCGTACCGCCAACCTCCTGGACCCTGTGGTCGCCGCACTCCCCGCAGCCAAACTGGTGCACGGCGCACAGCTAGGAGCCATGGTCGTCGACCACCTCCTGCTCAACGGCCACCGCGCCGCCCTGGTCCTCTCGCTGGCAGGCCCACCCGGTGCCTACTCCCTGGACGCGTACGGAGGCCTCCAACACAACGGCCAGCCCCTGGACAGCCCTGCCCAGGCCCTGGAGGGCGCCGTCCAGTCCTGGCGCGCCCGCCTCCGCCAGGTCGACGTACGAGGCTTCCTGATCATCCGCTCCGATACAGGCAAAGTCACCACCCACTACCGATCCGACGCGCCCGTCACGCCCCTAGCACCCCAGACCGCCGCCCGAGACCTCCTCACCTGGCTACAACCAGAGGGCAACGTGGTAGACCGCCAGGTCCTCTACGACATCCTCCACCGCGCACCGTACGGCCTAACCTGAACATATGCGGCGGGTTGAGCTCGGTGAGGTGGAGTACGGCGTTGCGGCGAAGGACATGCGGGGGTGGGTGGAGGAGCGGGTCGCCGGGAAGGCCGAGGATCGGCTGTTTCTGCTGAGCCATCCGCCGGTCATCACCTACGGTCCGCGGACCGTGCTCGAGGACCTGCCGGCCGAGACCGCCGGAATTCCCACCGTGGCGGTGGACCGTGGCGGGTTCGCGACGTACCACGGGCCGGGACAACTGGTCGGGTACCTGGTGATCGACCTGCACCAGCGCGGTCCCGTCGACATCGTGCGGTGGGTGGAGAACGGGCTCATCGACGCGCTCGGCTCCCTCGGGTTCCCGCTGGTACGGCGGGACACGCCGAAGGGCGCGAGCAGCCTCGTCGGGGTGTGGACCGCGGACGGGCGGAAGCTGTGCTCGATCGGGATGCGGATCCGGCGGGGCGTGACCAGTCACGGGTTCTCGATCAACGTCGACCCGGACATGTCGGTGTTTCACACGTTCACGAGCTGCGGGCTGCACGACGTCACGATGGTCTCGCTCGCGGAGCTGGCGGCCGAGCGCGGTACGGCGGCGCCGACCGAGGCCGAGGTCCGCGATGCCGTCGCCAACGCACTGGGAGCCCGATAACCTGCGGCAATGAGCCAGGAGGACGACGGCGACCGGATGCCGGACGATCTGGAAGCCGTGCTGGAGGCCGCCGACGAGGCGGACGAGGAGCGACCGGGGCGGTACGACGCCCCGCCGTTGCCGCCGGCGCTGATCCTGGCCGTCGTGGGCCTGCTGTGCGGGTTCGCGGTCATCGCGCTGGTGTGGCTGAGCGAACGCGGCTGCGAGCGGTTCCGGGACACCACGAACTGCGGCACCCTCGGGCTGCCGCTGCTGCTCCTGATCGTGGTCGGCACGATGGTGCTCGGCGGTCTCGCGCTCAGCCGGCTGGCGATGCCGCACCCGCGGCTGATCCCGTTCCTCGGGGTCGCCTTCATGATCGCGCTGGTCGTCGGCTTCCTGACCGGTCACCTGGACGCGCCCTGGATCATCGCCGTCGTACCGGCGCTGACCGCCATCACCTTCCTGCTCGCCAACCTCGTCGCCCGACTGCTGGAGCGTGCCGATGCCTGACCTGCCCGTCTACGAGTGCCCGCGGACCGCCACCGCCCCGAACCTCGACGGCACCCTGACCGACCCCGCCTGGGAGGCAGCGCCCTGGACGAGTGACTTCGTCCCGATCCACGACGGCCCGGCGCCGCGGTTCCGGACCCGGGCGAAGCTGATGTACGACGAGCAGTACCTGTACGTCGGCGGCCTGCTCGAGGAGCCGCACGTGTGGTCGACGATGACCGAGAAGAACAGCAAGCTCTTCCACGAGAACAACTTCGAGCTCTTCCTGGACCCGGACGGCGACGGGCTGAACTACTACGAGTTCGAGATCAACCCGCTCGGAACGATCTGGGAGCTGACGCTGCCCAAGCCGTACGTCGACGGCGGCGTCCCGATCGACCCGACGAACCTGCCCGGCCTGCGCACCGCGATCCACGTCGACGGCACGGTCAACGACCCCTCCGACACCGACACCGGCTGGTCGGTCGAGCTCGCCGTACCGTGGGCCGATCTGGCGCCGTACAACGAAGGCCGCGCCACCCCGCCGAATCCGGGCGACGAGTGGCGGATGAACCTGATGCGCTGCGAGTGGCCGCACGAGGTGGTCGACGGCGGCTACGTGAAGGGCGAGGACCTCGAGTTCTGGGTCTGGTCCCCGCAGGGCGTCGAGGACATGCACCGGCCGGCCACCTGGGGCGTGCTCCGTTTCTGACCCCGTGACACGGCGTTAACACGGCCGCGAGAGAATGAGGCACGTGAACTTGGGGGGCTCCGAACCACACGGTCTGGAGGCGGACCAGGTCGTCAGCGCGATCGAGCGCGCGTGTGAGAGCGACCTGCGCACCGCCCTCCGGCTGGTTGCGCGCTACTCCGCGTACTGGTGGTCGAACGGGCTCCAGGACGAGGCTGCCGCGGCGGCCGAGCGGGTGCTCAGCATGCTCGGCCGCACCGTGCCGGTCGGGCTGGACGAGGAGTACCTGCTGGCCGTCATCCACGGCGCTGCGTCGGCTGAGCAGGAGCAGATCGAGCTGGCCCAGCAGATCGTCCTGACGGCGACCGGCCCGTTCCGGTACTCCGTAACCGTGCTGCTGTGGGCCCTCGTCTTCGGGCCGTTCGAGTCGGCGGCAGTGGTCGAGGAGGTGCTGGAGCGGAACGAGAGCGGCGACGCGTGGACGCGGGCAGCAGTCGAGCTGTGCCGCGGCTACCCCGGTCTGACCACGGCTACACCGGCTGACGCGGCGCAGGCGCTGCGGACCGCACTGGGTCGTTTCCGGATGCTGGAGGACCGCTGGGGCCTGTTCCTCTCCCTGAGCGCGCTCCGGCAGGTCGTGGACGAGCCGCTCGACATCACGACCGAGGCGCTCCGGCTGGCGGAGGAGCTGTTCCTAGCAGAGGAGACCGCGCTGCTGCTGTGCGAGCGTGCGGACCTCTACCGCGCGGCCGGCAAACTGGAGGACGCGCACGAGGACTACGCCCGGGCCCTGTCGATCGGCGAGCACGCGGACCTCCCGGAGACGATCGCGGCCGCGCTGATCGGGCTGGGTCGCGCGGCCCGCGGTGTCGGGAACCTTCCGGCGGCGCGCGCGCACCTGTCCGCCGTACTGGACCTCCCCGACCAGGACGACGCGCACTTCGAGGCGCTCCACGAACTCGCGGCGCTGAACGCGTCCGAGGCGTCGGCATAGCACCCGACCACACACCCCGGTGGTACGCCGCCACATCTGTGGCACCGCCCACATCGCGAGACGCGGTCCGGCTGGTTAGAGTCGGGATCGAATCGGCAGATGACACATTGGCCACTGCAACGGAGCAGCTGATGGACAAGACGTACGGGTCGCCGCAGGAAGCGGTGGCGGACATCGAGGACGGGGCCAGCCTCGCGGTCGGCGGCTTCGGGTTGTGCGGCAACCCGATGCAGCTGATCAGTGCGCTGCACGACAAGGGGGTGTCCGGACTCAGCGTCGTGTCGAACAACTGCGGCGTCGACGACTGGGGGCTCGGGATCCTGCTCGCCGACAAGCGGATCGCCAAGATGACCTCGTCGTACGTCGGGGAGAACAAGGAGTTCGCGCGGCAGTTCCTGTCCGGGGAGCTGGAGGTCGAGCTGACGCCGCAGGGCACGCTGGCCGAGAAGCTGCGGGCCGGCGGCTGCGGGATCGCGGCGTTCTTCACGCTGGCCGGTGTCGGCACGCAGGTCGCGGAGGGCGGTCTGCCGCAGAAGTACAACACCGACGGGTCGGTCGCGAAGGCGTCGGAGCCCAAGGAGACCCGGGAGATCAACGGTACGACGTACGTCCTGGAGGAGTCGATCACGACGGACTTCGGGCTGGTGCACGCGCTCAAGGGCGACACCCACGGGAACCTGGTCTTCGACCGCAGCGCGCGGAACTTCAACCCGCTGGCCGCGATGGCCGGCCGGGTGACGATCGCCCAGGTCGAGGAGCTGGTCCGGCCTGGTGAGCTGGACCCGGACGAGATCCACCTGCCGGGCGTCTACGTGCAGCGGGTGGTTGCGGTCGGCAAGGACATCGAGAAGCGGATCGAGAAGCGTACGGTGCAACCGCGGGAGTCCTTCGAGGCTCAGCGCGAGAAGCTGGAGGCCTGAGATGCCACTCACCCGTGAGCAGATGGCCGCCCGGGCCGCCGCCGAGCTCGAGGACGGCTCGTACGTGAACCTCGGCATCGGCCTGCCGACGCTGGTCCCGAACTACATCCCGGACGGCGTCACGGTCGTGCTGCAGTCCGAGAACGGCATCCTCGGCGTCGGGCCGTACCCGGTCGAGGGCGAGGAGGACCCGGACCTGATCAACGCCGGCAAGGAGACCGTCACGACGATGCCCGGGGCGTCGTTCTTCGACTCCTCGCTGTCGTTCGGGATGATCCGCGGCGGCGCGATCGACGCGGCGATCCTCGGCGCGATGCAGGTGTCGGCCAAGGGCGATCTGTCGAACTGGATGATCCCCGGCAAGATGGTCAAGGGCATGGGCGGCGCGATGGACCTGGTGCACGGCGCCAAGAAGGTCATCGTGCTGATGGAGCACGTCGCCAAGGACGGGTCGCACAAGATCCTCGAGGAGTGCGACCTGCCGTACACGGGCCGCGGCGTGGTGAACCGGATCATCACCGACCTCGCGGTGCTCGACGTGACCGAGGACGGGCTGCAGCTGGTGGAGCTCGCCGAGGGCGTCACGTTCGACGAGCTCCAGGAGAAGACCGGCGCTCCGATCAAGCAATGAACACGGTTTCCGAAAGCGTGTTCCGCCAGTCGTACGGGCGGTGCCGGAGGTGCTGGTCGAAGAACGCCGGGACGTAGGTGCGGAGGGCGCGGAGCACGTCGCTCGCGTCCGCCGTACCGATGGTGTTCGCGATCAGTTCCGGCGGGACGGTGAAGAAGCGCTGGAACCACGGGATCAGGGCCTGGTAGTCGACGAAGCTGTAGTGGCGGCCGTTCGGGAAGTTCAGGTCGCGCTTCCAGCCTGTTGAGTTGTCCCAGAACATGCGCCAGGACGGATCGGCGCGGTGGTCGTGCGGGCCCGGGCCGGTGGTCCCGGCGCCCATCAGCAGGAACGGGCGGTCGGTGCCTTTGGCAACGGTTGGGCAGTCGGCCGGGTCGGCGTACCCGTAACCGAGTTCTCCGTCCATGTCGATCGCGGCGCGGACGCGCGGGTCGGCGACCAGCAGGTCGATCGAGCTGAGACCGCCGGCCGAGTGCCCGTACGCACCGATCCGGTCGAGGTCGAGGATTGCGCCGAGGCCTTTCGGCAGCGGGCGCTGTTCCGCGTCCGGGTTGGCGCCGCGGGCGAGCCGGGCGAGGCAGTCGAGGACGAACCGGAGATCGGCGAGGCGGGCGGACCGGGCGATCAGGGCGTAGGGCTTGGGCGGCAGGGTCTGTACTTCGAGCCGGTTGCCGGGGAACTGGACGGCAGCGACCTCGTAGGTGTGGTCGACGGTCACCACGACGTACCCACGACTGGCGAGCTCGGCCACACTGATCGACGCCAGACCGCGCGGTACGCCGAACCCGGGCGAGAACAGCACCACCGGACGGCGCCCGGGCAGCACCGGCGCTTGGAGGCCGGCGTGGCTCTTCGCACCCACCCAGTCCACGGTCCCGACCGGCTGCTGAAGCGCAACCGCCGCGCCTTCCCCGTAGTACGCAGCAGTCAACGGCGGCAAATACGCCGCAGCCTCCACCACCCGCCGCGCCGGATACCAAACACTCACCATCAACTCCCGCGCCCGCCCCGGCACGTACGGGTCATCCCGCGCGTGGTCGACGAGGTGCAATTCCGTAGTACCCACCGCGAACGGCCCGGTCGGCCGAGGCAGCCGAATCTCCACGCCTGATCCCCGCAACCCCCCGACCCGCACGGGGGCGTGGGCGCCGCCCGGCTCCCCGCCTGCTGCGAGTGCGCTGGATGCGCCTGCGCCGAGCGACGAGCCGGCGAAGCCGGCGAGTGGGGTGAGGACGGTGGCGGTGAGAAGTGTTCGTCGGTTGAGCATGAACTGACTGTGCCGGGAAGTGGACTGTGCGTTCAGCTTGCGAAAGACACCTGTGATCCCTGGCGAAAGTCGGGTATTACGGGACGGGTGGAGTTGGATGTGCTGGTGATCGGCGGAGTGGGCATCGACACGATCGTGCGGGTGCCGGAGCTCCCGTTGGCGGACGTCGACTCGGTCGCGGTCGAGCCGATCGAGACGTACCTCGCGCACACCGGCCACGGGGTCGCGCTCGGCTGTCACCTGCTCGGGCTGAACGCCGCCCTGGTGGACGTGATCGGTGACGACTCCGAGGGCCGGCGGATCCGCCGTACGTACGCCGAACTCGGCATCCCGCTGCGCGTCGTACTGCACCCGAGCGGCACCCGGCGCTCCGTCAACCTGGTCGCCCCGGACGGCCGCCGGCTCTCGATGTACGACGGCCGCCAGCCGGCCGGGCTCCGCGTCGACCCGGACCTGTGGCGCCCCGCGATCCGGCACGCCGAACACGTGCACGTGTCGATCATGGACTTCGCCCGGGACGCGCTCGGCGACGCGATCGCCGCGGACCGCTCGATCTCCACGGACCTGCACGACTGGGACGGCCGCAACGAGCACCACAAGGACTTCGCCACCGCGTCGGACATCGTGTTCGTCTCGACCAGCGCCCTGCCGCCGGACGGCGTCGAGTGGATCCTCGCCAACGGCCGCGCGGACGTCGTGGTCGCGATGGCCGGCGCCGACGGCAGCTACCTGCACGTCCGGGGCCGCGAGGTGCAGCACTTCCCCGCGATCACGTTCCCCGACCGCCCGATCGTCGACACGAACGGCGCGGGCGATGCGTACGTCGCCGCGTTCCTGGCGCGCTACCTCGACGGAGCCTCCTGGCAGGACGCCGCCACCGCCGGCACCGTGGCCGCCTCCTGGGCCTGCGGCTCCGCAGGCACCCACACCAACCTGATCACGGCCGAGGAGCTAGCTGTTCGAAGTAGAAAGCTCGGATGAAGCAGTCCCGCGGCTGACCGACCGCGAACAGCACACAGTCGACGACCGAGTCAGCGGTCAGTTCGGCACCGCTCAGCCGCGGCCCGTCCTGCACGAAGTCCGGCGGGAACAGCGAGATCACCCGAATCCCCTCCGGACGCAGGCGCGCGGACAACACCTCGGCGTACCCGGCCTGAGCGTGCTTGGCGGCGTAGAAGGCCGCATGAGCCTCGGACCGATGCTGCCCGGGCTCACCGGCCGCCGAGATGAGGTTGACGATGTCCGGGGCCTCGGACGCCCGGAGCAGCGGAAGCAACCGCTCGGTCAGCAGCACGGTCCCGGTGGCCGCCCCGGCGATGGTGTCGCTGATATCCACCGCCCGTACGTCGCCCGCCAGGTACCGCGCCCCGCTGTTGACCAGGACGTCCAACCGATCAACGCGCAGCCCCTCGATCGACGCCGGATCCGTGAGGTCGAGCACGGCGGCCGATCCCTCACCGCCCGCCGCGCGGATCAGCTCCACGGTTTCCTCTGCAGCCGCCACCGTCCGCGCGGTAGCGATCACGTGCGCACCCCGAACAGCAAACGCGAGCGCAAGCTTCCGACCGGTATCCCGCCCCGCCCCGGTGACCAGCACATGACTCATGCCCGCCACCCAACCACCTCAAGCCAACTGAAAGTCAACTCGACCAACCGGCTCTCCTCGTGGCCCTCGACAACGACCCGCTTCGCCGAGTCGTGAGTTTCGGCTCGGAATTCCCGCCAGAATCCACGACTCGGCGGTTGGGGGCAGAGCCGAACGCCACGACTCGGCGACGAGCCGACGTCAGCCGCGGGTCATCGGGGGGTGCAGTGTCGCCGCTGTGCCGCGCCGGAAGAGTTGAGCGGGGCGGCCGCCGTCCCGGGTTGTGGTGGCGCCGATCGGGGTCACGAAGTTGGGGGTCTTGGTGACCTTGCGGTGGAAGTTGCGCGGGTCGAGCGCGATACCCCAGACCGCTTCGTACACCCCGCGCAGCTCGGAGATCGTGAACTCAGGCGGACAGAACGCGGTCGCCAACGGCGAATACTCGAGCTTCGCACGAGCCCGTTCCACGGCATCACTCAAAATCCGCCCGTGATCAAACGCCAGCCGAACCCCACCACCCCGCTCATCCCCCGGCACCTCACCCTGTATCTCGCCCCGCATCTCGCCCCGCACCCCGCCCGGCACCTCACCCCGGGCCCCGCCTGGCGCGTCACCCTGCACCTCACCCCGTACATCGCCCCGCGCCTCGCTCGGCTTGGCCGTCGGTGGATGGGCAAGGGGGTTCGCCAGGGCGTCGGTGACGTTGATCCATGCGGCTGACGCGGCATCCGAGCCCGCGGTCGGGGCGGGCAGGTCCGGGACCAGGGCCAGATAAGCCACGCTGACCACCCGGCCGCGCGGGTCGCGATCCGGAGCGCCGTACGTCGCGACCTGTTCGAGGTGGATCCGCTCCGCCGCCAGGCCCGTCTCCTCCGCGAGCTCTCGGCGCGCGGTCGTCTCCAGGTCCTCGTCCGGCCGCACGAACCCGCCGGGCAGCGCCCAGCGACCCTGGTACGGCGGGATGCCGCGGCGGATCAGCAACACCTGGAGGCGGCCGTCGCGGACGGTGAGGATGACCAGGTCGGTCGCCAGGCCGAGCGGCTCGAAATCCATGCCCACACTCTAATCGTCACCTTGACGAAAAGCGATCCAACCCCTTATCGTCATAGTGACGACAAGGAGAACGAAGAGATGGCAGACATCACCCGGTTCCGCTTCATCAGCCACCTGCGGGCCAACCCCACCACTCACGTGCGACACCTGCGCAACGGCAAGCTGGCGCATGACGGCGCCGGCCAGGCGTTCTGGTTCCGGGCGCTGAACTCGTCGCTGAGCGAGATCCCGATCGACGACCGCGAGCAGCCGCTGCTGTTCCACGGGCGCACCCAGGACTTCCAGGACGTCGCCGTACAGGCCACGGTCACCTACCGCGTGACGGACCCGGCGCTGGCGTCGAGCCGGCTGGACTTCGGGATCGACCCGGACACCGGGCTGTGGCGGTCGACCCCGCTCGAGCAGCTCGGCGGACTACTGACGGAGCTCGCGCAGCAGACCGCGCTGGACCTGCTCGCCCGGATGACGCTGACCGAGGCGCTGTCCGAGGGCATGACCGCGCTCCGTCAGGCGGTCGGCACCGGGCTGCGCGAGGACCAGCGGCTGACCGGGCTCGGCATCGGCGTCGAGGACGTCCGGGTGGTCGCCGTACGCGCGGAGCGGGACGTGGAGAAGGCGCTGCAGACCCCGACCCGCGAGATGGTGCAGCAGGCCGCAGACAAGGCGACGTACGAACGGCGTGCACTCGCCGTCGAGCGCGAGCGTTCGATCGCGGAGAACGAACTGCAGAACCAGATCGAGCTCGCCCGCCGCGAGGAGCAACTGGTCAACCAGCGCGGTCAGAACGAGCGCATGCGCGCGACCGAGGCCGCCGCCGCCGGTCAGATCGAGACGCACGCCGCCGCGGGCCGTAAGCGCGCACTGGCCGAGGCGGAGGCCGACGCGAAGCGCGTGATCGGTGCCGCCGAAGCCGCGGCCGAGAAGGCGTTGCTGGACGCGTACGCCGAACTCGACCAGGGCACGATCCTCGCGATGGCGATCAAGCAGGGCGCGCTGCCGGAGATCGGAACGCTCAACCTGACGCCGGATCTGCTGACCCCGCTGCTGACCAAGCTGACGGCCGGGGAGCAGTCGTGAGCCTGGTACGACGCCGGCCCGCGGGAGGTTCCGCATGAGCCTCCCGCCCCGCGCGGTGGTCGTGCACCGCGCGACCGAGTTGACGGAGCTGATCGCCCGGCACGGCACCCGGCAGCAGGCAGGGTTCTTCCTGGCCGGTCGTGGCCGGGACCTGGCCGAGCTGGACGCGCGGCACCAGGCCCAGCAGGATGCGCTGGCGGCGGTGTCCGCGGCGATCCCGCTGGACTGGCGCCGCGCGGTTGCCGAGCGCAATGATCTCGACCGGTTCGGGTTCGGGCCGGAGGACGTGGTGATCGCGGTCGGCCAGGACGGGCTGGTGGCGAACGTGGCGAAGTACCTGGACGGCCAGCCGGTGATCGGCATCAACCCCGAGCCGTCCCGCAATCCCGGCGTACTCGTCCCGCACCCACCGGCCGCGATCGCCGACCTGCTGGCGACCCGGACCGTGACCGAGCGGACGATGGTTGCCGTGAGCACCGATGACGGCCAGCAACTGCTGGCGTTGAACGAGGTGTACGTCGGCCACCGGACGCATCAGTCCGCGCGCTACCGGCTCAGCTCGCCGGACGCGCTGCCCGAGCGGCAGTCCTCGTCCGGAATCCTGGTCGGCACCGGCACCGGATCGACCGGCTGGTGCCGATCGGCCTGGCAGGAACGACACAGTCCGTTGGCACTGCCAACGCCGACCGATCCGGTGCTGTGCTGGTTCGTCCGCGAGGCCTGGCCGTCGCCGGCGACCGGCACCGACAACACCGAAGGATTGCTCAAGGCGCCGGACACGCTGACGATCACGGCCGAGTCCGACCTGGTCGTGTTCGGCGACGGGATGGAGTCCGACACCTTGAGCATCAGCTGGGGTCAGCGCGTCGAGGTCGGGGTCGCCGCGGTGACGCTGCGCTTGGTGGTCTGAATCGTGGCGTGCCACGCGGAGTACAACCGGCGCGCCGAGCCGCCGATCGGACCGACCGCGTTGAAGACCGCGCCCCGGCTGGCCGGCTCGGCGTTCTCGATCGCGTCGACGGCCTGCTCGGGCGCATCGATCGTGGACGAGCACACGCTCAGGATGTAGTCCGGCACCTGCAGCTTCGGATCCACGCAGCCGACGAGCGGTACGCCGACCGCAGCGACGATCGGGAACACCGTGCCCGGGATGCCCACCGCGCATTCCACACTCGCCGACTCCGGCACCGAGCCCAGCGTGCTGATCTCGTACTGGTCCCAGAGGGTCCGGTCCTCGCGCGGGTGCAGACCGACAACGATGTGCTTGCCCGCGGCCTCCAACTTCGCGGCGGCGTCGAGCAGGAGTTGCGTACCCGGCGCGGCGTTGCCGGTCTGGTCCGGGTGCGTCACGCTGGTCAGCACCAGAACGCGGTCCTGCTGCGGTGCGTACGTCGGCAGGTTGTCGGTCTGCGCAGATCCGACCATCCGCACCCGGCGCGTCCAGCCGAGGTACGCCCCGAACACCTCTGATTCAGCGGGCGACGCCGCCGTCACGAGCTCCAGCCGCGACCGGAACTCCTTCGCCCGCGGCGCCTCGAGCGGCTTCAGGTACGCCAGCGAGCTCGCCACCAACGGCAGTCGGTGCAGCGCCGCCGCCACATCCGCCGGCCAGTCGGAGGCGCCGTTCACCACCAGCAGGTCGGCTGGCGGTACGTCGTTCAGCGTCGCGGCCTTGACCGGATCACCCGGCTTGAGCTGCGAGCGATCCGGAACGACCTGCACCAGCTCCCACCCGCGGCGCGCGGCCTCGGCCAGCAACGGCTGCGCGTGGTAAGTCCCCCACGGCTCGTTGGTTGCCAACAGCACCCGAGTCCGCCGCGGCCGGGCCGCCAACGACAGCCCTGGCGTCGCAGCGAGCCCGAGCCCGAGAGCTCCGGCCTTCAGCACCGTACGTCGCGTCGTGATCATGCGCGCGACCTTACGAAGCAATGGTGAACGGCCGCTAGCCCTCCTTCGACGGCTGGATGATCAGGCGTGGGAGCGTGGGCAGATGGTGGTGTGGGACGTTGAAGACCTAGATCGGTCACGCCTTCGGCGCGGCTGTCCTATTGGCCGGCTCCGCCGGCGCCCGCGGAGGTCTACGCGCCGACACGCCCGCGCCGTGGGCGAGTGGCGGCGGCGGTTGAGGGTGTCGATCGGTCACGCCTGCGGCGTGGCTGTCCTGTTGCCGGCTTCGCCGGGACCCGAGACGGTCCTGAGGAGCGGCCGCTCCGTCGCGGGTTGAGGGTGATGACGTGTGAAGTTGAGTGTGGTGACTTGTGAAGCTGTAGACCCGTCACACCTCCGGCGCCGGCTGTACTGCTCGTCGGCTGCGCGGACCCCAGGGCGGTCCTTTGGAGCAGATGCGCCGTCGCGGTGATCTGGGACATGGCGGTCTCAATCAGCTGGCCCTACGGAGCGTCTGCCCATTCGGCAGCCATCGCCAGTGTCCGCGCATGGTCTTGGGACCGCGAGTTCCGAGCCATTGAGCATCAAGCGACAGGTCGATCCGGGACTCGAGCATGGCCCCGAAGTGTGATGCCGCCACCCAGGCTGCAAATTTGCCGCCCGCCTCCCTGCAAATCTGCCGCCGGGTTGCCTGCAAATCCGCCGCTCCTGGCCAGGTGCTCGGCGCGCCGCTAGGTCAGGTTGCTGGGCTCTACGTTGCTCCTTCGAGCGGCTGTGGACGGGAGCTGTGGGTTTTCGACGCGCGCTGGCTCGAGGCGTGCCCTCTTCGATGTCGCCGCCACAGTCCACCCGCGGCGGAACCTTCGCCCGTAAAACCGACTCGGGCGCCGGCGGAGCCGGCCGACAAGGCAGTCGCGCCGAAGGCGTGGCCGTTCTCCGTCCCATCACAGCCCATCCGCGGCGGAGCCTTCGCCCGTAGAGCGGACTCGGACGCCGGCGAAGCCGGCCAACAGAACAGCCGCGCCGAAGGCGTGACCGATTGGCACGCCACATTCCCCCCACGGAGAAGACCCGCGCCCGCAGAACAAGCGCGGACGCCGGCGAAGCCGGCCAATAGGACAGTCGCGCCGGAGGCGTGTCCGAAGCGTCCGATTGGCTGGCTCAGGGTTCAGCCTCCGTTGAGGGGGTCGTAGGCGGGGGCGAAGCGGAAGTGTTGCCAGTCGGTGAAGGTTGTCGGGACCTTGCCGAGGCTCTTGATGACTGTCGACGCGCCGTTCGCGTGCCCGACGGCGTACAAGTAGCCGGTCTTCGCGTCGCGGTCGATGCCGAGCAGGATCGAGCCTGTCTTGCCGCACGGGGCGGCGATGAGCTGTTCGAAGATCTGCCAGCTCGACGTCCGCACCGGGGTGATGATCGGCTTCAGCGGCACGCTGGTCGGGATCTTGACCGTGTACAGCCCGCCCGCCCGGTTGTTCGCCAGGAACATGTCGTACGTCGGCGTCGTGGCGATCAGCGCGAACGACTTCATCGTGCTCATCCCGGTCACGTACCCGGTGTTGCGGAAGCCCTTCCCGACATCCGTCCAGCGCCCGAACTTGCCGTACATGTCCTGCGAGTACAGCATCGTCCGCGTCGGAGCACTACCAGGCGACGCCTTGTACTGCGACTGGATCAGGAACCGCCCGCCCCAGCCGTTGCCGATCCGCTTGAACACCGGCGTACCGACGATCTTCCCGTCGGAGCCGATCGTGTACGTGCTCTCCATCAGATAGCCGGAGCCCCACACGACCTTGCCGCTGCGCGTGGTCCGGCCGTTGCCCGCGGGCACAGCGGTGAACGTGGTCGGATTGATGACGGCGTACGGCGTGTTGTAGACGTTCGGCGTGGTCATGATACGACCCACCGTCGGCGGCGCGGTGGCGCTTAGGACGCGGCTGTTGACGCCGGACGCGGTGTCGAACGCGCCCAGCCCGAGCGCACACGCCGCCGTGACGGCACTGCCGGTCGCGGGTGCTGCGGCGGCCGGCTGGAGCGCCGGGCCGAGGCCGAGTGCGAGTCCGGCGGCACCGGTGAGACCTAGGACCTTGCGGAACATGCAGTTTCCTCTCGGAGGTTCAGTCGCCGTTGGCGACGTCGAACTCGGGGATCGGGACCCAACGGAAGTACACCGGGTCGGTGAAGGTTCCGGGGACCTTGCCCCGGGACTGGATCAGCGTCGACAGACCGTTGGCGTGTCCAACGGCATACAGGTAGGCGGCCCCGGTGTCCTTGTCGATGCCGAGCAACAGCGTGCTGTTCCGCCCGCAGCCCGTCGCGGCCAGCGTCTCGAAGCCCTGCCAGGTGCGGGTGCGGACCGGCGTCACCACCGGTTTCGCCGTATCGTCCGGGATCCGGATCGTGTACAGCGCACCGCCGTGAGTGTTCGCCAGGAACGTGTCGTACGTCGGCGTCTTCGCGATCAGCGCCATCGACTTCACCGCCGCGTACCCGGCGTACGAACCGGCCGCCCGCCACGTCCCGTTGTCGATCGTCCAGCGGAAGAGGACGCCGTCGTCGCGCAACGCGTAGGCGGCCTTCCGGTGCAGCTTGCCCGGGTACGGCGCCTGGTACTCCGAAACCTCGAGCGCCTTGAACCGGCTCCAGCCACCACCGACCCTGCGGAGATTCGGCGGCTCGACGAGCTGCCCGTTCACGTCGGTGAGGTAGACACTCCAGTACAGCGCGTCGCCCGCCACGACATAGCCGTAGCGCTCCGCTCCGCCCGGGGACGGCTCCTGGGTTTGCCGGGCGCTCAGCCGGATCAGCCCGGGCTTGTAGACGCCGGCCAATTGCCGATCCCGCACGGTAGGCGGAGTCGTCGCGACGACGTTCGTACTGCGGTGCGCGCCGGCGGCGGTCACCGAACCCAGCGCGACTTCACAGACCTCGGCCACGGCCACCGGGGCCGCCTGGGCGTTCGCCGGCGCCAGCGCGGCCAGGACGAGTCCTGTCACCGCGGTCACTCCCGCTGCCCTGTTCATCATTCGCCGTTCGCGATGTCGTAGTCCGCGACCGGGACCCACCGGAAGTTCACCGGGTCGTCGTACGTCCCCGGGACCTGACCGCGTCCTTGGATCACGGTTGACAGGCCGTTCGCGTGGCCGACCGCGTACAGGTAGCCCTTCTTGGTGTCCTTGTCGATGCCGAGCAGGAGCGTGCCGTACCGACCGCAACCCATCGCGGAGAGCTCCTCGAAGACCTGCCAGGTGCGCGTCCGGACGGGCTTCACCACCGGCTTCATCGGCGACGCCGCCGGGATCCGGATCGTGTAGAGGGCACCGCCCCGGGTGTTCGCCAGGAACGTGTCGTACGTCGGCGTTTTCGCGATCAGCGCCATCGTCTTGACGGCCGAGAAGCCGGCGTACGAGCCGCCGGCCCGCCAGCCCTTGCCGCTCGTGTCCCACCGGAACAGCACGCCGTCGGTGCGCAGCGCATACGCCGTCGCCCGGTACGTCTTGAGGTCCGGGCTCAGGTACTCCACGGACTCCAGGAACCTGAACGGGCTCCAGCCACCGCCGATCCGGGTCAGCGTGGTCGGGCCGTCGGTCGAGCCGTCGTCGTACCCGAGGTAGGCGCTGTGGTAGAGCGCGTCGCCGATCACGACGTACCCGTAGCGGTCCGTGCCGGAGATGTTCGGCTCGATGGTCTGCCGCGCGCTCAGCCGGACCTGCCCCGGCTTGTAGACGCCGCCGGTGGTCCAGTCGTCCGGCACCTGCGGCGGCGTGGTGGCCGTCGGGTCCGAGAAGCGGTGTCCGCCGGCGGCGGTCACCCCGCCGTGCCACACGAAGCAGGCCTGCGCTTGTGCGGCCGTGATCTTCTTGCTCGTACCGGGCACGGTCGCCCCGGGCCGGGTCGGGTCGGGCTTCGCGGTGCCCTGCGCGTGTGCGACCGCGGGCAACGCGGCAGTCAGCGCGAGGACCGTACTCCCCGCCCAAGCAGTCAGTCGTCGAAACATGTCGCCCCCTCTCACACCTTTGATACGGGGCGGACACGGAAAGTTGCGGGCGAAGTATTACCCGTGCTGTTCACGAAAGGTGAGCGCGCGAGTGAGTTCTGTGCACAGAATAGAGCCTCACCTACCGCCCATAGGGGGAATTCACGCATGCGCAGAACTCGGATACGGGCCGGTCTGGCCCTCCTGGTCGCCGCGGCCGTGGCGCCGGCCGCCTCGCTCACCGCAGCGAACGCAGCAACAGCAGCACCCGGGTCCACCGCCGTACCGTCCAAACCCTTCGTCCAGGGCACGCAGACCGTGCCCGCCTATGACTACGACAACGCGATCCACGAGCGGGTGCAGGTCGACGTACCCGAGCTCGACGGGGACGCGAACGGGATCACCGACCAGGTCACGGTCGACATCATCCGGCCGGGCGAGGCGGCCGCGGCCGGGGTCGACGTACCGGTGATCATCCAGGCCTCGCCGTACTACGCCGGCGATCCCGACAGCTACTTCGACGGGGTCGGCGTCCGGCAGGTGTACGGGAGCTGGCTGGACAACTACTTCGTGCCGCGCGGGTACGCCGTCGCGTTCGTCGACATGCCCGGGACTTTCCGGTCGACGGGCTGCAGCGACGTCGGCGCGGACCTCGAGGTGCTCGGTACCAAGGCCGTCATCGACTGGCTGAACAACCGCACCGCCGGGCACAAGCCGGACGGCAGCGCCGCGAAGGCGGACTGGTCGACCGGTAAGGCCGGCATGATCGGCGTGTCCTGGAACGGGACGATCGCGAACTCGGTCGCGAGTACCGGCGTCCGCGGGCTGGAGACGATCGTGCCGATCGCGGCGATCTCCAGCTGGTACGACTACACCCGCGGGTTCGGGGTGCCGTTCTACGACGAGTACATGGGCTTCCTGCACGACTACGTCAGCAACGACGCGTCACCGCGCTGCGTGCAGCTGACGGACGAGATCGAGCAGGCGTCCGACACCCCGACCGGTTCGTACAGCACGTGGTGGGACCCGCGGAACTACCGGCTCGACGCGTCCAAGTCCGCGCCAGCGTGTACGTCGTGCACGGTCTGGGCGACGAGAACGTGAAGACGCGGCACTTCGGCGAGTGGTGGGACGAGCTCGCGAAGCGCGGCGTACCGCGGAAGATCTTCCTGCACCAGGGCGTGCACCTGGACGGGTTCAGCTTCCGCGACCAGTGGGTGAACAAGCTGCACCCGTGGTTCGACTATTGGCTGCAGGGCCTGAACAACGGCGTGATGCGGACGCCGCAGGCGACGGTGCAGCGCGAGGACGGGTCGTTCGTGGACGAGCCGCGGTGGCCGGCCGTCGGCGCGCGCCAGACGACGCTGAAGCTGAGCAAGGCGGCGGGCGCGAAGGCCGGCGGGTTGTCGATCGCGACCGCGTCGAGTGATCCGATCAGCTTCACCGGCACGGACGAGCCGTCGGAGGACACCGTCGTACTCGACCCGACTGCCGCCCGGACGGACCGGGCGGTGTTCCTGAGCGACGAGTTGTCCAAGGCCGTGCGAGTCAGCGGCACCGGGAAGGTGTCGGTGCGGGTGAAGGTCAACAAGGTTGCCTCAGGCATCAAGGCGCGGCTGGTCGACTACGGTACGGCGAACCGGTACGCGAACGTCACGAACGTGCCGAACACGAAGGTGTGCTGGGGTGACGGGAACGCGCTCGACACCGGGTGCTACGCGGAGACGAAGATCAACACCGCGGTCTCCGACACGTCGGTGGTCGTCCGCACACTGGCGGACGTCGGGCACTACAAGTCCTTGTACACCAAGGAATACCTGAGCCCGGGCCGTTGGTACGACCTGTCCTTCGAACTGAACGCCGACGACGTGGTCTTCGCCGCCGGCCACCGTCTGGGCCTGGTCCTCACGGTCGAGCCCGACAACCCGTCCATCCCCTTCAAGGGCGCCACGATCACCCTCGACCCCACACGTTCCTCCCTCACGCTCCCGCTCACGGGTTACACGGCAGCCCTCCAAACTGCCGAGATCCCGCAGGCCCGCGTCCCCTCCACGCGGCTGGCCCAGCCGGAGCCGGAGAAGCACCCCGTAGAACTGATGCGCCAGATGGTCGAAGCCTCCCGCTGACACCGGCTTGCCCACTGCAGTGAAGGGTTGCCCCCTCGAATTTTCAGGGGGTAACCCACCACTTGAGGGGATGGCCACCCAGGTGAAGGGTTCGCCGAATGACGCCGCGGTCGCTGCAGAGCGCGGCGCGAGTGTGGAGGGGTGGGTCAGGTGGAGAGGGACTGGTAGGCGGCGATGAGGGTGGCGGCGTCGTGTTCCCAGTTGAGCTCTGCGGCGGCGGTGCGGACGCCGTCGGTGTAGGTGGTGTAGTTGTCGATCACCGTTCGGACCGCGGCCGTCAGGGAGTCGGGGTTGCCGGGTTCGTACAAGCCACCAAGCTTGTACTGCGTCACGACCGCCCGCAGTTCGGGTAGGTCGGCGGCCACTACCGGTACGCCGGCGCGGACCGCGTGGAAGAGTTTGTTGGGGAGGGCGAGGCGGTGGTTCTCGCAGGTGTTGGTGAGAGTGACCAGGGAGATGCCGTAGGAGCGGAGTGTGTCGTCGACCTCGTCGATCGAGCGTTCGGGGACGGTCTCCACCGGACCGAGATCCAAGCGATAGTTGGGATCCACCGACCCCATCAGCACCGTCCGGAACGGCGCCAGCTGCCGAGCCGCGGCCACCACCGTCGGCAGATCCCGCCCGGCCCCGACGCGGCCGGCGTACAGCAACCCCTCGGGCTGCGAAGGCGCCGGCGGTACGTCGTCCGCGCGCGGGAACGTGTTCCGTACGACGCGCACATCAGCCAGCCCGCGCGAACGCAACCGCGCCGCGATCCCGTCCGACACCGTGAAAACAACCCGCGCGCGCGACGCCAGCGCGACCTCGTACCGCCGTCCGCGCGCCCGCCACAACGGCGTCGGCCGCCCCGGCAGCGCCCGGTCGAACCACAGCTCGTGGCTGTCGTACACCAGCGCGGCGGACCAGCGCGAGGCGTACTCCGCGGCGAGCTCCAACGTGTTGAAGTCGTGCGCGTGCACCACGTCGACCGGCCCCGCCGCGGCCACCCGCGGAGCCGCCGCCAACCGCCACTGCTTCTCGGTACGACTCCGGTGCTCGGGCAGCAACAACCACCGCCCGAACCTCTTGACCAGCACCTTCGGCCCGGAGTGCCCGTGTCCGACCGTCAGCCCGCCGTTCCCGGACCGCAGACCGGACGAGCGGGAGACCGACTCCACCGTGATCCCCGGGCCAACCTCGAACCCTTCCGGGACGTCGCGGCCGATCACGTGCAGCGTGTGACCGGCCGCGGCCAGTGCGGTCGCCTCCCGGAGGATGCGCGAGTCCCCGGCGATCGGGGACTGCGCGATCATCAGAATCCGCACTTACTCGCTCTCGTCCTCGAACACCAGCTCGTTGTTCAGGAACGGCAGCAGCACCTCGACCGACTTCCGCCCGTCGTGCAGGTCCCGGACGTACGACGGTCCGGCGTCGGCGATCTTGCGGGCCGTGTCGCGCTCGGCGACCAGCCGCTCGATCACCTCCGACAGGTCGTCCGGGTTCGCCTCGGCGATCGGCAGGTCGGTCGGCAGCAGGTCCCGGACCGGGTCCGCGACATGCCCGACGGTGACCCGGCCGGCCGCCATCGCCTCGCAGGCGAACACGCCGTACGAACCGAGCAGCAACTGGTCGACCACGATGTCGGCGCTCTTCACCATCTCGGCGAGCTCCGCGTGCGGCACGCCCTGGACGCGGTTGTACTTGATCAGCCCGCGCGCATCCAGGTCGGTCAGCACCGGGTCGACGTACGCCGATCCCTTCAAAGCCGAGGCCGACGGCGCGTGCAGCACCACCGGGACCTCGCGCTCCAGCACCGGCTGTGTCGACACGAAGCCCTCGACGTCCACCGCGAGCGGCAACCAGATGCCGTTCTCGACGAACTCGAGCAGGTCCGGCGTGGTGACGAAGACCGGGCCCTTGTAGCCCTCGAGATGCCGGCGCATCAGGTTGTTCGCGGCCTGCAGCCGGACGGTCAGCTCGTCGTCCGGGTTGCGGAACGGCGAGTACCGGTACTGCTCGCGGTGCTGCGCGGGATCGCGGATCTCCGAGCCGTGGAACACCAGCCCGTGCTTGATCCCGGCCTGGTCCAGCATCGGTACGTCGGTCGTCCACATCTGCCCGCGCTGCTGGCCGAACATCGGCCGCCCCGCCTCGAACAGCACGTGGGTGACCTCGCGCAACGCGTACGCCGTCAGCTCCAGCTGCCAGCGCAGGTCCGACCGGTACTGCCGGTAGGTGCCCGTGCGGTGCACGCGGAAGTCGAACGCGCCGCTGCCCGTGGTCAGCGACTCCGCCTTGACGTCCGGCACCTCGCGCTCCAGCGCGGTCGCCCACAACCAGGCCTGGCCCGCACTGTTGACCGGCCCGAGCAGCAGGTGCCGCCCGGTCTTGACGCTCCGGCCGCCCGGCCGGGTGACCTCGAGCTGCTGCCCGGTCAGCTCGCCGTACAGCTCCCGCAGCTTGCCCGCCTGCCCGGCCCAGGACACTTCCTGCTGGTACGCCGGATCCGCGACCCGCTCCCGGTAGCCGTCCAGGTCACCGAGCACCGTCCGGACCTTCGCCGCCAGATCGCGACCGTCCTCCGCGGTGAACACCTCGCCGATCCGGGTCCGCTGGACGAACTCGGTCATGCTCGGCATGTCGCTGACCACCACCGGCAGCCCGGCGAAGGCGTACTCGAACAGCTTGTTCGGCAGCGCCATCTCGTGGCTCGGGTAGCGCAGGATCGGGATCAGCCCGACGTCCGCGGTACGCAGGAACGCCACCACCTCGTCCGGCTTCACCGGGTCCAGGCAGTGCAGCCGGTCCTGCACCTCGAGCTGCACGGCCTGCGCCTGCAGCTGACGTACGACGTCCGTCGCGACACCGGGCACGCACACGACGGCCAGGTGCACGTCCGGCAGGTCCACCAGCGCCTGGACGGCGGTGTGGATGCCGCGCGCCCGGGTGACACCGCCGCTGTAGACCAGCAGCGGCACGTCGGGCGCCAGGCCGATCTGGCTGCGAATGTCGGACACCTCGACCGACACGTCAGCGGGGTTCGGTGTGTTCATCACCACGGTCGGCTCGTGACCGAGCTTGTGCTCGCTACGCAGCCGGCTCGCGATCGCCGGGCTGACGGTGATCACCCGGTCGGCCTCGCCGATGTACTCGCGTTCGTGGTTCGCCCAGGCCGCGATCGAGCGCCGGGTCCGGCCGCCGTACTGCGACAGTCCGGCGACGTACTCGTGCGCGTCGTACACGACCTTCAGCTTCCGGCCGCGGAGCTTCGCGCGGCCGGCGGCGCGGGTCGCGACGCCGATCACGTGCATGTCGTGGGCGTGCACGACGTCCGGCTCGAGGCGGTCGATCAGGTCGCCGAACGCGATCTCCAGGTCCAGCGCCTCCGGGTGCAGCTTGCGCCACGGCGCCGGCCACGGCAGCCGGTGCAGCACGCCGTCGTACGCCCGCCAGCTGAACTTGAACGGGATGTCCGCCTTGTTGCCGACGCCCTTCCGCACCCAGGCGGCCCGCTCGGCCGCCTTCCAGCGCGCGCGGCGCAGCAGCCGGGTGGCGACACCGGCCTTGAACTTGATCGGGTTCCCCTGGCCCGCCTTGGCCCGTGCGATCGCATGCCCGGAGTCGGCCTTGAGCTCCTTGAGCTCGGCCTGGATCCGCTGGCTGCGCGCCACGTAGCTCGCGCGGTACCGATAGCCCACCAACGGCGGCCGCCAGTTGCGGCGCGCCGTACGGCTTCGTTTCCGTTCCTCACGCAGTGCGAACGGCACCGCCACCCGGACGATCAGCGCACCGTCGAGCATCTCCCTCGACGGGAGACCGCTGGCCGAGACCCCGAGCACAGTCACCTCTGCTCCGGTCTCGGCCAAGGCTGCGGCCTCCTTGCGGACCCGGCTGTCGTTGGTGACGTCGTTGGCGACGATCATCACGACCCGCAGGTCGGCATGTGTCACTGGCTGACCGACCTTCCGATCACAATCCGCCGCACGCCCGCCCATTTGGCCGGGTCGGTGCGGTCACGACCGTCGACGAGCACCTTCACGCCCGGCAGGTCCGCCGGGCTCAGCTGCGCGTACTCCGCGTGGTCCGCCTGCAGCACCGCGGCGTCCACCGGCGAGCCCAGCGTGTACGGCGTGAAGCCGAGCCCCTGGAGCTCCTCGTCGGTGTACAGCGGGTCGTGCACGGACACCTCGGCACCGCGCGCCTTGAGCGCCTCCACGGCCGGGAAGACCCCGGAGAACGCCGTTTCCTTGACACCACCACGGTACGACGCGCCGAGCACGACGACCTTGGCGCCCTGCAGCTCACCGAACGCGCCCTCGAGCAGGCCGATCGTGTAGTCGGGCATGCCGGCGTTCGCCTCGCGGGCGGCCCGGACGACGGTGGCGTCGGGGTCGGTGTACAGGTACAGCCGCGGGTAGACCGGGATGCAGTGGCCGCCGACCGCGATACCGGGCCGGTGGATGTGGCTGTACGGCTGCGAGTTCGACGCCTCGATCACGGCGTGCACGTCGATGCCGTTCTGGCCGGCGAACCGGGCGAACTGGTTCGCCAGGCCGATGTTCACGTCGCGGTAGGTGGTCTCGGCGAGCTTCGCCAGCTCGGCCGCCTCGGCGGAACCCAGGTCCCAGACGCCGTTCGCGCGGTTCAGGTCCGGGCGCTCGTCGAAGTCCAGCACGGCCTCGTAGAACGCGATGGCGCGCTTCGCGCCCTCCTCGGACAGGCCGCCGACCAGCTTCGGGTACTTGCGCAGGTCCGCGAACACCCGGCCGGTGAGCACCCGCTCCGGCGAGAACACCAGGTGGAAGTCGGTGCCCTCGGTCAGCCCGGAGATCTCCTCGATCATCGGCTTCCACCGGTTCCGGGTGGTGCCGACCGGGAGCGTGGTCTCGTAGCTGACCAGCGTGCCGGGGGTGAGGTGCTCGGCCAGCGAACGGGTCGCGTTCTCCATCCAGCCGAACTCCGGCTGCCCGGTCTGCTCGTCCACGAACAGCGGCACGACCACGACGACCGCGTCGCTGTTCGGGATCGCGTCCGCGTAGTCCGTGGTCGCCCGTAGGCGGCCGTCGGCCACGGTCTCGGCGAGCAGCTCCTGCAGGTGGGCCTCACCCGGGAACGGCTCCTGGCCGGCGTTCACCAGCTCGACGAACTTCTCGTTGATGTCGACGCCGACGACCTGATGGCCCTTGGCCGCGAACTGGACCGCCAACGGCAGTCCGATCTTGCCTAAGGCAACTACACTGACACGCACAGGAACTCCACTAGGTAGTGATTCTTCATCGGGGGCCTCGGAGCTTCCGTTCCAGCGGGTGCTCGACGAACTTGTAGAGCAGCCACGAGGCGAGGATCGAGACGGCGCCGACACCGGCGTACCACGTCAGGTTGGACCAGCCGATCGGGCCGGCGATCCCGTGGTACTCCTTGATCGCGTACAGGATGGTGGCGTGCACCAGGTAGAAGGCGTACGACCACTGGCCGAGCTTGACCAGCGGCGTGCTGCGCAGCATCGACCTGCCGCCGCGGACGTCGCGCGCGGCGACCGCGAGGATCAGGAAGCCGTACAGCAGCGTGAGGAACTCCTTCTGGCACAGCCCCAGGGTGACCGCACCCGGAACCTGCGTCGGGTGCGCGCCGGAGTACCAGAGCACGAACAGGCCGCCGCCGGTGACAAGGAACGCGAACCACACCGGGATCCGCGGCTTCCACCCGGACCGCAGCGCGATCGCCAGGCCGATGCCGAACAGGAACGCGACCGAGTGCAGGATCGGCTGCGGCAGCACCGGTACGTCGGCCTTGTAGTGGAACAGCGCCAACCGGTAGGCGCCGCCGGCCACGATCACGGCGACGC
Organism: Kribbella sp. HUAS MG21; assembly: GCF_040254265.1. Classification (GTDB taxonomy): domain Bacteria; phylum Actinomycetota; class Actinomycetes; order Propionibacteriales; family Kribbellaceae; genus Kribbella. Next base: position 2,079,897 of record NZ_CP158165.1, read on the forward strand.
ACAGCAGCAGGCCGCCGACCGTCTTCAGCTTCTGGGTGGCGCGCCAGATGAACGGGAAGTACGCGTAGAAGAACGCCTCCACCGAGAGCGTCCAGCCGGCCGGGTTGCCGCCGTACAAGATGGTCGGGTTGTTCGACCAGCCCTGCACCAGGAAGGCGGACAGCACCAGTACGGTCACCGACACCGGCTTGATCCAGGCCATCCCGGCCGGCGGCTCGAACCGGTAGAAGACGAAGATCGCCGCGACCAGCGTGAGGAAGTACAGCGGGAAGATCCGGGCGAACCGGCGCCGGTAGAACGTCCGGATCTTGGTGCCCTTCTGGGCCGACCAGGTCAGCACGAACCCGGACAGCACGAAGAAGAACGTGACGCCTGAGGTGCCGTACTTCAGGAAGTCGAAGATCGGCAGCGGCGCCAGCTGGGTCATGTGGTGGCAGAACACGAAGAAGGCCGCCCACCACCGCAGACCGGTGAGCGACTCGACGCGTGGCAACCTCCCGCCCGGGGCGGCCGGCGGTGCGCCGGACTCCCCGGGGAAGGTACTGGCCGGCGCGCCGGGAGGAGGGGTCCCCGCATCGGCCGACCCAGGCAGATCCTGGGTCGGCGGTGTCTGGTTCTCTTCGGCGGCCTTCGTCATGTGGTTACTCCGCGAGTGTGGCGACGACACGCTCGGCAGCGTGGCCGTCGCCGTACGGCATCGGGCGGTCGCCCTCCGGCGTCGGCCGGGCGGCCAACTCGGGCAGCTTACTCACGTCGGATGTCAACACGTTCCATCCGTTCTCCAGCGTCTCCACCCACTCGGTCTCGGTGCGCAGCGTGGTGCACACCCGGCCGAGCAGGAACGCCTCCTTCTGGAGACCGCCGGAGTCGGTCACCACACCGGCCGAACCGAGCACGGCCGCGACCATCTCCGGGTACGCCAGCGGCTCCCGGACGTGCAGCGAACCGTCCGGGCGGTCCAGCTTGATGCCGTGCTCCGCGCACTTCGCGACCAGCCGCGGGTGCGCCAGCAGCAGCACCGGCGAACCGGCACCGGCCAGGCCGTCGATGATCGCGGCCAACCGCTCCGGGTCGTCGGTGTTCTCGGCCCGGTGGATGGTGGAGACGACGTACTCGCCGCGCTTGAACGGCACGTCGAGCGCGTTGTCCTTGACCGCGTCGCGGACCCGGAAGCACACGTCGGTCATGACGTCGCCGACCAGCCGCGACTTCTCCGTCAGGCCCTCGTTCGCCAGGTGGTCCATCGCCACCTGGGTCGGGGCCAGCAGCAGGTCCGCGGCGTGGTCGGTGAGCACCCGGTTGTGCTCCTCCGGCATCAGCCGGTTGAAGGACCGCAGCCCGGCCTCGAGGTGCGCGACCGGCAGGTGCATCTTCACCGCGGACAGCGCACCGGCGAGCGTCGAGTTGGTGTCGCCGTAGACCAGCACCCAGTCCGGCTTGTGCTCGTCGAGGACGGCGTCCATCGCGGCCAGCATCGCGCCGGTCTGGACACCGTGGCTGCCGGACCCGACGCCCAGGTGCACGTCCGGGTCCGGGATCCGCAGGTCGGCGAAGAACACGTCGGACATGTTCTTGTCGTAGTGCTGGCCGGTGTGCACGATCACGTGCTGGTGCTCGGTCGCGGCAAATGCTTCCGCCACCGGCGCCAGCTTCACGAACTGCGGGCGCGCACCGACAACGCTCAGGACCTTCATGCTGACTGGGACTCCCCGGCGATCGCGATGGTTCGGTTCTCGGCCGCGGACTGCAGCGCCGCCTCGGCGACCTGCACGGTGGCCAGACCCTGCTGCAGCGTCACGATGTCGGCTTCCTTGCCCAGTACGGCGTCCCGGAACGCCTCGTGCTCGGTGCGCAGCGGCTCCGGCTTGCTGATCGCGTACCGGATCATGTCGCCCTCGCTGACACCGCGGAAGTGCGCGACGTCGTCCCAGGCGGTGGCGACCGTGCCGTTGGCGTGGAAGGACAGGTCGGCGAGCAGGGTGTCGGCGATGAACGCGCCCTTCTCACCGGTGACGACGGTGAGCCGCTCCTTCATCGGGGACAGCCAGTTGACCAGGTGGCTGGTCACGGTGCCGTCGGAGAGCTTGCCGGTCACCGCGATCAGGTCCTCGTACTGCCGGCCGGACTTGTGCGCGGTCTGCGCGGCCACCGAGACGAACTGCGAGCGCGTCACCCACGCGGTCAGGTCGATGTCGTGGGTCGCCAGGTCCAGCGTCACGCCGACGTCCGCGATCCGGGCCGGGAACGGGCCCTGGCGGCGCGTGGTGATCTGGTAGATATCACCCAGCTCGCCCGCCTCCAGGCGCACCCGGAGCGCCTGCAGCGCCGGGTTGTACCGCTCGATGTGGCCGACCGCGCCGACCAGCCCGGCCGCCTCGAACGCCTTCGCGATCTCGGTCGCCTCGGCGGTCGAGCCCGCCAGCGGCTTCTCGATCATCGCGTGCACGCCGGCCTCGGCCAGCGCCTTCGCGATCTCGGCGTGGTACTGGGTCGGTACCGCGACCATGCAGTAGTCGAGCTTCTCGGCGATCAGCTGCTCGATGTTCTCGTGCACCGGACGGCCGCCGGCGACACCGAACTTGTCACCACCCGGGTCGGCCACCGCGACCAGGTCGACGCCCTCGAGGGACGCCAGGACCCGGGCGTGGTGCCGGCCCATCATGCCCAGGCCGATCAGGCCCGCACGCAGGTTCGCCATCTCACGCACCCGCCTTCGCCACGGTGTTCACCGCGGTCACGATCCGGTTCAGGTCTTCCTCGGACAGCGAGGGGTGGACCGGCAGCGAGAGCACCTCGGCCGCGGCCTTCTCGGTCTCCGGCAGGTCCAGCTCACGCTGGAACGACGGGAGCCGGTGGTTCGGGATCGGGTAGTACACGCCGCAGCCGACCTGGTGCTCGTTGCGGAGCGCGTCGGCGAAGCCGTCGCGGTCCTCGGTCACGCGGATCGTGTACTGGTGGTACACGTGGGTCGCCTCGGCGGCGACCGCCGGGACGCCGACACCCTGCAGGTTCGCGTCCAGGAAGGCCGCGTTCTCCTGCCGCTGCTTGGTCCAGCCGGCCAGCTTGGTGAGCTGGACGCGGCCGATCGCGGCGTGCAGGTCGGTCATCCGGTTGTTCAGGCCGACGACCTCGTTCTCGTACTGCTTGAGCATGCCCTGGTTGCGGAACAGCCGCATCCGGCGCTCGAGGTCGGCGTTCGCGACCGAGTTCATGCCGCCCTCACCGGACGTCATGTTCTTGGTCGGGTACAGGCTGAACATCGCGAACTCGCCGAAGGTGCCGACCGGCGCGCCGTTCCAGGTGGCGCCGTGCGCCTGCGCGGCGTCCTCGTAGATCTGGATGCCGTGCTTCTCGGCGATCTCCTGCAGCGCGGTCATGTTCGCCGGGTGACCGAACAGGTGCACCGGCATGACGGCCTTGGTCTTCTCGGTGATCGCGGCCTCGACCGCCTTCGGGTCCAGGCAGAAGTACGTCGGCTCGATGTCGGCGAACACCGGGGTGGCACCGGTCAGCGCGACGCTGTTCGCGGTCGCGGCGAAGGTGAAGGAGGGGACGATGACCTCGTCACCCGGGCCGACGCCCGCGGCCAGCAGGCCCAGGTGCAGGCCGGAGGTACCGGAGTTGGTCGCGACGCACGCCCGGCCGGAGACCAGCGCTGCGCCGAACTCCTGCTCGAACGCCGCCACCTCGGGGCCCTGGGCCAGCATCCCGGACTGCATCACCCGGTCGACGGCTTCGCGCTCCTCCTTCCCGATGATCGGCTTCGCGGCCGGAATCGGCTGCACCATCAGTTCTCCTCCTGGTTTTCTTCGGCCGGCCGCAGCCGTCCGTCGGTTTCGATGTACATCTCGCCCGTGTTCGGGCACTTCCACTCGCCGTTCCCGACGTCGAGCAGCGGAACCCCGGCCTTGCCGACCCACTTGAGCCGGCGCGCCGGGACCCCGGCGACCAGCGCGAAGTCTGGCACGTCCTTGGTCACCACCGCACCCGCGGCGACCGTGGCCCAGCGGCCGATGGTGACCGGCGCCACGCACACGCTGCGCGCACCGAGCGAGCAGCCTTCCTTCAGCGTCACCCCGACCGGTTCCCAGTCGTGCCCGCTCTTCGGCGTACCGTCCGGGTTCACCGCGCGCGGGAAGTAGTCGTTGGTGAGCACCACCGCCGGCCCGATGAACACGCCGTCCTCGAGGGACGCGGGCTCGTACACCAGCGCGTAGTTCTGGATCTTGCAGTTGTCGCCCATCCGGACCCCGGTCCCGACGTAGGCGCCGCGGCCGACGATGCAGTTCTTGCCGAGGACCGCGTTCTCACGGATCTGGGCCAGGTGCCAGACCGACGAACCGTCGCCGATCTGGGCGCGGTCGTCGACGTCGGCGGATGGCGCGATGCGGGCCGTCACAGGGTCTCCTTCTTGATGAGCCAGCTTTGCAGTACTTCGGCCGAGCGGCGTCCGTCGTGCAGCTCCGCCACGAAACCGGGGCCGGCGGCCGCCCGCTCGGCGGCGGCGTCACGATCGGCGATCAAGCCGGCGAGAACCTCACCCAGCGTGTCGGGATCGGCCTCCACGATCGGCACTTCTCGCCCGGCCAGACTACGCACCCGGTGGCGCACGGCGTCACCGACGTACGAAACCACGATCCGCCCGGCGGCGAGCGCTTCCGCGGCCGCCACGCCGTACAGGCCGATCCGGAGTTGGTCGACCACGATGTCGGCGTCGCCGATGACGCTGGCCATCTGCTCGTGCGGCACCCCGGTGATCCGCCGGTACTCGACCAGGCCGCGCTCCTGCAGGTCGGTCAGCACGGCGTCGATCTCCTGCGTGCCCTTGAGTTTCGCGTTCGACGGGACGTGCGCGACGACGGGCTTCTCGCCGCGGAACAGCGGCCGCGCGGCCTGCTGCCAGGGCGTCGGGTCGATCGCGACCGGCAACCACTGGGCGTTCGGTACGTCGTCCAGCAGGTCGACGGTGGAGACGAAGACCGGGAGCTGCAGCGACTCGACGAGCTCCGCGTGCCTGCGAGCCTGCGGTTCGAGGCGGTCGGTGAGCTCGTCACCGGGGCTGAACGGCGACCAGCGCTCGCGCTTCGCGTGCCGGCTGGGCAGGCGGATGTCGGAGCCGTGGAAGAGCAGCGCGACGTCGATGCCCTTCGCGAGCATGGACTCGATGTCCGGCGCGGCGTCGGAGTAGCCGCGGGCGCCGAACAGCGGGCGCAGCGACTCCGCCATCACATGCGTGTAGTTCTGCTCGACGTACTGCTGCTGGGCGCGCTGCCAGCGCGGCTGGCCGAACCACGCCAGCGGTACGCCGTAGTCGGTGGCGAACTGGAACTGCCCCTTGCGGTGCAAGGTGAACGAGACGGCGTCGACGTCCGGCAGGGTCTTCGCGGCCTGTGCCCAGGCGTGACCCTGCCCGGCGGAATTGGTCGGGCCGACCAGCATCCGCACGGGCGTCGTCGCTACCGGCGGGAACGCCGGCAGTTGCGCGTACGAGTACCGCAGGCCGCGCAGGCGCCGCCGGACCGCTCCCGCGGTCCGGGCCAACGGCGCCGGCAGGTGCTCGCGGATCGCACGCGTCACCGTCACTGTGTCACCCATTACGTAGTAGGGGCCTTCATCATGTCGAGCTCGCGGCGGGCGGCCGGGAGGCCCAGCACGACGGGGGTGCTCGCCTTGCGCTGGCCGAGGTTCCAGCCGGCCCAGATGGCGCCGGCGTCCAGTGCGATCACCACGTCGGCCTTGTCGATCGTGGCCATCACGTCACGCCGGCTGAGCACGCGCTCCCAGTAGTTCTTCCCCAGATCGTTGGACGCCCGCTGTCCCCGCAGGAACTTCACCGGCGCCGACGTCTTAATTGCCTTCGGCAACATCCGCCCGGCAACCTTCCGAGCCCTCCGGGCCCGCCACTCCACAGCCTTGACCACGCGCTTGGCCCCAGTAGGCCGCGGCTTCGGTGCAGGCTTGGGCTCCGGCGCGGGCTCAGGCGTCGGCCCGGCGGCGGCTACCTCGGCGGCGGCTGGGGCGACCTTGGCCTCGTCTGCGACGACGGCTTCCGGGTCGGCTACGGCTTCCGGCGCGATGACGGCGTCGGGCGCCTCATCGGTGGATTCGGCGACCGGCTCCGGCTCGGGGGCCGGGGCGGTGGGCATGCGGCCGGGGCCGATGAGGGTGAAGGTGTTGACCTTGTCGGCGACCCAGGCGGACGGGGCCACCCAGCCGACGACGTCGATGGTGATGTTCTGGTCGCCGAGGTCCTCGCGGACCTGGTCGAAGTACGTCGGCGGCAGCCGCCGGGTGGACAGCAGGACGACGTTGCTCATGCGGCCACTCCCTTCACACTCGCAGCCAGCGCCTCGATCCGCGGATCCAGCTGCAGGTCCCGCCGGTACGACGCACCGAACTCGCGCGCCTTCGCCCGGATCCCCTCGTCCGCGGTCCGCGCCGCGTGCGCCGCCTCGATCAGCGCCGCCGCGATCGCCTCCGGCGTCACGTCCGCCACCGGGAACCACAACGGGTGCCCCCGCAGTACGTCGGACGCCGCGTTCTCCGGGTCGTGCACGGAAACGACCGGCAGCCCGGTCGCGAGGTACTCGAACACCTTGCCGCTGGTCACGTACCGGCCCTTGCCCAGCATCAGCAGCTGGACGTCGAACTCGTCGTACGCCTTCGCGATCTCCGCCTTGCCGACCGGGCCCTCGTAGCTGACCCCGGCATCGGCGGCGGCGTTGATCGTCGCCAGCATGTCGGCGCGCGGCTGCGCGTAGTACCCGAGGTAGCCGTGGATCTTCGCCTTCGCGCCGGCGAGCTCCTCGGACTGCTCCTTCGCGAGCTGCCAGCCCTGCACGAAGTCCGCGAGCGGCACCTTCGGCGACACCGTCCCGACGTACCCGAAGACCAGCGGCCGGTCGGTCACCGCGCCGCGGTCCTGGGTGTCCGGCACCAGGTCCGGGTCGAACCCGTTCGCGACCGTGTGCATCTTGCCTGCCTGCGCCGGGTAGAGCTTCTCGTGCCAGTCCTTGATCGGGTCGTTCACGAACCAGACCTCGCGCGCGGACTCGACCAGCTTCTTCTCCCAGCGCGCGGCGCGGCTGTTCGGCTCGTGCAGCCGGTCACCGGTGAACACGTCGAGCAGCCACGCGTCGCGGTAGTCCATGACGTACGGCACCTGGAACTTCTTGTGCAGGTGGTACGCCGCGGTGAACGCGACGTGCGGGTTCGCGGTGGCGACGGTGAGGTCGACCTTGTGCGCCTTGTGGATGCGCTCCGCGGCCTTCTCGATCACCGGCCGCCAGGGCCCGTACCCGCTCTCCGGGAACGGGATCTGGTCCTGCTTGGTGCGCCACTTGCTCCAGAGCTTCGGGTTCTGCGCGCGGCGCTTGGACCACTTGCGCAGGTCGGCCTCGAGGATCGGCCACTCGAACGGGACCCGGACGACCTCGACGGACGGGTCGACCCGCTCCTCGAGGGTCAGGTCCGCGCCGGTGAACCGGAAGAACGTGTCGCGGTCGGCCGTCAGCACGGTCACCTTCCAGCCGAGGGCGGCGAACCGGTTGGCCGTGGCCAGGGCCCGGTAGACACCGCCGCCCCGGCAGGGCGGGAAGCCCCAGGCGACGTACAACAGGTGTGGGCGGTCGGTCGTCATGCAGGTCCTCTTAGCAGGTTGAGAATCGCGTCGGCCAAATCGTCGTACGGCGTGGTCGTGGGCAGGTGGTCGGCCGCCCACTGCAGCGCGTGGTCGCGCAGCTTCTCCAGCTCTCCGGGGTCCGCGGACCAGCGCCGCAGGGTCTCGGACGCCTCCGCCACCGAGTCCACCAGGACTCCGCCACCGGACTCCTCGATCACCTTCGTCTGCCGGGGCAGGCGGGTGGAGAGCACGGGAAGACCGCTGGCGAGGTACTCGTAGATCTTGGACGGCATCGCTTCCACGAACGCCGGCGTCGGCTGGAGCATGGCGAGGCTCGCCCAGGCGCCGTGCGCGATCCGCCAGGCGTCCGCGGGTGGCTGGCGCCCGTGCAACCGGACCCGGCCGCTGAGGTCGGGGCGGGCGATGCGGGCCTCGAGGGTGTCCCGGTCGGAGGGTGCGACCGGGCCGATCAGGTCGAGGGACCACTCCGGCGCCGCGGCGACGGTCTCGACCATGTCGAACAGTCCACGGCTGGTGCGCAGGTCGCCGACGTACACCGCGCGCGGTGCGCCGGCCGGCGGGGACGGCGCGAGGAAGCCGTGGTCGGGAAGGTTCTGCACCACCAGGCGGTGCTTCGCCTGGTGCGGGGCGAGGTGCGAGTCGGCGACGACGGTCAGGTCGGCGCCCGCGGCCAGCTTCGACCCGGCGCGGACGATCAGCCGCGCGGGCAGTCCCGCCGGCCCCTTCGCCCAGGCCCGGTCGGCCAGCAGCCGCTCGTAGTCCTCGTGCACGTCCACGACGAACTTCCGCCGCCGCAGCGCGGTGACAAGCCGGGTGACCGGGATCATGTCCGGGTCGACCGTCATCACCACCTTGGCGTTGGTCCGCCACGGCAGTACGGCGGTCCGGGCCAGCCGCTGCACCAGGTTGCCGCGCGGTCCGGCGTGCACCACCGCACCGGCAGGCCCGCCCTCGGCGTCACCGAGACCCCACAGCTCGACGCTGAGGTCGCGCTGCCGCAGGGCCGCGGTGATCTTGTGCAGGCGCGCGTCGGCCACGTCGTGACCGGTCGTGATGATCCCCACGTCCGGCGCCGTCCTGCGTGACCCGGAATTGGTCATGGCTCAGAGGTCCTCGAGTGAGACGGATTCCGCTTCGCCGACCTGCAGGAACTTGGTGTACGCCGCGATCACCTCGTTGGGCTCGCCGCGCATCATCAGCTTGCCCTTGTGCAGCCAGATGCAGTCGTTGCAGAGCTCGCGGACGCTGCTCATCGCGTGGCTGACGAGGAACATCGTGCGGCTGTTGGTGACCAGCTCGCTCATCTTCGCCGCGGCCTTGGTCTTGAACGACGCGTCGCCGGCGGACAGCGCCTCGTCGATCAGCAGGATGTCGGGGTCCATGTGCACCGCGACGGAGAACGCCAGCCGGCTGAACATGCCGGAGGAGTACGTCCGCATCGGCATCTCCATGAAGTCGCCGAGCTCGGCGAACTCCGCGATCTCCTCGTACCGCGCCTGGATCTCCTTGCGGCTCAGGCCGGCCGCGAGACCACCGAGGACGACGTTCTCCCGGCCGGACAGCGCGGCGTTGAAGCCGACGCCCAGCGACAGCAGCGTGGAGACCCGGCCGTGCACCTCGATCCGGCCCGAGGTCGGCGGCAGGATGCCGGCGATCGAGCGCATCAGCGTCGACTTGCCGGCGCCGTTCGCGCCGATGATGCCGATCGTGGTGCCGTGGTCGACGTCGAAGGACACGTTCTGGACGGCCTTGACCTCGCGCACCGCACGCTCGCCGCGGCCGAACCGGACGATCGCGCTCTTGAAGGTCGGCACCCGCTCGAACGTGGTCCGGTAGGTGATCGAGACGTCCTGCACCTTGACAGCGGGAATGCCCGACGGGGTCTTCTGCATCGGCTTCTTCTCGGTCTCAGAGACGGACAACGAACTCACGCTCCCTCGACATGAAGAACAACGCACCGACCAGGAACGCGACCAGCGCCCAGAAGCCCGCCCCGAGCCACATCTCCAGGTTCGGGATCCGGCCCTTGACGAGGAGATCGGTCCAGCCGCCCAGCAACGAGTACAGCGGGTTGAACTGGATGAAGCCCTTGAACTTCGCCGGGGCGTCCTCGGCGAACCACAGCACCGGCGACAGGTACAGCCAGATCCGCACGAAGTACGGCAGGAAGCTGGTGGTGTCGCGGAAGTACACCTGCAGGGCCGCGAAGATCATGCCCATGCCGGCGGCGAAGACCGTCAGCATGAGGAGGAACGCCGGGGCCAGCAGCATCTGCCAGTGCAGCGGCTGACGCATGACCAGGTGGATGACCAGGTAGACGCCCAGGGTCGGCAGGAACCGGAAGAACGCCGTACGGACGGCGGACAGCGGCAGCAGCATCCGCGGGAACGACATGTTCATCAGCAGCTTGCCGCCGCCGACCACGCTCGCCGCACCGGCCGTCATCGCACCGGAGAAGTAGTAGAAGGCGAAGAGACCGCCGCACATGTGCGCGAACCGCAGCGATGCGTCCTGCTTGGCCGCACCGCCGGCGATGATGTCGACCAGCAGGTAGTAGACCGCCGCCAGCAGCAGCGGGTTCAGCACCAGCCACACCTGTCCGAAGAAGGTGTTCGTGTTGGCCGCCCGGATGCTCGTCCGGGACATCTCCGCCGCGAACTCACGCCGCTGCCACAGCGCCTTGAAGTAGGGACGCAGTGCGGGCAGGCCGACCTTGTGTGGTTCGTACACGTGCACCGACGGGTTGAACTCCTCGTCGACGCTAGTCGCGTTCATTCAGGCGATGCCTCTCTCTGCCGGAAAGTTGGATCCACGATGGCCGATCACCTGGGTTTCGGCGGTCGCCGTCCGGGGTAGAGCGGCGGGCCACGCAGACCGGGAAGCAGAGTAGCGGATCCGCTCGGACGCCGACGACACAGCGGTCCTCCTTAGTGAGCAACGACGTACGGACGGCTACCAAACGTCGTGCCCCGCTGCGTCCACAACACCTGCGTCGTCCTTCGCCGATCGTTATCCGGAATATACATTTGACAGCCAGCGACGGCCAAAACGCCTTCCAGGCAAGTCAAATCGCGGTCAATTCACCGGTACGACGCTACGCGCGGAGCCAAGGTTGGCGTGACCTGCCACACCGCGCGCGGTGACATCGGAGGCCTGGCGGGACAGGTGTTACGGGCGGGACCCCGGGAGATGCGGGTTCGGGACGTGACACGCAACATCACGTCCGCGCTTCCCCGTGGACAGCCTCACCATCCACGGAGCACCCGACGGCATCTCCCGGGGTTCCGGCCGCGATCCGGCAGCGGTGCCGCGGTGGGCGGGAGCGGGCCGCCGGTCCGGATCGGTCGGCACGATGACCAGGGCGGCGGTCATCGCGCGGAGGCCGGCGGAGCAGTGCGCGACGAGGGGCGGGACAGATCGCATCGGGCATTCCTCCTCACGGCCTCACGAGTGGAGATGCCACAGTTTGTACACCCTCCGGCACAGCGGGTGATGGCACGGAAGTGCGAGGGCACCGATGCGCCGGGATCGAGACCCAACCGAAACAGCCTCCGCTGACGGGACAGCGAACACGGGCCAGAATTGGAACAGCAGCCCGGCGGCGCTCAGGTGGTCCGTCGCCGGGCTGCTGGACCTCAATTCTCGCTCACGAGCGCGCGGAAATGGTGGCCAGATGGTGACACGGCACAAGAATGCTGACAGGACAACAAATATCGCTGCGTGCGCACAGCTCGACACGGACAGTGCCGACGGCACTGGATCCCGCCCTCTACCCTGGAGGGACGGTCGCGGTCGGTGACAGCACTCGGGAGGGAGGGGATCGTCATGAGTACGACGGACACGGAGCGTGCCGAGCATCTGCGGGTGCTCGGGCTCAACGACGACGAGATCAAGGTCTACCAGCACCTGCTGCGGACCGGGCCGTCGTCGGTCACCGAACTGGACGCCGCGGTCCCCGAGCGGGAGGGCTCGATCGACAGCACCCTCGGCGGCCTGGTGCAGGCCGGCCTGGCGCGCCGCTCCGGCTCGGACCACTCGCGGTACCTGCCGGTGCCGCCGGACGCGGGCCTGGAGGCGATGACGCTGCGCCGCGAGTCCGAGCTCAAGCAGGCCCGGATCGAGGTGCTGAACGCGTACGACGAGTTCCGCCGGACCGTGCACAACGAGTCGACCACGCACCTGATCGAGGTCGTCACCGGGAGCGCGATCGTCGAGCGGATCCACCAGATCAAGAGCGGCGTGCAGCGGGAGATCCTGGCCATCGACTCCCCGCCGTACTACATCGGCGGCCCGAACCAGGAGGAGATCGACCAGCTGCGCCGCGGCGTCTCCTACCGGGTCGTGTACTCGCCGGAGTCGGTCGAGGTGCCCGGGTACCTGACCGAGAACATCCTGCCGTGCGTGGAGGCGGGTGAGCAGGCCCGCGTGCTGCCCGACGTACCGGCGAAGCTGACGATCATCGACGGGGCGATCGCGTTCGTGTCGATGTCGGCGCGCGACACCGACGTGAACCGGTCACTGCTGATCATCCGCCCGAGCAGTCTGCTGACCGCGCTGATCGGCATGTTCGAGCTGTGCTGGCGCAACGCGTTGCCGCTGCACGCCTCCGTCGGCACCGAGGACGACCGCCTGGAACCGATCGAACGCCGCCTGCTGGCCCTCCTGGCCACCGGCGCGGCCGACGACACCATCGCCCGCACCCTAGGCATCAGCCGCCGCACGTTCTTCCGCTACCTGGAACGCCTGATGAACCGCACAGGCGCCAGCACCCGCTTCCAACTAGCCCTACACGCCGCCCGCGAAAACTGGCTGTAGAACCAGCAGTCAGCTCAAACAACCCCGCCCCCGAGCGAAGCGAGGGGGGGTGCTTTTGGCTTTTGGTTTCAGGCTTCGGCGGGGATGAACTCCTTCGCGACGACCTCCGCGATCTGGGCGGTGTTGAGGGCCGCGCCCTTGCGGAGGTTGTCGCCGCAGACGAACAGCTCCAGCGCGTTCGGGTCGTCGAGCGACTTGCGGATCCGGCCGACCCAGGTCGGGTCGGTGCCCACCACATCGGCCGGCGTCGGGAACTCGCCCTCGGCCGGGTTGTCGAAGAGCAGCACCCCCGGAGCGTCCCGCAGTACCTCCCGGGCACCGTCCGCGTCGACCTCCTGCACGAACCGCGCATGCACCGACAACGAGTGCGTGGTGACGACCGGGACCCGCACACACGTCGCGGACACCTTGAGATCCGGCAGCCCGAGGATCTTGCGGGACTCGTTGCGGACCTTCATCTCCTCGGACGACCAGCCGTCGTCCTTCAACGAGCCGGCCCACGGTACGACGTTCAACGCCAGCGGAGCTGGGAACGGACCGAGGTCGTTGCCCACCAACCGCCGCACATCACCTGGCGTGCTACCGAGCTCACGATTGCCCGCCACCTTCGTCAGCTGGTCGTACAACGTGTCGATACCAGCCTGCCCGGCACCCGACGCCGCCTGGTACGACGCCACGACCAGCTGCTCGAGCTCGTAGCGGTGGTGCAGCGCGCCCATCGCCACGATCATCGACAGCGTCGTGCAGTTCGGGTTGGCGATGATGCCCTTCGGCCGGTTCCGCGCGGCCTCGGCGTTCACCTCCGGCACCACCAGCGGCACATCCGGGTCCATCCGGAAAGCGCCCGAGTTGTCCACCACGACAGCACCCTTGGCCGCCGCCACCGGCGCCCACTCCGCCGACACCTCGTCCGGTACGTCGAACATCGCCACGTCGATGCCGTCGAAGGCGTCCTCGCTGATCGCGACGACCTCGACCTCCTCGCCGCGGACCTGGAGCCGCTTGCCCGCGGAGCGCTCGGAGGCGATCAGCCGGATCTCGCCCCAGACGTTCTGCCTGGTCGAGAGCAGGGTCAGCATCACCGACCCGACGGCGCCGGTCGCACCGACCACCGCCAGGGAGGGCAGACCCGTCCGGTCCTCGATCGTGTTCTCCACAGCGCTCACAGGGGTCACCGTCCCGTTCCTCCGTACACGACAGCCTGGGTGTGCTCGTCGTCCAGATCGAATGCGGTGTGCGCCGCGGTCACGGCGGCGTCCACCAGGTTCTCGTCCACGACCACCGAGATCCGGATCTCCGAGGTGGAGATCATCTCGATGTTCACGCCGGCGTCGGCCAGCGCGGAGAAGAACTTCGCCGACACGCCCGGGTGCGAGCGCATTCCGACGCCGACGACGGAGACCTTTCCGATCTGGTCGTCGTACAGCAACTGCTCGTAGCCGACCGCGTCCTTCATCCGGGCCAGCGCGGACATCGCCCGGGCGCCGTCGGCGCGCGGCAGCGTGAACGAGATGTCGGTGCGGTTCGTGGCGACGGCCGACACGTTCTGCACGATCATGTCGATGTTGGTGTCGGCGCCGGCGACCGTCTCGAAGATCCGGGCCGCCTCACCGGGCTTGTCCGGCACACCGACCACGGTGATCTTGGCCTCGCCGCGGTCCTGCACGACGCCGGAGATGATCGCCTGTTCCATCTGATCCAGTTCCTTCGCATCGACGACCCAGGTGCCTTCCTTCTGCGAGAAGGAGGAACGCACGTGGACGGGGACGTTGTAGCGCCGCGCGTACTCGACGCAGCGCAGGTGCAGCACCTTGGCGCCGCAGGCGGCCATCTCGAGCATCTCCTCGTAGGAGATCTTCGGGATCTGCTTCGCGGCCGGCACGATCCGCGGGTCCGCGGTGAAGATGCCGTCCACGTCGGTGTAGATCTCGCAGTACTCGGCCTCCAGCGCGGCGGCCAGCGCGACCGCGGTGGTGTCGGAGGCGCCGCGGCCCATCGTGGTGATGTCCTTGGTGTCCTGGGCGACGCCCTGGAACCCGGCCACGATCGCGACGTGGCCCTCGGACAGCGCCTCCTCGATCCGGCCCGGCGTGATGTCGATGATCCGGGCGTTGCCGTGCGCGGAGGTGGTGATCACGCCGGCCTGCGAGCCGGTGAAGCTGCGCGCCTCGTAGCCCAGGTTCGCGATCGCCATCGCCAGCAGCGCGGCCGAGATCCGCTCACCCGAGGTGAGCAGCATGTCGAGCTCGCGCGGCGGCGGCAGCGGGGAGACCTGCTGGGCCAGGTCCATCAGTTCGTCGGTGGTGTCGCCCATCGCGGAGATGACGACCACCACGTCGTTCCCGGCCTTCTTCGTCGCGACGATCCGTTGGGCCACGCGCTTGATGCAATCGGCGTCGGCGACCGAAGAACCGCCGTACTTGTGTACGACGCGTCCCACAGCGTTGTCTCCTCAAACCACTGGTTGCGGTACGCCGTGCGGCGTTGCACCAGGCGTAGTCTCGGGAGTCATTCTAGCCGTGACCTGACCGTTGCCTACCGGCTGACCAGCACCCGGTCGGGCCCGTCCGGCGGATTCTGGTCGGCGCCGGAGGTTCCCCGGGAGAGCCCGGCGGCGCCCGGAAACCGTCCGGCCACTTGTCCATATAAGTCATCGCTGAAATACTTGGCGCGTGCACGCGTTCGACATTCTCGGCGACCCGGTCCGGCGCCGGATCCTGGAGCTGCTCGCCGACGGCCAACTGCCGGCCGGCAGCATCGCCGCGACCATCGGCGCCGAGTTCGGGATCAGCCAGCCCGCCGTCTCCCAGCACTTGAAGGTGCTGCGCGACAACGGGTTCGCGACGGTCACCGTCGACGGCACCCGGCGGCTGTACGCCGTCGACCCGGGCCCGCTGCGGGAGATCGACACCTGGCTGGACCGGTACCGCAAGTTCTGGATCAACCGGCTGGACGCCCTGGAGACCGAGCTGCACCGCGGCCGTCGTACATGACATCGCAACCTTTTGCATCGTTTTCTGCATCTGGCCTTGTATGCGGAACATCGTCGCCAGGCTGTGCATGTCCGAGGACGGCATCGTGGAGCGGCCGGAGCTGTGGTTGCCCCGGCGCGCGCTCGACCAGTTGATGCCGGGAAGCGGGACGGTGCTGTTCGGCCGCCGGACGTTCGAGCGGTACGCCGGCTCGCTCGGCGGCCTGCACAACACCCGCAACCTCGTGGTCGGGTCCCGGCCCGTGGTCGCCCGTCCTGGCACCGAGCTGCTGCAGGGCGACACCCGCCGGGTACTCACGGCGCTGAAGACCGTACCGGGTGAGGACCTGCACGTGATCGGCAGCCTGACCCTGATCCGCTCGCTGCTGCGCTGGCGCCTGGTCGACGAGATGTCGCTGCTCATCCACCCGGTCGCCGCGGGCCGCGGTACGTTGCTCGACCGTCGGCAGCTGCGGCTGATCTCGATGTGCGCCCGCGACGGCGGCGTACTGGAAGCGAACTACCGCGTGCGTTACGCCACGATCGCGGCGCCGTCGACCGCGCTGATGCCGACCGGCCGATGGGGTGGCACCCGCAGCAGGGACAGGGTCGCGAGCACGCCGAGGGCTGCCGCCAGGACCCACGCGTAGCGCACGCCGAACCCCTCGACGACCGCGCCGGCCACGGCCGACCCGACCGCGGAGCCGACCATGCCGCCGCTCTGCGCCCAGCCGAAGATCTCGGTGTGCGCGGAGCGCGGGGTCAGCTCGCCGATCCGCTCGTACACGGCCGCGATCGTCGGCGCGATCAGGCAGCCGGCCGCGAACATCATGATCGCCAGCCCCACCACGGACGAGGTCACGAACACACAGCCGACGACCAGCACGGTGAGGCCCAGCATCCGGCGCCAGACGTACGAGTTGCGCCGGCCGGGCAGGGCGCCGTTCACCACGCCGCCGGTGACGCTGCCGATCGCGGCGACCATCTCGAGCACTCCGGCGATCAGCCGGTTCCCGTGGTGGTCGGCAACGGCGACCATGCCGAGCGACATGGCGGCGAACCCCATCACGAGGCACGCCCACGCGAACAGCAACGGCGTACGGTGCCGGTGGAAAACCAGCTCGCGCGCCGTCGGTCGCGGTTCCGCGTGCTCGTCGTGGAACGTCCCGGGCTGCTGGTTCAGCCCGAACCACCAGATGCTCGCGGCGGCGGTCACGGCGCAGGCGAGCAGGCCGGCACGCGGGCTCGCGAAGCTGACGATCACCGCGCCCGACATCGGCCCGATAACGAACAGCAGCTCCTGTGCGGTGGCGTCGAGCGAGTAGACCGCGCGGAGCCGGGAGCCGTGGACGAGGCGTGGCCAGTTGGCGCGCAGCGCGGAGGTGACGGGCGCGACGAACACCCCGGCCAGTGCGGCCGCGACGGGAAGAGCGCGGTACCAGCTGTACGGCAGCAGGGCGACGACGGCCATCATCACGGCCCAGGCCATGCCGGTGCCGATGACCACCTTGCGGGCGCCGCGCCGGTCGGCCATCCGGGACCAGACGACGCTGGCGACCGCCGTACCGACCGAGTACGCACCCGCCACCACGCCGGACCAGCCGAAGTTGCCGGCCGCGTCCTTGGCCAGGAACGCCAGCGGGACCATCGTCGCGAGCACGGGCAACCGCGCGATCAGGGCCGAGGCGAGCAACGCCATCACGCCACGGGTCTTCCACAGGTCGCGGTACGCCGACAGGTCCATAAGCTGCATTCTTTCCTGACATCGTCGGACAGCGCCTCAGGAATTCTCCCTATCTCGTTTTGTCGGCGGTCTATGCGAACATATGTTCGTGTCGTCGTCAGGCGGGGCCAACATCCTGCATGCCGACCTGGACGCGTTCTACGCGTCGGTCGAGCAGCGGGACGACCCGCGCCTGCGCGGCCGGCCGGTGATCGTCGGCGCCGGTGTGGTGCTCGCCTGCAGTTACGAGGCCAAGAGGTTCGGCGTGCGGACCGCGATGAACGGTGGCCAGGCGTTGCGCCGCTGCCCCGGTGCGATCGTGGTCGAGCCGCGGATGTCGGCGTACTCCGAGGCCAGCAAGGCGGTGTTCAAGGTCTTCGAGGACACGACGCCGCTGGTCGAGGGACTGTCGATCGACGAGGCGTTCCTCGACGTCGGCGGACTGCGGAAGATCCGCGGTACGCCGGTGGAGATCGCGGCGCGGTTGCGCGCCGAGGTGATGTCGCGGGTCGGGCTGCCGATCACGGTCGGCGTGGCGCGGACGAAGTTCCTCGCGAAGGTCGCGAGCGGGGTCGCCAAGCCGAACGGCCTGCTCGAGGTCGCGCCGGAGCGCGAGCTGGACTTCCTGCACCCGCTGGATGTCTCGCGGTTGTGGGGTGTCGGCGAGGTGACCGCGGAGAAGCTGCGGGCGCGCGGACTGACCAAGGTCGGTGACGTCGCGATGCTGCCCGAGGCGGCGCTGGTCGCGATGCTCGGGCGGGCGTCCGGGCGGCACCTGCACGCGCTGGCGCACAACCGCGATCCCCGCCCGATCGAGGTCGGCCGCCGGCGCCGCTCGATCGGATCCCAGCGCGCGCTCGGCCGCTCGCCGAAGTCGCCGGCCACGCTGGACGCCGTCCTGGCCGGGCTGGTCGACCGCGTCACCCGGCGGATGCGCTCCGCGGGCCGCTCCGGCCGGACCGTGACGCTGCGGCTGCGCTTCGACGACTTCTCCCGCGCGACCCGCTCCCATACGTTGCCCCAGGCAACTGATCAGACGCGCGCGATCCTGGTCACCGCGCGCGCCCTCCTCCGTGCCGCGCACCCGCTGATCGCCGCGCAGGGCATCACGATGATCGGCATCTCGGTCGGCAACCTGGAGAACGAGGCCGCTCTCCAGCTGGCGCTGCCGTTCGACAAGGCCGCCAACAACGAACTCGACACCGCCCTCGACCAGGTCAAGGACAAGTTCGGCACCAACGCGATCACGCGAGGGATCCTGCTCGGCAAGTCCCAGGGTCTGGAGATGCCGATGTTGCCCGATTAGCTGCGCGGGTAGCCGATCTCGGCGATCTCGTCCGTCAGGTCTCTGAGGTTGCGCTGGGGATTGAGGGACGTGACGACGTACTCCGTCAGCGGCATCAAGGCGTAGATGTGCCGGACGGGTTCGAGATCCAGGGCGCGCTCGTAGTAGTCCTCGGCGAACGTCAGGTACGCCTCCGGGCGGGCGTCGGCGACGAGCTCGAACAACCAGTCCGCTCCGTCGGCGTCCGCGTTCTCGACCGGTCCGCAGCGCCAGGCGGTGTCGTCCGCCGTACGCCAGAAGCACACCGTCGCCCTCGGCGCACCCAGCGGATCCCAGAACGCCTTGTCGTCACGCTGCTCGCGGAACACGTCGGGTACGCCGTCCAGCAGACCCGGCCAGGGCTTAATGTCGTTGACGTACGGCGACATCGGCGACTCGTGGTCGAACCCGTACGCGAACACCCCGTCCGGCGAAAACACCATCGAGTACTCGTTACCCGAGCCGTCGCGCATCAGCGCGACCTCCTCCGTCGCGGACCAGCGCGCGTCGAACTCGTAGTACCTGGTCCGGGCGTCGTCGTTCAGCACCAGGTCAAGCACCGCCAGTGCCCGGCTCACCCGCCGTACGACCTCCGGCTCGGGCAGGCGGCGCACCAGTTCGAGAACAGCCATCCCGCCATTCAACCGGACCGCGCGCTCAGACCGGATCGAGGTACCGTCCGCCGAAGCCCATGACGGCGGCGCGGAGCCGTCCGAGGTGCTGGATGCGTCGCGTCTTGGACCGCCCGCGCCCGATCGGAAGCACCCGGTAGCTCCCGTCGGACCGGCGCGGGACCGGCGCCTCGGCTGCGAAGGCCGGGTCCAGCCACACCACGACCCACGGCCGCTTCGACCGCTGGTCGATCCGGATCTGAGTGACCGCCGCCCACGGCGCGGTCAACGCGCGGCGCCCGTACGTCATTGTCAGCCCGCTCGCCGTGAGCCGGATCTCGGCGCGGGGCCGGAGCACGAGGATCCACGCGCGGACCGCGACAACCAGGCAGAGCAGACACAGGAAGTTGACGAACAACATCCCCGCGAGCTGCCGGCTGTAGTCGAACTCGTACGGCACCAGGACGACGAAGAGCAGGGTCGCGACCGGTGCCACGATCGCCGAGCGCAGGCGCGACGTACTGAAGCTGGCGACGGGTTCTCCTGGTTGCACAACTGGCCTCCTGACCGGGTAGCGAGGCACCACCGTAGTGGCTTCGAACCCCGCGTGGGCCGGTCAAAAGGCCCGCTGTGGATAACTCGGGTCAGCGGCGCTGGACGGCTTCTTCCGCGACCTCGACCAGCTCGCGGTCGGTGGCCTCGGTCTCCGCGTCGTGCGCCGGCTCGAGCCGGTCGTGCGCGATCAGCGACTGGATGGCCCGCAGTACGGCGCTCGCCGCCGCACCCCAGGTGGAGACGTACGAGAACTGCCACCACCACAGCGCCTCGACGATCCGGCCGTCCTCGTAGTGCGCGAGGCCGTGCACCAGATCCGTCGCGATCGCGGTCAGGTCGTCGGAGAGCCGGTTGACCGTGATCTCCGGCGGCGCGGCGTACGGGTCGAAGACCTCGGCGTACTCGTCCAGGCCCTCGAACAGCACCGCCAGCCGGTCCCGCATCGCGTCCAGGTCGGGATCCGGCCCGGCGTCGCTCTCGAAGCGCTCCTCCGGGACGAAGTCCTCGAACGCGCCGAGCCGGCCGCCGGCGAGCAGCAACTGGCTCACCTCGAGCAGCAGGTACGGCAGCGAGGCGAGGCCCTCGTCGACCCCGTCCTCGTCCGGTTGCGCGGCAATGTCCCGCACCGAGATCAGGAAGCTCCGGACCTGGTCGGCGATCTGCTCGGCGAACTCGGTCAGGTCCTCGGAATCCGTGCCCAAGGCGCGCTCCGCAATGTCCATATCGGTTGGTTCAGTCATCGATCGATCGTCGCCCTTCAAACGCCCGTCCGAGTGTGACCTCGTCGGCGTACTCGAGATCACCGCCTACAGGAAGTCCACTAGCCAATCGGGTGACGCGCAAGCCCATGGGCCGCAGCAGGCGGCTCAGGTACGTCGCCGTGGCCTCACCCTCGAGGTTCGGATCGGTGGCCAGGATGATCTCGGTCACCTCGCCGCCGGCCAGCCGCTGGAGCAGCTCCTTGATCCGCAGCTCGTCCGGCCCGATGCCCTCGATCGGCGAGATCGCGCCGCCGAGCACGTGGTACCGGCCGCGGAACTCGCGGGTGCGCTCGATCGCGACGACGTCCTTCGCCTCCTCGACCACGCAGATCAGGCTCAGGTCCCGGCGCGGGTCCCGGCAGATCCGGCACTGCGCGTCCTCCGCGACGTTGCCGCAGATCTCGCAGAACTTGACCTTCTCCTTCACCTGCACGAGCACGTGCGCGAGCCGCCGTACATCGGTCTCGTCGGCCGCGAGCAGATGGAACGCGATCCGCTGCGCGGACTTCGGCCCCACACCGGGCAACCGCCCCAGCTCGTCGATGAGATCCTGAACGGCCCCCTCGTACACGTCAGCCCGGGTTCTGACCGGCGTCGCCGGCCGCGCTTCCCGGGTTCACGAACCCGACCCCCCGGTTCTCGCCACCCAGGTTGGCCTGGCCCGCCTGTCCACCGCTCCCCCGACCCGGGTTGGTCTGGTTGTCGTCGTCGGCGTCGTCACCCGACTCGACGGCCGGTGGCGCACTGGGCAGGCCGAAGCCGGCCGGCGCGGACGAACCGCCGCCAGGCGTTCCACCGCCGAACCCAGGAAGCCCACCCTCACCACCGAACGCACCACCCAGCCCACCGGCGAGCGGCCCCATCGCGGCAGCAGCAGCCTGCTTGGCGTTCTCCGAAGCGTCCCGAACCGCGGCGACGATCAGGTCGGCCAGCGTCTCGGTGTCGTCCGGATCGACCGCTTCCTTCTTGATGGTCAGGCTGAGCAGATCACCGGTGCCGGACACCAGCGCGGTCACCAGACCACCACCGGCCGACCCCTCGATCTCCTGCCCTTCGAGGTCCGCCTGCGCCTCCATCAACTGGTTCTGCATCGCCTGCGCCTGCGCGAGCAGGTTGGACATGTCGAAGCCCCCAGCACCGCCACCGTCGAACACCGCGATCTCCTCGTCCGAACCGCTCTTCCCGAGCCCCGAGCCTGCCTGTCCCCGACTCCCACAGCCACCTACGAAAGCCGCAGCCTCAACACTAGCCGGTCCCTCCGACAACCCCACCCACCCCCGGAAACCGCCCAGTCTCCCCAAATTTATCCACAACCCTGTGGACAACCTCATCCACACCCCTGTGAAACCCGCGCCCTCCCACCCGCCCCACTCCCCAACACCCTGTGGACAAACCTGTGCGACCACCCACCAACCCCCAACCAAACCACCACAACTCCACCCACCCCGCGCCAACCGGCCAGCGCTCGTCAAACACCGGCGAATCACCTGCCCGCCATGCCCAGCCCCCCGACCACCGCCGCCCCAGCCAACTCCGGCCGCCACGCATCACCCCACCGATGCGGATCTGCACACCCACCGCAGCAAGCCCCGGCACGACAACGGGTCCGGGCCAGGTCCTCAAGCCGCCGTGCGGCGGAGGGACGCCGCGGCGCCAGCGGTGGGTCAGGTCATGCAGCACGTCGCCCTTCGAGCTGGTCAATCAGGCGGATCCGCAGCAGGTCCAGGCGCGACCGCTAGACCCCGCGGCGCCGGTTTCAGCTCTCGGGTGATGTGCCCGGTGGCTCCTTCAGCAGCACGCGGCTGCGAAGGAACCCGGGCTCAGTTCGGCTCTTCGGTGATGATTTGGGCGCCGAGGGTTTCGCGGAGCAGGTCGGTGTGCGATCGCGAGTCTTCCTCCAGAACGATGTCGTCCTCGCCGATCGCGTCCGCTTCCTCCTCCGGCGTCAGCGGTACGTCGGCCGCCGCCGGAGCCGCTGCCGCCTGCCGAGCCTGCTCCGCAGCAACCGCCGCCTCCGCAGCCCGCCACTTACTACCCGCCTGCTCCCGCCGACCACCAGCTTGCTCCGCCGACGCACCCGAAGCCTGCCCACCACCGGCCTGCGCACGGCCGGCTTGCGCGCTGCTCGGTCGTCCACCGGCTGGTCGGACGCCGGATGGTGCACCATGCTGGGCGGGACGGATCGGTCCGTCCTCCCACGGGTCCTCGGGCGGTACGTCGTCGTACTCCGAATCCGGCGGCTCCTGCAACGCAACCGCAGGCCCGCCGTCGCCCCACTGCCCGCTCCTGGCACGATCCGCAGTACCAGATCCACCTGCGACTGCACCGCCAGCGCCTGAGGCCTGCGCTCCCGCATGGGCACCGGGTCCAGACCCCATCGCACCGACCCGGTTGCCCGCGGCGGTTGCAGACGAGCTCCCCGCGGCTCCGGGAACTCCCCCGTGCACGCCGACAGCCCCTGCGCCCGGTCCACCTGCTCCTAGGTCGCCTGCGCCAGCCGCGGCACCTGGGCCGGCGACGCCGGCGCCCTGCCCTCCGGGGCTGCCTGGGCCGCCCGCACCCGCCGCACCGCCATCAGACCCGGCTCCACCAGACTGCGCGCCGGGCCCGGTGCCCTGGAGGGCGGTTCCGCCGGCTTGCGAGCCAGCTGCACCATGCTGTGTGCCAGTTCCACCGGGTTGCGCGCCGGCTCTGTCGGGCGTACCAGTTCCACCAGGGGTACCGCCTGGCTGGGTGCCGGCTCCGCCGGGGGTATTAGCTCCGGCGGAGGTGCCCGGTCCGCCGGGTTGGGGGCTGGGTCCGCCAGAGTGGGGGCCTGGGCGGGTGCCGCCCGGGCTGCCCCCGCCGGCTGCGCCTGGGTCGGTTGAGGGGTCTACTACTGCTTCGACTCGGCGGTTGACGCCGATGGTGTCGATCATCGCCTGGCGGAGGATTTCGTCGCTTCCGGAGCGGGCGAAGCTTTCGCGGGCGCCGGCGTTCACCAGGCCGAGTGTCAGCGTCTGGTCGTCGATGGCGATGACCTGAGCGTTCTGGCTCAGCATGATCCAGGCGAAGCGCCGCTTGGCCTTCACAGCCTCCAACACCTCAGGCCACAGTCGCCGGATATCCGCCAGCCCGACCGACCCGGCACCAGATCCTGACTGCCCAGCAGTCTGGCCACCGCTAGGTCCGGCCTGTGCCGAGGCTGGGGCGTCACCGGAACCTGGGTGGGCTGCAGATGGGGACTGCGGCGGGGTGGAGGCGGTCGGGATGGAAGCGACGGTTGTCTCCTCGCCCCATGCGCCGGTTCGTGCTCCGCCGGGTGCCGAGGCGGTTGATGTCCGAGGGCCCCTTCCAGCCCCGCCGGCGTCGGCCGGTGGCTGGGCGGCGGTAGGTGCGCGACCAGGTGTGTCTGAGTCGGCTGGGCTCGGCCCAGCGTTGGTTGCTTGGGCATCCTGCCCGGGCTGACCGCTTGTGTCGCCAGCGGCCTGCGCAGCCGGCTGGTCCGTAGCACCAGTCGCAGTTGTGCCTGATGAGCCGCCAGCGGGTGCCGAGCCGGGGCTACCGGCCGGCCCGTTGCCAGGCGTGTCTGCAGCGCTGGGCGCAGATGGGGCGCCCGCGGTGGACGCGGTGGACGGAGTGGACGGAGTGGAGGGTGCGCCTGGGGTGGACGGTGGGTTGGTGGCTGGGCGGGCGGCGGCTGCTCGGGCGGCTGCGCGGCTCGAGGCGGCGTCGGTCGGCGCGGCTTGGCTGCTGTCGCCGTACGTGCCCGCGGCGCCTGCTCCCGCCTGTGCCATTCCCTCGGCCGTGCCGGGGACGCCGATGGCGAGGCGGCGTTCCAGGCGGTCGAGGCGGGCCTGGATGCCGTTGGTGGAGTCGTCGGCGCCGGGGAGGAGGACCTTGGCGCAGATCAGTTCTAGTTGGAGGCGGGGGGCGGTGGCTCCGCGCATCTCCAGGAGGCCGGCGGCCACGATGTCGGCGGCTCGGGTCAGCTCCGCGGGGCCGATGCCGGCGGCCTGGGTCTGGAGGCGTTCGCCCTGGTCCTCGGCGGCCTCGATCAGGCCGGAGGTCACAGCGGTCGGTACGGCGGACAGCACGACCAGGTCCCGCAGCCGGCGCAGGAGGTCCTCCGCGAAGCGCTTCGGGTCCTGGCCGGTCTCGATGACCTTCTCGATCGTCTCGAACACCGCCGCGCTGTCATGCGCCGCGAAGCCGTCCACGCACGCGTCGAGCAGCGAGTCCGGTGTGAAGCCGAGCAGCGCCACCGCCAGCTCGTACGTGACACCCTCCGGCCCCGCGCCACCGATCAGCTGGTCCAGCACACTCAGCGAGTCACGCACCGACCCGGCGCCGGCCCGCACCACCAGCGGCAGCGCGGCGGGCTCGATCGCGACGCCCTCGGACTCGCACAGCGTCGCCATGTAATCGGCCAGCGCCTTCGGCGGGACCAGGCGGAACGGGTAGTGGTGCGTCCGCGACCGGATCGTGCCGATGACCTTGTCGGGCTCGGTGGTCGCGAAGATGAACTTGAGGTGCGGCGGCGGCTCCTCGACCAGCTTCAGCAGGGCGTTGAAGCCCTGCGTGGTCACCATGTGCGCCTCGTCGATGATGTAGATCTTGTAGCGGCTCTCGACCGGCGCGAAGAACGCCCGCTCGCGCAGGTCGCGCGCGTCGTCCACACCACCGTGCGACGCCGCGTCGATCTCGATCACGTCGATGCTGCCGGGGCCACCGCGCGCGAGGTCGGTGCAGGACTTGCAGACCCCGCACGGCTCGGCGATCGGGCCTTTCTCGCAGTTGATCGCCCGGGCGAGGATCCGCGCGCTGGTGGTCTTCCCGCAGCCGCGCGGCCCGGAGAACAGGTAGGCGTGATTCACCCGGTTGTTACTCAGCGCGTTCCGCAGCGGCGCGGTGACATGGTCCTGCCCGATCACCTCCGCGAACGTCTCCGGGCGGTACCGGCGATACAAGGCAAGGGGCGCTTCCACGCGGCAACCCTAGCGCCGTCCGCCGACAAATCCCCGACCCCGCCCGACCCGGGCAGGACCTAGGGTGGCCGGATGACGGCTGGGGACGAGCGGCAGCAGGCGGTGATCACCCGGGCGCGCGAGGTCCTGCCCAGCAACGAGCGGGTACTCGCGGTGTACCTGATCGGCAGCTACGGGACCGGCACCGCCGATCGGTTCAGCGACGTCGACGTCCATCTGGTGGTGTCGGACGACAGCTCGGAGTGGTTCGAGCAGCACTGGGACGACGTACTGCGGGAGCTGACCGGGCCGACCGTCCTCGCGGACCGGCTGCCGGGGATGATCGGCGGGCTCGGGATCACGGCGGACTGGTTGCACGTCGACCTGATCGTGCACCCGCTCGCCGAGTTCGACAGGTTCCAGTACGACGGGGTGCGGGTGCTGTTCGACCGGGACGGGACGCTGTTCCCGGACGGCGACATCGCGCCGACGGGCGGCCGGCCGGGCGAACCGTACTGGCCGGCGAAAACCGTGGACCTCTTCTTCTACTTCCTCGGCAACCTTGTGACGGTCCTCGGACGTGACGAGCGGATCGTCGCGAACCAGGGCATCGGCGTGGTCCGCGACCAGCTCGTCGCGCTCATGCTCGCCGAACGCGGCGTACGGCGGACCAGTGGGGCGAAGCGTCTCAACGCGCTGCTCTCCGACGAGCAGCGCGCCGCGCTGGAAGCGATCCCCGCCGCGGGGACCGAGCCAGCCGATGTCATCGCCGCCAACCAGTACATCTGCCGGGAGTTCATCACCCGCGGCACCGCGCTCGCCGAGCTCACCGGCAACCCCTGGCCGAAGGAATTCGTCGACGCGACCCTGCTCCACCTCCGTAACCACTTCCACACCGACTTCGCTTGATGCCTGCGGCAACCAACCTCACTCCAGGTGGTAGTTCGCGAATCTGGTCCGGAGGTCCTTCTTCGAGAACTTCCCGACCGACGTCTTCGGGACCTCGTCGATGAACTCGACGGCGTCCGGGAGCCACCACTTCGCCACCTGGGGCCGGAGGTACTCGAGGATCTCCTCCCCGGTCACCCCCGAACCCTCCTGCAGTACGACGCACGCGAGCGGCCGCTCGTCCCACTTCGGATGCGGCACACCGATCACCGCGGCCTCCTTCACCCCGGGATGGGCCATCAACAGGTTCTCCAGCTCGACGGAGCTGATCCACTCGCCACCGGACTTCACCAGGTCCTTCGTACGGTCCACGATCCGCACCGACCCGTACTGATCGATCGCGGCCACGTCGCCGGTCTTCATCCAGCCGTCCTCGGTGTTCAGCTGGGCACCGTCGTCGGGCCGGTAGTACTCCGCCGCAATCCACGCCCCGCGCACCTGGAGCTCGCCGGTGGTCTCGTCGTCCCACGGCAGCGGCGTGATCGATCCGGGCTCCACGATCCGCACCTCGACGCCGGGCAGCGGCAGGCCGGCCCGCGCCCGCAGGTGCGCCTGCTCCTCCTCGGCAAGGCCCTTGCTCCGCGCCGGAACGTGGGCCGCGGTGGCGACCGGACTCGTCTCGGTCATCCCCCACGCCTGCAGGATCGGCCGGCCGAGCTTCTCCCGGAACGCCTCCGACAGCGCCTCCGGCACGGCGGAGCCGCCGCACGGGATCCGCCGCAGCTTCGGCAACTCCACACCGTCCAGCAGCGGCAGCAACCCTTGCCAGATCGTCGGCACGCCGGCCGACAACGTCACCTCCTGCTCCTGCAGCAGTTTGAGAATCCCTTGCGGGCTCATGTCCGGACCCGGGAACACCAGCGACGCGCCAGCCATCGGCGCCGCGTGGGCCAGACCCCACGCGTTCGCATGGAACATCGGCACGACCGGCATCACGGTGTCCGTCTCGTCCAGGCCGATCCCGGCGTTGGTCAGCACGCCGATCGAGTGCAGCCAGGTGGACCGATGCGAGTAGACGACGCCCTTCGGGTTGCCCGTCGTACCGCTCGTGTAGCACATCGCGGCCGCCTGGTTCTCGTCGGCTACGTGGAACTCGACGGGGTCGGCTGCCTCCAGCAGCTCCTCGTAGTCGTGGAATCGTGGGTCGTCCGGGAGCTCCGCGCCGGGAGCGCCCGGCGGTAGGTCGTCCATGACGACGACATGGCGGAGCTGCGTCAGCCGGTCGAGCAACGGCAGGAACAGCCCCAGCAACGACCGGTCGACGAAGACGACCTCGTCCTCGGCATGGTTCGCGATGTAGACGACCTGGTCCGGGAAGAGCCTGATGTTGAGCGTGTGCAGCACCCGCCCGGTACACGGCGCGGCGAAGTACAGCTCGAGGTGGCGTCCCGAGTTCCACGCGAACGTCGCGACGCGGCCGTCGGGGCTGATCCCGAGCGTGTCGAGCACCCCGCCCAGGCGTCTCGTCCGCCCGGCCCACTCGCCGTACGTCAGTTTCGTCGGCGCTGGGCCGCCCGTGTAGACGGTCTTGTCCGGGTAGTACTGCTCGGCCCGGCGGAAGATCGTGTCCAGCGACAGCTGGTAGCTCTGCATCAGACCTTTCATGCAGACACTGTGCCAGTCGCGATGTCGCCTTGACCATGACCTCAACCGGACTTTCTCCGGAACTCGTCCGGCACCGAAGCCCCAGGCAACAGCAATCGCCGACACTTCCAGACTGATAGATGATACGACATACGTGTCGTGTAATATGTCGGTCATGAAGGTTGTCGAGGAGCTTCGCTACCTCGTGCTGGCGATCCAGCGCGAGGGCAACCGGCTGCTCGCCGCCGAGTTGCGCCCGCTGGGCATCACGCCTTCCCAGGCAGAGGTTCTGCGCGTTCTGCGCGACCACGGCCCGATGACGCTGAACGCTCTCGGCGGCCTGCTCGTCTGCGAGACCGGCAACAGCCCGAGCCGGCTCGTCGACCGCCTCGTCGCGCAGGGCCTGGTGAAACGCGGGATCGACAAGGTCGACCGTCGCTACCTCACGCTCAGCCTGACCCCACAGGGCCGGGCGCTGCACCGCCGCGTCATCACCGCGGAGAACAGGCTGCACCGCACCATGCACGACCGTCTCGCCGGCCAGGCGCTCGACGAGACCATCACCACGCTGCGCTCGCTCGCCGACGCCTTCCCGACCGGGGCCGCGCTGGCCCGCCGCCGGGGTCCCGAACTCGCCCATCAGGAGAACTAGTCATGGAAAAGGCCACCGAGACCATCCACGCCGGCCAGGCGGCGATCCGGCAGGTGCTGCTTGACGCGCTCGGACTGCCGGAGTGGAACGAGGCGTTCCTCGCCATCGACGGCCCCCGCGAGACGAACCCGGGGACCCGCTACGCGCTGCGCGTCCGCCCGGGCTTCACCGGTGAACTGCAGTACACAGTGGTCGAGCAGGACCGCGTCGAGATCGTCTGGCAGGTCCCGGGGTTCCGTGAGGTCGGCACGTGGACGATCGGCGCCGACAGTCGCGTGACGCACACGTTCGAGCAGTCCGGCCCGCTCGCCACGGTGCTGCGTCCGGCGTACCGCAACATCGCGACGATCCGCCTCGCCCGGCTGGCGAACCGGGTCCGTCAGCTACAGCTCGCGCACAGCGCCTGAGTCGTCTCAGCCGAAGGCGAGCGGTACGGCGCGCTTGTGCGCGGTGCGGCGGTGCGTGGCGATGATCGTGGCCGCCGCCTTCTCGTCGACGTCGGCGCCTTCGAGGAAGTCGTCGATCTCGTCGTACGTGACGCCCAGCACGGCCTCGTCCGGGACGCCCGGGTTGTTCGTCTCCAGGTCCGCGGTCGGGATCTTGCCGGTGATGTCGGGCGCCGCACCGAGCCGTTCGCCGACCGCGCGGACGCGCCGCTTGGTGAGCCCGGACAGCGGCGTCAGGTCGCACGCGCCGTCGCCGTACTTGGTGAAGAAGCCCATCACGGCTTCCGCCGCGTGGTCCGTGCCGACCACGAGACCGCCGCGGGCGCCGGCGACGAGGTACTGCGCGATCATCCGCTGGCGCGCCTTGATGTTGCCGACGTGGAAGTCCTCGCGCTCCCCGAGGCCCGCGTGCCGCACCGACTCGACCATCGCGTCCGTGGCCGGCTTCACGTCGACCACCAGGGTCTCGTCGGGCTTGATGAACTCGAGCGAGCGTTGCGCGTCCGCCTCGTCGGCCTGCACGCCGTACGGCAGCCGCATCGCGACGAACGTCGCCTGACCGCCCTCCGAGCGCACCCGCTCGACGGCGAGCTGACAGAGCCGGCCCGCGGTGCTGGAGTCGACCCCGCCGCTGATCCCCAGCACGTACGACGTCGCGCGGGTCCGCCGGAGCCGCTCGGCCAGGAACTCGACCCGCCCCTCGATCTCACCGTCCACGTCGAACGCCGCGGGCACACCGAGCTCGGCGATGATCAGTTCCTGCAGGTAACGGCTCTCGGGATTCATCAGGCTCCTCGGGCTAGGGGAGACCAAGCCTAGACATGAGGATTCCCCGCGCACCCGGAAGAGCTCACTTACCCTTGCTGCCTTCCGGCCCTGGGGGGATTGGGCGAGATACCGCCACGCGGGGAACCAGCACCGAGTGTACGGGATGGGATCACCACGTCCGAAATCCACCGGTGAAACCGGGCAGCCTGGCGAGGTCGAGACCCGATGGGTCTGCTTCCAGGTCGCCGGCGTGGGTACCGCCGGGCGGAGGAGGTACTCATGGCTGAGAGTCGAGTGAGCGACGAACTGTGGAACGAATTTCACCAGCTGGTGAACATGACCTCCCGGGAGCTCGAGGAATGGCTGCGGACCGATTCCGCCGGTGAGGTGACCGAGCCGGCGCCGGAGGAGGCCGGGCACGAGCTCGGCGAGCACGTGGTGCACATCCTCGGCAAGCGGCGGTCCGACGTCACCGCCGACGACATCGCGGCGATGGAGCGCGTCGTACAGCGGATTCGACAGCAGCGCGGCGAGACGCCGGAGCCGAAGGCCGGGGACACCCGCTGGCGGCACCGCTTGATGTCGGTGGGGCACGATCCGTTGCGTCCGCTCTGAGCTCTCAGCGAACAGACGTGCCCGACCCCGGTCGCGAGGGTCAAGCTTGGTACGTGACGGATCATCAATTCGGCCCGTTCGGGATCACGACCGGGCTCGACAGCAGTGCGGATTCACTCGCGGCGGCGCGGGCGGCGGAGGAGCTGGGGTATCCGGCGATCTGGTTGTCCGGTGGGCCGTTGCCGGGACTGCAGACCATTGTCGACCTGGTGGGCGCGACGACGTCGATCAAGTTCGTCAGCGGGATCCTGGCGGTAGTGAAGTACAGCGCGGCCGATGTGAGTACGACGTACGCCGAGCTGGAGGCGGCTGCGCCGGGACGGTTCACAGTCGGGCTGGGTGGTGCGCACGGGCCGCAGCCGTTGGCCACGCTCAACGCGTACCTGGACAAGCTCGACGTACCTGTGGAACGCCGCGTGCTCGCAGCGCTCGGTCCGCAGATGCTGGAGCTGGCCCGCGAGCGGTCGTCCGGTGCGTACCCGTTCCTGACGACCGCGGCGTACGCCACTGAGGCGCGGAAGGTGCTGGGTCCGGACAAGCTCCTGGCCGTCAGCCACCTCGTCGTACTGGAGAACGACGCGGAGCGGGCGCGGGCGATCGCCCAGAACACGATCAGCTTCTTCACGAAGATCCCCGGGTACGTCGCCTCGCTGAAGCGGCAGGGGTTCAACGAGCGCGACCAGGCGGAGCTGCCGGACCACATGATCGACGCGCTCGCCGCGTGGGGCACTGCCGCGGACATCAAGGCCAAGCTGACCGAACACCTCGACGCCGGCGCTGACCACGTCGCCGTCAACGTGATCACGGGAGTGACAGGGCCGCAGCCGATCGAGCAGTGGCGTGCTCTGGCTCCAGTACTACTCGGCTAGCTGCTTCTCGTCGAGGCGTGCGGTCGACTCCAGCTTGTCGTACCGGTACGGGCGCGCCTCTCCGGTCGGCTCGAACCCCTGTCGTTTCAGAACCCGGTAGCGACCTGTGCGTTGGTGTCCACGACAGCCAGCCGCATCGTCCGGATCTCGGGCCAGGTGGTCTCGACGTACTGCTGGGCGAGTTGGTACGTCGTCCTGCCGTAGCCGCGACCCTGGTGGGTGGCGTGCACCTCGAGGAGACCTATGAACGCGGTGTGGTCGTTCGGGAAGCCCCTGAGGAGGTCGACGACAGCAACGAGCTGGTCCGCCTCGAAGGCTCCGAGCACGACCTTGGACTCCTCGGGGAGGCTCTCCGGCCGCATCATCAGCAAGCTCTGTGCATCCGACGCACCGGGCGGGTAGCCCGTGATCCGCTCCGCGTAGCCGGGGTCGGACTCGAGGAGTTCCTGCACCGCGTCGACGTCCTCCGGGGTGATCGGCCGCAGCTCCATACGGCCGACCCTAGATGAGCAGTCCGACCACCAGCAGCCCGATTAGCACGGCTGCGAGGAGCAGGCCGGCTCGTGCGGTCCCGAATCGTTTGAGTGCTATCGCCAACGGTCCGATCGGCTTCATCGTCGCTCCAGTCGTCGCTTCGCTTGATGGTTGAACAGGACAGCGGCGAGAGCCGCGAGTACTACGGGGACGCCTAGCGCGCCCCGTCCGGCGAGAGCCAGTCCGAATGCCAGGAGTGCTGCGAAACCGGAGGCGATCCAGCTAGCGATCACCCGGTCCTTGGCGAACAGCCGGCCGCGTCCGTGCAGTACGTAGGCCGCTCTGCCGATGACTGCGAGGCCTACTAGTACGACGATCGCGAAACTGACCTGCGTTCGCGCCGGCAACCTGTCCTCGGTCAGCCAGAGCAGGCCGACCAGCAGTACCACTGCACCGGCACCGCAGATCTGCACGAGTGAACGAACCCTGCGGCGCAGCGACAGCGAGTCCTGCAGGGCCGCGATGGTGTCTTCCGCAGAGATCATCCCGCCACCTCCCTCAGTAGCCGGCGTGCACGGTGCAGACGGGACTTGACCGTTCCCACGGGCACCGCCAGCACCTCGGCGCACTCCTCCAGGCTCAGGTCCTCCAGGTGGAACAGCACGAGCACCTCCCGTTCCAGCACCGGCACGCTGCCGACAAGGCGCCGTACATCCACTCGATCGACCACGTGGTCGGCCAGGTCCGGTTCGTCGTACGGCGGGGCCTGCGGTTGGTCGGCGTACCGCTCCCGCAACTGGTTGACCACGCTGCGCCGGGCGATGGTGAACAGCCAGGCCGCGAACCGCTCGGGCTCCTTGAGGCGCGGCAGGCCCCGTACGACGGCTAGCCAGACCTCCTGCGACACGTCGTCCGCGAGGTCGTCACGACCGAGCATCTGGCGCACGTACCCCCAGACGGGCCCATGCCACCCCCGCACCAATTCCGCGACAGCCTCCCGCTCCCCCACCTGAGCCCGCACCACCACCGCTGTCCACACCCGGTCCACATCCCACCTCCCTCACCCCTACAGTCGCGCCACCCCACCCCCAGGTTCACGCCCCCGATTTCGGATTCCCGCGCCCCCTCGGTATCCTCTCGGCTTGGAGGATTCGCCTAGAGGCCTAGGGCGCACGCTTGGAAAGCGTGTTGGGGGCAACCCCTCACGAGTTCGAATCTCGTATCCTCCGCCAGTCTCCCCGGAGCGAAGAAACCGCAGGTCAGAGGGCGGTTTCGGACACTCGGGGGGTTAGACAAACAGCCGGGGCGGCTCCCATGGGTGGGAGCCGCCCCGGAATGTTTGGGGTCAGGCGCGGTAGGCGCCCCAGGAGTGGATTGTTACTAGGCCTGACTTGGTGACCTTGTTGAAGCGGATTCGGTAAGTGCCGCTGGTGACGGTTCCGAAGGACAGGGTGTCGACGGTTCGGTAGGTGGTGCAGGGGACGTCCTTTGTCTGCTTCGCGTCGCCCCATACGCCGTTGACCAGTTTCTGCAGGCGCACGTCCCAGTAGCCGCCGGCGGACAGTACGCCGTGGTCGCAGGACGCGTTGTAGGCGATCTTGATCAGGCCGCCGTTCCCGCTGAAGGTGCGGTAGGAGATGACGCTGTCCCGGAACTGGTAGTTCGTGCCCTGGGCCACGTAGGTCATTGCCTCGGCCTGCTGCGGCTTGGCGAAGGCCCCGGCGGACAGCACCATCGCAAGCGACAGCACCGCCAGGGTCAGGTTCCTCAGCTTCTTCATTGCACCTTCTATCCCTCGAAGTTCGACCACTGATCGCCGCGAGGTTATGAACCGCCGCTGCCGCGCGGCTGCCCGTACTCCGCCCGTACTACGGCAGACGTCGGAGGGCCCGCTCCAGGAACTCGTCGCGGCGGGCGGTGGCGTGGGAGCTGCCCCAGTCGGCCAGCGTGGTTGGCGTGTTGAGGGCTGCTACCGCGTCCCAGTAGGCCACGTGCTCCGCCTTTCGGCCGGTGGCCTGTTGCCAGCCGGTGAGGACGTGGTCGGGCGCATCCGGGCCAAAGGTGATGGCTACCTGTTTGCGCAGCTCGCACAGGTCGACACCCGGTGCACCTGCGCCGGCGGTCTGCCAGTCGATGAGTGCTGCGACGCTGCCGTCGTTCCAGATCATGTTGCCGGGCCAGACGTCGCCGTGGAGGTAGACGGTGTCCTCAGGCGGCAGGCCGTGGGCGGTGATGAGTTCGTCGGCCTGTGCGAGGAGGGGTGTGGTTGGCATGCGGCCCGTACGGCGGTCTGTGGCGAAGTCGTCGACGGCGATCGGACGTGGGCGGAAGGGGAGGTGTTCCCGTGGAGTCATGGGAACACCGTGCAAGCGCGCCAGCGCAGCACCCGCGGCGCGAAGGGTCTCAGGTGCTCCGGTGGGCCAGGCCGTGGTGCCAGGAAGCAGTGTCTCGAGGGAGGTGGGCACGCCGGCCTGACGGCCTGACAGGTCGGCGGCGACGAGGCGCGGGGCCGGAAGACCGTGCTCTTCAGCGACCTGTAGTGCTGTAGCGCCCGTGGCGATCATGGATGCGCCGACGCGTGGCGTCGGTGCGCGTAGGACGTACTGCTCGGACCGGTCGGCTACGACGAGTCGCCACGGGCCCTGGTCGTCGTGCAGTGGATGGGCGGCGAGAATCGGGCGGCCGAGAGAAGCGGCGGCCCAAGCAAGTATTTCCCTCACAACCGAGGCTAGCGCATGGCTACGACACGCATCGAGCCGCTGGTGACGCGGATCCGGCGGTCGCGCAGACCGCGGAGGCGTTCCACCGGTGGGACCAGGCGGGACACCGGGTCCAGGAGCTCACGGACGCGCGACGCGACGAACGGAAGGGCGTAGTACTGATAGGCGCTGTCGACGGCGCGGACGGAGTAGCCGCTGCGGTTCAGGAGGTCGGTGATCGTGCGCGGGTCGTAGTAGCTGACGTGCTCGGGGATCTTGTACGACACCCACCGCCGGCCGGACGCGCGTGACAGCAGGCTGCGGATGTTGGGCGTCACCAGCACGATCAGACCGCCCGGCCGGAGCAGGCGGCCGGCACGCTCCAAAAAGGCGCCCGGTTCGGTGAGGTGTTCGATGAGGTGCGAGCCGAAGATCACGTCGTACTGCTGGTCCTGGATCTGTGGCACCTCTTCCAGCAGGCCGCAGAAGACCCGGTCCGGCAGTCGCTCCGAGGCCCACTTGACCGCCGTCGGCGCGACGTCGATGCCGTACGCGTCGTATCCGGCCTCCAGCGCGCACTGCAGGAAGTAGCCGTACCCGCAGCCCACCTCAAGCACCTTGCCGGACGGGACGAACTCGGCGATCCGCCTGACGTCCTCGCGGAAGGTCGCGACGTACTCCGTCTCCTGGCTCTCGTACTCCGAGTAGCCGGAGCCGACGCCGCCGAAGTACGAGTCGGTCTCGTACAGGGCGCGGAGCGTCTCCGGGCTCGGCATGGGCTGGAGCTGGACCAACCCGCACGACGGGCACTCGGCGATGCCGTAGCCGTCCTTGCTGCAGCGGCGGCGGAAGGGTCCGCGCGCCGCACACAGAATGCATACCGCTTCGTCACGCATCGCGACTCGATTCCGCTGGCTGAGAGGTCCGCGACACTAGTTGACCCGGAAGCCAATCGGCAACGGTTCAGCGGTCTCCGGGCGTGACGAGTCCGGTTTCGTAGGCGAGGACCACGGCCTGGGAGCGGTCCCGCAGGGTCAGCTTGGCGAAGATCCGGGCGGCGTGCGTCTTGACGGTGGCTTCACTGAGCGTGAGAGCGGTGGCTATCTCGGCGTTCGAGAGGCCCTGCCCCATCAGCGTGAGGACCTCCAGTTCTCGCGGCGTCAGGACGGACAGGTCGCGGTGCAGCGTCGGCTGGTCGGCCACCGGGTTGGCGAAGCGCTCCACCAGGCGACGGGTGATGGACGGTGCCAGCAGCGCGTCGCCAGTGGTAACGAGGCGGACGGCCGCAGCCAGGTGCTCGGGAGTCACGTCCTTGAGGAGGAAGCCGCTCGCACCGGCCGCCAGGGCGGCGTACACGTACCGGTCCAGGTCGAACGTCGTGAGGATGAGCACGCGACACTCGGTCGGAGTGGACAGGATGCGCCGGGTGGCTTCCAGCCCGTCCATGGTCGGCATCCGGATGTCCATCAGCACGACGTCCGGGTGCAGCCGTCGTACGGCGTCCACGGCCTCGGCGCCGTCCGCTGCCTCGCCGACGACCTCGATGCCGCGGGCGGTGAGGATCATCCGGAACCCGGTGCGCACCAGCGCCTGGTCGTCCGCGATGACGACCCGCGTCGTCACGGGCGTTCCAGCGGCAGCTTGGCGCGGACGCGGAAGCCGCCTCCGATGCGTCGGCGGGCGTCGAGCTGGCCGCCGTACACGGCAACTCGTTGCTTCAGGCCCAGTAGCCCGCGACCGTCGCCCTCCGGTGCGGGTGGACGGCCGCCGGTCAGGACACTGGGGCCACTGTTGAGTACTTCGACCCGCAGTGCGTGCGAGCTGTACCGGACGGCCACCTCTGCCTTCACGCCATCGCCGTGCTTCAGCGCGTTCGTGAGCGCCTCCTGGATGATGCGGTACGCCGTTGCGTCGACGCCGGCCGGCAGCGGACAGGGGTCGCCGGAGATCCGCACTTCGACAGGTAGGCCGGCAAACGCGATACGGTCGATCAGCTCGGTCAACCGCGTCAGACTCGGCTGCGGCGACAGGGCGTCGTCCTCCTCGCCGGAGGCCTTCGGAGCGAGCAGCCCGAGGAGGTGCCGCAGCTCAGCCATAGTGTCGCGACCAGCCGCCTCTACTGCGAGCAGAGCCGCCTCAGCCTGGTCCGGCTCAGTAGCCAGCACCTGTCGTGCCGCACCGGTCTGAATGACCATCACACTGACGTTGTGGCTCACGATGTCGTGCAGGTCATGGGCTATCCGGGCCCGCTCCGCGTCGACTGCGCTCTGAGCGGCCGTCGCCCGCTCGCGCTCCAGCAACCACCCGCGCTCCTCCAGCGCCCGGGCGTGCGCACGCCGCGCCCGCACGTACGCCAGCGCGAGCAGCCCGGCCAGCACGCCGAGCAGCACGACAAGGAACCACATCACGGATCAACTGTCCCAAAGCCGCGACGGAAAGCGCATCATCCGCGAGACGCACCGCCGTACATCTCCAGGATGACGGGCCGCGGACATTACGCCGGCAGGGTGACGTCAACGGCCGTCCACCGGCCCTAGCGTGAGCAGCATGACGGAGGACAACGGACAGGCGGTCGTGCAGCTCACCGCAGTACACAAGGAGTACGGCGAGTCCGTCGCACTCGACGGGGTATCGCTGGAGATCCACGCCGGTGAGGCGGTCGCCGTGATGGGACCGTCCGGCAGCGGCAAGTCGACACTGCTCAGCATGGTCGCCGGACTGGACCGGCCGACCTCGGGATCGATCGTCGTGCACGGCGACGACCTGGGCACGCTGGACGAGAAAGGGCTGGCGCTGTTCCGCCGCCGGCGGATCGGGATGATCTTCCAGTTCTTCAACCTGCTGGACGACCTGTCCGCGCTCGACAACGTCGCCCTGGCCGCCCAGCTCACCGGTACGTCGGCCTCGCACGCACGGAAGCGCGCAGTCGAGCTCTTCGAGGAGCTGGGCATCGCAGGGCGCCGCAACACGTACCCGGCCCAGCTGAGCGGTGGTGAACGCCAACGAGTCGCCGTAGCCCGCGCGCTGATGAACCGGCCGGCCATCCTCCTCGCCGACGAGCCGACAGGCGCGCTCGACACCAGAGCGGGCGAGCAGGTGATGGACCTGCTGCTGGACCTCAACCAGATCGGTCAGACGCTGCTCCTGGTGACCCACGACCAGCAGCTCGCGACCCGGTGCGCCAGCCGCGTCATCGACTTCGTCGACGGCCAGATCGCCGGCGAGCGCAGCCTGGAGCGTACGTCATGAGCGCTGTCTGGCCAGTCGCAAGAGCAGCGGTGCGACGGCGCCGCGTGCAGACCGTGGTGATCGGTGTGGTCGTGCTGCTGTCCACCTCGATGATCGTGGTCGCATTAGGCCTCCTCGCAGCGTCCAGCGGCCCGTTCGACCGCGCGTACGCCAAGCAGAGCGGCGCACAGCTGATCGCGTCGTACGACCGGACCAAGGTGAGCGACGCGCAGCTGACGGCCGCAGCGAAGAGTGCGGCCGCTGTCGCCGGGCCGTTCGCGCAGACGACGCTGGAGCTCGACGGGTCGCAGATGATGGACTCGCTGGTGACCGTGGGACGTGCGGACCCTGGTGGTGCCGTGGACCGGCTGAACGTGTGGCAGGGGCGGTGGGCCACCAAACCGGGTGAGATCGTGCTCAACCGGAATCCGACCGAGACCGGCGGCCGCGGCGCGCTGCAACTGAACGGAACCGTGACGGCGGCCGGGCAGACGTTCACGATCGTCGGCTTCGCCTACAGCGTGAGTCAGTCGGCGGATGCCTGGGTGACACCGGAGCAGCTGAGCGCACTGCACCCCACCTCGACACAGATGCTCTACCGCTTCACCAACGCAGCCACCAATGCAGAGGTGACAGCCGGGCAGCAGGCCGTGACCGCCGGCCTGCCGGCCAACGCCTTGATCGGCACGCAGTCGTACCTGGCACTGCGGGCGCTCGTTGCCGGGCAGCCGAACACGTTCGTACCGTTCCTGATGGTCTTCGGCTGGCTGGGGCTCGCTGTAGCGGTACTGATCGTGGCCAACGTGGTCAGCGGCGCCGTCGTCGCAGGTTTCAAGCACATCGGCGTACTGAAGGCACTGGGGTTCACACCGACACAGGTCCTGACGGTGTACCTCGGCATGGTGTCGATCCCTGCTGTCATCGGCTGCGCAGCTGGCGTTGTCGTCGGCAACGTGCTCGCCACCTCCCTGCTGACGAAGGCTTTCGAGAACTACGGCGCCGGCGGCACGAGTGCACCGATCTGGGTCGACGTAGCCGCGCTACTGGGCGTTCCTGCTCTAGTAGCCCTGTCTGCGCTACTACCGGCGTTGCGCGCACGCAGTCTGTCGGCTGCGCAGGCGATCAGCGCCGGCAGCGCACCGCGAGCCGGACGCGGGCTCCGTGTGCAGCGCTGGCTCAGCGGCACCCGGATGCCGCGGCCGGTCAGCCTGGGACTGGGACTGCCTTTCGCTCGCCCCGGACGTACGGCGCTGACGCTGGCGGCCGTGGTGCTCGGTGTCACGAGCGTGACGT
The DNA here is from genome assembly GCF_040254265.1 of Kribbella sp. HUAS MG21. Lineage (GTDB taxonomy): Bacteria > Actinomycetota > Actinomycetes > Propionibacteriales > Kribbellaceae > Kribbella. The sequence continues at coordinate 2,118,821 of NZ_CP158165.1, forward strand.
TGGCCGTCGGGTTGGGGAAGTCGCTGATGACCTACCAGACGGCTGCGAGCCGGGTCGACGCTGTCGACCTGACGATCTTCGCCGGCCCGAACGGCTCCGAGGGAATGCAACGAGGAGGTCCCCAGGGCGCGAAGCTCACCGACGCCGAAGATGAGGCGGTACTACGGGCCGCACCTGGTGTCACCTCCGTGGCAGCAAGCGCCGGCCTGACCATGCGCCTCGCCGGGACGCAGACGGACCTCCGGGTGTCGTTTTACCGCGGCGACTACCAGCAGCTCGGGTACCGGCTGCTGGCCGGGCGCTGGTTCGACGGTCCGGGCGAGGTGGTCGTGTCGGAACGCTTCCTGCGGCAGCGCGGCCTGGCTGTCGGTGACACGATCAGCCTGCAGTCACAGGGCAAGACCGTGCGCGCGCAGATCGTCGGCAAGGCGATGTACAACTCCGGCGACGAGGTGCTGTCCAACTGGGCGACACTGGCGCAGGTCTCTCCCGGGCTGCGGGCGAACATCTACGAGGTCAACGTGAAGGACGGCACGGACCTGGACGCTGTCATGCAGGCCGTGCAGGCGAAGGACCCCGGCCTGGAGGAGGCCGAGGGTCAGGAGGCCGGCACGTTCGTGGCCGTCGTCCTCGCGACCGTCGTACTGCTCACGCTGATGCTGGGGACCGTCGCAGCGCTCGGGGTGTTCAACACCGTCGTACTCAACACCCGCGAACGGCGACGAGACCTGGGCATGCTGAAGTCGATCGGCATGACCCCCGCGCAGGTGACCCTGATGGTGGTGACGTCGATGACCGTACTGGGCGCCCTCGGCGGCCTGCTCGGCATCCCGCTGGGCATGATCGCCCACCGCGTCGTGGTCCCGGCCATGGCGAACGGCGCCCAGGTGGAGATCCCCGACTTCATGCTCGACGTCTACCCGGCCGCCCTACTCGCCCTCCTGGTGCTGGCCGGCATGCTGATCGCTGCAGCCGGAGCCTTCTTCCCCGCTCGCACCGCCGCCCGCACCACCATCGCGCGGGTTCTCCACAACGAGTGAATAAGCGGTTGCACAACGGGACCCCGATCAGGCTGACTGTCCGGATGGACAAGGTGGTGGCGGGCAACCGGGTCGTGTGGGAGAAGGCTTCCACGAAGCACATCAACGAGTACGACGAACTGCTAGAGGAGGCCCGGAGCGACGAGCTGCTCTTCCCGCGGGAGCAGGAACTGCTGGCGCCCGTACTGGCTGAGCAGCCGCTCGTAGTGCACTTCCAGAGCGGGCACGGGTTGGACGACGTGGCGCTGGTGAGGGCTGGGGCTCGGCGGGTCGTGAGCATCGACTACAGCTCCGTAGCTGCGGGCGCCGCGCAGCGCCGGGCGGTGGAGCTCGGTGTGGACTGCCGGTACGTCGTGGCGGAAGTACCCGGCGTACCGGTCCGGGACGCGTCGGCGGACCTCGTGTACACGGGCAAGGGCGCACTGATCTGGATGCGGGACATCGACGCCTGGGCGCGGGACGCGGCGCGGGCGCTACGGCCGGGCGGGCACCTGTTCGTGTACGAGGCCCACCCGGCCGTACCGCTGTGGACCTGGGACGTGGACGAACCACGCATCCGCCCGGACCGCAGCTACTTCGCCGAGTCACACATCAACGACACGTTCCCGGCCAATGGTGCGCACGAGTGGCAGTGGACGCTCGGCCAGATCGTCACCGCCGTCGCCGGCGCCGGCCTCCAGCTCCAGGTCGTCGAGGAGTACGCCGAACCGTTCTGGCGCCCGCAGGACGGCACCAGCGCAGCAGCGTGGTCCGGCCGTCTCCCCAACTCCTACGCGCTACTGGCCCGGAAACCGTTACAGGTAAGGCAGTAGCGCCGCCTCCTCCCGGTCCAGGTGGGCGTTGAGCTGAGCGATCAGCTCGTCCACCTGGCCCAACAGGTCGCTGCCGACGAGCTTCTCGAGTTCGCCGAGCAGTACGGCGATCTCGTCGTGTTCCTTCTGCAGTACTGCGATGACGTCGCCCAGCTCCGGGTGCTGTGCGAGCAGCGCCGGGAAGAGGCCGGCCGACTCGCCGGTGTGGTGGTAGTGCAGGCCCTGGCAGACGGTCAGGCAGTTGATCCGGAGCTGCGCGCCCAACGTCCCGGACGTCGCGATCTCGTGCCGGATCAGCGCCAGCTCGCGCCGGAACGCCTTGTGGATGGTCTTCAACGTGTCGGCGAACGACGAGCCGCCGGAAGGCGGTCCCGGCTGCGACACGAGCGCGACGACCGGAAGCGTCCGGGTCGTGCCCTTCTGGTACTCGCCCCACCCCGCGTCCGCCTCGACGAGCCGGGCGAAGACCTCGTCGCGCTCGGCGTCCCGCAGTACGACGGCCGTCGCCTGGTACTGGAACAAGCCGAGGTCGACCTCGACCTCGGGACGCGCGAGCAGGTTGTGGTACCAGTCCGGGTGTTTCGGGCTGCCGCCGGCCGAGCCGACGACGAGGACACGGTCACCGTCGGGGTAGTACCCGAGGATCGCGGTGTGCGGCCGGCCGGTGCGCGCGCCGGTGGTTGTCAGGAGCAACAACCTGGAGTTCTCGAAAGGACCGCCGACGCGGCCCTCGTTCGCCTGGAACTCCTTGATGAGACCTGCGGTGAAATCGTTCAGGATTCGCTTCTTTCTCTGGTGTCGTGAAAAGGGAATTCGCGGACATCAGAGAAGCGGGCGGGGCCCGCGCGGCGCTCAGAACGCAGCCGGGGACCCAACTCGGTAATGGCTCGAAGCCGACCCGGCAGTCACGTCGGCGATACTACAGCACGCGTCGCCGCGCGACCTCACGGAACGTCACCGGCCGCGTACGCAAGGAAAAACCTCGGAATCGTTGTAACGAGCGCCACATCCCGCCGATAAACGGGTGAGCGACCCAGCAGGGGGGACCTAGTGGGAAGCTCCGGTGTTTCTTCGGGACCACCGCATGTGGAGGGGGCCTCGCAGGTGCTCACCCGGGGCGGGGTGAGCACCTGTTCGAGGATTTCTAGCCCTTGATCCCCACGTTCGCCATTCCCTCGACGAACCGCTTCTGGGCGAACACGAACAGCACGATCATCGGCAGCGTCGCGAGCGCCGTACCGGCCATTAGGTACGGCCACTGGATCTCCGCCGGGTTCTGGGAGAAGATCGCGAGCCCGAGTTGCAGCGGCCGCAGGTCGTCCGACGTGGTGATCATCAGCGGCCAGAGGAACCCGTTCCAGGCCGCCTCGATCTGGAACACCGCGATCGTGATCAGCGCCGGCTTGATCAGCGGCGTCATGATCCGCCAGAAGATCCCGAACTCGCCGAGCCCGTCCACCCGCGCGGCCTGCGCCAGCTGGTCCGGCAGCGAGACGTAGAACTGCCGCGCCAGGAACGTGAACAGCGGCGCCGCGCCGAGCGGGATGATCAGGCCCCACCACGAGTTCAGCCAGCCGATGCCGCCCTGGCCGAGGATGTTGTTGCCGCCGAACAGCGGGATCGACTTCACGATCAGGAACAGCGGCACCAGGATGATCTGGAACGGCACCAGCAGCAGCACGATGAAGTAGTTCAGCAGTGTCTTGCCGCCGCGCAACGGCAGCTTCGCGAGCGCGTACCCGGCCGTCGTACAGACCGCGAGCGTGAAGGCCGTCTCGCCGACCGCGATGATCAGGCTGTTGCGGAAGTACGTCAGGAACGGCGCGGTCTGCATCGCCTCGACGAAGTTGTGCCAGCGCAGTTCCGCCGGCAGCCAGCTGAACTTCGCGATCTCCAGGTTGCTCTTGAACGCGGTCAGCAGCATCCACACGAACGGCGTGATCATCAGCACCGCGCCGACGGTGAGGACGACGTACAGCAGGATCCGGCCGGGCCGGAGTACCGGCGGCTTCGCGGCGGCCGCGGCCGGCAGGGTTGCGCTAGTCATTGGCATCCGCCTTCTGGAGCAGGCGTCCGACGGCGATGAAGACCGCGATCACGATCATCATGATCACCGTCTCGGCGGACGCGTAGCCGAGTTTCAGGTCCTGGAACGCGTTCTGGTAGATGTCCATCACCAGCACCCGGGTCTCCGAACCCGGGCCGCCCTGGGTCATCACGTACACCAGGTCGAACACCTGGAAGGTGCCGACGATCGACGTGATCAGGACGAAGAACTGGACCGGGCCGATCGCCGGCCAGGTGACGTTCGCGAACCGCTGCCAGCGGCCGGCGCCATCCAGCTGGGCCGACTCGATCAGGTCCCGCGAGACACCCTGGAGCGCGGCCAGGTAGATGATGATCTTGGTACCGAGCCCCTGCCAGATGCCGACCACCATCAGCGACGGCAGCGCGGTCGCCGGGTCCGCCAGCCAGCGGTTCGGGGCGAATCCGAACAGGCTCAGGAATCCGTTCGCCAGGCCGGAGCCCGGATTGTAGATCCACAGCCAGATGGTCGCCACCGCGACCGTCGCGGTCACCGTCGGGATGTAGTACGCCGTACGGAAGAAGGCCAGGCCGCGGATCTTCTGGTTCAGGCCGATCGCGACCGCGAGCGAGATCGCCATCGAGATCGGGATCACCACGATCGCGTACAGCACCGTGTGCCACAGCGACGCCAGGAAGTCGACGTCGCGGAACAGGTCGGCGTAGTTGCCGAACCCGACCCAGGCCCAGGTGTCGCCGAAGCTGTAGTCGGTCAGGCTGAGGACGAGTACGGCGACCACCGGGATGACGATGAAGACGCCGGAGTGCAGCAGCGCGGGCGTGAGCAGGACCCAGCCCGCCCGGGCCTGGCCGCGGACCAGCGCCCGGCTGTCCTTGGACGGGGCCACCTTGCGCGGCGTCGCGACCGCGGGACGTTCCAGAGTTGTGCTCATCGTGACTGTCCTGCCAGGTTGTGCAGCACCTTGGCGGGATCCTTCTGTCCGAGGACCGCCTGGGTGAGCTGGATGTCGAAGTTGCCGCGCATCTCGAGCCAGTTGGAGGGCACTTCGTTCTCGTTGACCGCGTACACCAGGCCGTCGGCGACGAACTGGCTGAGCGGATTGGACTTCGCCTGCGGTGAGTTGCCGGCGTCCTTGTAGGCTGGGATCTTCTTGTTCAGCTTCGCGACCGCGTCCAGCGTCGTCGGCTTGGTCAGCGTCTCGATGAACGCCCAGGCCGCGTCCTTGTGCCGGCTGCGCGACCCGATCGACGCCAGGTCGCCGCCGACGTACTCGATCTCCTTGCCGCTGTTGAACCGGAAGAACTTCAGGTCGTCACAGTTCTTCTGGCCGATGCCCTCGGCGGAGCAGTCGACGCCGCCGTTCACGATGCCCATCGCGGCCTCGCCGGTGAGCACCAGCGGCTGCTGCGCCGCGTTCGTCTGGCCGTACGGCTGGACGTTGTTGATCATCGACTTGATCCAGAGCAGCGTCTCCAGGCCCTTCTCGTTGTCGAAGTTCGGCTCGCCGCCGACGTACAACGGCGTACCGGTCGAGGCCAGGAAGGTCGTGAACGACTGCCGGAAGCCGGTCGCCGACGCGAGGTCGAAACCGCTGCGGGTGATGTTGCCGTCCTTGTCCCGCTTCGTCAGCTTCTCGGCGGCGACCTTGATCTCGGCCAGCGAGGTCGGCGGCTTCTCCGGGTCGAGCCCGGCCTCGCGGAACGCGCTCTTGCGGAGCGCGACGGCGCGGGCGTCCGCGACCAGCGGGTACGCGTACAGCTTGCCGTCGTACGACGCCGCCGGGATCAGCGCGGCGGTGCTCTTCTCCTTGATCACGTCCGGCGTCACGCCGTACTTGCCGAGATCCTCGAAGATCCGCTTCGACGCGAACGGTTGCACCCAGCCGACGCCGGTGACCATCACGTCGTACGGGATGCCGGCCGCGATCGAGGTGGACATCTTCTCGTTGAGGTTCTTGTACGTCGCGAAGTCCGGCTCGACCTTCATCTTCGGATAGGTCTTGTGGAAGTCGTCGACGACCTTCTGGAACGCCTCCCGGCCCTTGGTACTGGGCGGGAACGACGGCAGCAGGACCCGCAAGGTACCGGTCGCCTCAGCCGGCGGCACACCGTCCGTACTCTCGTCGATCACCCCGTTGCCACAACTGCCGACCAGCACGCTGAGCGCGACGGCCAGCACGGTCAGTCCCACACGATGTCTCACCGGTCTCACAGGGCAACTCCTTCGCTGACTGTTTCAGCCGGGGCCCACGACCCCACCCAAGTGCAGCGAAAGTATGGGAAAGGGCTTTCCTCGTCAATACCTCAGCGCTCGAATGATCACATTCGATCACCCACAAGATCACTTCCCCGTCAGCGCTGCGTCTCCGGCCCTTGCCGCTGCTGCGCAGGAACCCCGACCCCACCACGCCGCGAACCCTGCTGATCCGCCGTCAGCCGTGTCGCCGAACCCAACGGCCGCGAGCCAGTCAGCCCGGCACGCGCCGCCGCCGCGATGTCGGGCGGGAGCGCCGCCGGACCCGCAGGCGGAGGCGTCACGACACCAGCTCGAGACTGCTGCGCAGACCGGTCGCCGCGTTGCGGCTGCCCCGCGCGCTGCTGCTCCGAACCGACACCACGCTGCACCTGCCGATCCGGCGCCGGCATCTGCCACTGCTTCCGCAACCGGCTCATCACCCTCGAACCCTCGATGACGGCTTGCTCACCGACCGCTCGCCGTGTGCCGGCATCCGCGCTCTTGGGGAGCTTCGCCACCCGCCCGAACTCGGAGCTCATCGCTTGCGCAATCTGCCCGATGGCTTGCTCTCGCTGGTCTTCCGGGATCATCCCGGGGAGACGGCTGTTGTCGTACATCGCCGCCGCGGCAACCGTGAACTTTTGATCTGCGGGTACCACGGCCATCGCGGCGATGACCTCATCGCGCTCCATTCCGGACTTACGCCCGATCATGTCGGCGAAGCCCTCCACCGCGGGCGTGAATTCCTTGTAGACCTTCGGGCTCTTGACGTCCTTGATCCCAGGTGCGATCTGATCGATCCCGAGCTCGTCGATGTAGTCGTCCAGTACCTGGTGCGAGTAGAGCTCGGTAACACCCTCCTCCAGCGGGCGGACACCGGGACCGGTCGCCATCGCGTTGTACGACTGCGAATGTTCCCGGCCCTCCGACGACAGGAGATGCACGTTCTCGTGCAGCACGACGCGGATCGCGTCGCGATACCCGGCGAGCTCCGCACGATCCTGGTTGTGCACCCGGGCGTTGCGGAACATCTCCTGGAGCCGCTCGTCCACGTGGCGTGGGTTGTACGAGATCGAGTTGTCCCAGTTCGCCGTACCACCGAGGTCGCTCTGTCGCTCGATCGGCGCCCCGAACCGCCCGTTCCAGGACGAGTGATGCGCGCCCGAGACCCGCACGGCGGCATTCGCCTGCTCGCGCATCAGCTCCCGGAAGCTGGTGACCTTCATTGCATGAGTCGCAAGGCGCCGATATGCATATGGAGCGTGTGCTCGTAGTCCCCGATTGCTTGCTTCTCGTCCGAGTTGGCGCCGGGCGAGAGTCGCTCGAGTGCTCGCATCCCTTCCTCGGCACGGGCCAGGCGCTCGGCCATGGTGCCGTCGTCACGGACAGCTTCGGCATACGCCTCGCGCGCCTGCAGAATGACCTCCGACGGAGACTCGGCGGGGCCGCGCGCCGCGGCGGACTCGACGATCGAAATTTCCAGGTACGCGTCTTCGCGGTCGTCCTCGTCGTCGATCTGGGCAGCCAGGGCCGAGAGCCGTGCGACGTCCCCGGTCAGGTCCGGACCGCGGCGGCCGTTGAGGATCGCCTCGTACACCCGCCTGTACTCGACCTCGAACTCGGCGTACTCCATCGCGGTCCTCCCCGAAATCCCGTGCGGTCCTCTGAACTTACCCGTTTCCGGGCACGTCGGAGCGCAAGGCCAGGATCAGCATGTGGAGGGACTCGTTCAGCGCGAGGATCCCAGTGCGTTGCGAGGGATCGGCCGTCTGGGCGATTCGAGCGATCTCCGCCATGCCTGCCTCGGCGCGGGCGATGCGCTCCTCGTCGGTTCCGCCATCCGCACTGGCCAGTGTGTGAGCGCGCTCCGCCTCGGCCATCGCAGGCGAGGCCGCCGGTTGTTCGTCGTACCCGAGGATGTCCTCGAGCATGGCGATGCCGTTGTCGGCTTTCCGGCGCTCGGCGACGTTGGCCAGGCCGTCGGCCAGGACGCGCAAACGCTCGATCCCGCGGGCGAGCACGTCCGTGTGCAGCTCGTCGGCGACGCCCAGAACCCGCCGATACTCCGCGTCGAACTCGTCGTAGTTCATGTCCCCCTCCACCAGTCGGATCTCGGAATTTACCTGTCGGGGGTGCCGCAGGAGGTTCGGATGTTGAGGGTGGGGAGGAGGCTTAGGTGTTGGACGGGGGTTGTGGGGTGTTGGAGTTTGCGGAGGAGGAGGTCGCAGGCGGTTTCGCCTAGGGTTCGGCGGGGTGGGCAGACGGCGGTGAGGGGTACTACGGCCAACGAAGCCGTGACGTCGTTGTAGGCGATGACTGCCAGGTCCTCGGGGACGCGCAGGCCCAGTTCCATCGCGCGTTCCACCAGGCTGGCGCCGTGTTCGTCGGAGTGCACGAGTACGGCGCGGCTGCCGAACGACTCGCACTCGGCCAGGAACGCGTCCAGTTGTGCGGCCGCGCCGGGGTCGTCGCCGCGCGCGGGGAGGTCGACCGGCGACAGGAACACCTCGACACCCAGTGCCTTCGCAGCGGTTTCGATGCCGCGGCGGAGCCAGTACGCCGTGACCGTGGCCTGCAGGTTGACCGCGATCCGGCGGTGCCCCAGCGCCGCAAAGTGCCGCAGCGCCAGCAGCGCGCCGTACGCGTGGTCGGTGCGGACGTGGTCGTACTCGCGCGCCACCTGCGGGAACCCGAACGCCCGCTCCATCAGCACGACCGGTACGTCGATGTCGTCCAGCCGCGCGTCGAGCCGTTCGACGGCGTCGCCCTGCGCGGTGCTGATCAGCAGCCCGGCGACGCCGATCCCCAGGACCTTGTCCAGCCGCTCGCGCTCGGTCGTGGCGTCGTACCCGGAGACGCCGAGCACCAGCCGGGCGCCGTACCGGTCGGCCATCGCCTCGGCGCCGCGGATCACGTCGGAGTAGTACGCCGTCGCGCTCGGGACGACGATGCCGATCGTCAGCCGGCTCCCGGGGCTCGCCTGGTCGGCCGCGGCGGTGCCGATCGCGCCGCCGTGCACGCGGCGGAGCAGGCCCGCGGAGTCCAGTTCGGCCAGGTCCCGGCGTACTGTGATCGCGGAGACGCCCAGCTCGGCGACCAGGTCGGCGACCCGGAGCCGGCCGTGCCGGCGCAGGCTGCGCAGGATCAGCTCGTGGCGCTCCTGTGCAAGCATGTGGCCCCCTGGTCCGATCGTGATTGTTCGTGATCATACGATCAGGACCCGCCCGGACGGAACGAGGAGGCGCCCGGTGGAGAACGCCGGCCGGACGAACACCGTACTGACGAAGTTGTCGATCGTCGGCGACCTGCTGATGCTGCAGCTCGCGTTCCTGGTGATCAGCCTGGGCATCCTCACGCTCTTCCCGGCCGCGTTCGCGCTGCAGCGCGTGGTGCCGGATGCCATCGCCCAGGACCGGCCGAAGCTGATGCGGCGGTTCTTCGGCGAGTTCCGCTGGGCGATGAAGCGGTTCTGGCTGGCCGGGTTCGGGCTGTGGACGGGGAGCGTGATGCTCGCGTTCGGCCTCTCCTTCTGGGCCTACTCGTCCGGACCGGCGCGGATCTTCGCGCTCGCGGTACTGATCCCGCTCACCGGGATGATCCTCGGCCTCTACCTCAGCGGCCTGGCGATTCTCCCCGAGGCGCCGACGACCGCCACGATGAAGACGCTGTTCCGCTCGGCCAACCTGTTCCTGCTGCGGCGGCCGCTGCCGGTCGCCGGCGGTGTCGTCGTACTGCTCACCTGGTTCGCGCTGGCGTCCCAGCTGCCGACACTGCTCCTCGTAGGCAGCGGACTGGTCCCGGCGCTCACGGCGTACGCCCTCGCTCGGACCCGTCGCGAAAAAACTTCCGAAGACGTGTCAATCTGAGCCCTCCCGGTTCGACGTAGAGGTGTAAGGCCACTACGACGAACTGCAAGGAGAACCGGAATGCACGCGACGACCGACACCCTGGCGACGACGCCGGCCGCGCAGGGCGGCCGCTCGCGCTGGCTGGCCCTCTACACCCTCTGCGCGGGCATGTTGATGATCGTGCTCGACGTGACCGTGGTGAACGTGGCCCTGCCGTCGATGCAGGACGACCTCGGCTTCACCAACTCGGGCCTCGCCTGGGTGGTGAACGGCTACATGATTCCCTTCGGCGGCCTGCTGCTGCTGGCCGGCCGGCTCGGTGACCTGATCGGCCGCCGGACGGTCTTCCTGAGCGGACTGACCCTGTTCACCGCCGCCTCCATCCTCTGCGGGGTGGCCGGCAGCCAGGAGATCCTGGTGGCGGCGCGCTTCATCCAGGGCGCGGGCGGCGCGCTGACCTCGGCCGTCATCCTCGGCATGATCGTGACGCTGTTCCCGGAGCCGCGTGAGCAGGCGAAGGCGATCGGCATCTACGCGTTCGTGGCCTCGGCCGGCGGCTCGATCGGCCTGCTCGCCGGTGGTGTCCTGACCCAGGCGATCAACTGGCACTGGATCTTCTTCGTGAACCTGCCGATCGGCCTGGTCACCGGCCTGCTCGCGCTCCGGCTGATCGAGAAGGACAAGGGCCTCGGCCTGGGCCGCGGTACCGACATCCCGGGCGCGCTGCTGATCACCGCGGCCCTGATGGTCGGCGTGTTCACCATCGTCAAGCCGGCCGCCGAGCTGGGCTGGACCGCCGGCCGGACCGTCGCACTCGGCCTGCTCACGCTGACCCTGCTGGCCGGCTTCATCGTCCGGGAGGCGACCGCCGCCAACCCGCTGGTGCCGCTGCGGATCTTCAAGTCCCGCACCCTGACCGGGGCCAACCTGGTCCAGGCGCTGTCCGCCTCCGGGATGTTCGGCATCTTCTTCCTCGGCTCGCTGTACCTGGAGCGCGTCCTCGGGTACTCCGCACTGGAGATCGGCCTGGCCTTCCTGCCGACCACCGTGATCATGGGGCTGCTGTCGGTCCGCTACTCGGAGAAGCTGATCACCCGGTTCGGCCCGCGCAAGCCGCTGATCACCGGCCTGGCGCTGATCACGGTCGGCCTGGCGCTGTTCACCCAGGCCCCGGTCGGCGGCGAGTACGTCGTCCACGTCCTGCCGGTGCTGGCGCTGCTCGGACTGGGTGCCGGGATGTGCTTCCCGGCGCTGATGGGCCTGGCGATGGCTGACGTGAAGCCGGAGGACGCGGGCCTGGCTTCCGGCGTCGCCGGCACCTCCGGGCAGGTCGGCGCCGCCCTCGGCCTCGCCGTCCTGGCGACGCTGGCCGCGACCCGTACGACGAATCTGCAGTCGTCCGGCAAGCCGGCCGTCGAGGCCCTGATCGACGGCTACCACCTGTCCTTCGGAATCGCGGCCGCCATCATGGCCCTCGCCGTCGGAATCGCCCTCACCGTCATGCGCCCGGCCAAGCGGGACGCCGAGCAGGAGACCGCGGACATCGTGCTCGAAGCCGCCTGACCAGCCGTCCGCCGAACTCCCCGCGCCGCCGGTGCGGGGAGTTCGGCGCGGTTGTCCACAGGTGGGGTGCGATGCGGTTTCGGGGTGCGGGGTGGGATGGGGAAGGATATGGGGCCTGGCCGGGGCAGAATGCTCGGTGGTTGTCGGGCGTAGAGGGGAACGAACGTGGTGGTGCAGTCGATCGAGCAGCGGATCGCCGGTGAGCTGGAAGTCGGCGAGAACCAGGTGCGCGCAGCGGTGGCGCTGCTGGACGAGGGCTCGACGGTCCCGTTCATCGCGCGGTACCGCAAAGAGGTCACCGGGATGCTGGACGACGCGCAGCTGCGCACGATCGAGGAGCGGCTGCGGTACCTGCGGGAGCTCGAGGAGCGCCGGCAGACCGTGCTCGAGTCGATCGAGAGCCAGGGCAAGCTGGACGACGCGCTGAAGGCCTCGATCCTGGCCGCCGACACGAAGTCGCGCCTCGAGGACATCTACCTCCCGTTCAAGCCGAAGCGCCGTACCAAGGCGATGATCGCCCGGGAGAATGGGCTCGAGCCGCTCGCCGACGGGTTGCTGGCCGACCCGGACGTCGAGCCGATCGCCGCCGCGGCGGTCTTCGTGAACGCCGAGGTCCCCGACCCGCAGGCCGCGCTGGACGGCGCCCGCGCGATCCTCGTCGAGCGGTTCGCCGAGGACGCCGACCTGATCGGTGAGCTGCGCGAACGGCTCTGGGAGCAGGGCCGGCTGGCGTCGGCCGTCCGGGAGGGCAAGGAGACCGAGGGCGCGAAGTTCTCGGACTACTTCGACTTCGACGAGCCGTTCACGAAGATGCCGTCGCACCGGATCCTCGCGCTGTTCCGCGGCGAGAAGGAGGACGTGCTGCAGCTCACCGTCGAGCCGCTGCCGGCAGGCGTCGAGGCGGACGGACCGACGGAGTACGAGACCACCATCGCCCGCAAGGTCGGCGTGGAGAACCTCGGCCGCCCGGCCGACAAGTGGCTGGTGGAGACGGTCCGCTGGGCCTGGCGGACGAAGATCCTGGTGCACCTCGGCATCGACCTGCGGATGCGGTTGCGGCAGGTCGCCGAGGACGAGGCGATCCGGGTGTTCGCGGCCAACCTGCGCGACCTGCTGCTGGCCGCCCCGGCCGGCACCCGCGCGACGATGGGCCTCGACCCGGGCTTCCGGACCGGCGTCAAGGTCGCCGTCGTGGACGCCACCGGCAAGGTCGTGAACACCGGCGTCATCTACCCGCACGTCCCGCAGAACCAGTGGGACAAGTCGATCGCCACGCTGGCCGCACTGGCCGCGGCTCACGACGTCGAGCTGATTGCCATTGGCAACGGTACGGCGTCCCGCGAGACCGACAAGCTGGCCGCGGAGCTGATCGCCAAGCACCCGGAGCTCAAGCTCACCAAGGCGGTCGTGTCCGAGGCCGGCGCGTCGGTGTACTCGGCGTCGGCGTTCGCCTCGCAGGAGCTGCCCGGGATGGACGTCTCGCTGCGCGGCGCGGTCTCGATCGCGCGCCGGCTGCAGGACCCGCTGGCCGAGCTGGTGAAGATCGACCCGAAGTCGATCGGCGTGGGTCAGTACCAGCACGACCTCCCGGAGAACTCGCTGTCCCGCTCGCTGGACGCGGTCGTCGAGGACTGCGTGAACGCGGTCGGCGTCGACCTGAACACCGCGTCCGCGCCGCTGCTCACCCGGGTCTCCGGCATCACGCCCGGCTTGGCCGACAACATCGTCCAGCACCGCGACCTGAACGGCCCGTTCAAGACCCGGACGGCGCTCAAGGAGGTCGCGCGGCTCGGCCCGAAGGCGTTCGAGCAGGCCGCCGGGTTCCTCCGGATCCCCGACGGCGACGACCCGCTGGACGCGTCGAGCGTGCACCCCGAGGCCTATCCCGTCGTACGGCGGATCCTCGACGCGACCGGCTCCGACGTGAAGTCGCTGATCGGGTCGGCGGAGCTGAAGCGGCTGAAGGCGGCGGACTTCGTCGACGACATGTTCGGGCTGCCGACCGTGACCGACATCCTCGCCGAGCTGGAGAAGCCGGGGCGGGACCCGCGGCCGGCGTTCAAGACCGCGGTGTTCGCCGACGGGGTGGACAAGATCGCGGACCTGAAGCCGGGGATGCGGCTGGAGGGCCAGGTCACGAACGTGGCGGCGTTCGGCGCGTTCATCGACATCGGCGTCCACCAGGACGGGCTGGCGCACGTGTCCGCGCTGTCGAAGAACTTCGTCAAGGACCCGCGCGAGGTGGTCAAGCCCGGCGACATCGTGACGGTGAAGGTCCTCGAGGTCGACATCCCACGGAACCGGATCTCGCTGACGCTCCGGCTGGACGACGAGGTCGGCGGCGGCCAGGGCGGCCGCGGCGGCCAGGCGCGCGGACAGGGCGGTCAGGGCGGTCAGGGCGGCGGGCAGCGGCGTGGTCCAGGCGGTCAGGGCGGTCGCGGACCCGGCGGCCAGGGCGGTGGCGGCCGCGGTCCCGCGGGTCAGGGGCGCGGCGGCTCGCAGGGCCAGGGTGGCCGCGGCGGGAACCGAGGCGCAGGCGGTCGCGGCAACCAGGCCGACACACCGATGGACGAGACCTCCCTCGCCGACGCCTTCCGCAAGGCCGGTTTCACCGTCCGCTGACGCGGCACGACGACCGGAGCGGTGTCTCGGCGTACCTCGATCAGGTGCGGAAGTACGACTGCAGGTCGTTTCCGAGCGGCGTCGTGCTGCTCACCTATCGTCAGTCGACGACCTCGTAGCCGGCGGACTCGACCGCGGCGCGGATGGCGTGCCGGGCGATCGGGCGGTCGGCGGTCAGCTCGACCGAGCCGGTCGCGAGGTCCACGGTGACCGACTCGACGCCTGGCAGGGCCTCGAGTTCCTCCGTGACGAAGCCGGCGCAGTGGGAGCAGGTCATGCCGCGCACCTGGAACGTGGTCATGACGCGCTCACATCCCGCGTCGCCTGCGTCGTACGGCGGATCCGGCCGTCCGGGGCGAGTTCGCCGAACAGGTAGACCTCGGTCGAGATCGTCCGCCCGCGCCGCGTCTCCGCGTGGATCGTGAACCGCGCGGCCAACCGGTCCGCGGTGCGGATCGCCTCGTGGACGTCGTACTTGCAGGAGACCACGTTCTTCCGGACCGGGCGGAGGTGGTCGATCAACCGCTGCCGGTCGAGTGTGACGCCGTCGGCGACCTGCTCGATGTCGGGCGTGTAGTACCGGTCCACGACCGCCTCGGCGTCACCGCCCGCGACGACCTCCCGGGTGAACGACTCGAAGAAGTCCGCGACGAACTCCCGTGCGCTTAAGTCTGACATACCGTCAAAGATAAGCAGAACCGCTAACCTTGACAAGGTGTCAGAGAATAAGCCCAGACGTCGCCGGGCCGACGCGGACCGCAGCCGTACGGCGATCCTGGCCGCGGCGATCGCCCTGCTCGACGAACAGCCGGACGCGAGCCTGGAGCGGATCGCCGAGGCCGCGCACGTCACGCGGCAGACGGTCTACGCCCATTTCGCGTCCCGGGACGTGCTGCTGAACGCCGTACTCGACGAGCTGACCGCGGCGACCCTGACCGCGATCGATGCCCTGGACCTGGATGAAGGGCCGGCACTGGACACCGCCCTGCGGATCGTCGACCTGGCCTGGCACCTGTTCGAGCAGCACCCGTTGCTGTTGCACATCCAGCCGACCGGCACGCAGGACACCCGCCACGATCCGGTCACCGACCGCCTCGAGCGCCTGATCCGCCGCGGCCAACGCACCGGCGAGATCACCCGCGCGCTCCCCGCCCCCTGGCTGGTCACCGCCCTGACCGCGCTAGGTCACGCCGCCGGCGAATCGGTTGCCACTGGCAAGCTCACCCCGCGAGCCGCCAACAAGACCCTGCACACCACCCTCACCCGCTTACTCCAACCCATCTAGGGATGCGGTGACAGCGAAGGTGCGATCCGCATGCGCAACCAGCGCATCGGTCAGCTCCGGGCAGTGGTTGCCGGCCCACCGCGCGAGCGCTTCGAGCAGCCCTTCGAGGTCCGCCTGCACCATCCGGCAGATCCGAGGCATCTCACTTCGCAGGACCCGAACCGGCTGCCCCTCACGGACTGCCTCAGCGCGCCAGTCCTCGTCGCCCCGCGGCCAGATCGTCAGCCCCGCGTCGTCGACCTCCGGCCACGGCCCGTCATGCCCGAGATCCGGCTTGGCATCGACCCAGGTCCGCCAGTCCTCCAGCAACAGACAACACCCCGGCAGCACCTGCGCCCCCGTAGCAGGGTCGGTCAGGCGCACCCCACCGAAGACACTCCGCTCACTGTCCTGCAAGATCCGCTCAACAGACTCCCGCGGCGCCGCCGCCTCCCCCAACCAGAGCTCCACCAGCCGCCCGGTCTCACCCGCGGACAACCGCCCGTCGAGCCGAAGCCACCCGGCCCCGTCCTCGGCAACGATCTCCGCCAGGACCGGCATCGTCAGCGGAGGTCTGCGAGGTGGCCGCCGGGGTCGCCCAGGTGAACCGCGGTCGCCCTCGGGGCGTACCCGAGGCGCCGGTACACGCGGTCGGCGCCGTCGTCGCCCGGGGTGAGCCAGGCCAGGGTGGCACCGGCGAGCTCGAACGACTTGAGCGTCGCGTACGCCGTTGCGATGCCGCCGAAGCCCCGGCGCCGGTGGCTGTGCAGCGTTCCGACGCCGGCAACCTCGGTCACCGCGTCGGCTACCGCGGTCCACGCGGCGGTTGCGACCGGTACGTCGTCGGCGTACACGAGGACCGCTCCGCCGTTGGACGGGTCCGGCTTGAAGTCGAAGCCGGCGCCTTCCATCTCGTAGGCCTCCGCGGACACCTCGTTGACCAGCTTCTGGTCGTCGTCGGACGCGACCAGCTTCACCGTGACCCCGGCGGGGAGCTCGGGCGTGATGAGGTCGTCCGGCTCGACCACGAGCAGCGGCAGCCGGGAGACGATCGTCATCCCGTCCGCTTCGAGGGCCTCGGCCAGACCCGGGTTCGCCTCGTCGACGAGCTCCGCACTCAGCCATCGTCCCTCGGCGGCGAACGCCTGCCGGATGATCGCGAGCGACGGCGCGACCTCGTCCGGGATGAACGCCCGCCCGGGTTCGGCGGCGACCATCGTCGACAGGTACCAGTCGTCGCGGTCGTGCAGCATCCCCGCCAACGGCCCCGCGACGATCTGCCGCCGCGACCGCGCCAGCCCTTCCACCTGCGCCCGCGCGATCCGCGCCCCGATCTCCATGTCGCGGACCCTACGACGCCGCGGCCCCACCTCGCGACCCGGTTACCACCCGTCAGGCGAGTTGGACGAGGTCCAGGAGGCGGTTGAGGTCGGTGGGAGTGGGAGCGCGACCCAGGAGCGGAGTGAGGGAGTCGAGCGTGGCGATCAGGTGCTGGCGGGTGGCGGCGTGGGAGCGGCCGGCGGCGAGGGTGGTGAGCAACTGGTTGGCGCGTGGGGAGTTGGCCACCAGCTCGGCCCCTGCGGATGGTGCTTCGACCGGCTCGCCGGTGTCGAGGCGCACCTCGAGGCGGGCGCCCAGAGCGGTGGCGAGTCGGTCGAGGGCGGACAGGGTGGGGTTGCCGCGGCCGTTCTCCAGGTTCGCGATGTAGGGGACCGACAGGCCCGCGTCCATGGCCACCGACGCGATCGTGCGGCCGGCTGCCTTGCGGCGGTCTCGTAGTACCTCGCCCAGCTCCATGAGGACTTATCTTCACAGAACATATTTGCCGTTGTCTATCTCATCAGGATAGTTTCCAGTCATGCGCAATCGCGACTTCCGTCGGCTGTGGCTGAGTGGTGCGGTGTCCGGGATCGGGTCCTGGCTGCTGGTGGTCGCGATTCCGTTCCACGTGTTCGCCCTGACCGGGTCGGCGGTAGCGACCGGGCTCGCGCTCGCGCTCGAAGCCCTTCCGGCCCTACTGATCGGGCCGTGGGCCGGCGTGCTGCTCGACCGGTGGGACCTGACCCGTGCGATGTGGATCGCGGACCTCGCCAGCGCGGCCGCGGTCGGGCTGATCCTGTTCGCCGACCGGGACCGGATCTGGCTGATCTACCTCGCGATCCTGCTCGAGAACACCGCCACCACCGTCTTCCGCCCGGCCTCCCGCGCGCTGTTGCCGACCGTCGTCGGCACCGGTGACGAACTCGCGAAGGCCAACGCGATCAACGCCGTCACCGGCAGCGCGATCCGGCTCGCCGCGCCGCCCCTCGGCGCCCTGCTGCTGGCCGGCCCCGGGATAACCTTCGTGCTCGCCGTCGACATCGCCAGCTACTTGTCGTCAGCAGCAATCATCGCGACCGTCCGCACCCGCCGCCGGAACGCGACCGCCGAACCACCGCGACTGCGCGAAGGCCTCCGCGTCACCGTCCGGCACCGAGCGCTCCGCGGCATCCTCATCGGCCAGACGTTCTTCCTCACCGCGAACGCCGGCCTCACCGCTCTCCTCGTACCGTTCACCGTCGACCGCCTGGACGCGCCCGGGTACGTCGTCGGCTACCTGATCTCCGGCCTTGGCGCCGGGTACCTCATCGGGGCCGCGCTCAGCACGAAAGCCGCCCGCCTCCTCAGCACCCGCGACCTCCTGGCCGCCACCCAACTCGCGACCGCAGCGGCGTACTTGGCCCTCTTCAACGCCCCGGGCATCGCGACAGCCGTCGCCGCGGCCGTCCTGATCGGCTTCCCCGGCAGCATCCTGCTCATCACCGCGGAGACGACGATCCAGCGCACCGCACCAAGCGAAATGCTCGGCCGCGTCGGGGCGCTGTTCTTCGCCGCCGACTCACTCGCCCTGCTGGTCGGCGCGCTCGCCGCCCCGGCCGCGACGATCCTGCTCGGCCTGCCCGTCACCCTCAACCTGCTGGCCGCGCTCGCCGTGCTCGCCGCACCTGTGACGCTGGTCGCCGTACCAGGTCACCCGGCGAACTTCACGAGGACGAGGTGAGCGCGTCGTACCGCGCCCGCGCGGCCGCGATCTCGCTCTGATGGGTCTCCGTCCAGGTGACGAGCGACTGGATCGTGGTGTGCAGCGTGACGCCGAGCGGTGTGAGGGCGTAGTCGACGCGGGGCGGCACCACCGGGTGCACGGTACGGCTCACCAGCCCGTCCCGCTCCAGCTGGCGCAGTGTGACGGTGAGCATCCGCTGGCTGATCCCGTCGATCGTCTTCTTCAGCTCGGTGAAGCGCATCGACTCGGTGTCCAGCAGCGCGATCACCAGCAACGACCACTTGTCGGCGATCCGGTCCAGGATCTGCCGGACGTCACAGTCCTCACGGGTGTCCCACTGGAACGCGTCCTCGGTGCAGCAGAGGTGACTCGGTTCCTTTGAAGTGCCTTCTTCCACAATCCTTGATGGTTCCTGAAGATGAGGTCAGTTACAAGAGATAACCGACCACGAGGAGCCTTCGTGTCATCAACCGTCACCCAGTCGCAGCGGCTCACCGGCCGCGCCTGGGCCGTTCTGTTCGTGCTCTGCGGCGCGATCTTCCTGGAGGGCATCGACGTCTCGATGATGGGCGTGGCCCTGCCCTCGATCCGGGCCGACCTGGGCCTGTCCACCGGCGAACTGCAGTGGATCGTCAGCGCATACGCGCTCAGCTACGGAGGCTTCGTGCTGCTCGGCGGCCGCGCGGCGGACCTGCTCGGGCGGCGCCGGATGTTCGTCGGCTGGCTCGTCGTGTTCCTGCTGTTCAGCGGGCTCGGCGGCTTCGCGACCGAGGGCTGGGTGCTGATCCTGGCGCGGTTCGTCACCGGCGTCGCGGCCGCGTTCCTCACCCCCGCGGGCCTGTCCATCATCACGACGACGTACCCGGAAGGACCGCAGCGCACCAAGGCGTTGCTGGTGTACGCCGGAACCGCGGCCGGCGGCTTCTCGCTGGGCATGGTCACCGGCGGGCTGCTCACCGCGATCGACTGGCGCTGGGTGTTCTTCGCGCCGGTACTCGTCTCGGCGGTCATCCTGGCCGGCGCCCTGGCGCTGATCCCGCGCGACACCGCGGCACCGACTCCGCGGCAAGGCTTCGACATCCCCGGCGCACTCACCCTGACGGGCGCCATGTTGTTGCTGGTGGCAACCGTCGTCCGCGCGCCGGACGTCGCGGCCGGCCAGACAGCGGTGACGGCCGCCGCCGGAATCCTGCTCCTGCTGGTGTTCTGGTCGATCGAACGCCGGACGTCCGCGCCGCTGGTCCGCCTCGGCCTGCTGCGGAACGCGGCGCTGGTCCGGGCGAACACCGGCGCGATCCTGCTCGTCGGCTCGTTCGTCGGCTTCCAGTTCGTCGCGGTGCTGTACCTGCAGGAACTGCGCGGCTGGTCCGAGCTCGAGACCGGGCTCGCCCTGATGGTGATCGGCATCGACGCGATCCTGGCGCCGACCCTCACACCCTGGCTGGTGAACCGTTTCGGCAACGCCCGCGTGGTTTTCGGCGGCTTCCTGCTCGCCGCGATCGCGTACGCCGCCTACCTGCCGCTCGGCGCCGACTGGACGTACCTCGCGATGCTGCCCGCGTTTCTCCTGCTGGGGCTGGCGTTCGCGCTCACCTACGGCCCATTGACGATCGCGGCGACCGAGCGGGTGGCCGAGGACGAGCAGGGCCTGGCGAGCGGCGTACTGACGACCTCGTTCCAGTTCGGGTCGGCGCTCGGGCTCGCGGCGGTCGCCGCCGTACTGTCCGGTGCGGGCGAGCTGACGATCGACGGTTTCCGGACCGGACTCGTGGTGCCGCTGGCGGCCGCCGTGCTCGGTGTCCTGGTCGCATTTCCGGTCCGTGAGCGGCTGGGCGCAAAGGGTTAGCAGGACGCCATACATTTCTCCGTACGCCGAATACCCGGGCGTCGCCGAATCGTTATCGGCAAATAGCTGCAACCATTCTTGACAGCGATTCGGAGTCCGCCCGGACCTCGCGGAGAGGGCGTTGACCTGCGGGTTCGTAGGGTTTCCCTACTCTGCGTTAGGCCTCTGTAAAGGTCCCTTCCGAAGTGTTCCGGAAGGGCGGGCCGGTGCGGTGTTCTTTATCTCGACGCCGGACAAAGCCGTCCGGGGTACGACCGAGACTGCCGAAGGAATCGCGATGACCGAGACGCTCGAAGCCCCCGCAACGCATCGCCGGGTGCGGGTCTGGTTCGGCGCGCACCCGATCGCGGACCACACCGCCGACGCGGAGCAGGCAGTGCACTACGAGGAAGCCATGCGCCGCCGCTTCGCCTCCCTCCGGGTGACGAGCGAGCCGGTGCTGGTGGACACTCAAGCGGTGCCTGGGCGATGACCACCCGGCCGACGCTGCTCGGGTACGTACGGGCCGACGCGCTGAGCTGCGCGGAGGAGCTGGCCGCGGCGACCGATTCCCTCGCCGCCTTCGCCAGCGCCGAGGGGTTCACCCTCGGCACCGTCTACACCGAGCGCGACGCGGCCGAGTCCGCGGCGTTCCATGCCCTCCTCGACGAGGTGAAGCGGTCCGACGTCCGAGCGGTCGTCGTACCGACCATGAACCACCTCGGCCTCGGCGACCCGGGCGGTACTCCGGCGGCGATGCGGCAGCACCTCGCGTTCCACCACGCCCAGGTCCTGGCGGTGGATCCGAGATAACTCCACACAGGCAAGCGGAGCTGACGTCTTGACCCCTGCATCGGCGTCGGTTCCGCTCTCCACCTCCACAGCTGCACCGGGGATGCCCGGGCGGTAGTGGACCACCAAGGCCCCACCGGCTGCTACCGGTGGGGCCTTGTCGTTGGCTCAGGCGACGATCTTGTACCCGTACCGCTTCATGACCGCGGCGACGGAGTTGTTGAAGATCCCGGTGACCTCGAGCTCGAAGTGCAGCTGCACCTTCCGGATCACCCGCTGGAAGTGCAGGTGCCACGGCACGCCGGCCGCCGGCACCGTCTCGGCCTTCGTGATCGCGCCGACCCGCGGGTGCGCCGCCCAGGCGATCACCCGGGCCCGGTCCGCGCCCCAGACCCCGGTCATCGCGTCGTGCGTCCGGGCGTACTCCATCGCGGCCAGCGAGATCGTCGAGTCCGGCACCGGCTCCTTCGCCGCGTGCGCCTTCAGGTACAGCTCCCAGGTCATCCCGTAGTACCCGGGCGGGCCGTCGTCCGGGCCGCGGTTCGCCAGCCCGTTCCGCTTCCGCCGGTACTCCGCCACCTGGTGCGCCGCGCCCCGGGACAGCTCCTTGTCGCCGACCGCGATCGCGTGCACGTGGTACGGCCAGTTGCCCTGCGCCGGCGTCCGCAGCCAGGCCGCGAACCCGACCTGCCGCAGCGCCTTCACCACCGCGACCCGCTGCGCGGCGCTCTTCGTCCGGACGTCGACGTCGACCGCGCCGCCGCCGTCGTGGGTCCCGGCCGAGGCGCCGACGCCGCCGGCGTTGTACGACCCCTGCAGGATCGCGAACTTCGAGGCGTACAGCCGCTCGGCCGCCTCGACCATCGCCACCGTGCGCTTGTTCATCGTGAAGCCGCGCCAGGAAATCCTTGCCTCAGGCATCTTTCACGCCCGCCGCCCCGAGGATCACGTCCGCGTCCTCGGCCGCACCGAGCGCCTCCAGCTCGTCCAGCACGTCATCGGTCAACTCGTCGTCGAACACTTCCGGCATCGCCGTTCCTTCCCCCTGAACACCCTGGTGCACGAAAATCGCCGACCAGCCTAAGCGGCTGCCAGGTCAGCTACTACCGGTGAAGGTTTGAGGAACGTGAAGTTTTCCGCCGGTTCCGCGTGCCGGGGTGTGTGCCGCGGCGCGATCTGGGGTACCTGTAGGTGGTCCCGCGGTTCGGTCAGTGCCATTCGGGCATGGGTGGTGTTCACCGAGCCGCGAGTTCTCCCACTGAGGGGCGGGAGAACGACCGGCCCGGCGGGTGTGTCTCTCCCAGGACGCACCCGCCGAGGCACGGAGTCTTCAGAGCGCGGACGCGACGAACAGGTACCTGTTCAGGCTGAAGAAGTAGCTGTCGCCGAGACCGCGCAGGTCGTCGGCCCAGTCGCGCGCCTCGTCCGCCGTCACGTCGCCGTGACCAGGCACGAAGTCCGCCACGATGTCGATCAGGCCGCCGCTGAACGTCCGCTGGTCGTAGCCGGTGTTGAGGATCGGCACCACCTGCTGGTGCGTCGGCGTGAATCCGGTCTTCACCAGTACGTCGGCCAGCGTCCGCGGCAGGTACGGATCGGCCAGGTGGTCCTCGAACGCGGTCAGCACCCGGGCCATCCGCGCGTCGTCGTGCGACCGCCACACCACCGACCCCCAGTCGGTGTCGAGCAGTACGACGCGACCCGCCGGCCGGAGCACCCGCCGCACCTCGAGCAGCGCGCCGGCCACGTCGTCGACGTACTCGAGGACCTGGGTCGACACCACCACGTCGAAGCTCTCCGCCGGATACGGGATCCGGTCGACCGAGGCCAGCTCGAGCTCGATCCCGGGCCCGTCCGGCACCTCGGACCGGGTCCGCGCGATCGCGAGCATGCTCTCGCTGATGTCGATCCCGCAGATCCGGCCGTCCGGACCGACCTCGCCGGCCATCTCCGCGGCCAGCAGGCCCGGCCCGACGCCGACGTCCAGCACCCGGTCACCCGGCCGCAACGCCAGCGCCGCCCGCACCGCCCGGCGCTGCTCGACCACGTCCGGCGTCGTGTACACCGCTTCGATCTGCCGGGACAGCTCCGCGTCGAAACGCAGCCCGTCCATCTCAACCTCTCCGCCCATGCCCAACATGATGGTCCTCCACCCCACCCCTGGGGAGGGCAGATCGAAAACCGGGAGCAGTGCCCCGGGTTGCCCCGTTAGCCTGACCGGATGATCGAGTTGCCGGCCGAGTTCCTGCGGATGCCGCGCTGGTGGACCGAGGGCGCCGACTGGCTGCGTGACCTGCCCGCAGCGGT
This sequence comes from Kribbella sp. HUAS MG21, assembly GCF_040254265.1. GTDB lineage: Bacteria > Actinomycetota > Actinomycetes > Propionibacteriales > Kribbellaceae > Kribbella. The sequence goes on from NZ_CP158165.1 coordinate 2,142,219, forward strand.
CGATCGGCAGTGTGCACAGTGGAAACTCGACATCGTGGGAGCGGTTGCCCACGGCTCGAACGCGGTCGTCGTACCGGTCGACCGGGGTGGCGACGAGTTCGTACTGCGGATGTCGCCGCCCGGAACCGAGGTGGCCGAGCAGGTCCACGCGCTGCGGTGGTGGGCAGGCCGGGGCATGGCCCTGTTGTACGACGCCGACGTCGAGGCGGGTGCGATGCTGCTGGAGCGGCTCTCCACGCCGTTGACCACCAGGCCGGTGGACGAGGCGGTCGTCGTACTCGGTCAGCTGATGCGGCGGCTCGCAGTACCAGGGCCGGACGACGTCCTGTCGACGGCCGAGATCGTGACCAAGCGGTCGGCCGAGCTGGAGTCGCAGTGGGACCAGCTGGGCCGTCCGTTCTCGAGCAGCATCCTGCGGGCGGCACTCGACGTCGCGCCGGCGCTCTCGCGGACCGGCGCGACCTTCGCCGTCAACGGCGACTTCCACTCCGACCAGGTGCTCGCGGGCACGAGGGAGGAGTGGCTGACGGTGGACCCGGTGCTGTACCGCGGCGACATCGAGTTCGACCTCGGCCGGGTGCTGTGGACACGGCTCGACGAGATGACCGACATCGTCCGGTACTTCGATCTCGCCGTGGCCGCGGCCGGCCTGGACCGGGACCGCGCGCGGGACTGGGTGATCGGGCGGACGGTCGACTACTGGCTCTGGGGACTGTCGGCCGGACTCACCGAGGATCCGGTGCGCTGCGCGCGGCTGGTCAGCTCACTTTCCAGATGAAGCGGCCCAGATGAACCGGCTGCGCATCATCCGCGGGGCATCGGTCGCGTTCGGGGCGATCGAGTGCAGGATCCACGGGTGGGTCAGGTACACGTCGCCCGCTTGCCCGGTGAGTTCGACGACGCGGACCGGGAGGCCGTCGAGCTCGGCCGGCGCCAGCGGGTCCACCTCGCGCCGCTCCGAGGTCAGGTTGCGGAACCACGGATCGGACCGCAGTACCTGATCGCGGACCGCCTTGAACTCGCGCTCGTCCGTCGTCGTCAGGAACCGCTCGATGATCCGGTGCGAACCCGCGACCTGCGGGGTTCCGCCGCCGCCCGGCTCCAGGTCGCCGAGCAACGCCCAGATCTTGACTGCCTCCTGCGTGCGCTCGAAGCCGACGTCGGTGTGCCACTGCCGGTGCGGCACCGACCACGGCACACTCTCCGGCATCGTGACCAGCACCTGCCCGGCGTGCTCCGGCTCGTCCCACGCGCCGAGCAGGCCGTCGAGCGCCGAACGTACCTTCGGGCCGAGGACCGCGAGGGCCGCACGACTCGACTTGGCGGTCTTCAGGCCGGTCGGCCGGGTCGGGTGCCAGGTCGAACGGTCCGCGCGGTCCATGCCGTGCCGCGTGGACAGCTCGTTCCACAGCGCGTCCCGCATCCGGGCGGCCGCGTCGGCGGGGAACGCGGACCGGAGCTTCACGATCCCGTCGCGCTCGAAGACGTCCAGCTCGTCGGCGGTGAGCATGCGTCCATCCTGCGCAGGCCCGCCGCGGATCCTCCACCCAATTAACAGTTCTGCGCCGGCAGCCTCCCCTCGAGGAGGTACTCGGTGATCCGGTCCCGCGCACAGGCCGAGTTGAAATACGCCGTGTGCCCGAAGAGGTCGGCCGTCAGCAACCGGCTGTTGTCGATCTGCCGCGCGAGACTGCGGGCGTTGCTGACCGGCGTCGACGGGTCGTGCAGCGTCGAGGTGATCAGGATCGGCGCCGTACCGCGCACCGGCGTGGCCTGCCACGGGTTGCTCGGTGGGATCGGCCAGCCCGCGCAGGCAGCGGTCAACGCCCAGCCCTCGACCGCCGCACCGACGCGCGGCGCGACAGCCTCGGCAAGGGCGAGCCGGGCGCGCGCATCGGCGTACCCCTTCAGTTCGCCGGGCAGGTCCATGCAGGACACGGCGGCGTACGCGGTCTCGGCATCACCCACGTAGCTGACATTGGCGAAGTCGGCGCCGTCGCCCTTCGTCGCCTTGGCCAGCGCGTTCGCGAGCACCGACCAGTTGTCCGAGACCATGCTGGTCAACGGCAGCAGGCTCGGCAGCGCCATCCGCAGTACGTCGCCGTTCACCGGGCCGTGTGGTCCGGTCAGCGGGGTCTTGTCGGCCTTGCGGACCGTCGCGTCCCAGACCGCGCCGACGTCCTGCCCGTGCAGCGCGCACGCGCTGTCCTTCGCACACCAGGCGGTGAACCGGTTGAACCCGTCCTCCATCGCCTTCGCCTCGTCGAGCATGAACTTCCGCGCGCCCTGCTTGTGGTCCACGATCCCGTCGAGCACCATCCGGCCGACGCGGTGCGGGAACTGCTGCGCGTACAGCGTTCCCAGGAACGAACCGTAGGACAGGCCGATGTAGTTGAACTTCTGCTCGCCGAGCGCCGCCCGGATCGCGTCCATGTCGCGGGCGACGGTCCGGGTGTCCAGGTTGCGCATCAGGTCGCCGTGCTTCCGCAGGCACTGTTCACCGGTCGCCCGGCTCGACGCCACCATCGCGTCGTACTGCGCTTTGGACCTGGGGAACACCGGTACGCCGGGACGCAGCACCGGGCCGCAGTCGAGCTGACTGCTGCTCCCGGTCCCGCGCGGGTCGAAGCTGATCAGGTCGTACCGGTCCCGGAACTGCGGCAGGATCGCCTCCGCGAGGCCCGCGGCGAAGATCGATCCGCCCGCACCTCCCGGTCCGCCGGGGTTGAAGAACAGTGCGCCGAGCTTGTGCCGCTGGTCCTTCGCCGGGACCTTCGCGACGAAGACGTCCGTCGTCGGGCCCGACGGTTTCGACCAGTCCAGCGGCACGGTGAGCGTCGCACACTGCTCGACCGCGCCGGGTCTACAGGCCTTCCAGTCCAGGGCTTCCGCGGCGGCCGCCGGACTTGCCGGTACGGCGGCCGCCAGCACGGCCCCTGCTATCGATGCCGCTGTCAACGATCTCCACATGCCCGACAACCTAGGCGGCGGGCCTGGCGCCGGGCATCCGCCGATCGGCGATTCCCGGCTCCGCCGGAAGTCGTAGTCCGCGGCAGCAGGACCTCAGTGTTCCGGCGCGAAGTCGTGGAAGCCGATCAGCTTCTGGATCTTCCCGTCCGCGTCGAGCACGACGATGTCGGTGCCGCCGGCGACCGGCTCCTGGCCCTCGGCCTGCAGGTGCCAGGTCCAGCGCAGGTAACCGTGGTGCTCGTCGATACCGCCGACCCGGACGAACGACAGCCCGGGGAACATCTGCTGCGCGGCGCCGACCAGCTTGTTCAGCTCGTCGTGGCCGGTCGTCGCGAAGCTCGGGTCCTGGAACGTCGCGTCCGCGGTCCAGGTGTCCGCGATCAGTCCGGCCCGGCGGTCGGCGTCGGCGGCGTTCCACATCGCGAAGTACTGGTCGGCGAGAGCGGTGGCGTTCATGGTGTTTCCTCCTCGTTCGGTTCGGATGACCAGAACCTTGCCGTCGCGCACCGCAGACCGTCGATGACGTCGGAGGTAATGGAGTTGTCTATGTCGCGCCGAGGGCGGCCCGCTACGGTCGGACCATGGCAGCGACGATCGAGGAGACGTTCCAGCGCCCGGTAGGCGAGCTTCTGCGCGGCTGGCGGGAGCGCCGTCGGCTGAGCCAGCTCGAGCTCGCGAACCGGGTCGAGGTGTCGACGCGGCACGTGAGCTTCGTGGAGACCGGGCGGTCGCGGCCGAGTCGCGACATGGTGCTGCGGCTGGCCGAGCAACTCGACGTACCGCTCCGGGACCGCAATCAGCTGCTGCTGGCCGGCGGCTTCGCGCCGATCTACAGCGAGTCGTCGCTGCACTCGCCGTCGATGCTCGCGATCCGTACCGCGCTGCGCCGGCTGCTGAAGGCCCACGAGCCGTATCCGGCGCTGGTCGTCGACCGCTGGTGGAACATCGTCGAGGCGAACGCCGGGATCGCGATCTTCACCGCCGACGTCGACGAGAAGTTGCTGCAGGCACCGATCAACGCGCTCCGGCTGACCCTGCACCCGGACGGCCTGGCGCGCCGGATCGGCAACCTCGCCGACGTCCGGGCGTCCGCCCTCGCGAGCCTGCACCGCCAGGTTGCGGCCACCGCGGACCCGGACCTCCAGGACCTGTACGACGAGTTGCGGGGGTACGCCGTCCACGACCAGCCCTCGGCGCCCGGTCCGACGGATGTCGTCGTACCGTTCGAGCTCACCCACGACGGACGGGAGTTGTCGTTGCTGACGACCATCGCGACCTTCGGTACGCCGCTCGACGTCACGGTGTCGGAGCTGATGATCGAGTCGTTCTACCCGGCGGACGACGCCACCGCGGAGTACCTGCGAGCGCTGTCGTGACGCCGGAGCGGGAGGTCGCCGACACCCTCGAGCTGCATCTGCGGTTCCTCGACCGGTACCGCGGCGTCATCGAGGCCAAGCTGACCGGGCTGAGCGACGCCGACCTGCGGAACAGCCGGCTGCCGTCCGGGTGGGCGCCGCTGGAGCTGCTGAAGCACCTGATCTTCATGGAGCGGCGGTGGCTGCGGTGGGGGTTCACGGCCGAGCAGGTCGATCGGCCGTGGGGCGACTCGGCGGACGACCCGGAAGGCCGCTGGACACTCGACCCGGACGACACGCTCGAAAGTCTGCTCGCCCAGCTGCATGCGGGTGGTGAATTCACCCGGCAGGTGGTGCGCGGTGCGGACCCGGCCACGGTCGCGCCGGTCGGCGGGCGGTTCGGGCCGGACGACCGGCCGACGCTGAACTGGATCCTGTTCCACGTGCTCGAGGAGTACGCCCGGCACGCCGGGCATCTGGACATCGTCCGCGAGCTCGTGGACGGCGTGACCGGCGAATAGGTCACCGTCCGGTCGCGAGGAATTTATTGACGGGCTAGCCAGAAGTGATGTTCATGAGTCACATTGGGTGAGCACACCTTCACCGCCCCGGAGGTTCCGCCCATGCGCATCACCCGTTCCAGCGCGCTCGCCGTCTGTCTGGCCGCGACCGCCGCGTTCTTCACCGCCTCCCTGCCCGGGACCAGCACCGCCGCCGCCCCGTCGCCGGTCCCGGTCACCGCCCAGCCGGTCGCCGGAGCCGGCAACGTCGAGGTCCAGGGCAACCGGATCGTCCTCGGCGCCGCACCGGCCGCGATCGGCTCGAGCGGAGTCAAGCAGCGGGCCGGGCTCGCCGAGCTCAGCCCGGTCCGGCTCGCCGCCCGTACCTCGGCCGTCGTCGTCGGCTACAACTCCGGTACGCCGGACGGCTCCTCGGCCGAGGTCGACGTACGGTCCTGGACCGGCAGTCGCTGGACAGAGTGGACGGCGGCAGAGGCCGGTACGCCGGTCGCGCTGCCGGCCGCGAGCGACCAGGTCCAGGTCCGCATCATCGTCAGCGCGCCGCCGACCGGAGCGCGCCCGTGGGTCGGCGACGTCACCGTCGAGCCCACCGGCACCGCGGCCGGTTCCGGGATGACCATCCAGGCCGCGCCGCTCAAGTCGCGCGTCTTCGCGACGCGGGAAGGTCTGGTCGGCGGTACGACGGCCAACGGCCACGTGATCGTGAACCGCGACCACTTCGTCGCGCTGCCGTCCCGGCGCGGGCTGTCCGCGAACGGGTCCGGCACCTACTCGGTCAAGGTCTGCACCGCGACGCGCTGCGCGTTCGAGCCGGTGTGGGACGTCGGGCCGTGGAACACCAAGGACGACTACTGGAACCCGAGCTCGATCCGCGAGATGTGGAAGGACCTGCCGCAGGGCAAGCCCGAGGCGCAGGCCGCGTACCAGGACGGCTACAACGGCGGCAAGGACCAGTTCGGCCGCACGGTCGCGAACCCGGCCGGGATCGACCTCGCCGACGGGACGTTCTGGGACGCGTTGAAGCTGGTCGACAACGCGTGGGTCGACGTCACGTACCTGTGGACCGGTGACGGAGGCCGCGGCACGGTGTCGATCTCGTCCGGCTACCTGAACGTCCGCAACGCCCCGAACTCCACCGCCACCATCGTCGGCATGGCCGGCAAGTCCGCCCAGGTCACCGTCGAGTGCCAGACAACCGGGCAGAGCGTCACCGGCTCCCAGGGCACGAGCAGCATCTGGCTCCGCGTCCACACCGGCATGTACGTAGCCAAAGCCTGGGTCAACGCCGGCACCTTCGCCACCTGCTAACCCACTGCTGCCCGCGCGCTTGCCAACCGGTAAGCGCGCGGGCCGCGCATGTCGTTGTACCGACGAACGGGTAGTGGTGCTGGGTGTGGGCCAGGTAGCGCCGGATGTCAGGCGCGGCCAGGCCCGCCGGGCGGCACCAGTACCCGTTCTTCGGTACATGGTCCGGCTACTTGCCGGCGGGGAACTCGGTCGGCGGCTGGGCGGGCGTCGGCTCCGCCGTGCGGGTCGGTGGCAGGGTCGGGGTCGGGCGGGGTGCACGCGTCGGCGTTGCCGGTGGGATCGAGACGGTCGGCGTCGGCCGGGGCACCCGGGTCGGCGTTGCGGTTGGTGCCGGTGTCGGGGTTGCCGGGCGGGTTGCGCCTCGCGGAAGGGTTGGTACCGCGGTCGGACGGGCGACGGTGGGGGTTGCCGGGCGGGGCCTGGTGGGGGTGGTGGCGGGCACTGGTGATGGGGTCGATGCGGCGGGACCGCCTGTAGTGCCGGTGTCGGCCGTTAAGCCGGTGCTGCGTGCTACTGCGGTGCCGGCTACTGCGATGCCGATCACGGCGGCGGTTGCGATTCCGCCCAGCAGCAAGCGGGTTGCCTGTCGCTTGCGGCGTACCTCGTTCATTTGTTGCCCTCCGCACCTGTTTGGTATTCGGTCGGGCTGAAGGACGCGGCCGGGCAGGGAAATGGTTCTGTCAGCGACGGGTCGGCGTACTCGGGGTCGACGGCACTCCGCTCGGTGTGCGCGTCGGCCGGGCGGTGGTGCGCACCGGCCGGACCGACCCGGTGGGTACCGCGGTCGGCGGTCGGGTCACCGGAGTGGTGGGCGGCACCGTCGGCGTCGGAGCAGGCATCGTCATCGACGGAGTACGCCGACCCGGAGCCGGCGTCGACACGGTCGGCCGGGGCACCTTCGAGACACCAGGCCCTTCCGAACCCCCCGGCCCCTCCGAAACCCCGGGCCCCGCCGGCTGTGGGGCCTGTCCCGACGACGGCGAACCCAGCACCCCGGCGACCACAACCACCCCGACCACCGCCGCCGAACCAGCCACCGCCGCGAGCCGTCCCCGCGCACGCCGCCGTCGCGCCCCCGCGATCATCCGCGCCGGGTCGAGCGGCGGGACGGAGTGATCCGGGGCCAGCACCACCCGCAGCTCCTCCTCGACCACCCGGTCGTCGTTCATGCTCGCTCCTCCACACCGCTCAGCTCCGGCGCGGCCCGCAACTTGCCCAGGGCCCGCGCGTTCGCGCTCTTCACCGTCCCGATCGCCACCCCGAGCACCGCCGCGGTCTCCCGCTCGGTCAGGTCCTCGACATACCGCAGTACGACGACCGCGCGCTCGCGCCGGCTCAACGTGGCGAGCGCGGCCCGGACCGCCACGCGCCGGTGGACCGCCCCGCTCTGATCAGCCTCCGCCTCGATGAACAGGTCCAGCTCGAAGGCGTCACCGCTGGGCCGCTCCCGCCACGGACGCCGCCGTACCCACGACAAGTGCTGGTTGACGACGGCCTGCCGGACGTACGCGAACGGGTCGGCCAGCTCGATCCGGTCCCAGCGCAGGTACGCCTTCTCGAGCGCGCTCTGCACCAGGTCCTCGGCGAGACCGGCGTCGCCGCAGAGCATCCGCGCGAAGTGCACCAACCGCGCGGACCTGGCCAGCACGAATGCCGTGAAGTCGTCGTCACGACTCCCCGCTGCCGCCATGCGTGCTCCGTCCTGCCGTCCTCACCGCACAGGACGCTGCGCCGGAGCCAAAGGTTCTGTCTGTTCGGAGAATTTCGTGGCGGCGGTGAAACCGGGCAGCGTGACGGTGTCCGCGGCCAGCCGGACCCGGTTGCGCCCGGCGGCCTTGGCGGCGTACATCGCGCGGTCGGCCCGGAGCAGCAGCTCGTCGACGGTCGCCCCGTCGGCCGGGTAGACGGCGACCCCGATGCTCACGGTCAGCCGGAAGGTGTCCGGATCCAGGTCCGGATCGTCGAGTACGCCGGCGCACATCGCAGCCAGCGGACTGTTGGCGACCGCGTTGCGCAGCCGGTCGGCGGTCACGGTCGCCTCGTCGAGACCGGTGTCGGGCAGCGCGATCACGAACTCCTCGCCGCCGAACCGCCCGATCACGTCCTTCACCCGGATCGCACTGCGCAGGATCGTGGCGACCGCGCGCAGAGCCTCGTCGCCGACCAGGTGCCCGTGCCGGTCGTTGACCTGCTTGAAGTGGTCGATGTCGATCAGCAGGACCGCCATCGACTCGCGCTGGGTCCGGGAGGTGCGCAGCATCTGCTCGGTCCGGCGGCGCCACCAGTCGACGCGGGTGAGGCTGGTCTTCGGGTCGGTCTGCGCCTCGGTCTCGAGCTGGCCGAGGAGCAGCGCGCGCTGCGCGGTCAGCGTGATCGGGATCGCGACGAACGCGAACCACGGCGTGACCAGGCAGGCCGCCGCGAGCAGACAACCGAAGGTGGCCGCGGTCGCGTCGGTGCACAGGTCGTCGAGGCCGCCGATCGTCTCGCGGCGGTTGCTGCCCGGGATGATCAGCGAGATCGCGAGCCCGCAGAGCAGCGTGTCGGTCACGACGTACGCGACCGCGCCGCCGGCCATCGCGACGACCAGGCCGAGGCCGCCGTCGCCCGCCAGTTCGCGGGCCGAGACGAAGACCGCGTGCGCCGCGCCGACCGCGAGGACGTGCACCGCGGTCGAGAAGGCCCAGCGGTACGGGATGCACTTGCCGGCCCGGATCCGCCACCAGATTCGCAGCAGTACGGCGACCAGGATCGCCAGCGCCGGATGCAGGATGAGCGCGGCGGCGATCATCCAGGCGGGCGCGAGGTCCTTGTGCAGCGCGCCGCCGCGCCGCCGCCGGTTCTCCACGCGCCGCGCACCCTCGACGGAGATCAGCGCGGACACCGTCAGCGCGAACACGACGTCCAGCCCGCGCCAGCTCGGGAGCTCGGTGAACGCGTACGCGCCGTAGCCGATCGCGGCCAGGTCGACGAGCATCACAACGGCGAACGCCGGGACCGTCAGGGTCCAGAGCGTCCAGGAACGTATCGCCCGCCTACTCTGTGCAACCATCAGTTCACACGGTACGACGAGTAGGCGTCAGCTCCCAATCCGTGACGGCGCGGCTGTGGATGACGACTTGAGAACGATCCTGGGTCGCTGAAATTCAGTCGTTTGATCAACAACCAGTGCGGGTTTTTCCTTGCGGGCAAGGGAAAACCGGACGCTCAGCGCCGCCGGCGAGCAGCGCCGAACAGCCCGCGGACGATCTCCCGCCCGGCCGACCGCGCGAACTGCTTGAAGGCCGACGACCCGATGACCTGCTCGACCATCGACTTCTCCTGCTTCTGCGCCCGCGGCCGCGGTTCCTCCCGCGGAGCCCGCTCGGCCTGCTGCTGCTCCGCCTCGGCCTGCGCCGCGCCGGCCTGCACCTTCGCCGCCAGCACCTCGTACGCCGACTCGCGGTCGAGCAGCTCGGCGTACTTCGCATTGTTCGCCGAGGCCTGCACGGTCGCGGCGAGCTGCTCGGCGGAGGCCGGCGCCATCAGCGACTGCGGCGCCCGCAGCCGGGTCCACGCGACCGGCGTCGGCGCGCCCTTCTCGTTCATCACCGTCACGATCGCCTCGCCGATCCCGAGCTGGGTCAGCACCTCGCCCAGGTCGTACGACGAACTCGGGAACGTCGACACCGTCGCCTTCAGGGCCTTGGCGTCGTTCGGCGTGTGCGCGCGCAGCTGGTGCTGCACCCGCGAACCGAGCTGGGCCAGCACCTCGTCCGGCACGTCCTTCGGGGTCTGCGTCACGAAGAACACGCCGACGCCCTTCGAGCGGATCAGCCGGACGGTCTGCGCGATCGACTCCAGGAACGCCTTCGACGCGTCGTTGAACAGCAGGTGCGCCTCGTCGAAGAAGAACACCAGCTTCGGCTTGTCCACGTCGCCGACCTCGGGCAGGTCGTGGAACAGGTCGGCGAGCAGCCACATCAGGAACGTCGAGAACAGCGCCGGGCGGTCCTGCAGGTTCGGCAGCTCGAGCAGCGAGACGACGCCCTTGCCGTCGCGCTGCTGCAGCAGGTCCGCGGTGTCGAACTCGGGCTCGCCGAAGAACGCCTCGGCGCCCTGGTCCGCGAACCCGATCAGCGCCCGCAGGATCACGCCCGCGGTGGCCGCGGACAGGCCGCCGAGCTGCTTCAGGTCCTCCTTGCCCTCGTCGGAGGTGAGGTGCTGGATGACCGCCCGCAGGTCCTTGAGGTCGAGCAGGGTCAGGCCGGCCTTGTCGGCGTAGTGGAAGATCAGGCCGAGCGAGGACTCCTGGACGTCGTTCAGCCCGAGCACCTTGGACAGCAGCACCGGCCCGAACGACGTGATCGTCGCGCGGATCGGGACCCCGGTGCCCTGGCCGCCGAGCGCGTAGAACTCGGTCGGGAAGCCGGTGGCGGTCCAGTCCTGGCCGATGCCCTTGGTCCGGGCGAGCAGCTTGTCGCCGCCGGCACCCGGCTGCGAGATGCCGGACAGGTCACCCTTGATGTCGGCGGCGAACACCGCGACCCCGGCCGCGGACAGCTGCTCGGCCATCAGCTGCAGGGTCTTCGTCTTGCCGGTACCGGTGGCGCCGGCGACCAGCCCGTGCCGGTTCATCATGCCCAGCGGGATCCGGACCGCGGCCTCCGGGTTGGGCTCGCCGTCGACCAGCAGGGCACCGAGCTCGAGCGCCGCCCCCTCGAACGCATACCCCTGCTTGACGGTCTCCACGACGTCGGCTGTCTCGGCCATCTCAGCGTGCCTTTCCCCGGTTGACGGAACTACCCGGTCGGCATGCTAGTCCTCCGGGCCGTCAGCGCATCACGACCACGCGAGTCGGGCCGGCGGCGAAGTTCCAGATCGTCACCGCCATCGAGGCCGAGACCCGGATGCAGCCGTGCGAGGCCCGGTAGTTCGTGCCGAGCAGCCAGTCGGGGTGGATCTGCGCGCCGCTCGACATGTACGTCGGGATCTGGTGGAACCCGATCCCGCACGGCGCGAACCGGACGAAGCGGTTCAGGTAGAGCCGGCCGCCGTCGGTGTTCCGCAGTACCCGGGCCGGCCGGCCGCACTTCGCGCCGCTGGTGTAGGTCCCGGCCCGCAGGTACGCCGGGTTGTCGATGATGCCGCCCTGCCGTACGACGGTGCCGCGGGCATCGATCAGCCACACCCAGTTCTGCGTCTGGCTGATGACGATCCGGCGCCCGGTCCCCGACCGCCGCGGCACCGGCCGGACGTCGCAGCGCTTCGCGGTCGACGCCATCAGCCGGGCGTACGTCGTACTGTTCAGCGAACCGGTCTGGCTCAGCACGTTGGCGGACTGGAACCGCACGGTGGCGGCCTGGGTCATCGCGCCGGCCTTGCCGTCGACCGGGCCGGAAACGCAGCCGAGCCGGTTCAGCCGGGTCTGGGCGGCCTTCACCTGCGAGACCGTGATCGCCTCGGCCGGCAGTGTCGCACCGAGGGCGGCGACGGTCATCGCCGCGGTCGCCAGGCCGAGTTTCGGAAGAATTCGCATACCGTTTACCCCCTCGCTCGTGGGCGCGGATCCGCGCTCACTGCTCCCTGTCCCGTGGGACGCCTCAGGAAGCCGAAAGGTTGCTCCGGATCACCGGACTATTCCGGTGACGTTCATGACCTCCTCGCACGACCTCGAACCCCGCTAGACTTCGGGAGGTGATCTTCAAGCGCGTCGGGGACGATCGGCCGTACCCGGACCACGGGCTGCGGCCCAAGGACTGGTCCTCGCTGCCACCGCGGCAGGTGCGGCTGGACGAACTCGTCACGACGAAGGGCACTCTGGACCTGACCGCGCTGCTCGACGAGGACTCGACCTTCTACGGCGACCTGTTCGCGCACGTCGTGGAGTGGAAGGGCGACCTGTACCTCGAGGACGGCCTGCACCGCGCGCTGCGCGCGGCGCTCCAGCAGCGTCAGGTGCTGCACGCACGGGTACTGGTAGTGGACTGACCGATGGCTGCCGCTCACGGGGGGTGGAGCAGATGACAGCGATACATCCGCAGCCGCGACCGCACTCGCGGATCCGGTGGCGTACACCGATCACGATGGTGATCCTGCTCGGGATCCTCGTCGGCGGTGGCTGGTGGGGCTGGAACTCGCTGGTGAACAGCAGCGCCGAGCCGACCTGCACGGAACAGAAGCTGACCAACAACCGGCTGGTCCCGAAGCAGGTCGTGCTGAACGTGTACAACGGCGGCGCCCGCGCGGGTTCGGCCGGCCGGGTCGCGGAGGCGCTGGAGAAGCGCGGGTTCAACATCGACAAGATCGCGAACGAGCCCAAGGGCGACAAGGTCGACGTGGTCGTGCTGCGCGGCGCGGCCGTGGACGCGCCCGAGGTGCTCCTGGTGCAGGGTCAGCTCAACCAGAAGGCCCAGCTCGTCGCCGACGGCCGCACCGACCACACGGTCGACCTGGTCATCGGCGCCGGCTTCGGCTCCGTCAAGCTCAAGGGCGCCCCGTCGGTCGCGGTCGCGCCGGGCACCACGGTCTGCCTCCCGGTCATCCACACCCCACAGCCGATCCCGTCGGGGCAGAACCCGAACTAGGCCGATCCCGTCCCGGCTAGGTCTGTTCGCGGCCGCGTTCGCCGAACCAGCCGGCCAGGCGGCCGGCGCGGGAGACGGCGCGGAGACGGCGTACGGTCTGCTCGCGCACCGGGCTGGGGGCGACCACCAGCAGCGAGTCGGCGGCGCGCAGGACGGTACGCCGGTCCGGTACGAAGGCCTGCTCCTCGCGGATGATCAGCGAGACCGACACCCCGGCCGGAAGCCGGAGCTCGCCGATCTCGACCCCGGCGAGCCGCGACTCACTCGGCACGTACACCTGGAGCATGTCGGCACCGAGCGACTCCAGCGGCGCCACGTCGATGTCGACCTCGTGCGCCGCGTTCTCGTCGAGCACCTTGAGCCGCTTCGCGAGCCACGGCAGCGACGGCCCCTGCAGCAGCGTGAACAGCAGCACCAGCACGAACACCACGTCGAAGATCCGGTCCGCCTGCGGCACCTGTTCCGCGAGCGGGATGGTGGCGAGCACGATCGGCACCGCACCGCGCAGGCCGGCCCAGGAAATGAACGCCTGCTCCCGCCACGGCAACCGGAACGGCGCCGCCGAGAGCGCCACCGACGCGAACCGCCCGACGACCGTGACCGCGATCCCGATCACCAGCGCGACCAGTACGTCGGACCACCGGAACCTCCCCGGCGAGGCCAGCAGCCCGAGCATCACGAACAGTCCGATCTGCGCCAGCCAGGCGATCCCGTCGACGAACGACCGGGTCGCCAGCCGGTGCGGCAACTCGGCCCGCCCGAGCACGAGCGATGTCACGTAGACCGCCGCGAACCCGGACACGTGCAGCAGCACCGAGCCGCCGGCGTACGAGATGAACGCGACCGAGAGCACCGCCAGCGGGTACAGGCCCGCGGACCCGAGCGCCATCCGCCGGATCAGCCGGACGCTCACCCAGCCGATCAGCAACCCGAAGAGCGCACCGACGACCAGCTCGTAGACCACCATCCCGGTGAACCACAGCAGACCCTTCTCGCCGACCTCGCCGGTGCTGACGAGTGTGACCAGCAACACGGTCGGAGCGTCGTTCAGGCCGGACTCCGACTCGAGCGCACCCCGCAGCCGCGGCCGGATCGGCACCCGGCGCAGCACCGAGAACACCGCCGCGGCGTCGGTCGGCGACGTCACCGCGCCGAGCAGCACCGACAGCTGCCAGCTCAGCCCGAGGCCGTAATGCGCCACACAGGCGACCACCCCGACGCTGACCGCGACCCCGACCGTCGCCAGCACGAGCCCGAGCGGCATCACCGGGCGTACTTCGTTCCACCGGGTGGTGAGACCGCCTTCGGTGAGGATCACCACCAGCGCCGCGAAGCCCAGCGCGTGCGCGATCTGCGCGTCCTCGAACTGGATGTTGCCGGGACCCGACTCGCCGAGCAGCAGGCCCATCCCGAGGTAGATCAGCAGCGAGGGGAGCCCGATCCGCGCCGACAACCGGACCGCCACCACGGCGACGAGCAGGACCGCCGCACCCGCCAGCAGGATCCGGTCGAGCTCCGCAACATCCATGGGGGCCCTCTCGCCGAGCGTCCCGAGTCAGGTCCAGAGAGACGAAAACCCTGACGCATCACACAGCATCAGGGTCTCCGGCCAGGGTCTGTCCCCCGGTTCCACGCCGTAGCGAGCAGGTGCTCGGCGGAGTGCCTCGGTGAGCGGGAGCGGAGGGGTCGATGTGGTTTCATCGTTCCCTTCGCTCCCGCTCAGCGAGGCGCCCGCCGAGTGCCGCGCAGTAGGCGTGGAACCGGGGGACAGACCCTTGCTGCCGCCCCGGAGGGCGGTTGGCGGTGGCGGAGGGATTTGAACCCTCGGACGGGGGTTGCCCGTCACGCGCTTTCGAGGCGCGCTCCTTCGGCCGCTCGGACACGCCACCGCCGGAGACACTATCAAGACCTGTGCCCCAGGAAGAAATCGCGCAGCCGGGCGCCCGCCTCGTCGGCCATCACGCCGCCGATCACCTCGGGCCGGTGGTTGAGCCGGCGGTCCCGGACGACGTCCCACAAGGACCCGACGGCTCCGGCCTTCTCGTCGTACGCCGCGAAGACCAGCCGGTCCAGCCGGGACAGCACGATCGCCCCCGCGCACATCGTGCAGGGCTCCAGGGTGACCACCAGCGTGCAGCCGGTCAGCCGCCACTCCCCGACGTGCCGGGCCGCCTCCCGGATCGCCAGCACCTCGGCGTGCGCGGTCGGGTCGCCGGTCGCCTCGCGCTCGTTGTGACCGCGCCCGATCACCGCGCCGTCCTGGTCGACGACGACGGCCCCGATCGGTACGTCGGGCAGCGCCCGCTCGCCCTCCTCGAGCGCGAGCGTCATCAACCGCGACCACTCGCGCCGCAACAGCGGGCTAGCCAACGGCTTCGATCGCGTCGTGGAACTGGTTGCCGAAGCCAAGCGTCTCGGCGATCTCCTCGAGCATCTCCTCCGGGTAGAGGTCGACGTCGTCGCAGAGCGCGCCGAGCTCCATCGCGCTCATCCCGAGGTCGGCGACGATCGCGAGGTCGCCGGCCGGGACCTGCTCGTCGTCGTCATCGTCGAGCGGGATGTCCAGCTCGTCCACCACCTGGCGGGCCAGCGGCCACTCGGTCGCGGCGGTCACGTCGGAGATCAGGAACCGGGCGTGGCTCCCGAACACCCGGACCAGCACGAAGAAGTCCTCGTCGACCGACACCATCCCGAGCACGCCCGCCTCCCCGGCGTACCGGCGGAGCGCGGAGACCAGCGCCGACAGGTCGGGCTCGCCGCGCAGCACCAGCGGCGTGACGGTCCAGTTGCCGTCCTCGGTGTATGCGGCGACCGCGAAATCGAGGTCGGTCATCGGCCCAGCCGTGGCATCAGACACCGGCTCATCGTCCCAGACTCCGGCTTCCCCGGCGATCTCGTTGTGGTATCAGATCCGCCAACACCCGTCAACGGTCAGTGATGGTACGTCGCTCTGCGCATCGCCTCGCGCAACTGCCGGACCCGGGCCCGCCGCGGTGCGATCCGGTCGCGCAACGCCTTCGCCTCGTCGCGCTCCCGCAGAAAGGCCGCACGGCGCCGCAGCCGGTCGAGCTGCTCGGGCGTCTTCTCGGTCATGGGGCCTCCCCTGGTGGGCGAAACAGGGCAGAAACCGATGCGGTTCCGATTCTCGCAGCGAGCGTGCTTTCGCGTCGCGAATCGCCGACGGTACCGTTCGGGCTTATGCAGATCCTCGTCGTGGACCACCCGCTCGTCGCCCACAAGCTCACCGCGCTGCGCGACGAGCAGACGGACTCACCCACGTTCCGCCGGCTGACCGAGGAACTCGTCACGCTGCTCGCCTACGAGGCGACCCGGGACGTGCGCACCGGTCCGGTCACCGTGCGGACGCCGGTCGCCGAGGCGCAGGGCGTGAAGCTGACCTCACCGAAGCCGCTGGTGGTGCCGATCCTGCGCGCCGGTCTCGGGATGCTCGAGGGCATGTCCCGGCTGCTCCCGACCGCGGAGGTCGGGTTCCTCGGCATGATCCGCAACGAGGAGACGCTGACCGCGTCGACGTACGCCGAACGGCTGCCGGAGGACCTGTCCGGGCGGCAGTGCTACGTCCTCGACCCGATGCTGGCGACCGGCGGCACACTGGCCGCGGCGATCCAGTTCCTGGTCGACCGGGGCGCGGACCACATCACCGCGATCTGCCTGCTCGCCGCCCCCGAGGGCGTGGAGCGCGTCGAGCGTGAGCTGACCGGCCTCGGCGTCCCGTGCAGCTTGGTGATCGCGGGCATGGACTCGCACCTGAACGAGAAGGGCTACATCGTCCCGGGCCTGGGCGACGCCGGCGACCGGCTGTACGGCGTCGCCCAGTAGCTCCGTCAGACGAGTTCGTTGCGGTAGAAGAGGCTGGCCTGCCGGGCGCCGGCCACGCCGGAGGCGAATCCGAAGTACAGCCGGGCCGTCGCGTCGGTGGAACCGAACACGGCCATGCCCTCGGCCTCGCGGTACGTCAGGCTCCAGCCCGCCAACGTGCGGAACGAGTCGACGAGCTGGCCGGCGTTGATGTCGTAGCACCACAGCTTCGAGGTGGCGTCGTCCTGGTTCGGGCTGCCCGGGTAGGCGTTGCCTTCCCAGAAGTAGACGTACGACCCGTACAACGCCCAGCCCTGGAAGGCGACACCGGACGTCAGCGCGGGCTGCTTGAACGAGGCAAGCACGGTCGAGAAGTCCCCGGTGCGGGCCGCGGCCAGCGAGTACACGTTGATGTGCATCCCGTCCGACAGCGCGTACCGCACCCCGAGCCGGCCGTACCGCTGGTCGACCGCGGGCGTGAACACGCTGCCGTTCGCGACCGGCTTCCACTTGGTGACCGACGCGGAGGTCAGCGTCGTACCGCTGCGCCACGGGAAGCGGGTGATCTGCCGCCCGCGCCCGTTGGCCGTGTCCACGTCGGTCTCGGTCCAGATGTACGTCGTACTGCCGACGGCCTCGGCGCCGATCGACACGGCATGGCCGAAGCCGGTCAGGTACATGTGCCCGAGGAGGTTGCCCTCGGAGCCTGATGCGAGGCTCAGCTGGCTGAGCGTCAGGTCACCGCTGTTGGCGGACGAGCCCGCGCGGACCTGGCCGGTGAACAGCCGGTGGTTCGGGGTGTCGAACGCGAACGACTGCATCACGGTCACGTCCTTGAGCGGCTTGCTGCGGAAGAGCTCGCCACCGGCTCCGCCCATGACGAAGCGTTTGGTGGCGGGGAGGGCGAGGGTGCGGACAGGGCGGGCGGCGGCGGTGGACGTCCCCACGGTTCCGGCGGCGACGAGCGCGCCGGCTCCGGTGAGCAACCCACGGCGGGAAAGGTTGTCCATACCGACCGACGGTAACCGCCGTACCGCGAACTGTCACCAGTTCGCACAGGTAATTCTGAGAAGTACTCAGCGAAGAGTGTTAGAAGGCGTACGGGTACGGCGACCAGTCCGGCGAACGCTTCTGCAGGAACGAGTCGCGCCCCTCGGCGGCCTCGTCGGTGCCGTAGGCGAGCCGGGTGGCCTCGCCGGCGAACAGCTGCTGGCCGACGAGCCCGTCGTCGATCAGGTTGAAGGCGTACTTCAGCATCCGCTGCGCGGTCGGCGACTTCGCGCAGATCTTCCGGCCCCACTCCAGCGCGACGGCCTCGAGCTCCGCGTGCGGGACGACCTTGTTCACCATGCCCATCCGGTACGCGTCCTCGGCGGAGTACTCGTCGCCGAGGAAGAAGATCTCGCGCGCGAACTTCTGCCCGACCTGGCGCGCCAGGTACGCCGACCCGAACCCGCCGTCGAACGACGCCACGTCCGCGTCGGTCTGCTTGAACCGCGCGTGCTCCGCGGACGCCAGCGTCAGGTCCGCGACCACGTGCAGGCTGTGCCCGCCGCCCGCGGCCCAGCCCGGGACGACGCAGATCACCACCTTCGGCATGAAGCGGATCAGCCGTTGTACTTCGAGGATGTGCAGCCGCCCGGCGCGCGCCGGGTCGATCGAGTCGGCCGTCGTACCCTCGGCGTACTTGTAACCGTCCTTGCCGCGGATCCGCTGGTCGCCGCCCGAGCAGAACGCCCAGCCGCCGTCCTTCGGCGACGGGCCGTTGCCGGTGAGCAGCACGCAGCCGACGTCGGTCGACATCCGGGCGTGGTCGAGCACCCGGTACAGCTCGTCGACGGTCCGCGGCCGGAACGCGTTGCGCACCTCGGGCCGGTTGAACGCGATCCGCACCACCCCGGCGTCGACCGCCCGGTGGTAGGTGATGTCGGTCAGCTCGAAGCCGTCCACCTGCTTCCAGGCCGACGGGTCGAAGATCTCGGATACGGTCACCAGGCGAGCATATTTCAGCGCTTGGCGGTGCTCTCCCGCAGTACTACCTCGGCCTTGAAGGTCTCCGTCGTCGGCTCGCCGCCCTCGATCGCCAGCTCCAGCGCCCGCCGGCCCATCTGCTCCAGCGGCAGCCGAACCGTGGTCAGCCCCGGCCACACGTCCCGCAGCGTTGCGATGTCGTCGAAGCCCGCGACGCCGAGCTGCCCGGGGACGTCGACGCCGCGCGCCCGCAGCGCGGACATCGCGCCGACCGCCATCACGTCGTTCACCGCGAACACACAGTCCATGTCCGCGGGCCGGTCGAGCAGTCGCTCCGCGGCCGCGTGCCCACCGTCGCGGGTGAACTCACCGGCCTCGACCGCCACCGGCTCCAGCCCCGCCTCGGCCAGCCCGGCAACGAACCCGTCGCGCCGATCGCGTGCCGTGGCGAGCGTTTCCGGCCCACCCAGTACGGCGAACTTCCGGTACCCGAGGCCGACCAACGCGCGGGCCAGGTCCGCCGACCCGGACCGGTTGTCCGGCTCGACGGTGTGCGCCGGCATCCCGGACTGGCTGACCAGCGCGAGACCCGCGCCGGAGTTGAGGAAACTCTCCACCTCGGTCGCCGTCCGCGCCAGGCTCTCCGCGTCGGTGCGCCGGCTGCCGATCATCACCGCGGCCCGCGCTCGTTGCGCGCGCAACGACGACAGGTAGGCGATCTCGCGGTCGGAGTCCCGGAACGTGCTGGCCATCATCACCAGCAGGTTCCGCTCGTCCGCGGCCCGCATCACGCCGTTCGCGATCGCGGCGAAGTACGGGTCCTCGATGTCGTGCACAAGGATGCCGACCACGTTGGTCGAGGACTTCGCCAGTGCCTGCGCCTGCGCGTTCGGCGTGTAGCCGAGCTCGTCGGCCGCGGCCTTGACCCGTTCCTGCAGTTCCGGACGGGGCACCCGGTCCCCGCCGTTCAGCACGCGGGAGGCGGTCGCGACCGACACGCCCGCGCGCTGCGCCACGTCCAGCAATGTCACCGGTGCTCGCAGATTCACTGGCCTACCCTTCCGTGCGTCCCCCCGGGGGCGGTGGCCGTACCATACCGAACGCCACAGTCCTCACGCTGCGTGTCGGGCAGGTCGCGGCCAATCTCGGCAGAACCTGGCATTGCGGCCTGGGAATGACTAGCCTTCCCAGCCATGAGGACCGTCCACGCCAGGGTGACGATCCTGGTTTCGTCCGCCGTGCTCAGCCTGACGACGACCCTCGCCGGTCCCGCCACGGCTTCGCCGGCTCCGGACGGGCCCGGCTCAGCGGCCCCGGCTGCTTCCACTGTGCCGCAACACGTCGACACGCGCACGAAGAGCACGCAGCCGGTCTACGACTACGCCGACGCGATCCGCGAGTCCGTGTACGTCGACACCGCGATGGACACCGACTCCGACGGCAAGGACGACGTGGTCGCGGTCGACATCGTGCGGCCCAGTGAGACCGCGCTGGCCGGCGTGAAGATCCCGGTGATCATGGACGCCTCGCCGTACTACTCCTGCTGCGGACGCGGCAACGAGAGCGAGAAGAAGTCGTACGACGCCGACGGCGTGATCCGGAAGATGCCGTTGTACTACGACAACTACTTCGTCCCGCGCGGGTACGCGATGGTCGGCGTGGACGTCGTCGGCACCGGGCGGTCCACCGGCTGCGGCGACGTCGGCGGCCGGGACGAGATCCAGTCGGTCGTCGACGTGATCGACTGGCTGAACGGGCGCAATACCGCGCACACCGCGGACGGCCAGCCGGTGAAGGCGACCTGGACCACCGGCGCGGTCGGCATGATCGGCAAGTCGTACGACGGCACGCTCGCGAACGGCGTCGCCGCCACCGGGGTCAGCGGCCTGAAGACGATCGTGCCGATCTCGGCGATCTCGTCGTGGTACGACTACACCCGCTCGGGCGGCGTTCCGTACTCCGACGACTACATGCCCTGGCTCGGCGGGTACGTCGGCCACGACAGCCCCGCCTGTGAAGAGGTTCGCGGCGAACTCGGCGACAACGACGACGACGACACCGGCGACTACACGTCGTTCTGGGCCGAGCGCGACTACACGAAGAACGCGTCGAAAGTGAAGGCGTCGGTCTTCATCACGCACGGGCTCAGCGACTACAACGTGCAGACCAACCACTTCTCGCAATGGTGGTCGGCGCTGGCGCGCAACAACGTGCCGCGCAAGCTGT
Source organism: Kribbella sp. HUAS MG21 (assembly GCF_040254265.1). Classification (GTDB taxonomy): domain Bacteria; phylum Actinomycetota; class Actinomycetes; order Propionibacteriales; family Kribbellaceae; genus Kribbella. The sequence goes on from NZ_CP158165.1 coordinate 2,162,955, forward strand.
GGCTGGGACTCGAGGACCACGTGGACCCGTTCGAGTTCCGGCGCGACGAGTGGGTGGAAACGCTGCACGAGTGGTTCGACTACTGGCTGCAGGGCTTGCAGAACGGCGTGATGAAGGAGCCGATGGTCGCGGTCGAGACCGCACCGGACGTCTGGCGCAACTACCGCAGCTGGCCGGCCGTGAACCGCCCGCGCTCGGTGCCGCTGGCCGCCGGGAAACTAGGGGCCGCAGGCAAGGGTTCGGTGACGGTCACCGACGACCCGGACCTGAACGAGGACGACATCGTGTCGGATCCGTCCCAGGTGATCGCCGGGCGGCAGATGTTCCTGTCCGCACCGCTGCCGGCGCCGTTGCGGATCAGCGGCACGCCGTCGGTCACGTTGCGCGTCAAGTCCGACTCGGCGACGACGCCGGTGACCGCGCGGCTGATCGAGTACGGCGACGCGGAGCGGTACTCCGGCATCCGCCGTACCACGCAGAGCACCTGCGAAGGCTCGAGCACCGACTACGACGACAGCTGCTACTACACCGTCGAGAAGCTCACCACGCAAAGCGATCACGGCGTCGTCAGCCGCGGCTGGATCGACGCCGCGCACAGCAAGTCGCTCTCCAAGCCGACACCGCTGACCCCGGGCCAGTGGACGACGATCAACGTCCCCCTCCGCGCCCAGGACCAGGTCATCCCGAAGGGCCGCGTCGTAGGCCTCGCGATCACCCTCTCCGACACCGAGTGGACCGCCCCCAACGACACCGGCGCCTCGATCGACATCGACCTGGCCGCCAGCAAACTCAACCTCCCCGTCTCCTCAGGCACCCTCACCGCCCCCACCAACCTCCCAGACCTCGAGGTAGACATCACCACCCCCACCCAACGCCCCAACCTCCACGACCCCAAGAACTGACGAGTGTCCTCCGCCGAGTCGTGAGAATCGGCTGACTTTCGAGCGCCGTTCTCCACGACTCGGCGCCGGGGGCCGGAACCATTCGCCACGACTCGGCGGGGTTGTGGACAACGGACGGCGTACGGCGTGGGGCGTCGGGACAATGTCGGGGTGTTCAGTGCAGCGGAGGCGCGGGCCGCGGGGATGAGCCGCGGTGTGCTGCGCGGGGCGCGGTACCGGAGGGTGCTGGGGTCCCTGTACGTCGACGCAACGCTCGCCATCACGCCACGGCTGCAGGCGGAGGCAGCGCTGCTACTGGCGCCCGACGCAGTTGTCAGCCACCACACCGCATTGAGCCTGTGGACCGCCGACAACCGCGCCGACGACGTCGCCCACGTAACCGTCCAGCGTGACCCGCACCTGACGCGTCCGCGGGTCGGCGGCTTGCGTGTGCACGAAGTACAGCAGCTCGACCGCGTGATCCGGGACGGGTTGCCGCTGACCTCGCCCGAGCGTACGTTCCTCGATCTGGCGCCGTACTGCGACCTCACCGAGCTCGTCGCCGCGGGAGATTCGCTGGTACGGCGTACCGACGCCGAGCCGCAGCATCTACTCGACGCAGCGGTCGCGGCGATCGGCGTCCGAGGCGTCCGGCTGGCGCGGGAAGCGGCTGCGCTTGTCCGGCCGGAGGTGGATTCGCCGATGGAGTCGCGGCTGCGGCTGCTCCTGGTCCTGGCCGGTCTTCCCGAGCCGCGGGTCGGTCACGTCGTCACGGACGCGGCGGGCGGCTGGTTGGCGCGCCCGGACCTGGCGTATCCCGAGTTCAGGCTCGCGATCGAGTACGACGGCGGGCACCACCTCGGCGATGCACGCCAGTGGCGGTCGGACATCCGCCGCCGCGAGAATCTCGAGCGCGCGGGCTGGCTCGTCCGGGTGTTCACGGCGTACGACCTGATCCACATCCCGCAAACCGTCGTCGCCCGCATCTCCCAGGACCTCCACTCCCGCCAGCGACACCTGGCCGCCTGACCCAACCCCCGCCGACTCGTGGCAAATGGTTCCGGACCCTTTCGCCGAGTCGTGGGAATCGGCTCGGCGAACACCGCCATTTCTCACGACTCGGCGGGGTAGATGGTTTGCGGAGTACTCTGCGGTGTGTAGTAGTGTGTGGCGCGGAAGTGTGGGAGGAGGGGCGCGCGTGGATACGAGTCAGTTGCTCAAGGGTGTGCTGGATCTGGCGGTGCTTGCGGTGTTGCGGGATGCGGATGGGTATGGGTACGACGTTTTGCGGCGGTTGCGGGCTGCGGGGCTCGAGGATGTGGCGGACGCGTCCGTGTACGGGACCTTGCGGCGGTTGTTCCAGGCGGGGGCGTTGACGTCGTACGTGCAGCCGAGTGAGGAAGGGCCGCACCGGAAGTACTACGGGCTGAACCAGACCGGCCACGAACTGCTCAAGCAGTCCACCAAGACCTGGAACCACTTCGCCGACACGATGTCGGTGCTGCTGCTGGAGAAGGAGGCCGCGTGAACAGCACCCTGACCGGAGCGGTCGCGATCTACCTGGCGCAGGTGCGCTCCGAGCTCAGCGACCTGCCGCCGGGCGAACTCGAGGACGTGCTCCAAGACGTCAGCGGGCACCTGACCGAGGTGGCCGGTGAGTTCGAGGCCGAGCCGATGCTCGAGGACCTGCAGGCGCGCCTCGGGACGCCGCGGCAGTACGCCGACGAACTGCGCACCGCCGCCGGCTACCCGCCGCGCACCGAGCCCGTCGGCCAGGACGCGCTGGACGCCGGCTGGAAGGCGCTGCGCTGGGGCCTGATCGCCGGTACCGCCGGGCCGTTCTTCGTGGCGGTCGCGATCTTCTCCTGGTCGCGCGAAGGCACGCCGTTCTTCGGCCTCCTCGGCCTCGGCATCCTGTTCGTGGCGGCGTTCCTCGGCGTCCGGGCGCTCGGCGCCAACAACCCGCAGATCGTCCTGGACACCCCGCAAGGCGCCCGCGGCGCGGCGGCGATCCGCGGCTGGATCGACCAGATCCCGCCGAACGTCCGCCGCGACCTGGTCGCGATCGGCCAGCCGGTGTGGTGGGTCGCGCGCGGCATGATCGGCGCGGGCGGGTTCTTCGCGTTGTTCGGCGCGCTGTCGGTGACCGTGGTCGCGGCGTTCGCCGGCGCCGCGGTGTCGATCTGGATCGGTCGCCGGACCCAGCAGGACCGGCGCTGGCTGTGGTACGTCGTACCGCTGAACGTCGTGGCCGCGATCGCGGTCCCGTCGTTCCTTGCGGCGGCGTACGTCGGGGCGTCGTTCGGCTTCCTCACCAACTACGACGGCTACGGCGCGCGGTCGACGTACAACCCGCCGAACGGGCTGGTGCTGGACGGGAACCAGGTGACGAACATCTACCCGTTCGATGCCCAGGGCAAGCAGGTCGAGGTGCGGCTGTACGACCAGGACGGGAACCCGATCAACCTGGACCTGCAGGACTGCGCGGCGATCCACGACCAGGGGTCGCGCGGGACGACCAGCAACCTGTTCCCGCAGGCGGTGGTCAGCCCCGACGAGGACGGTAACGTCGACGCCAGGAACTGCAAGGACAGCACCAAGGCCCCGTTCGTCCCGCCGCCGGCCCCGGCGACGCGGACCACCTCGCCCGAGCCGTCCGCGAGCCCCACGCCCAAGCCGAGCGCGGGTCCCAGCACCGTCAAGCCTTCCGGTACGCCGGGCGTGACGCTGACGGTCCAGCCGACCCGCTAGAAGCCGGGCTGGGCCGCACACCTGCCGCCGCGACCCGGCGGTAGGTGTAGCCCAGCCGCCGGTACACCGCGATCGCGGCCGCGTTGGTCCCGTCGACCATGAGGGCCGCGCGGCCGTGGCGTTTCACCAGCTCGGCGGTCACGAACCCGCACACCTGGCGCGACAATCCCTTGCCGCGGGCAACAGGATGCGTGGCGACGCCGGCCAGGAACCCGACCTCCGGCGCGCTCCACGCGTCCGCCGCGACGCTCAGCAACTCGCCGTGCTCGCCGGTCACGGCCGCCCAGCGCCGTACGCCGGGATGCCCGGGCCACGCGTACGACGACGGCGACGCCTGCTGCAGCAGGTCTTCCACACCGGCGTCCCCGTCGAGCCAGGCCGCGGTCGTGGTGACGTCGGGAACCTGCTGAGTGTCCATCCACCCGAACGCCGCCGAGAACGTCAGCCCCGGCACCCGCTCCGCCAGCTCACGGATCAGCTCCTCGTCCCCGAACGGCCGGTACGACGGCCCCACCTCGGCCAGCACCCCGGCCGTCAGGCGTACGGCGTCGTCGACCGGCCCGACCACCGCCAGCCGGTCGTGCTTCGACACCTCCGGCGACGCGACCGCCACCGCGTCCCCGTCGTACCAGCACCGAACCCCTGCCCCGAACCCCTGCAGTGCCCAGGCAACGATCGAATCGTCGATCAGCCGACCGGGCTTCTTCACCTCACGCACACGCCCAACGGTAGAGGGCGTCCCAGACGCCCTCTAAGTCAGCGGGCGTGCTGGATCGCATACGGGACCAGATGCCGGTAGCCGCGGACCGCGACCCGGCGGAGGCGGTGGACGGCGTACGACGGATGACCGTCGAGCGCGGCGGCGAGTTCGCGGTCGGCGAGGACCCGACCGGGCTTGCACTCCGTGGTGAGCCGGGCGGCCAGGTTGACCACCTCGCCGTACACGTCGCCCAGCCGGATCAGGATCGTGCCGTACGCGAGCCCGATCCGCAGCTCGGGCAGGTCCTCGTCGGCGGTCACCGCGTCCTGCAGCGCCAGCGCGACCGCGGCGCCCTCGGCGGCGGTGTCGGCGACGAACAGCACCTCGTCGCCCATCGACTTGATCACCCGGCCGCCGTTCAGCGCGACCACGTCGGCAGCCGTGCCCTCGAAGCGCTCGATCAGTTCGCCGAGCTCGCTCTCGGTCAGCCGCCGGGTCATCCGGGTGTAGCTGACGATATCCGCGAACCCGACCGCCCGGACACCCCGGGCGAGCTCGTCCGACCCGGCCATCGCGCGCCCGGCCGCGGCGGCCAGGTGCCGGCGCCAGACGTAGGTCTGCAAGCGTTCCATGGCCGGCAGCAACAACCCGGCGACCTCGATCGCCTCGTCCGCGGACAGCTTCGAGCCGCCGAGGAACTCCAGGAACATCGCCGATTGCCAGGACGCCAGCCGGGACTGGGTCTGCCCGAGCTTACGGGCCAGCGAGGACTCCATCTCCGGCTCGATGAACCCGTCGTCCTCGAGCGCCGCGACCAGCCGCAGCGCCTCGACGTCGCCGTCGGTGAACGCCACCTCGTCGTCCGGCACGGTCGCGAACCCGAGCGCGTGCCACATCCGCTCGGCGCGTTCGCTGGAGATCCCGGCCCGCTCCGACACCTGCACCCGGGTGAACTTCCGCTCCCCGCCGAGCAGGGTCCGCTCGAACTCGCGCTGCAGCCCGGCGAGCTCCGCCCCAGGGTCAGGAACCACCGCGGCGCTCGGCGATGGTGGCGTCGATGGCGTCCCGGAACGCGGGCAGCCGCCGGGTCAGGTCGTCGAACTTCTCCCGGGTGAAGTGCAGCAGCTGCAGCCGGGACCGCGCGGTGACGGTTGCCGTCCGCAACGTGTTCTTCCGAACCGCGACCTCGCCGGCGATGTCGCCCGGTCCGAGCTCGGCGATCTCCTGGCCCTTCTCGCGCACGACCGCCGTACCGCTGAGGATCAGGTACGCCGCGTCCGGCGGCGTCTGCTCCAGGATCAGCGACCAGCCGGCCGGAACCGAGACCTCCTCGCCGGCGCGGAAGATGTCCCGGATGTCGCGTCCGGACAGATCCGCGAACAACGGCAGGTCCCGCGGGGACGTCCTACCCAGTGCCACGTCGATCCTCCTCGCCGATGTTTCCAGTCAGTAACTCTAACGCACGGGCGGCGATCAGCAGGATCGGCGGGCGACGCCGGTGGATCGCGAGCGCCGGGTTGGCCGCGACTTCTTCGGGTGTCGGCAGCGGCTCGTCGAGGCGTTCCAGCCGGAAGCCATGACGGTGCAGTGTCGCGACGATCGAGCCGATGGTCCGGTGATACTTGATCACGCTGTCGACGATCCACGTCCGCTCGCGGCGACCCTCGGCGGCGTAGTCGTCGACCACGCAGTCCGCCGCGACCAGTGGTGCCGTCAGCACCGGATGCTCGATCGTGAACACGAAGGCACCACCCGGTGAGAGCCAACGCGCGACCCGCGCCACCAGCTCCGCGAATTCCTCGACGTAGTGCAAGGCCATGCTGCTGACGACCAGGTCCGCGGAGCCGGCCGGTACGTCGAACCTCGCCAGGTCGGCGCGCTGGTAGCGCACGCGGGGATGCGCCGTTGCGGCGGCGAGCATCTGTTCGGAGGCGTCGACGGCCAGCACCTCGGCTGCTCCGGCTTCCGCGAGCCGCACGGCCAGCTCGCCTTCACCACAACCGAGATCCACGACGCGCGCACCAGCCACCGGCGGGAGTGCCGCGTTCATCGCTGGGATCTCCAGCGGTTCGTTGAGCGCGGCCCCTGAGCTGCGCAGCCTGCGGTAGCCGTCGAGGAAGTCCGGATCGTCGTACAGCGAGGCGCCGTTCACAGCCAGCGGGCCAGGTCGTGGATGTCGATCATCGGCAGCTCCCAGCGGAGCGCGAACTGCTCCAGGTCCGCGGCCCCGGCCATCACGCCGTCGAAGCGCATCACCTCGCAGCACACGCCGACCGGCGCGAGACCGGCCGCCTTGCACAACGCGACCGTGGCCTCGGTGTGGCCGCGGCGCTCGGCGAGCAGCCCCGGCCGCGCCGCGAGCGGGAACACGTGTCCCGGCCGCAGGAAATCCTCGGGTACCGCGTCCGGCGCGGCCAGCCGGCGGATCGTCGCGGCCCGTTCCGCCGCGGACACGCCGGTACCCGGGTTCGCCGCGAGGTCGATCGGCACATGCATCGCGGTCCCCTGCCGGTCACCCGCGCCGGGGATCGGGTCGATCCGGAGCCTGCGCAGCACGTCGGCATCGGCCGGGATCGTGGTGTGACCGCACGCCTGGGTGAGCAGGAAACGCATGGCCTCGGGCCGGAAACGCTCGGCCGCGAACACCACGTCACCCTCGCCCTCGGCCGTCGGGTCCCAGACCACCACGCCACCACCGGCCGCAATCTGCGCAACGATCTTCTGGACGCCGGTCTCGCCGCTGAGCTGTCCCGCCCACGGCAACCGCGCCACCGCCCGCATCAGCTCGGGGCCGTGCTTGTCCCGCGCCATCCGCACCAGCAGGTCGCTCTCGAGGTTCACCCGGGCGCCGACCTCCAGCGAGCCGAGCTTCGTCTTCGTCAGCGTGTTCGGCACCAGGACGACCGAGAACCGGTCCTTCAGCAGTTCGGCGACCGTGATGCTCACCCCGTCGATCGCGACCGACGTCTTCGCCACCAGGCGCGCCAGCAACCGCTCCGGCGGCTTGATCCAGACCCGGTGCCCGGCCGGCTCCACGTCGACCCGCAGCACCTTGCCGACACCCTCGACGTGCCCCTGGATCAGGTGCCCGTCGATCCGGTCGCCGATCGCCACCGGGAGCTGGACGTGCATCGGCGTACCGGCCACGATCCGGTCGAACGTCGTCCGCCGGCGCGTCTCGTCGGTGACCACGACGCGCAGCTCACCGGGCGGCCCCGGCTCCGCGGTGAACCTGATCCCGTCGACGCACACCGCGCCTCCTGGCGCGACGGCGACGTCCGTGGTCACCCGCAGCAAGTCGCCCGACTCCCCCGCGACGGTCCCCACGTGCTCGATTCGTCCTGTGAACATGCTTCGCTCCGGCACTCGAAGACGGCCAGGGACCTCGGGGTCCGAGCTGAAGCGGGGTATCACCGCGTGGCCCCGGTCGTGCCGGGTCACTCCGCCGCGGGCGGAGCCGACGGGCCTGGAAGAGGTTCCAACCGTCACACCTGGAATCGCACCAGTCGGCAGTAAACCACACGCTGCCCGTTGACCGTCCCGACCGCCGCGGATAACGTTGTCGGAAATCGATTTCTGAAACCAGCTCTCTGACCCCGCCCGAGGAGACCGTGATGCGGAAACGATGGCTGCTCGTCCTCCCCGCCCTGATCGGAGCGGCCGTGATCCCGACCGACCAATCACCACCCGCCCAGGCGGCCGCCGTACCGTCGCCCGTCGAGCGCATCGCGAAGCTCACCGGTCCCGGGTCGATCAACGACACCGAGGCCCGGTTCGCGTTGAAGGCGACCGACCTCGGAGTGCTCTGGGACAACGGCTCCGGCGAGATCCTGACCGCCTTCGGCGACAGCTACGGCGCCGGCTGGACCGGGCCGGGTGGCGGCGCCGGCGACCCGGCGACCATCGACTGGCGGTGCAACCTGCTGTTCCGCAGCAACGACCGCAACCTGGCCGACGGGATGACACTCGACTCCGCCGCCGAGGACCGGCCCGGGCACGCCAAGGAATTCCTGCCCTGCAAGAAGATCGACCGCGACGAGCACACCGTGATCCCGACCGGTGGCATCGCGGTCGGCAACCGGCAGTATGTGCAGTACATGTCGGTCAACTACTGGGGCCCGGCCGGCAGTTGGTTCACGAACTACTCCGGCTTCGCGTACTCCGACGACAACGGCGAGAACTGGACCAAGGACCCCAACGCCCGCTGGCTGAACACCAAGGCCTGGGACAACAACTTCCAGATGGTTGCTCTGGTCAAGGACAAGGGCTACGTCTACATGATCGGTACGCCGAACGGCCGGTTCGGCAACGCGTACCTCGCCCGCGTCCCCGAGCAGCAGGTGCTGCAGAAGAAGTCATGGCGCTACTGGGACGGCCGCACCTGGTCTCCGCTCGAGACGTCCGCGGTACCGATCGCGGTCGGCCCGGTCGGCGAGGTCTCGGTGCAGTGGAACGCGCACACCGGCAAGTGGCTGATGCTGTACCTCGACGAGCACCGCGCCGCGGTCGTGCTGCGCTCGGCCGAGAGCCTCACCGGTCCGTGGAGCGGTGAGCAGGTCGTCGTCAAGGGCAGCGAGTACCCGGGCCTGTACGGCGCGTTCATCCATCCCTGGTCCACCGGGTCCGACCTGTACTTCACGATGTCGCAGTGGGATCCGTACAACGTGTTCCTGATGCGCACGAAGCTCACCGACGACGGTCAGGTCACCAACCTGGTCACCGATCCCGGCTTCGAGGCGCAGACCAGCGGTACGCCGTCCGCGCCGTGGCAACTCAGCGGCACCGGCGGCATCGATCGTGCGAACCTCGCCCACAGCGGCACCAACAACGCCTACGTCCGCGGTTCGATCGGCAGCCACCAGCTCCAGCAGACCGTTGCCGTACGCCCCTATCACCGCTACCGCCTGTCGGCTTGGATCCGAACGGCGGAGAACAACTCCGAGACGATGCTCGGCGTCCGCACCTTGCGGGGACGCACGATCGCGGAACAAACCGGTGGTGCGCACCCGCAGTACACGAAGGTCTCGGTCGAGTTCGACACCGGCCGGGAGTCGTTGATCCAGCTGTACGGCGGCTTCTTCGGCCACGGCCAGGACGTCTGGCTGCAGCTCGACGACGTGGCACTGGAGGAGATCCGCTGAGACCGCGCGTCGGCCCGGTCTAGGCCGAGCGGCGACGACGGCGGGACGAGGTACGGCGCGGCCGGGAGCGGCGCCGTACCGGTCGGCGAGGCCCGACGAGGCGGGGACCGGCGAGGCGGTCCTCGAGGCGGCGGGCTTCGCGGCGGATCGGCTGGGCGACGTACTCGCCGAGGATCAGGCCCGACGCGAGCGCGACGCCGATCGCGACCGCGGTGGCGAGGCTGACGATGCCGATCAGGTTGCCGAGCGCCATCAACTCGTAGAGGCCCTTGTAGATCGTGAGTCCCGGCAGCAGCGGGATCGACCCCGCCACGACCACGACCAGCGGCGGTACGCCGGTCCGCCGACCGCCGGAGTACCCGCCCAGTCCGACGACGAACGCCGCGGCGGCCGTGGACCACGCGGGTCCGAACGACGCCCTGGTCATCAGCGTGAAGACCAGCGAGGCCAGGGCGCCCATCACCGCGACCGGCAGCAGGGCCCGCAGCGGCGCGTACGACGCGTACGCGAACGCGACCGCCATCACGGCGCCGGAGATCACCATCACCGGCAGATCCGCCAGCTGGATCGCCTGCGGCTCGATACCGACGTTGAGACCGAGTTTCAGGCCCAGCGCCAGGCCGAGCGAGACGCCCGCGATGATGCCGCCGGTGAGCAGCATCGCCTCGAGACTTCGGGCCGCCGCGGTCACGTAGTACCCGGTGATCGCGTCCTGGACGGCACCGGTGAGGGCGATCCCGGCCAGCAGCATGATGATGCCGGCGGCAACGACCAGCGACGGTTTCACCGGCGCGTGCACGGCGTACAGCACCAGCGCCACCGCCGTCGCGACGAAGGCACCCGCGACCTGCTGATAGAACGCGGGCAGTCGCTGCCGGTTGAACCACCGGTTGCTCAGGTCGATCACGACCGCGGTCAGCACCGCCAGCGACGTGATCAGCCAACCACCACCGAGCAGCAGCGTCGCGCCGCCGGCCATCACACCCCAGGCGAGCACCGCGGTCCACCGCGGGTACGGCGGACCGGCGGACGTGATCCGCGCGAGCTCGCGCGACGCCTCCTCGCGGGTCAGGTCGCCTCGGGCGAGACGTCGTACCAGACGGTCGACCTCGGTCAGCCGGGAGAAGTCCTGCGACCGGTAGCGGACCAGCCGGATGTGCGTCTCGGGCGCGACGTCCGGCGCCTCCTGGTACGAGACCGCCATCGACGTGAACGTGATGTCGACCTCGCACCCCCGCAGCCCGCCGGCCGCGGTGACACCGAGGATCGTCGCGGTGGCGTCCGCCGTACCGGCGCCGCTGGACAGCAGCACCTCACCGACCCGCAAGGCCAGGTCGATGGTGGCGTAGACCTCCCGCTGCTCGTCAGGTTCCATCTACGCGTCGAGGAGGCGGTTCGCCATCGCGAGGTCGGTGATCAGGATGTTCACCCAGCCGCCGAGCAGCGCGGCCCGGATCGCGGAGTACTTGCGGTCGCCGCCGGCGACCCCGATCCGCCGGGGCACCGCCAGCAACTCCTTCGCCGTCACCCCGATGACCCGTTGGTCGAACGTCGAGCGCACAAGCTTTCCCTCTTCGTCGAAGAACCGGAAACACACGTCCCCGACGGCACCGAGCCGGCGCAGCTCGTCCTGGTCGGCCTCCGCGACCGCGTTCCCACTGCGCTGCAGCAGCGGCGAGGGCTCGAGGCTGCCGATCCCGACCAGGGCGTCGGTGAGCTGTTCCCAGGTGCCCAGAACGTCCCGGACCGACACGTCGTTCATCATCGCCCGGCGGACGGCGGGGGTCCCGACCAGGCCGGGTGCGGGCAGATAGACCGGCATCCCGCCGGTCAGCTCGGCGAACCGGGCGGTCAACCGGGTGGCCTGCATCTGCACCGCCGCGTCACCCAGGCCGCCGACGATCTGCACCACCTTGTCGACCACCGGCACGCTCTTGCGCGGCATCCGGTCGACCGCGCTGATCAGCGTCTCGCTCCAGGACGAGATCCCGACCACGTGGCCGCCGGTGAGTGTCATGTCCAGGTACGCCGCCGCGCCCGAGCCGAGCGCCGGCAGCACCTCGTCGCCGGCCCCGACGGTGTCGACGACGACCGCGTCGCGCAGCCCGTACCGGCCCTGGAGCTCGTCCTCGAGGTCGCTGTGCACGCCGCTCGGCATCGTCACCACGGTGTGCACGATGCCGACCTCGACGGCCTGCTTCAGCATCCGCGACACCCGCGCCTGGGACAGGTTCAGCTCGGCGGCGATCTGCGGCTGCCGGATGCCCTTCTCGTGGTACATCCGCGCCACCTTCGCGAGCAGCCGCAGCTCGTCCAGCCCCGGCCGGCGCACCGCGCGGTTCGCGTTCACCTCGACCCCCTCACGACGTTTCAGGTCTACCGGACTATAGGTCAGGGACGCAGAGGTAGACCCGCGGCGCTCCACCCGCGTCCGGGATCGGCTCGTTCCAGGTGGCCCGTTTCCCGGTGGCGACGACGGCGCCGTCGCGGGGGTCGACGATCGTGTAGGCGAGCGGCACGGTCTCGTCGAAGACCATCACCGGCCCGCCGTTCTCGCGGTACACGATCAGCATCCCGTCCGCACCGGTCAGCGCCCGCCCGGAGATCACCCGGGTCCAGTCCGGAACCATGTCGGTCGTCGGCAGCCCGTCGAGGATCTTCCCGAGCATCCCGACGTACGTCGATCCTTCGAAGCCGACCGCCTCGCGCCAGCCCGCGCCGGGCGCCAGGAAGAACTCGGAGTGCCCCGGCTCCTCGGGATGCAGCCGCCACTGCCAGAGGCTGCCGGCGCCGTACACGACACCCATCGTGCCGCCCGCGCACAGGTTGCTCCACGCCTCGTGGCCCTGCCACCAGCCCTCGGCGACGCCCGTGCGGCCGGTGTGCTCGTACGTCGGTTCGCCGTTCGCGACGGCCTTCACCGGGTGGTTCCGCCACATGTCCGCGACCCGCTCCGGTACGTGCTCGCCGGTGTGGCCGGTCTGGCACCACTGGAAGTCCAGCCAGTCGGCGTCCTGGTGGGCGTGCGCGCGGATGTGTGGTCGGTAGTGGATGCCGGTCGGCTGGCCGTAGCAGTCCGCCGCGTGCACCTCCGCGCCGCCGGCGGCCGTCTGCGGTTCTTCGCCGGAGCCGTCACCGCCGACGAGGTAGATCGCGGGGCGGGCGCCATAGCGGGCTACCAGGTAGCGGCAGTACGCGGCGTACTCGTCCGGCGGTACGACGCTGCCGGCGACGTCGAGGCCCTTCCAGCCGAAACCTTGGAACACGGGCTGGAGGACCGGGACGAGGCCGTGCTCGACCAGGATCCGCAGCAGTTCGTCGAGGTATTGGAAGTATTCGACGTTCAACTGGTTCAGGTGGCCGTCGGGCAGGTCTTCGAAGGCTACGTCGAAGCCTTCGTCCTGGGTCCGGTCGCGTGGGCCGACCGCGCGCATGTCCGGTTGCACCGTCATCAGCAGTACTGCGTTGAATCCCTTGGACTGCCGGTCGGCGGCGTACTCCCGCACCTGGTCGGGGGTGGCGCGCCACGGCAGCGCCCACGCGGTGTCGGCGACCAAGATCGCCGGCGTCCCGTCGGCATGCACCAAGCTTCGTCCGCCAGGCGACATCCGCCAGAACCCGTGCGCGTAGAACGGATTGACCTCGTCCGCAGGCGCGGGGGCCACCTCGAACTCACCCGACTCGGCGTGCACTGCCTGCCCGCCCGCCGCGGCGCCACTGGTCCACCGCCAGCGACCAGCCACAGGCGCCGCAAAGCGAACCTTCCGCACCCCGCCCCCCGCACCGTCGGCGAAGGTGGGCCGCCTCAGCAGGAGGCCGGTCTCGTGTTCGAAATCGATCCAGTCGGCGGTGGCGGGCAGCTCTGTCTCGCGCCAGACGGATGAGATGGACATGACACTCCCGAGGGGCTGGTAGCGGTTAAGCTGAGGCTGGAAGAACTACACGTGCTCTGGGGTCGGTGAAATTCCGAGCCGGCGGTGACAGTCCGCGACCCGTGACTTCGTGAGAAGGAGCGGTTGACCCGGTGGAACTCCGGGACCGACGGTGAAAGTCCGGATGGGAAGACGCACGTGGCAGTTCCGCGTCCCCGCATCCGTGGGGTCGTGGAGCTTGTCGTTGCCCCGGAGTGCTCATGAGTGCGCTGCCGAGAGGACAACGATCATGAACACAGCAACCAGCCTGGACACCATCGCGCACGCCGTCGCCGAGCTCGCCGCCGGTCGGCCGGTCGTGGTCGTCGACGACGAGGACCGCGAGAACGAGGGCGACCTGACGTTCGCCGCCAGTCTCGCCACCCCCGAGCTGATGGCCCTGCTCGTCCGCCACACCAGCGGGTACGTCTGCGCGCCCGCCGCGGCGGAGATCCTGGACCGGCTCGAACTGCCGCTGATGGTGCCCGACAACCAGGACAACCTCCGCACGGCGTACACGGTCTCCGTGGACGCCGCGGCCGGCGTCGGGACCGGCATCTCCGCGGCGGACCGGGCGCGGACCGTCCGCGTGCTGGCCGATCCCTCGGCACAGCCCGCGGACCTGATCCGGCCCGGCCACATCCTGCCGCTGCGCGCCGTCGACGGCGGAGTCCGGCAGCGGCCCGGTCACACCGAGGCCACTGTCGAACTCGTCCGGCTGGCCGGCCTGCCGCCGGTCGGCGTGATCGGCGAGCTGATGAACGACGACGGCACGCTGATGACCGGCGCCGACCTGCGTACGTTCGCCGACGTCCACGGCTTCGCGATGATCTCGATCGCCGACCTGGTCAGCTACCTGTCGTGACCAGCTTGCGGGCCGCGTCCGCGATCCCCTCGGGGGACAGGCCGTACCGGTCCAGCAGGTAGCCGGCCGACCCCGTGGGCGCGAACTCGGGGAACCCGAGGATCGACACCCGGGCCGGATGCTGCTGTACGACGGTCTCGGCGACCGCACCGCCGAGACCGCCACCGGCTACCGCTTCCTCGGCGGTGACGATGCCGGCGGTCTCCCGCGCGGCCGCGACCACGGCGTCGGTGTCCAGCGGCTTCACCGTGGGCATCGACAGCACCCGCGCCGAGATCCCGTCCTCGGCGAGCCGTTCGGCGGCGGCGAGTGCCCGCCACAGCACGGTGCCGTTGCTGATCAGGGTCACGTCGTCGCCTTCGCGGACCGTGATCGCCTTGCCCAGCTGGAACTCGTAGTCGTCGGAGTACACCTTCGGCACGCTCATCCGGCTGACCCGGATGAACACCGGTCCCTCCGAGGCGGCCGCCCAGCGCAGCGCCGCCGCGGTCTCGACCGGGTCCGCGGGCACGATCACGGTCATGTTCGCGATCGCACGCAGCCACGCGATGTCCTCGATCGAGTGGTGCGTCGGCCCGAGTTCGCCGTACGCGACGCCCGGGCTCATCCCGCAGAGCTTCACGTTGGTGTTCGAGTACGCGACGTCTGCCTTGATCTGCTCCAGCGCCCGGCCGGTCAGAAAGCAGGACGCCGCCGACACGAACGGGATCCGGCCGCCGTTGGCCAGCCCGGACGCGACGCCGACCATGTCCTGCTCGGCGATCCCGACGTTGATCAGCCGGTCCGGGAACGCCTTGCGGAAGCTGTTCAGCTTGCTCGAGCCGACCGAGTCGTTGACAACGCCAACGATCCGGTGGTCCGCGTGCGCGAGCTCGGCGAGCGTCTCGACGTACGCGTCCCGGCAGTCGTACCGCGGCTGCTCGGCGATGGAGGTGTGCACAAGCGTCATACCAGCTCCCCTGTGAAACGCGGTCTCTCCAGTTCGGTCAGCGCCTGCTGGAACTCCGCGGCGTCCGGCACCCGGTGGTGCCAGGCGACGTTGTTGCTCATGAACGAGATCGGGTGCCCCTTGTGCGTGTGCGCGATCACGAACGTCGGCTTGCCCGGCCGGAACGGTACGGCGGACAGCACGTCGAGCAGCTCGCCGTGGTCGTGACCGTTCACCTCGACGACCGCGAACCCGAACGCGGCCGCCTTCTCCGGCAGCGGGTCGAGGTCGTTGGTCTCCTTGGTGGTCGCGCCCTGCTGCAGCCGGTTCCGGTCGACGATCACGGTCAGCCGGTCGAGCTGGTACTGCGAGGCGGCCATCATCGCCTCCCAGTTCGACCCCTCCTGCAGCTCCCCGTCGCCGACGAGCACATACGTACGACGCAACGAGACGTCCAGCTTGGCCGACAGCGCGTGCCCGACCGCGACCGGCAGCCCGTGCCCGAGCGGACCGGTGTTCGCCTCGACGCCGGCCACCTTGTTCCGGTTCGGGTGCCCGTTCAGCGCGGACAGCGGCTTGAGGAACGTCGCGAGCTCCGCGACCGGCAGGAACCCGAACGCCGCCAGCGTGGTGTAGAGCGCGCCCGCGACGTGGCCCTTGCTGAGGATGAACCGGTCCCGCTCGGGGTCGTTCACCGTCTCCGGGGTGATGTGCAGTACCGCGCCGTACAGCGTGGCGAGGATGTCGATCGCGGAGAAGTCGCCGCCGATGTGCCCGGCGCCGGCGTGGTGGACCAGCTTCAGGTCCTGGATCCGGATCTGCTTGGCGGCCTCGGCGATGTGCGCGATCTGCTCGGCGCGGCTGCTGTGGATCGGCAGCCGGCCGAGCACGGGAAGAGTCGCGTGCTCGACAGTCAGCGTCATGCGAGTTCCGCCATCGAACTCAGCAGCACCTTCTGGACCAGCTTCTGCGCGGCCAACGCGTCGTGCGACGCCTGCGCGGCGGCCAGCGCCTCCTCGTCGAGGACGTCGAGCGCGTGGTGCACGGCCTTCAGGAAGCGGATCGCTTGCTTAGCCGCCTCGACGCTGTCCTCGCGGAACGGGAACTGGTCGAGCTGCCAGACGCCGTCCCAGTTGTTCTTCCGCAGCGTGTGGAAGAACTCGAATGTCTCCACGAGGTGCACCGAGCCGACGACCATGTCGTCGTCCCAGCCGCGCAGGTTGTCGTTCACGTCGATCGCGAACAGCCGGCCGTAGCCGATCGCCAGCTGCGCCGCGTCGGCCGGCGTCTCCTGGCCGTACAGCGAGTGCCCGAAGTCGAGCAGGATGCCGAGGTTCGGCAGGCCGATCTTCTCGATGCCGAGCAGCGTGCGGGCGACGTTCGGGAAGATGATCTTCACCCGGGGCTCGCGCGGCTTGTACTCGATCACGAAGTTGATGTCCGGGTGCGCGGACACCAGCTCCTTCAGGCCGTCGAGCGCCAGGTTCCAGATGTCGTGGTAGTTGACCTGGAACGGGTAGTCCCAGCCGTCCTGCCCGGGCCACAGCTTCACGTACGAACAGCCCAGGTCCTTCGCCAGTTCGGTTGCTTGGTTCAGCAGTTCGAGCGCCTGCTGCCGGACCTTCGGGTCGGGGTTCGTGAGCGACCCCTTGACGAAGTCCCGGGTGTAGATCTCCGGCGTGATCGCGATCGCCTTCAGGTTGTTCCGCTGCAGCGCGGCCTTCACCTCGTCGAGCGTCCCGTCGTACCCGGCGAACGGCCAGTTCAGGTCGACGACGGACAGGTCGCCGACGGCGCCGGCCCGGTCGATCTGCTCGAGCAGCCCGACCGGCTCGCCGTACCCGTCGGTGGCGTAGCGGTCCTTGTAGGTGGCGAAGTGCCAGATACCCGCGCCGAAGACCGGCATCTCAGTCATGGTTTCGATTCTCCTTGGTGTGGGGCGGTGTGGAGCTGTGTCAGCCCTTCAGCGAGCCGGCGGTGAGCCCGCCGACGATCCAGCGCTGAAGGAGGGTGTAGGCGATGAGGATCGGCACGACGGCGATCAGGATGCCCGCCGCGAGACCGGTGTTGTTGTTGGCGAACTGGCCCTGGAAGTTCAGCAGCCCGACCGGGATGGTCTTGTGCGCGTCCGAGCTCAGCAGGATCAGCGCGAACAGGAACTCGTTCCAGGTCGCGACCGCGTCCAGGATCGCCACCGTGACCAGGGCCGGCACCGACAGCGGCAGGATCATCGTGAAGAACACCCGCCAGTCGCCGGCGCCGTCGACCTTCGCGGCCTCGATGATCTCGTCCGGGATCTGCCGGAAGAACGACTGCAGCACCAGCACCTCGAACGGGATGCCGAACGCCAGGTACGGCCCGATCAGCCCGAAGATGCTGTCGGTCGCGCCGGCCGAGCGCATCATGATGAAGACCGGCACGATCGTGATGTAGATCGGGATCGTCAGCCCGAGGAACACCGAGAACATCACCGTCCGGCGGAACTTCATCCGCAGCTTGGCCAGCGCGAACCCGAGCATCGCCGAGATCAGCACGCCGAGCGGCACCTTGATCGCGGCCAGGATCGCGCTGTTCTTGTACGTCGTGGCGAAGTTGCCGATGCCCCACGCGTCCTTGAAGTTCGACCAGGTGAGCTGGTCGGGCCAGGACAGCGGGCCGTTGCCGATGAAGTCCGAGAGCGGGCGTACGGCGGTGATCACCAGCAGCGCCAGTGGTGAGATCCAGAAGAGGGCTATCACTGCCAGGGTGAAGGTCATCACCAGACCGCGGCGCCCCTTGGGCCCAGGACTGACGGGTTCGGCGGCGGTCTGTGCGGGGGTGGTCACCTGCGCGGGGGCGATGGTGGTCATGAGGCCTCCCGGGTCTGGGAGCGGACGTAGGGGATGCCCACGGCGATCGCGACGAGCGTGATCACGACGGCGATCGCGGTGCCGTAGCCGGCCTGGTAGTACTGGAAGACGTTGAAGTACATCCAGGTTCCCATCACCTGCGTCGACGTCCCGGGGCCGCCGTACGTCATCGCGTAGATCATGTCGAAGACCTTGAACGAGTCGATCAGCGACAGCGCCAGCACGATGTAGTGCGCGGGCCGCAGGCTCGGCATCGTCACGTGCCAGAACTGCTGCCACCTCGTCGCGCCGTCGACGGTCGCGGCCTCGTACAGCTCGTTCGGGATGCCCTGCAGCGCGGCCAGGTAGAGCAGCATCGGGAACCCGGTGCGCAACCAGATCGCCGGCACCATCACGGCCCACAGCGCGGTCGAGTCCTGCCCGAGCCACGCCTGCGCCAGCCCGTCCAGCCCGAGCAGCCGCAGGAACGAGTTGATCGCGCCGTACTGCGGGTTGTACAGCCAGCCCCAGATGCTCGCGATCGACACCAGCGGCAGCACCGCGGGCGTGTAGAAGATCAGCCGCAGGATCGGCTTGCCGTGCACCTTGCCGTTCAGCGCGATCGCCAGCAGCAGGCCGACGACGGTCGGCACGGCGATCGTCACGACGGTCCAGATCAGGTTGTTCTTGACCGCGGTCACCACGACCGGATCGCTGGGCAGCTTGAAGTAGTTCTCCAGCCCGACGAAGTCGTACGTCGCGCTGAGGCCGTCCCAGTTCGTCAGGCTGAAGAACAGCGACGACACCGCCGGGTACACCAGGAACCCGACGTACACCAGGAGCGCGGGCAGCGCGAACAACCACGGGGACCAGCGGCCGCCGCGTTTCAGCTTGGGCACTGCGGCTGTCGATGCCATCCGATCAGCTCTTCGCCCAGGCCGAGATGACCTCTTGCATCTTCTTCGCCGCGGCGTCCGGCGCCAGCTTGCCCTGCAGCAGATCGCTCTGCACGCTGAAGTACTGGTCGGCTTCCTTCTTCGGGAACGCCTGGTCCTGGATCGTGTAGAAGGGGTGCGATCCGTACTTCTGCGCCCACTCGGCCGACAGTGGGAGGGCCTTCGGGTCGGGCTCGGCGCCCTTGACGCTCGACGCGGTGTTCTGGAGTGCCTTCTGCGTCTCCGGTTTCGACAGGAAGTCCAGCAGCTCGGCAGCCTTGTCCGGGTTGCCCGACTTCGCGTTGATCATGTACCCCTCGACGAAACCCGAGTGCCTGGCCGGTTGCTGGTCGGTGGGCAGCTCGAAGTTGCCGAAGCCGGCCGGGTTCTTCTTGGCCGACAGGATCGCGACCGACTCCGTCCAGGGGCCGATGATCGTGTAGCCGTAGTTGCCCTGCACGTACCCGGGCTCGACGTCGGCCGGGTCCATACCGAGGGCGCCGTTGGCGATCCACTTCTTGTCCTGCCACTTCTTGAACAGCGTGAACGCCTCGACGACCTCCGGCCGGTCCCAGCTCTCGTCCCCCGCCAGCAGCTTGTCGTGCAGCTCCGGTCCGGCGGTGTGCTCGAGCAGGTACTCGAACAGGCGCATGATGTTCCAGCCGTACTTTCCGGCCAGGCCGACCGGTGTGACACCCACCGCCAGGAGCTTGTCGTTCGCCGCCTCGAGCTCGGCGTACGTCGTCGGGGTCGCAGTGATCCCGGCCTTGGCGAACAGCGACTTGTTGTACCAGGCACCCAGTCCGAGCAGCATCATCGGGATGCCGGCCTTGGTTCCCTCGAACGTCATCCCGTCGATCGCCTGCTGATTGATCCGGTCGGCCCACCCGTACTTGTCGTAGTACGGCGACAAGTCGAGCGCCTGCTTGGCCTTGACGAAGGGTGCGCCGATCTGGCCGCCCCAGATCCGCCAGACATCCGGGCCTTTGCCGCCGAGCAACTGGGTCCGCAGCTTGTCCGGGTACACAGCAGCACCTGATCCGGGGAGGCTCTCGACCGTTGTCGTCGTACCGGCCTGCTGGTCGAACTTCTTCAGTTGCGCCTTGAACAGACCGATCGTCTCGTCACCCTCGTAGGTGAAGACGCGAAGGTTGTTCGACGCTGCGCCGGTGTTGCCACCACTACCCGCCGGGGCGGTACCACCGCCGGTGCACGCGCTGAGACCGACACCGACCGCGGCGGCGGACGTCAGGCCGAGAAATCCTCGACGGGTGAACGAACTTCCTGTCATGACTGACTCCTTTGCCGGGCGAAACGGCGGATCTTGGCGAACATGTCCTCGAGCAGGAACCGGACGTCGATCTGTTCGCAGACACTGATCGGGTTGTTGGTACCGGGTAGGTACCAGCCGTCGGACCCGAAGCGCGGCGCCGGACGGACCCGCATCGCGCCACTGGTCGGATAGAGCATCAAGGCGATCGCCGGTGAGTCACCGAGGGAACGGGACTCGATCGGCTCCGGGTGGTACTTCGCGTTCCACGCATGCAGCTGATCGATCAGGTATTTGCCGAGCGGCCCCGCGTCCCCGATCTTCTCGTCGAGCTCGGCGTAGCTGACCGACACCTTGCTGTACACGTCGCTCGGCACCTGCCAGACGGTGATCCCGGAACCGAACACCACGTTGGCCGCGTGGATGTCGTTCGACAGGTTGAACTCGATCCCGGGCCAGCCCGGCGCGAGACCGCCGTACCCACGACCGCCGATCCAGATCACGATCACGTCCCGGTGCACGAGCTCCGGGTCGAGCAGGATCGCCGACGCCATGTCGGTGAGCGGGCCGAGGAACGCGACGAACAGCGGGTCGTCCTTCGACGCGAGCTTCGACTCCTCGATGATCAGCCGCGCACCGGGCGAGTCGACCGGGGTCTGCTCGTCCGGGATGCCGGTCGGCGCGCCGTTCGCGACGGTCACCTGGCCGGTCAGGTCCATCAGGTCCAGCAGCAGGTCGATCTCCGCGCGGGAGTCCTCCATGCTCCGGTCCGACCGGCGGGTGCCGAAGTGCGCGGGGATCAGGCCGCGGACGTCGAACGTCGGCGACAGCAGTCCGTGCACGATCGCGAACTGGTCGTCCGCCTCGTTCTTGGCATCGGTGTTGATGATCACCCGGCGTCTGCTCGGCCTCACGCGCTTCCTTCTCCCTTTGAATAGATATTCAGTGCTGCATAAGCTGTCGCCTTGAGTGTCACCACGGCGCTAGAGTCCCGTCAAGGGCTCAGTTGAAAGTTGGAGGTCGTGATGGTCCAGGCGGTACTCGCGGTCGACCAGGGCACAAGCAACTCCAAGGCCGTGCTGGTCGCCGCTGACGGCAGCGTGCTCGGCACCGGCTCCGCGCCGGTCGGCCTGTCCACGCCGCGACCGGGCTGGGTCGAGCAGGACGCCGAGGACCTGTGGCAGAGCGTCCTGCGCGCGATCTCCGCCTGCCTGACTCCCGACGTCGACGTGGTCGGGATCGCGCTCTCCACCCAGCGCGAGTCAGTTGTCGGTTGGGATGCATCGGGCGAGCCCGTCGGTCCGGTGCTGGGCTGGCAGGACGTTCGCACCAATGATTGGTGCACCCAACTTCCTCAGGCCGTCGACGAGCTGGTACGCCGACGGACCGGGTTGCAGGTCGACGCGATGTTCTCGGCGCCGAAGATGCGCTGGCTGCGCGACCGCACCGATTGCCTGGTCGGCACCGTCGACGCCTGGCTGATTCACCGGCTGACCGGCGGGCAGGAGCACCTGACCGAGGCCGGCAACGCGTCACGGACGTTGCTGTACGACGTGACGGCCCTGGACTGGTCGGGCGAGTTGCTGGACGCGTTCGGCGTACCGCGGTCGGCCCTGCCCGCTGTGCGGCCGTCGGACGCGGGCTTCGGGTTCACGAAGGGCGTGCCGGGGTTGCGGGACGGGATCCCGATCGTCGCCGTACTCGCCGACTCGCATGCCGCGATGTACGGCCAGGGCTGTACCGAGGCCGGACTGGTGAAGGCGACGTACGGGACCGGGTCGTCGGTGATGACACCGGTGGACGGGTTCGTCGCGAGCGGGTGCACGCTGGCGTGGCTGACCGATCGGCCGGTGTACGCGCTCGAGGGCAACATCGTGTCGTCCGGGGCCGCGCTTGCCTGGACCGCCGACCTGCTCGGCCTGCCGGACGTCGGGGCGTTGATGGCGCTGGCGGCGACGGTGCCGTCGGCGGAGGGCGTCCTACTGGTGCCGGCGTTCGCGGGGCTCGGGGCGCCGCACTGGGACCGGGAGGCGCGGGCGGCGGTGAGCGGGATGAGCAGCTCGACGACGCGTGCGCACGTCGCGCGGGCGGCCGTCGAGGCGGTGGCGCATCAGATCTGCGACATCACGGACACGATCCCGGGGGTCGTGAACAGCCTGCGGGCGGACGGGGGCGCGACGGTGTCGGAGCTGTTGATGCAGACCCAGGCCGATCTGCTCGGGCGGCGCGTCGAGGCGGCCGACGTACCCGAGATCTCGGCGCTGGGCGTGGCCGAGCTGGCCTGGTCCACCCTCGGCGAACCGACCGGCTGGGCCGCGAAACGGACCTACCGGACCTTCGAGCCCGGTCCCGGCGCCGGGGATCGCGACCGGCGCCGGTCCGCCTGGGCCGAGGCGGTCGCCTCGGTCCGGGTCAAACCGGCCTGATCCCAGGTCGGGCCGGCTTGATCACCGTCAGACCAGTTTGATGCGGAAGACGGCGAGGCGGGCGTCGTGGCCGTCGACGTGCAGCGGGATGTCCTTCTTGCCGAGCAGGTCCAGCCGGACCTTGCCGTTGCCGGGCAGCCAGTTGATCCGGTCGACCCCGTTGGTGAACACCTTGCGCTCGGCGTCCCGCCCGGTCGCGCGGTCGTAGGCGCGATTGTTGGTGTCCGCGGTCCAGATCACCAGATGCCCCTTGGCGTGGTGCGCCAGCACGCGCTCGCGGTGCAGTTTCTTGTGCCGGTCCCACTCGTCGCGCAGCTTCGGGTTCTGGTTGCCGTTGTAGGCGTTCGCGATGTAGTGCGAGTTGATCAGCGCGAACTTCAGCCCCGGGTGGTTGACGTGTTCCAGGACGACCTCGTTGATCCAGCGCGGCGGGGTCGCGTGCTCGATGCCGTGGTGCACGAAGGTCCGCTTCGAGTTCACGATCTTCCAGTGCCGCGGCACCGAGATCGGCACCCGGTACGAGCCCGGGTCGCGCAGGAACGCGTTGCGGTAGTACGGCCCGAAGTGCCGCGCGATCATCGCCGGCTCACCGGTGTCGCCCTCGTTGATCTCCTGCCAGCCGACGAGCGGCCGGTGTCCCGGGTGGCTGTTGCGGACCGCGCGGATCGCGGCCTCGCGGGCGCCGAGACGCTTGCGGCCGATGTTGGCGGTGACGATCGGTAGCCGGATCCAGTCGGATCCCGCCGTACCCGCTCGCGATCCCGCCTCGGCCAACTCCACCGCGGACGCGGAACCGGCCGCCGTCACGGCGCCGAGCGCGCCCGCGAGCGCCCCGCCTCCGAGCATCAGGGCCTGTCGTCTGCTGAACCTGCTGGTCATGACCACCTCCACAAGAGTCCGGCCGGGCGGCCGGAGGGCGACTGTCGTGTCGACGGGGTACGACGTCCCCGTCCGGTTCGCCGTTCCACCGTCTCGGCGGCGGGGGTCGGGAGATCGCTTTCCGTTACAGGTTGACTGGACCTTTACGCGCACCTAAGGTTGCGGTCACAGGCCATGGAAAGCCCTTTCCAAGGCTCGGGAGGGAGGTGCGCATGTGTGAGTTCGACCCTGCGCCGGCGGCCGTGCTGCCGGGCGGCATCGGGATCTCGAAACTGACCGTGTACGACGTCGAGGCCCCCGACGGCTTGGTCGGCGGGACGCCGCACGTGCACCTCGCCTGCTCCGAGGGGTACTACGTGATCGCCGGCGCCGGCGCCGTACAGACCCTGAACGCGAAGGGCTACACCGAGACCCCGCTGCGGGCCGGCACCGTCGTATGGTTCGACCCCGGGACGATCCACCGGCTGGTCAACGACGGCGGGCTGCAGATCCTCACCCTGATGTCCAACTCCGGTCTGCCCGAAGCGGGCGACGCCGTCCTGACGTTGCCGCCGGAACACCTCACGGACCGTGAGACCTACCTGCGCGCCACGGCCCTGACCGGCGAGGGCGAGGCCCGGACGCCGTCCGCGATGGCCCGGCGCGACCTCGCGCTCGAGGGTTACGCCGTACTGCGGGAACGGTACGAGGCGGAAGGCCCCGTGGCCCTGGACGAGTTCTACGCGGCCGCGATCCGCATCGTCCGGCCGCAACTCGCGGACTGGCGGAAGCGCTGGGAGCAGGGCGCCCGCCGGCTCGCGGACGAGACCGGTGCCGCGCTGGACGCGCTGGAGGCCGGTACGGCGCCGCACCTGCAGTCCGCCGTACTGCACGAACTTCCGACCCCCACCGAGTACGGCCGGCACGGGATGTGCGGCCGGCTCGACATCTACGACACCCAAGCGTGATCCTGAGCGTGAGAGGCAAGACAGTGAACGAGCGACGCATCGGCATCGTGATGAACGGCGTCACCGGCCGGATGGGCCTGCGCCAGCACCTCGAGCGTTCCATCGTGGCGATCCGGCAGCAGGGCGGGATTCCGGCCGCCGACGGCACGATGATCATCCCCGAGCCGATCCTGGTCGGCCGCAACGAGCTGAAGCTGCGCCGGATCGCCGAGCAGTACGGGCTGGAGCGCTGGACCACCGACCTGGCCGAGGCGCTCGCCGAGCCCGACGTCGAGATCTACTTCGACTCCCAGCTCACCCAGCTCCGCGAGAAGGGCGTCCGCGCCGCGGTCGAGGCCGGCAAGGCGATCTACTGCGAGAAGCCGATCGCCGAGAGCCTGGACGCGGCCGTCGACCTGGCCAAGCTGGTCGTCGACTCCGGGCTGAAGAACGGTGTCGTGATGGACAAGCTGTCGCTGCCGGGCCTGCGGAAGCTGAAGCGGCTGGTCGACGGCGGGTTCTTCGGCCGGATCCTCTCGGTGCGCGGCGAGTTCGGCTACTGGGTGTTCGAGGGCGACTGGCAGGAGGCGCAGCGGCCGTCCTGGAACTACAAGTCCGAAGAGGGCGGCGGCATCATCCTGGACATGTTCTGCCACTGGCGGTACGTGCTCGACCAGACGTTCGGCTCCGTGAAGTCGGTGTACTGCCAGGGCGCCACGCACATCCCGGAGCGCGTCGACGAGAACGGCGAGAAGTACGCCGCCACGGCCGACGACGCGGCGTACGGCGTGTTCGAGCTCGACGGCGGAATCATCGCGCAGCTGAACTCGTCCTGGACGACGCGGGTGTTCCGCGACGAGCTGGTCGAGTTCCACGTCGACGGCACCGAGGGGTCCGCGGTCGCGGGCCTGCGCAACTGCCGGGTGCAGCACCGCTCGGCGACGCCGAAGCCGGTGTGGAACCCGGACATCCCGGTCACCGAGAAGTTCCGCGACCAGTGGGCGACGGTGCCGGACAACGAGCCGATGGACAACGGCTTCAAGGTGCAGTGGGAGATGTTCCTCCGGCACGTGGTCGACGACGCCCCGTTCACCTGGGACTTCGTCGAGGCCGCGAAGGGCGTCCAGCTCGCCGAACTCGGCCTGAAGTCCTGGCACGAGGGCCGCAAGCTCGAGGTGCCCGCGCTCGACCTCGGGACCAACTGATGGAACTGAACCTTCCGGTGCCGGGCGGGCTGGAGAGGTATCGGCTGGTCGGCGAGCCGGTTGCGCATGGCCACTACTCGCCGGCGCGGTCGCGGCTGGCGTTCGCGGCGGCGCATGTGGTCGCGGATCCGTTGGGTGACAACTCTCCGGGTGCTCCCGCGGTGATCGACTGGGAGCACACGCTGGAGTTCCGGCGGCATCTGTGGTCGCTCGGGTTGTCGGTCGCGGAGGCGATGGACACCGCGCAGCGCGGCATGGGGCTCGACTGGCAGGCAACGCAAGAACTGATCCGCCGCTCGGCAGCCGAAGCACCGGACGGCCGCATCGCCGTAGGCGTCGGCACAGATCAACTGGCCAACGGCAGCTACCCGATCGAGGCGGTGATCGCGGCCTACGAAGAACAGTTGGCTGTTGCCGAGGAGGTCGGCGCGCAGCCGATCCTGATGGCGAGCCGGGCGTTGTGTGCCGCGGCCCAGTCGCCCGACGACTACCGCAAGGTCTACGACCGACTCCTCACCCAGTCCAGCCGTCCGGTGATCCTGCACTGGCTCGGTCCCATGTTCGACCCCGCACTGGAAGGCTACTGGGGCAGCGACTCGTTCGACTCCGCGGCCGCCTTCGTCGCCGACCTGATCGAGGACAACGCCGCGAAGGTCGACGGCATCAAGATCAGCCTGCTCGACGCCGCGAAGGAAGTTGCCCTCCGCAACCGCCTCCCCGAAGGCGTCCGGCTCTACACCGGCGACGACTTCAACTACCCGGAGCTGATCCGCGGCGACGGCAACCGGCACAGCGACGCCCTGCTCGGCATCTTCGCCGCGATCGCCCCGGCGGCCGCGGCGGCGCTGAAGGCCCTGGACGCCGATGACCTGGAGACCTACGAGCGCGTGTTCGCTCCGACGGTGCCGCTGGCCCGGCAGATCTTCTCCGCGCCGACGTACTACTACAAGACCGGCATCGCCTTCCTCGCCTGGCTGAACGGCTTCCAGCCCGGCTTCACCATGGTCGGCGGCCTGCAGACCGGCCGCAGTCTCCCCCACCTGGCGGACACCTTCCGCCTCGCCGACCAGGCCGGCGTACTGACGAACCCCGAGCTCGCCGTCGACCGCTTCCGGCAGTTGCTGCGCGTGAGCGGAGTCGACGCGTGAACCGGTACAGCCTCAACCAGGCGACAACGAAGTACTGGCCGCTGGAGGACGTCGTCGCCGCCAGCGCGAAGGCCGGGCTCGAGTGGATCGGCCTGTGGCGCGAGCCGATCCAGGAGTACGGCGTCGAGAAGGCGGCCAAGCTTGTCGCGGACGCGGGCCTGAAGGTCTCGTCGCTGTGCCGCAGCGGCTTCTTCACCGCCACCGATCCGGCCGAGCGCCGCGCGAAGATCGACGACAACCGGCGCGCGATCGACGAGGCCGCGACCGTCGGTACGTCGGTCCTCGTGCTCGTCAGCGGCGGCCTCCCGCCCGGTTCACGCGACCTCGACGGGGCCCGCGGCATGGTCCGCGACGGGCTCGCCGAGCTGGCGCCGTACGCCGAGGAACGCGGGGTCACGCTGGCCGTCGAGGCGTTGCACCCGATGTTCTGCTCGGACCGCTGCGTGGTGTCGTCGCTCGGCGGCGCGCTCGACCTGGCCGAGCAGTTCCCGGCCTCCCAGGTCGGCGTGATCGTCGACGCGTACCACCTGTGGTGGGACGCGGACGTCTACCGCCAGATCGAACGCGCCGGCGAGCGGATCGTGTCCTACCAGGTCAGCGACTGGGTCGTCCCGCTGCCCGCGGACACCCTGCTCGGTCGCGGCATGATGGGCGACGGCTCGATCGAACTCCGCCGCCTCCGCGAGGCCTGCGACGCGGCCGGGTACGACGGCCCGATCGAGGTCGAGATCTTCAACCAGCAACTGTGGGACGCGCCCGGCCAGGAAGTCTTCGATCTGGCGCTCGCGAGGTATCAGGAACACGTCCTCTGACAAAGGAGTTACCTGCATGACTGACCGCACCCTTCCCGCCGACGGTATCGGGATGCATCTCTACACGATGCGGGACGCGCTGGCCGAGGACTATCCGGGGACGCTGAAGCGGCTCGCCGGGATCGGGTACCGGACCGTGGGGGTGAGCGGGCGGTTCGACCACAGTGCGGCGGAGATCCGCGGGTTCGCGGACGACGCGGGGCTCGGGATCGTGCTCGAGCACGTCGGGTACGCGCGGATGAGTGACGACTGGGCCGGTGCGCTGGCCGACGTACGGACGCTGGGCGCGCAGTGGGTCGTCGTACCGTCGATTCCTTCCGAACTGCACACAGTTGAGGGGTTCCGGACGGCTGCGGCCGCGTTCACGGAGGCGGGGAAGGCAGCGCGGGACGCGGGGCTGAAGCTGCTGTTCCACAACCACGGGCACGACTTCGCCGAGGTCGACGGGCAGGTGCTGTACGACATCCTGCTCGACGTGGATCCGGAGCTGCTCGGGTTCGAGCTCGACCTGTACTGGGCGGTGGACGGCGGGCACGACCCGGCCAAGCTGTTCCAGGACCACCCGGGGCGGTTCCCGGCGCTGCATGTGAAGGACATGGCGGCGGACGGGTCCTGGGAGGACGTCGGGGCGGGAAAGCTGGACTTCGGGGCGATGTTCGCGCACGCCGAGGCGGGTGGCGTGGAGCAGTACCTGGTCGAGCACGACAAGCCCACCGACGCCTGGCAGTCGGCCGAGCGCAGCTATCGCGGGCTGACCGAACTGCGGTATTGAGGGTTGTGACAACAAACGCTTAACCGGGTCACCTGTGCACACAGGTGCTCACCACCGGTGAAATAGTCCTATTCTCAACAGGTGAGCGATCCCACGGTCCGGCTGTCCGCCGTCCGCCGCCTCTACGAGGTGAGCGCGCGGATGGGGGCCGGGCGGAGCCTTGCCGAGACGCTGCAGGCGGTCGTCGACGGCGTCGTCAACGGGCTCGGCTTCGGGATCGCCGTACTGAACCTGCGGCACTCGGACGGGAAGTTCGAGGTGATCGCGGTCGCCGGCTCGCCGGAGGCGCGGGAGGCGCTGCTCGGGAAGGTCAGCGCGGCGGACCTGTTCGACGCCGAGTTCGCGATCGCGGACGCCTGGGGCAAGCTCCGGTTCGTGCCGCACGAGCGGCTCCCGGAGGGCGAGGTCGTGGGCTGGGTGCCCGACGTGCCGGTGTCCGACGCGCCGGACGCCTGGCACCCGCTGGACGCGCTGTTCGCGCCGCTGTACTCCTCCGACGGCGACCTGGTCGGCATGCTCTCGGTCGACCTGCCCGAGGACCAGCGGCGGCCGGGACCGATCCACCGCGAGCTGCTGGAGATCTTCGCCACCCAGGCCGGGCTGGCGATCGACAAGGCGCGGCTGACCGACCAACTGCTCGCCGAGAAGGCTCGGCTGGAGGCGAGCGAGGCGACGTTCCGGATGGTCTTCGAAGGCGCCGGGAACGGGATGGCCACGGTCGCCTTCGACGGGCCGGAGCTGGGCCGGATCCTGCGGGTGAACGCGGCCTTCTGCCGGATCACCGGGTACACCGCGGCGGAGCTGGTCGGGTCGCGGCTCGCGAGCTTCCTGCGCGACGAGGAGCCCGAGCAGACCCGGACCGAACTGGAGGAAGTTGCCGCCAGCAACGGGACGTACCGCTTCGAGCGGGTCTTCACGCAGCCGAGCGGGCAC
Organism: Kribbella sp. HUAS MG21; assembly: GCF_040254265.1. Classification (GTDB taxonomy): domain Bacteria; phylum Actinomycetota; class Actinomycetes; order Propionibacteriales; family Kribbellaceae; genus Kribbella. The sequence continues at coordinate 2,192,266 of NZ_CP158165.1, forward strand.
TTGATCTGGCTCGGCGGTACGGCGGCCCTCGTCGAGCAGGGCGCCGGGCAGCCGCGGATCCTGCTCGTCCAGATCGACGACGTCACCGCCCGCAAGGACGCCGAACGCGAACTCCGCCACCACGCCGCCCACGACCCGCTCACCGGCCTGCCGAACCGGCGGCTCCTCCAGCACCGCTTCAAGAAGGTCCTCGAACAGACCCGAAGCACCGGCCGCCCCGGGGCACTCCTGTTCTGCGACCTCAACCACTTCAAACTCGTCAACGACGGCTACGGGCACGAGGCCGGCGACCGCGCCCTCCGCGAGATCGCCACCCGCCTCAGCACCGCGGTCCGCCACGGCGACACCGTGGCCCGCCTGGGCGGCGACGAGTTCGCCGTACTCGCCGAGGACATCACCGGCGACGACCTCACCACCCTCATCACCCGCCTCGAAACCGCCGTCAGCCACCCCCTCCCCAACATCGCCGTCCAGGTCACCACCAGCGTCGGCACCGTCCCCATCACCCCCACCACCACCGACCTCGACGCCCTCCTCCACGCCGCCGACCAAGCCATGTACGCCGCCAAGTCCCGCCGCAACTGAGGGGAACTGGTGGAGAAGTAGTCGAGGAGAAGGGTGGTGAACCCCCGCGGACTGCTTGAGGTACTGCGGCCTGACTGCACACGCCCGGAGGACCCGCCCCGCACATGCCGAACGGAACTGGACAACTGGGTCCACCAACGGGATCAGCTTGTCGAGCGGCACCAGAGAGGCTGACGATGCCGTGTCACCGGCCGAACGAACCCCGGCATGCCTTGCTCAGTGTTTGTCCGGGACCTTCGCGCAGAGGTACTCCGCGGCGTCGAGCGTGTCCTTGGTGATCTTGAGGCCCGTCAGGTGCTCCGTGAGCGCGAAGGTGGCGCCGGTGCGCATCGAGGCATCTCGCTCCTCCAGGCCGCGAAGATCGAATCCGACCTGCCTCATGACGTCGACCAGGCCGTCGGGATCGCTGCCCGAGCGCCGGTCAGCGAGGAACGGCTCGAACTTCACCCGCAGGTCACGGTCGATCATCCAGCAGAATCTGTCCTCACCGTCGACGTTCTTGTAGTGCGACACCACCTGCGTGCCGACCGACAGCGGATCGAGAATGCCGGTGGAGACACCGAGGAAGCCGTTGCGCTCGAGGAGCATGCTCCAGCCATCGAGGGCGACCGCGCCGACAGGACTCCGACGGTCCTCGCGTCCGGGCCAAGGAAAGCTCCGGTCGGCGAAGTCGATGAACGCGTGCAGGCCGGTGCGGCGTTCCAACACTTCGCCGTCGATGCGCTGGAGAACCTCTCCCGGCGTCAGGCCCTGCACGAACGTCATGCAGTAGCCGTAGTCGAGGGCGCTGCCGGCGAACCAGCTGTAGTCGTGTGCGTTCATGAGCCCAGCTTTGTGAGGGCGGTGTCGGTCAGGCGGTAGATGGTCCATTCGTCCTGGGGTTTGGCGCCCAGGGACTTGTAGAAGTTGATCGCGGGGGTGTTCCAGTTGAGGACGGACCATTCGAGGCGTTCGTAGTTGTTGCGGACGCATTCCTGGGCGAGGGCGGTGAGCAGCGCCTTGCCGAGTCCGGTACCGCGGGTCTCGGGGCGGACGAAGAGGTCTTCCAGGTAGATGCCGTGGACGCCGCGCCAGGTCGAGTAGCTCAGGAACCAGATCGCGCAGCCGGCGATCTCGCCCTCGTGTTCGGCGACGTGGCAGAACACCGCCGGAGTCTCGCCGAACAGGGCCGTCCGGAGTTGGTCGGCGGTCAGGTGGCACTCGTCGGGGGCGCGTTCGTACTCCGCCAGCGCGTACACCAGCTCCACGATCGCGGGGACGTCGTCGGGGCGGGCGCGGCGGATCCGTTCGTCGGTCTGCATGCGCCTATCCTGCACCGGCGGCGCCGCGGATCAGTCCTCGTACTCGGCTTCCACCTCGACGTCGCGGTCGATCGCGTGCGTGGCGGGGCGCTCGCCCATCCCGGTCGGCTCCTGTGCGTCCACACCGGCGTACGTCGAGTTCTGCAGCTGGAGCGCCGTCGCCAGCTCCGCGTCGGCGCGGAGTACGGAGCCGCGTTCGACGGTCAGCTTGTCGAAGACGGCGTACATCTTGCTCGCGTCCGGCTCGGTGCTCTGCTCAGGATCCGGCGGGTACGACGCACGGGACGCGGCGTTCCACTCCTCGCGCTCGACGCGGTCGAAGTCGAGGCGGTACGGCGACATCTCCGCGACGTGATGCAGGAACACCTTGCCGGTCGCGCCGTTGCCCTCGCGGAACGGATGCGTGAGGTTCTGGTAGCTGTACACCTCGGCGATGCTCTGCACGAACTCCGCGCGCGACATCGTCGACCAGTCCTTGTCCTGGACCTTCGCGCTGACCTTGGCGGTCCACTTGTCGAGGTACTCGGGCGGCACGAAGTCGTTGCCCGCCTTGCTGATGCCGACGGTGCGGTACTCGCCGGCCCAGTCGTACACGTCCTGCAGCAGGTGCCGGTGGATCGCCTGCAGGTGGGCCTTGTCGTACGTGCGCGGGATGTCGACCTCGCCGCGGTCGATCTCGCCCTGCCGGACGGCGCGCAGCGGGTACTCGGTGAACGCGAGTTCGACCGGGTGGCGGGCGCCGAGCTTGTTCCGCAGGCAGCCGCCGGGCTCCCACAGGTACGGGTCCGGCTCGGTCACGCCGGGTCGCCGCCGGTCACCTTCGAGAGGGTGCGGCGGATGTACTCGGCGGTGTCGATGCGGCCGAGTTCGCGGTCGACCAGGTCGGAGACGTCGTCGCGGCCGGGTTCCCAGCCCTCCAGGCGGTTGTTCGCCAGCGCGTCGCTGACGTGCTGCTTCTGTTCGTCGTCGAGCGGTTCGAACAGGTCCGGCCAGCGCTGGGCGTAGCGGCACGGTTCGTAGGCCATCTGGTGACTCCCCGGTAGCGAGCAATTCGGGTCAGCCTAGCGAAGTGCGGATTCATACCGTTTCCCACTGTTAAGTTACCGGACGAACCCGTTAACCTTCTCGCCACCCTGCGACTCAAAACTGGCAACGCTTTCCCCGACCTGACCGCCTTCATCTGGAGGAACCATGTCCGTTTCTCGCCGTCGTTTTCTCGGGTACGGGGGTGCGGGCAGTGCCGCCGTACTCCTCGGCACCGGGGCCTGGGACGCGTCGACCACGTACGCCGCCCCGTCCGGCACCGGGAACCCGTTCACGCTGGGCGTCGCGTCGGGCGACCCGCAGTACGACAGCGTCGTGCTCTGGACGCGGCTGGCCACCGACCCGTTCGCCGTCGACGGCAAGGGCGGCATGCCCGACAAGCCGGTCCGCGTCGAGTACGAGCTCGCCCGGGACGAGAACTTCCGGCACGTCGTACGGCGGTCCAGTGTCGTGGCGACGCCCGAACTCGGGCACAGCGTGCACCCCGAGGTCCGCGGCCTGCAGCCCGACCACGTGTACTACTACCGCTTCCGCACGGGCGGCCAGGTCTCGCCGACCGGGCGGACCCGCACCACACCGCACCCGTTCGCCCAGCCGCGGGAGCTGCGGTTCGCGTTCGCGTCCTGCAACGCCTGGCAGGACGGCTTCTTCACGGCGTACGGCCACATGGCGAACGAGGACCTCGACCTGGTCGTGCACCTCGGCGACTACCTGTACGAGTCCGGCGTGCGGACCAACCGGCGCGGCGTGACCACGGACCCGCGGTTCCACACCGAGACGTTCGATCTCGCGCGGTATCGCCTGCAGTACGCGCTCTACAAGTCCGAGGCGCCGCTGCAGGCCGCGCACGCGGCGCACCCGTGGATCCACACGATCGACGACCACGAGGTCGAGAACAACTGGGCCGGCGACCTGTCGCAGAAGGACACCGAGCCGGACCAGGACCCGGCGGTGTTCCGGGTACGGCGCGCGGCCGCGTTCCAGGCGATGTACGAGAACATGCCGCTGCGCCACGAGCAGATGCCGTCCGGGCCCGACGTCCGCCTGCACCGGCGGATCCAGTACGGGCGGCTGGCCGACATCACGATGCTCGACACCCGGCAGTACCGCTCGGACCAGCCGTGCGGCGACGGCGCCTCGGCCACCTGCGACGACCGATTCGACCCGGACAACACGATGCTCGGCGGCAAGCAGCGCGACTGGCTGCTGCAGGGGTTCAAGACGTCGCACGCCCGCTGGCAGATCCTCGGCAACCAGGCGCCGATGGGGCAGACCGACTGGACACCGGGCCCGGAGACCTACGTCTGGCTGGACCCGTGGGACGGTTATGTTGCCGAGCGCAACAAGGTGCTGGCGGCCGCGCAGGACAGCGGTGTCCGCAACCTGGTGGTGATCACCGGCGACCGGCACCAGAACTACGCGCTCGACCTGAAGCGCGACTTCGCGAACCCGGACTCGCCCTCGGTCGGCACCGAGTTCGTCGGCACGTCGATCACCAGCGGCGGCAACGGCGCCGACACCACCGACCAGGGTCAGCAGTTCCTGGCGGCCAACCCGCACCTCAAGTTCTTCAACTCGCAGCGCGGCTACTCGCGCGTCACCGTCGACCGGTACCAGTGGCGCAACGACTACCGCGTGGTGCCGTACGTCGAGACGCCCGGCGCCCCGGTGAGCACCCGCGCGACCTACGTCGTCGAGGACCGCGACCCGCACGTCCACGCTTCCTGAAAAAACGCGTTCCGAGAACGCGTTCCGAAAACGTATTCCGACAACGGTTTCCGACACCGTTTTCCGGCAACGCTTTCCGGTCACACCCCCAGGCCGCCGTCCACCCGCAGCACGGCACCGGTCACGTACGACGCCCGGTCGCTGAGCAGCCAGGCGGCGGCCTGGGCCACCTCGACCGGCTCGGCGCCCCGGCCGAGCGGTGTCCGCGCGATCAGGGCGTCGATCACCCCGGGCGTCGCGCGGTCCCAGTCCCGCAGCATCTCGGTCAGCGTCGTCCCGGGCGCGATCGCGTTGACCCGGATGTTCTCCGGCCCGTAGGTGATGCCCGCGGACTCGGTGAGGCTGTTCACCGCCCGCTTCAGCGCGCCGTACGCCGGCAGCGCCGGGTTGCCCTGGAAACTGCCGACGCTCGAGGTGTTGACGATGCTGCCCCGCCCGGCGGTGGCGCGGATCGCGGCGACCTCCGCGACCATCGCGGACCACACCCCGCGCAGGTTCACGGCGTACACCTGGTCGAACGCCTCCTGGCTCAAGCCGTCCATCGGCCCCGGCGGCTGCCCGATCGCCCCGTTGTTGAACGCGGCGTCCAGGCGCCCGTGCTCCGCGACGGTCCGGTCGACCGCGGCGCGGATCGCGTCTGGATCGGCGAGGTCGCAGACGACGTACCGCATGTCGAGTTCCTTGGCGACGACCGCGAGCTCGGACTCGGTGCGGGCGGCGAGCATGACCTGGGCGCCCTCCGCCACGAACAGCCGCGCGGCGGCGGCTCCGATCCCGCGCCCGGCGCCGGTGACGAGAATGACCTTGTTGTCGAGAAGTTTCTCCATGCCTTCGAGCCTCGGCAGCGAGGGGAGCCGTAACCAGGCATCGGTAGTACCTGGCTGAACTCGCGCGAGCAGGCAGACTGGATGCCATGGACAAGGTGGAGTTGGCGGCGTTCCTGCGCAGCCGACGGGAGCGGGTCGCCCCCGCGGACGTCGGCCTGCCGGCCGGGCGCCGACGCCGTACGCCGGGTCTGCGCCGGGAAGAGGTCGCGCAGCTCGCGTACATCTCCACCGAGTACTACACGCGGCTCGAGCAGGCGCGCGCACCGCACCCGTCCAGCGAAGTCCTCGCCGGGTTGTCCCGCGCGCTCCGGCTGAACGATGCCGAGCGCAACTACCTCCACCACCTCGCGGGTGCACCGCCGGCCAGGCCAAGCGGGCCGCCACGGGAGGTGCGTCAGAGCATCCTCGACCTCCTCGACCGGCTGCCGAACGCGGCCGCGATGGTGCTGTCGGCGACCGGCGAGATCATCGCCTGGAACGCGCTCGCGGCGGCACTGATGGAGGACTTCTCGGTCCGCTCCCGCAAGGACCGGAACCTGCTGCGCCGGGCGTTCCTGAGCGGCGACAAGCACGTGTACTCCGTCGTGGACGGCGAGCGCTTCGCCCGCAGCGCGGTGAATCAGCTGCGCGCGACCGCCGCCCGGTACCCGGACGATCCGGAGACCCAGGAGCTGATCGCCGACCTGCTGGCCGGCAGCCTGGAGTTCGCCGAGCTCTGGGCCGCGCGGGAGGTCGCGTCGGAGCCAGTACTCTGCAAGTCGTTCCAGCACCCGATGGTCGGCCTGGTCACCGTGAACTGCGACGCGCTCGCGATCCCGGACTGCGACCAGCAGGTGATCATCTACACCGCGACGCCCGGATCCCCGTCCGAGGAGGCGCTGCGGCTCCTGTCCGTCGTCGGAACCCAGCGCCTCGACGTCCCCGGCTGATCCTCACTTCCGGGCGAAGAGACCCAAAGCGTCGTACGCCACCCAGGACCCCTGGTCCTTGAAGAGCTCGAGCACGTTCGCCCCGGCCCGGAAGAGGTCCTTGGACAGTGGCCGTTCGAGGTACGACGGCTTCAGCGGCGACCCCGGATAGGTGCTGTCGGCAATCGTCGAGCCCTTGGTGGCGCCGTTGGCGAACGCGAGCCGGCCGACCTCGGTGCCGTTGACCGTCAGCACCGCCGACGCGGCGAGGCTGGCATGGCTGTCGATCAACCACAGCGCGAGGTCGAGATCCTGCGAAGGTACGGCGGGCAACTCGAAGCGGAAGCTCGCGCGGTGGTTCTTCGACCCCGCCCACTTGTCCGCGGGCCCCGGCAGCAGATAGGACCAGTCCGCCGACGGCGTCGACGTACCGAACGTGTAGTCGACGCCGGACGGGAAGCGGGTCGGGTAGCTCGCGTAACCCTTCGGGGACAGCGCGAACTCGGATCCCTTGCCGTCGAAGGCGCCGACCGTCGCGACCGGCGTACCGGACACCGTCACCGAGGTCAGGTTGGCCACCGCGGCGGACCCGGACGACAGCGATCTGTTGCCTGCGGCATCGACCGTGACGACGCGGTAGTTCCGGGTCACGCCGGTGAAGCCGAGGCCGCGGTGCACGAAGTGCGGGTAGACGGTCTTCCCGATCAGGGCACCGTCGGCGTACACCGCGTAGTGGTCGACGACGACGGCCCAGGACACGGGCTTCCAGTCCAGCGTCACGGTGCCGATCCCACCGGCGCCGTGCAGGCCGGTGATGGCTGGCGGGCGGTTCGTCACAGGACCTCCAGGCGGGGATCGACGGCGGGCGTGCGGAAGCGGGCGACGACGTTCGGCTGGGCGTTCGCGTCGGCCTCGATGTACGGGAACGTGACGAACTCGGCCGTCAGCTCGGACCGCGTCAGCGTGGTGTGCACGTAGCCCCGGCGGGCGTTGTAGAACTTCACGTACGGATGCTGCAGCCAGTCCTTCGCGTACTGGTCGGTGTCGGTGCCGTCGCCGTTCGACCCGATCGACGAGCACACCAGCTCGACGCCGACGGTCCGCGACGCCGGGTCGGCGAAGTCCAGTTTCAGCTCGGATGCGACGTGCCGGTGGATGTCGCCGGTCAGCATTACCGCGGTGCCGGCATCGCCCATCGCCGCGAGCACGCGCCGGCGGTTCGCCGGGTAGCCGTCCCACTGCTCGGTCCGGTCGTCGGTGATCGCGGTGAGTACGACGCCGCCCGCGACCAGGTTCCACGGGGCTCGCGAGTCGCGCAGGCCGTCGTACAGCCAGCGCTCCTGCTCGGCGCCCATGATCGTGCGCTGCTCGGAGACGCGGTCGGCCTCGTCCTTCGGCAGCGGATCGCGGTACTGGCGGGTGTCGAGCAGGTGCACCCGGGCGAGCGAGCCGATGTCGTACCGGCGATAGATGCGGCCGTCGGGCCCCTGCGGGAGGCTGTCCAGCGCGAACGGGAGGTTCTCGTAGTAGGCGCGGTACGCGACGGCCCGGCGGTGCACGAAGAGCTCGGGCGGTACGCCGTACAGCGAGTTGGCGGCGCCGTAGTTGTTCTGCACCTCGTGGTCGTCCCACACCAGGAACCAGGGCGCGGCCGCGTGCGCCGCCTGCAGGTCCGGGTCGGACTTGAACAGGCCGTAACGCAGCCGGTACTGCTCGAGCGTCTCGATCTCGACCGCGTGCTCCGGGCCGAGCGTGACACCCTGGCGCCACAGGTTGTCCCCGGCAACGATGCCGTACTCGTAGATGTAGTCGCCGAGGAAGAACACCGCGTCCGGGTTCCGCCGGGCGATGTCGCGATGCGCCGGGAAGTAGCCGTGGTACCAGGCCTGGCAGGACGCGGTGGCGAAGCTGAAGCTGTCGCCGGTCACGGGCAGCGTCTTGCTGCGACCGACCGGACTGAGCTGGTTGCCGACGCGGAAGCGGTAGAAGTACTCGCGGCCCGGCCGGAGGCCGCGCACCTCCGGGTGGACCGCGTGCGCCAGCTCCGGCGTGGCGATCGCGAGCCCGCGCCGTACGACGTGCCGGAAGCCGCTGTCCTCGGCCACCTCGTACTGCACCGGCACCGGTGTCGCGGGCATGCCGCCGTGGCCGTCGGCGGCCAGCGGGGTCGGAGCAAGCCGGGTCCACAGCACGAAGCCGTCCGGCCGCGGGTCACCGGAGGCGACACCGAGCGCGAACGCTCCGTCCGGGATCGGCCGGGCCGGTGTGGCGTCGGCGGCGGCTGGAGCGGAGACGCCGAGCGCGACCGAGGCCGCGCTCAGACCGGTCAACTGCAGGAAGGTACGACGGGACGGCACGGGCGGGCTCCGTTCCTGAGGCGAGTTCCGCCACATTCTTACGTAAGCATCGTTCATTACGTAAGGGCTTGACAGAATTCACCACTCGGAGTGCTGAATCCGTGCGGAGATTCCTGTTGGATTTCGCAGTCGCGGCGCGGGAGGTTGGACGCATGGCAGCTGACACGAACAAGACCCGCCGGATCGGCGACGTCGCGGTGTCCGCGATCGGGCTCGGCGCGATGCCGATGTCGATCGAGGGGCGGCCCGACGAGGAGCGATCGATCGCGACCATCCACGCGGCGCTGGACGCCGGCATCAACCTGATCGACACCGCCGACGCGTACCACCTGACCGCGACCGACGTCGGTCACAACGAGAGCCTGATCGCCAAGGCGCTGGCGTCGTACGGCGGCGACACGTCGGACGTCCTGGTGGCGACCAAGGGCGGTCACGTCCGGCCGGGCGACGGGAGCTGGACGCTGGACGGATCGCCGAAGCACATCGCGGCGGCGGCCGAGGCGTCGCTGAAGCGGCTGGGCGTGGAGGCGATCGGGCTGTACCAGTTCCACCGGCCCGACCCGAAGACGCCGTACGAGGACTCGGTGGGCGCGGTCCGCGATCTGCTGGACGCCGGGAAGATCCGGATGGCCGGCATCTCGAACGCGAACCCCGAGCAGATCAAGCAGGCTCAGGAGATCCTCGGCGGCCGGCTGGTGTCGGTCCAGAACCAGTTCTCGCCGGCGTTCCGCTCCAGCGAGCCGGAGCTCGAACTGTGCGACGAGCTCGGCATCGCGTTCCTGCCCTGGTCACCGCTCGGCGGCATCTCCCGCGCCGGCGACCTCGGCAACCAGCACCCCGCGTTCCACACGCTGGCCGCCGAGCTCGGCGTCAGCCCCCAGCGCCTCACGCTGGCCTGGATGCTCGCCAAGTCGCCGTACGTCGTCCCGATCCCCGGCTCCAGCCGCCCCGAGACGATCCGCGACTCCTACGCCGCCATCGAGCTCACCCTGACCGCCGACCAGGTCGCCGTACTCGACGCGGCCTGATCGGCGGGCGTGGGTCGGGCTCACGGCAGCTTGTAGTACCAGCCCAGCGTGGTGGTCGGCGGACTTGGATTGAAATGACACACCCTGCCGTCGACCACCACGGAGGCGAGGGTCACCTCGCAGGACCAGCGGGTGAAGAACGGCCCTACCCACACTTCGGGCTCGGCGGCCGCGGCGGGCGCCGCGGTGAGGGACGTTGCCACCGCCGTGATCGCCAGGGCAGCCCCGGCGACCGTTCGTCGTACCGCTCCACTACGTCTCATCGTTTCTTCCTCCTTGTTCGGCCCGGCATATTCGCGCTGCCGGAAGCGTTGTCCGTCGCATGGAAGATCTGCGCGCACTGAGTTACGGCCTGGGACAGCAGTACTTCGAGGAACGGGACTACCGGGGCGCGATCCGGGCACTGCGGCCGGTGGTCGAGGAGACCCCGGACGACGTGGGGACGCGCCTGTTGCTGGCCCGCGCCTACTACCACGCGGCACTGCTGAAGCCGGCCGAAGAACACCTGCTCGAGGTGATCGAGCGGCAGCCGACCGAGTACTACGCCCACCTGATGCTGGCGCGGACACTCGAACGCCAGTCCCGGGCGGACGAGGCGGGTAAGCACCGCCGGATCGCTGCCGCCCTCACCGGCGACGACTCGTTCCTCGAGTCCCAGGCACTCCGCGGCCGGGTGTCGACCGCGGATCCGGAGTGACGCGGATCCCCCCGCGTCACTTCAGCTTGTACCACCAGCCCCACGACGTCGTGGGCGGGCTCGGATCGAACGCACACGGGCCCTCGTCGCCCCGCAGGGCAAGCACGACCGTGCAGTGCCACTGGGTGTAGAAGGGCCCCATCCATTCGGTGGGGTCGGGCTGCTGGGTCACCACCGAGGACCCAGCAGCTTGGCCGGCGGGCGGCGCAGCGGCGGCCGCACCGGTCATGAGCACGGTGCCGGCGCAGGCCGCGGCACCTCCTGTCACGGCCGCGATCGCGCGGCGTAGGCGGGCGCTCGTCGTCATCATCTGTGGTGCTCCCCGTCTCGATAATGCGAACGCTTGACCCATTCCACGCCCTCCGGTGTCCACGGCGGACCGCTGCGAAACCGGAATGTCTGGCCCAGGATTGGTGTTCTGGGTGGCAGGAGTAGTTTAATAGTGAACTACCTAGCCGAGGAGGACGGATGCAGTTCGGGGTTTTCAGCGTCGGGGACGTGACCGAGGACCCGACGACGGGGACCACGGTCTCCGAGGGCGAGCGGATCAAGGCGATGGTGCGGATCGCGCTCAAGGCCGAGGAGGTCGGGCTGGACGTGTTCGCGCAGGGCGAGCACCACAACCCGCCGTTCGTGCCGTCGTCGCCGACGACGCAGCTGGCGTTCGTCGCCGCGCAGACGTCGAAGATCATCCTGTCCACCTCGACGACCCTGATCACGACCAACGACCCGGTGAAGATCGCCGAGGACTACGCGATGCTGCAGCACCTGGCCGACGGCCGGGTGGACCTGATGATGGGTCGCGGCAACACCGGTCCGGTGTACCCGTGGTTCGGCCAGGACATCCGCAACGGCATCGCGCTCGCCATCGAGAACTACGCGCTGCTGCGCCGGCTGTGGCGCGAGGACGTCGTGGACTGGGAGGGCAAGTTCCGTACGCCGCTGCAGGGCTTCACGGCGACGCCGCGGCCGCTGGACGACGTACCGCCGTTCGTGTGGCACGGGTCGATCCGGTCGCCGGAGATCGCCGAGCAGGCCGCGTACTACGGCGACGGGTTCTTCCACAACAACATCTTCTGGCCGATCACGCACACCAAGCGAATGATCCAGCTGTACCGGCAGCGCTTCGAGCACTACGGGCACGGTGCCGCGGACCAGGCGATCGTCGGCCTCGGCGGCCAGGTCTTCATGCGGAAGAACTCGCAGGACGCGGTGCGGGAGTTCCGGCCGTACTTCGACAACGCGCCGGTGTACGGGCACGGGCCGTCGCTGGAGGACTTCAGCCGGGAGACGCCGCTGACCGTGGGCAGTCCGCAGCAGGTGATCGAGCGGACGCTGTCGTTCCAGGAGCACTTCGGTGACTACCAGCGGCAGCTGTTCCTGATCGACCACGCCGGGTTGCCGCTGAAGACGGTGCTCGAGCAGCTCGACATCCTCGGCGAGGAGGTCGTTCCGGTACTGCGCAAGGAGTTCGCGGCGCGCAAACCGGCGCACGTGCCGGACGCACCGACGCACGCATCCCTGAAGGCCGCGGCCGAACGCGCCCGCGACCTGGAGACGATCGACGAGCCGCCGGCGGTCCCGGCGGTGGAGGAGCCGACCCGATGAGCGACCTCGCGAGGAACCCCGGGCGCGACAAGGTGATCGCGGTCGTGACGGCCGGGCTGACGACGCCGTCGTCGTCCCGGCTGCTCGCGGACCAGTTGGCGGAGGCCGTGCGGGACGAGCTGTCCGGCCGCGGCATCGGCTCCCGGATCGAACTGATTGAGGTCCGCGACCACGCCCACGACCTGACCAACAACCTGCTCACCGGCTTCCCGTCGGCGGCGTTGCGCGAGGTCCTGGAGACGGTCGCCGGCGCCGACGCGCTGATCGTGGTCAGCCCGACGTTCAGTGCGTCGTACTCGGGCCTGTTCAAGATGTTCTTCGACGTCCTCGACGACAAGGCGCTGGCCGGCAAGCCCGTCCTGCTCGCCGCGACCGGCGGTACCGAACGCCACTCGCTCGTCCTGGAGTTCGCACTCCGCCCGCTGTTCGCCTACCTGAAGGCCCTCCCGGTCGCCACCGGCGTGTACGCCGCCTCGACCGACTGGGGCGTCAATGCCGCGACCCTCCGCCCCCGCATCACCCAGGCAGCCGCCGAACTGGTCGCCGCCCTGCACCACGAAACCCCCACCCAGGCGGACCCCTTCGACAACCCGACCCCGTTCGAGGACCTACTGAACAGCTGAGCGGGACTCGATCAGCTGCGCCAGCCCATCGAGGATGGTCGTCAGCCCGAAGGTGAGGGCGTGGGCCGGGTCGATGACGGACTGGAAGTGTTCGCCGACGGAGGTGCCTACCCGGCCCGCGATGGGGAAATGGGTGCCGGACATGACGGTGGTGAGCGTCGGCGAGATCTGACGCCACCACTCCTCGTCGGACAGGCCCGACTCGCGTTGGGTGCGGAGTTGTTCGGCGCCCGCGCGGGCCGTGCCCTGGACGTGGGTGAGGACCAGTGTCAGGGCCGAGTCCATCTCGACGTCGGTGAGGCCGAGGCCGTCCAGGGGGCGTAGCTCGGTCTCGTACTTCCGGGTGATGTTCGGGCCGAGAGCCGTCCGCATGGTCGGCACCTCGTGGATCCACGGGTGCGCGGTCAGCACGTCCCAGTTCCGGCGGGCGATGAACTCCAGCGCACCCCGCCAGCCACCCGGTTGCCGGGCCGGCTCGTCCGCGTCGGCGTACAGGTCGCCGTACGCCTGGTCGAACATCAGGTCGGTCAGCTCGCCCTTGCCGGGGACGTGCGTGTAGAGCGACATCGTCCCGACCTTCAGCCGCTCCGCGACCATCCGCATCGAGAGCGCCTCCAGCCCGGAGGAGTCCGCGAGCTCGATCGCCGCGTCGACGATCGCCCGCACGGTCAGCCCGGAGCGTCCCGGCTTGGTGTGACTGCCCCAGAGCAGCGCCAGACTCCGCGCCGGATCGGGCGCCGCCGCCTTTCTTCCCGCCACCCGGAACCTTCCTCCGCCGCTCGTCGTTGGACGCATCGTACCTGAGTCGTACAATGTACGGTACACTCTACGGCTCAACGAACAGGGCCATGCAGAGAGGTGGGATGTGGCAGCAGAGCGAGTGATCGAGGCCGCCGGCGTACGCAAGCACTACAAGGGCGGCACGGAGGGTGCGGGGCTGAACGGCTTCGACCTGGAGGTCACCGCCGGCACGGTGACGGGCCTGCTCGGCCCGAACGGCGCCGGTAAGACGACAGCGGTGCGGATCCTGTCCACACTGCTCGAGCTGGATTCCGGTACGGCGACCGTCGCGGGGTACGACGTCCGCCGGCAAGGAGGGGAGGTACGGCGACGGATCGGCCTGGTCGGGCAGTACGCCGCTGTGGACGAGGTACTCACCGGGCGGCAGAACCTGGTGATGTTCGGGCGGCTGAACCACCTGGGGCACGCGAAGGCGACCCGGCGGGCGGACGAGCTGCTGGAACGGTTCAGCCTGACCGAGGCGGCCGGGCAGGCGGTCAGCAAGTACTCCGGCGGCATGCGCCGGCGGCTGGACCTGGCGGCGAGCCTGATCGTGGCGCCGCGGGTGCTGTTCGTGGACGAGCCGACGACCGGGCTCGACCCGGCCGGGCGGCTGGAGGTGTGGTCCGCCGTACGGCAGCTGGTCGACGGCGGTACGACGGTGTTGCTGACGACGCAGTACCTGGAGGAGGCGGATCAGCTGGCGGACCGGATCTCGATGCTGAAGGCGGGGAAGGTCGTCGCGGAGGGGACGCCGGACGAGTTGAAGACCCAGCTGGGATCGGACCGGCTGGAGCTGGTGCTGGCGGATCCGGCCGACGTCCCACGGGTCGTGGAGCTGGCCGCGCCGCTGGCGGACGGGGAGGTGCAGGTGACCGACGTGAAGGTGAGCGTTCCCGTACAGGATCGCACGAAAGCGCTGGTGCAGATGGCGAACTCGTTGCACGAGGCAAAGATCGAACCGGAGGACATCACGTTGCGGCGGCCGACGCTGGACGAGGTCTTCCTGCACCTCACCGGAGCCGCCGCATGAGCACGCTCGGGTGGGCGCTCGCGGACAGTTGGACGATCGCGCGGCGGACGCTCGCGCACTGGCGGATGCAGCCGGCACTGGTGCTGTTCAACTGGTTCTTCCCGGTGCTGATGCTGCTGCTGTTCGGCGGCCTGCTCGGCGGCGCGATGGAGGTCGCCGACGATTCGTCGTACTACGAGTTGCTGGTGCCCGGGATCTTCGCGCTGGCGATGCTCTTCGGGCTGGAGGGCACGATGACCGCGGTCACCACCGACGTGTCGAAGGGGGTGACGGACCGGTTCCGGTCGTTGCCGATGAGCTCGGCGGCGGTGGTGCTGGGGCGGTGTGTCGCGGACATGCTCGACTCGGTGGTGACGCTGGCGGTGCTGGTCGGCGCCGGGTTGGCGCTCGGCTGGCGCTGGCACGAGGGCCTGCCGTCGGCGCTGGCCGCGTTCGGGTTGTTGCTGCTGCTCCGGTTCGCGTTGCTGTGGGTCGGGATCTTCATCGGCCTGTCGGTGAAGAACGCGCAGAGCGTGACGATGGTGCAGGTGCTGGTGTGGCCGGTCGGGTTCCTGTCCAGCACGTTCGTGGCGACGTCCACGATGCCGGACTGGCTGGGCCAGATCGCCCAGTGGAACCCGCTGTCCGCCACGGCGACGGCGGCCCGCGACCTGTTCGGTAACCCCGACCCGTCGTCCACCGCCACCTGGATCGGCACCCACGCCGGCCTCGCGGCTGTCATCGCACCGCTCGTCCTGACCGCGATCTTCCTCCCCCTCTCCGCCCACCGCTTCCGCACGCTGTCGCGATGAATCAGCGCGGGCCGACTGGGTAACGGTTGGGGGTGAACGTCCAGGACGGACTGGTACGGCGTGCGGCCTGGGGCCTGGCGCATCGGGTGGACCCGGTGCTGGGCCCCGCGGCCGCGCGCCGTGTCGCGCGGGTGGTCGGGGCGGCTGAGGGGCTCAGCGCTGCGGGGGTACATCGGGTGGCGTTGCGGGTTTCGCCGCGGGTGGCGGCGGAGAATCCGGGGCTGGTGAAGATTCCGGCGCGGTGGGCTGCGACGGTTCTGGTGCGGCGGCAGGGGTTGAGGTGGGAGCTGGATCTGCGGGACAACCTGCAGGCGGTCTTCTACTACTCGGGGCAGTACGAGCCTGCGGTACGGCGGTTTCTGCTGAGCGAACTGCGGCGCGGTGACGTCGTGATGGACGTGGGGGCGAACATCGGGGTGCCCGCCTTGACCGCGGCGCGGCGGCTCAAGGAGCTCGGGGGTGGGCGGGTGATCGCGTTCGAGCCGGCGGCGGACAGCGTCGCGAAGTTGGGCGCCGGCGCGGCGCGGAACGGCGTACAGCTGGAGGTCGTGCCGACGGCGCTCGGTGAGCGGCGGGAGCTGGCGTCGTTGCGGGCGGACAGCCGGTACGACGCGGCGGACGCGGGCGTGCGTTCGCTGTACGGCGACGGCGACGTGGTGCAGGAGGTACCGGTCGTCCGGCTCGACGACTGGGCGCGGGAACACGACCTCGACCGGCTGGACGTGGTGAAGCTCGACATCGAAGGCGCCGAGATCGCCGCGCTCACCGGCGGGTCACGGACCTTCAAGCGGTTGCAGCCGCGCGCGGTCCTCGTGGAGGACAAGCGCCCGGAGCTGAGCGCGCGGCTGCACGCCGTACTCGACGAGCTCGGGTACCGGCCGACCGGCGAAGTCGCGGACCACAACGCGGTCTTCAGGCCGGCTACGGCGTGAGCTGGCCGCCGTTGACCTCGATGATCTGGCCGGTGACGTAGGACGCCATCCGCTCGGAGGCCAGGAACAGGATGGTGCCGACGCACTCGTGCGGGGTGCCGGTGCGGCCCATCGGAATCGTGGTGAGCATGGCCTGCATCTGCGCGTCCGCGGTGTGCCGGTCGTGGAACGGGGTCTTGATCACGCCGGGCGCGATCGCGTTCACCCGGATGCCGTCCGGCGCGAGCTCCTTGGCGAGACCGCGGGTGAACGTGCTGACCGCGCCCTTCGAGGTCGCGTAGACAACCGACCCGCCGGCGCCGCCGGTGCGTCCCGCGATCGAGGTGACGTTGACGATCGAGCCGCCGCCCTGCGCCTTGAACACCGGCACGACCCGCCGGCTGAGCGCGAACACCGAGGTCAGGTTCACGTCCAGGATCCGGTGGAACTCCTCGTCCGACACCTCGGCCACCGCGGACCGGTTCACCAGGTCGCCGGCGTTGTTCACCAGGACGTCGATCCGCCCGTGCTGCGCGAGCACCTCGTCCACGAACGCGTCCGCCGCCTTCGGGTCGGCGAGGTCCGCCTGGTGCAGGGTCGCCGTACCGCCCGCCGTCTGCACCGCCCCGACGGTGTGCTTCGCGCCCTCAACGTTCCGGTGGTAGTGCAGCGCGACCGTCGCGCCCGTCTCCGCGAACCCGACCGCCGCCGCGGCCCCGATCCCGCTGCTGGCCCCGGTCACCACGACGACCTGATCCCTGAAATCCAGATATGCCATGCGCCCTATCCTGCCCCGGCGGCGGCGCGGGGCGTCAGCGCGGCAGCGTGGCGACGTACCGCTGGACGATCGTGCGGGACTCGATCGTGGCCGGGAGCTTGTGCTCCATGCGCCGCGTGTTCCTGGTCAGCACGGACTCGTACCCGAGCAGTTCGCCGGTGGCCGGCGCGAAGAGCAGGCTGTCCGTCGTGTCGTCGGTCTTGACCGAGAAGCCGACCGCCCGGCGCCCGGCCCGGTCGGTGGTGGTGCCGTCGGCGGAGATTCCCGGTACGTCGGCCAGCAGCGTGAGGATCGCCGCGCGCGCCGCGGGCTGCGGGCGGTACTCCTCCATGAGGTTCTCCAGCTCGAGGAAGAGTTGCTCGGGAGTGTCCTCGGCGTACGGCTGCCGGGCCCGCAACTGCTGGGCCAGTACGGCGGGATCGCTCGACACGCCCTCGAGCCAGCGGGCGGGTCCGCTGCCGACCGAACCGGCCGCGTACGTGTACTGCTTGCCGTCGACGAGGTACACGTCGACTCGGTAGTCGTCGATCCACCTGCCCTTGCCCATCGGGACGAGATAGCCGAAACCCGTGGTCTTCACGTGCAGCACCCGGCCGGGCGTCTCCGGGGACAGCTTCCGGACCCGTGCGGCGAAGTCGAGCAGCTGTTCGCGTGCCGGGCGCTTGTCGTGCTGGGTGTAGCGCAGCGGCGACCGGCCGAAGACCTCCAGTTCGGGGCGGGGGGCTGCGGGTCGGTCGGCGACGACCGCGGCACCGACCGCAGCGGCGCCGACGACCGCGCCGCCGACAGCCGCCGCCGAGCCGGCCAGAACGAGCCGTCGCGTCGGGCCGCGCCGCGGACGCGTGCCGCTCATGATCCGCTGGAGGTCGAGCTCCGCGCGCAGGTCGAGCTCGGCGTGGGCCAGGTCGGTGTGCCGCCGGGCGGGATCGGCGGCCTTCAGCAGCTGGGTGGTCTGGTCGGTCATGAGTTCGTCCTCACCAGTCGGGATGCGGATGCCGGTTCGCCGAGCGCTGCGGCCAGGCGTTTGCGAGCACGGTGCAGGCGGACCTTGAACGTCCCGGGCCGGCAGCCGACCACCTCGGCGGCGGTCGCTTGGTCGAGACCTTCCCACTCGACGAGCAGCAGCGCCTCCTGGTCCTTCGGTGCCAGCGTCGCGAGGGCGGCCCGTACGTCGACGCCCGCATCGACCGAGGTCATCGGGTCGAGCTGCTCGGCGACCCCTGCGGCGAGTACGGCGGCCACCCGTCGCGTCAGCGCCGTACGCCGGTCCCGGGAGCGCAGGTGGTTCGCGGCGATCTTCCGCGCGGTGGTGTACAGCCACGGCAGTTCCTCGGCCTCGGGCAGCTGGAGACCCCGCCGCCAGACCACGAGAAACACCTCCGCGGCCAGGTCGCGGGCCGCCTCGGGCCCGACCCGGCGTACGCCGTACGCCAGAATCGCCGGGTACCGGCGGCGGTAGAACTCCGCGAACCACTCCTCGTCGAACATCCGTCCTCCCCTTGAACCGTCTCACCCCTTCTGTGTGCGGTTCCCCGTCCAGGGTTACCGACGATCGGTGGGGAACGCGCCGGAGGACGGGATGGCGGGAGCCGGGCAGGAGTATTTTCGATGGATGGAATACGCGCTCGGGGAGCTGGGGCTCCGGCGGTGGCGGACCGGGGATGCGCTGCGGCTGGCCGCGGCGCACGACGATCCTGAGATGGTGAGCCAGGGCGGGATCGTGGACCGGGCGTCCGCCGTGGACTGGATCGGGCGCGTCGCCGATCTGGACAACGGCCACGTGTACGCCGTCGCGGACGCCGACGACCACCCGATCGGGTGCGTGGCGGTGACGAACATCGACCGGCACCGGGTCGGCTGGACCTGGTACTGGACGCTCGCCGACGTCCGCGGCCAGGGCGTCGCCCGGGACGCCCTGCGCGCGCTCGCGAACTGGGCCCACCACGACGCCGGGCTGTACCGCCTCGAGCTCGGCCACCGCCTCAACAACCCCGCGTCGTGCGCGGTGGCCGCGGGCGCCGGCTTCCTCTCCGAGGGCATCGAACGTCAGCGGCTCGCCTTCGACGGCACCCGGTACGACGTGGAGCGGCACGCCCGCCTGGTCACCGATCCGCTGACCCCGCCACGGCGCCCGGTGACCGTCAGAGCGTGAGCTTGGGGTGCCGGTTGACGTCCTTGTAGAGCAGGTACCGGAACCGGCCGGGCCCGCCGGCGTAGCAGGCCTGCGGGCAGAAGGCGCGCAACCACATGAAGTCGCCCTCCTGCACCTCGACCCAGTCCTTGTTCAACAGGTAGACGGCCTTGCCCTCGAGGACGTACAGCCCGTGCTCCATCACGTGCGTCTCCGGGAACGGGATCACCCCGCCCGGTTCGAAGCTGACGATGTTCACGTGCATGTCGTGCCGGACGTCGTCCGGGTCCACGAACCGCTGCGTCCGCCAGCGCCCTTCGGTGTCCGGCATCTCGATGCCCTCGACGTCCGCCTCGTTGGTGACCAGCGGCGGCGGTACGTCGATCCCGTCGATGCGCTCGTACGCCTTCCGCACCAGGTGGAACGTGGCCGTCGCGTCACTCGTGTTCCGTACGGTCCAGTCGCCGCCGGGCGGCAGGTACGCGTAGCCGCCCTCGGACAGCGTGTGCTTCTCGCCCGCGACCGTCAGCACAACGTTGCCTGAGACAACGAACAGCACGGCCTCGGCCGCCGGGTCGGTCTCCGGCTTGTCGCTGCCGCCGCCCGGCGCGACCTCGACGATGTACTGCGAGAACGTCTCCGCGAACCCGGACAGCGGGCGGGCGATCACCCACAGCCGGGTGTCGTCCCAGAACGGCAACCGGCTGGTGACGATGTCACGCATCGTGCCGCGCGGGAGGACGGCGTACGCCTCGGTGAAGACCGCGCGGTCGGTGGTCAGGTCGGTCTGCGCGGGCAGGCCGCCCTTCGGCGCGTAGAAGGTCATCGTTCTCCTCGGGTCAGCAGGCGGCCGCGCGGGTCGGCGGCGAGGTCGACGGGGACGCCGCGGAGCCAGGTGCTCCGGACGACACCGGTCAGCGTCCGGCCGTCGTACGGCGTGATCGCGTTCTTGTGGTGGAGTTGCCGCGCGTCGACGGTGAAGGTCTCGTCGGGGGCGAGGACGCAGAGGTCGGCGTCGTACCCGACGTCGATCCGGCCCTTCGTGCCGAGGCCGGTCTGCGCGGCGGGGGCGGCGGACATCCAGCGGACGACGTCGGTCAGCGTGAAGCCGCGCCGGCGGGCCTCGGTCCAGACGGCGGGCAGGCCGAGCTGGAGCGAGGCGATACCGCCCCAGGCGGTGCCGAAGTCGCCGGTGTCGAGGTGCTTGAGGTCGGCCGTCGACGGCGAGTGGTCGGAGACGACCAGGTCGATCGTGCCGTCGCGGAGGCCGTCCCAGAGCAGCTCGCGATTGGCGGCCTCGCGGATCGGCGGGCAGCACTTGTACTGCGTGGCGCCGTCCGGGATGTCCTCCGCGGTGAAGCTGAGGTAGTGCGGGCAGGTCTCGGCGGTGATCCGTACGCCGTTGTCGCGAGCCTGCGCGATCAGCGGGAGCACGTCGGCGCTCGACACGTGCAGGATGTGGACACGACAGCCGGTGCGCTGCGCCAGGCGGATCACTGCGGCCACGGCCACGTTCTCCGCCGTCCGGGGCCGGGAGCCGAGGAACGCCGCGTAGCTGCTGCCGTCGGGCGGCGGCGCGTGATCGATGCGATGCGCATCCTCGGCATGGACGATCAGGAGGCCGTCGAAGTCGCTGATCTCGACCATCGCGTCTTCCAGTTGTGCCTGATCAAGGGCTGGGAACTCGTCGACGCCCGAGTGCAGCAGGAAGCACTTGAAGCCGAAGACGCCCGCGCTGTGGAGCGGCCGGAGTTCGGGGACGTTGCCCGGGATCGCGCCGCCCCAGAAGCCGACGTCGACGTACGCCTGGGTCTCGGCGGTCTTGCGCTTGAGCGCGAGCGCCGGGACGTCGCAGGTCGGCGGGATGCTGTTGAGCGGCATGTCGATGATCGTGGTGACGCCGCCCGCGGCCGCGGCCCTGGTCGCGGAGGTGAAGCCCTCCCAATCGGTGCGGCCGGGATCGTTGACGTGCACGTGGGAGTCGACGAGCCCTGGCAGCAGTACTTCGTCGTCCGCGAGGGCCAGGTCGGCGTCCGCGTCCAGGTCGGCGTCGTACGGCGAGATCACCACGATCCGCCCGTCGCGCACACCGACCGCGGCCGCCTGCTCGCCGTTCGCGCCGACCATCCGGCGCGCCCGCAGTACGAGATCCAGAGCGCTCATGCGACTCCTTTCCCTTCGTGTCATCGTAGGTGCTCGACGGCGATCCGCTCGCCCAGTTCCTCGAGCAGCCGTCGTCCTTCGGCCAGACAGCGCCGGACGTCGGGATCGACGTCGGTGAGCGCGTACGCCGCTGATACGCCGGCGTCCCGGAGCCGTCCGGCGTCCAGGCGGTTGACTCCGCAGACCGCGACCACCGGAATCCCGGCGTACGCCCGGGTCGCGGCGGCGACGCCGGCAACAGCCTTGCCGTGCAACGTCTGCTCGTCCAGGGCGCCCTCGCCCGTGACCACGAGGTCGGCGCCCTTCAGCTGCTCGCGGAAACCGACCAGGTCGAGCACCAGCTCGATGCCCGGGCGGAGTTCTGCATCCAGGAGCGCGAGCGCCGCGAACCCCACACCACCCGCCGCCCCGGCCCCCGGCGCATCCCGCAGGTCCCGCCCGGTGCGCTCGGCCACCAGATCGGCCCACGCACCCAGCCTGGCGTCGAGCTCGGCCACCTGCTCAGGCGTGGCGCCCTTCTGCGGCCCGTACACAGCTGCCGCACCCCGCGGCCCCGTCAACGGATTGTCCACGTCGCACGCCACCACCACCCGCACGCCGTCGAGGTCACTCGCGATAAGCGCTGGGGTCTGGGAACAGGCAATAACCTGTTCCCAGTCACCGGGAGGTGTCGCCAGACCCCGGCAGGCGAGGGCTTGGACCAGGCCGGCGCCGCCGTCGGTCGAGGCGCTGCCGCCGATGCCGAGGACGATGTGGGTGCAGCCGGCGTCGACAGCCGCGGCGATGAGTTCGCCGGTGCCGTACGACGTGGCGGTGAGCGGCGCGGGGACGCCGTCGGGGAGGCGGACCAGGCCGGAAACGTCAGCCAGTTCGACGACGGCGGTGTCGCCCAGGCGGGCGTAGCCGCTCTCGACCGGCTCGCCGGTGGGGCCGGAGGCGGTGACCGGGACGAACGTGTACCCGGCGGCGACCGCGGCGGCGAGGGTGCCGTCGCCGCCGTCCGCCACCGGTACTGCGACCACGGCCGCGTCGGGGTGGACTCGTCGTACCCCGGCGCCGACCGCGGCCGCGACCTCGGCACTCGTCAAGGTGCCCTTGAACTTGTCCGAGGCAACAACAACTCGCACCATCCGTCAGTCCAGCAGCGCGAGCGCCGTCGGCGCGTCCTCGGGCGAGATCGCCAGGTCCTCGAACTCGATCACGTTGTCGATCTCGACCCCCATCGACACGTTCGTGACGCGCTCCAGGATGACCTCGACGACGATCGGGACCCGGTGCTCGACCATCAGCTTCTTCGCCTGCTCCAGCGCCGGCAGGATCCCGTCCGGCTCCGACACCCGCAGCGCCTTGCAGCCCAGGCCTTCCACGACCTTCACGTGGTCGACGCCGTACCCGCCGACCTCGGGGCTGTTGATGTTGTCGAAGGACAGCTGCACGCAGTAGTCCATGTCGAAGTTCCGCTGCGCCTGCCGGATCAGTCCGAGGTACGAGTTGTTCACCACGACGTGGATGTACGGGATGTTGAACTGCGCCCCGACCGCCAGTTCCTCGATCAGGAACTGGAAGTCGTAGTCCCCCGACAACGCGACCACCGTGCTCTCCGGGTCCGCCACAGCGACGCCGAGCGTGGCCGGCACGGTCCAGCCGAGCGGCCCGGCCTGGCCGGCGTTGATCCAGTGCCGCGGCCGGTACACGTGCAGCATCTGCGCGGCCTGGATCTGTGACAGCCCGATCGTGCTGACGTATCGGACGTCCGGTCCGAAGGCCCGGTTCATCTCCTCGTACACACGCTGCGGCTTGATCGGCACCGCGTCGAAGTGCGTCTTGCGCTGCAGTGTGGTCTTCCGCTCGCGGCACTCCGCTGCCCACGCCGTACGGTCCGGCAGGGAACCGGCCCGTTCGCGCGCCACCTCGACGAAGACGTCCAGCGCGGCCCGGGCGTCCGACACCACGCCGTAGTCCGGTGCGAACACGCGCCCGATCTGCGTCGGCTCGATGTCCACGTGGATGAACTTCCGCTCACCGCGATAGACATCCAGCCCGCCGGTGTGCCGGTTCGCCCACCGGTTGCCGATGCCGAGCACCAGGTCCGACGCCAGCAGCGTCGCGTTCCCGTACCGGTGCGAGGTCTGCAGCCCGACCATGCCCGCGCTCAGCGGGTGGTCGTCCCCGATCGCACCCCAGCCCATCAAGGTCGGTACGACGGGAACGCCGGTGAGCTCGGCGAACTCGACGAGCAGGTCGGCCGCGTCCGCGTTGATGATCCCGCCGCCCGCGACGATCAGCGGCCGCTCGGCGGCTGCGAGCATCGACAGCACCTTCTCCGCCTGCGCGCGGGTGGCGACAGGACGCGAGACCGGAAGCGGTTCGTAGGTGTCGATGTCGAAGTCGATCTCGGCCAGCTGGACGTCGAGCGGCAGGTCGATCAGCACGGGACCCGGCCGGCCCTCGCGCATCACTTGGAACGCCTTCTGGAAGGTGCCCGGGACCTGCGCGGCCTCCATCACCGTGACCGCCCACTTCGCGACCGGCTTGGCGATCGCGGAGATGTCGACGGCCTGGAAGTCCTCCTTGTGCAGCTTCGCGACCGGCGCCTGGCCGGTGATGCACAGGATCGGGATCGAGTCCGCGGAGGCGGAGTACAGCCCGGTGATCATGTCGGTGCCGGCCGGTCCCGACGTACCGATGCAGACGCCGATGTTGCCGGCCTTCGCCCGGGTGTAGCCCTCGGCCATGTGCGACGCGGCCTCGACGTGCCGGGCGAGCACGTGCTTGATCCCGCCGTGCGCGCGGATCGCGCTGTAGAAGGGGTTGATCGCGGCGCCCGGCAGCCCGAACGCCTGCGTCGAGCCCTCCTTCTCCAGGATCAGTACGGCGGCATCGACCGCCCGCATCCTGGCCATCAGCCGGCCGCCTTGCCGGACAGCCGCTCCACACCACGCAGCAGGGCCGAGTGGTCGAGCCCGCCGTCACCGTTGGCCCGCGCCGACGCGACCAGCTGCGCCACCAGGGCACCCAGCGGTACGACGACACCAGCCTCACGCGCGGCCGCCGTGACGATGCCCATGTCCTTGTGGTGCAGGTCGATCCGGAACCCGGGCTCGAAGGAGCGCGACAGCATGTTCTCCTTCTTCTGGTTCAGCACGGTCGACCCCGCGAGGCCTCCGCCCAACACCTCCAGCGCCGCCTTGGTGTCGACACCGTACGCCTCGAGGAAGACCACGGCCTCGGAGACGGCCTGGATGTTCGCGGCGACGATCAGCTGGTTGGCGGCCTTCACCGTCTGGCCCGAACCGCTCGGGCCGACGTGCACCACGGTCTTGCCGACCACGTCGAACAGCGGCTTGGCGACGGCGAAGTCGTCCGCCTCGCCACCGACCATGATCGACAGCGCGGCGTTCTTGGCGCCGGCCTCGCCACCGGAGACCGGGGCGTCGAGCAGCCGGAACCCGAGCGCGCGGGCCTGCTCGGCGAGCTGCTGGGTGACGTCCGGGCGGATGCTCGAGAAGTCGATGATCAGCGCGCCGGTCTCGGCGTTCTGGAAGACCCCGTTCTCGCCCGCCAGGACGTCCTGGACGTCGGGCGAGTCGGGCACCATCACGCAGATCACGTCGGCGCCCTTGACCGCGTCGCCGATCGAGCTCGCGGCCCGGCCACCGGCGGCGACCAGCGCCTCGGCGCGCTCCGGCGTACGGTCCAGACCTGCGACGGTGTGTCCCGCGTCGGCGAGGTGGACGGCCATCGGGTTGCCCATGATGCCGAGGCCGATGAAGGCGATGTTCGTCATAGTTCGTCTCCTAGGTAGATCAGCGGCGCTCGTACGGCAGCCAGCCGAAGCTTGCGTCTGAGGTTGTGGACGGCTTGTACTCGAGACCGACGCGGCCGGTGTAGCCGTTGGCCTCCAGCGCCGCGAGCTGCCGGTCGAGCGGGAGCGTGCCGGTGCCGGGCTCGTTGCGGCCCGGGTTGTCGGCGATCTGCACGTGCGCGACCCGGTCGGTGTGCTCGGCGATCACCCGGTCGACGTCGTCGCCGTTGACCGCGAGGTGGTACAGGTCCGCGAGCAGGCCGAGATTCGGTACGTCGTACGCCGCCTGGACGCGGTCGATGACGCGCAGCGCGTCGGCCGCGACCTTCAACGGGTACCGCTCGGCGCCGCTGACCGGCTCGACGAGGACCGTGGCGCCGATCCGGGCGGCGGCCTTGGTGGCGAGCGCGAGGTTCTCGACGGCGACGTCGTCCTGCTCCTGCTCGGTGGCACCCTCGACGCGGTTGCCGTACAGCGCGTTGAAGCCCTCGGCGCCGAGGCACTCGCCGATGCCGACGGTGACGTCGACGTTGTCGCGGAACTCCCCGGACCGCTTCGGCCAGGACACCAGCCCGCGGTCGCCGCCCGGCATGTCGCCGGCGAAGAAGTTCAGGCCGGTCAGCTGCACGCCGGCGTCGGTGACCGCGCTGACGAACGCGTCGACCTGCCGGTCCGGCGGGACGGCCTCGACGAACGGCCACCAGAACTCCACCGCGCTGAACCCGGCCCGCCGGGCGGCCGCGGGCCGCTCGAGCAGGGGCAGCTCGGTGAAGAGCAACGAACAGTTCACCGTGTACCGCAGCAGGTGGCTCATTCCGATCCAACTTTCCGCATTGTGGAACTTGATTTCTGTTCTGCGAAATGACCATAAGCCGCCGGGTCGAGAGCGTCAAGAAGCCGACCCACAGGAGCCGGGGCTGTCGTACGCGGGCGCGCGCGTTGTACTTTCCTCTAAACGGGAGGTACGTCGTGTTGCTGGCCGAGTTGCTGGATGCGCCCGAGCTCGGGCTGCGGTTGCTGTACTCCGCGGGCGGCGTACTCGACCGTCCGATCGGGCGGCTGGTGACGACCGACCTGCTGGAGCCGGGGCGGTACCTGAGCGGCGGCGAGGTCGTGCTGACCGGGCTCGTGTGGCGCCGGCAGCCGACCGACAGCGAGGTATTCGTGGCGTCGGTCGCGGGGCGCGGCGCGACCACGATCCTGGCCGGCAAGGCGCAGCTGGGCGACGTACCGGAGGATCTGGTCGAGGCGTGCCGGCGGCATGACGTGACGCTCGTCGAGGTGCCGATCGAGGTCGCGTTCGCCGACGTGACGGAGTACGTCGCGGCGGCCGGGTCGGCCGAGACGGGCGCGCGGTTGTCCGCCAGCCTGGTGCGCCAGCGGCAGCTGCTGTCGTCGATCGCCGCCGGGCGCAGCCTCGACGAACTCGCGGCGCGGATCTCCGCCGAGATCGGGCACGACTGCCGGGTACTGACGCCGACCGGGCGGCACGTCGTACCCGGTCCGGGTGAGCTCGATCCGGTCGTCGTCGACGCGGTGACCCGGAAGTTCCTGACCGCGGACCGGACGCCGGCGGTGGCGCTGACGATCGACGCGGCGTACAGCCTGTTCCCGGTCGGGTCCGGCCTCGGAAACCGCCTGACCGCGTGGGTCCTGGTGATCGAGGGCGACTACAACCAGTGGTCCCGCGACCATGTCGAGGCCGTGCACGAGCTGTGCGCGATCGCCGCGCTGGACCGTGCCCGCCGCGACGAAGGCCGCCGCGCGCTGCGGCCCTTGGTGGCCGACGCGTTGGCGCTCGTGGAGTCCGGCGCCCCGCACGCCGAGGTCGCCGCGCGCCTGCGGCAGGCGGGCGCACACTCCGAGCGGCCGATGGTCGTGGCGGTCGCCGAGCTCCGCGACGACGGTCCGAGCGAGGTCGCGCTGAGCCTGCTCGAGGACGTGGCGCTCACGGTCGGCCCGGCCGTCGTCGCACCCGGCCGGGACGGTCTGCTGGTCGGCTTCCTGCCCTCCACGCCCGAACTCCCGGATCACATCCGCCGGGCCTTCGGCCGCCTCGCTCCCGGCCTCAACCGGGCCCGGCTGGCGGTCGGCATCAGCGGCGAGACCGCGGTCGACGCGCTCGCGGGCGCACTGGAGGAGGCCCGGTTCGCGCAGCGCGCGGCGGGCGCCGCCCGCTCGCCCGTCTCGGTGGTCACGTCCGACGAGGTCGCGTCCCACGTCCTGCTGCTCGCCACACTCCCCGACGACGTACGACGTACGTACAGCAACCGCGTGCTCGGGGCCGTCCTCGACCACGACCGCCGTACCCACGCCGACCTGCTCACCACGCTCCAGGCGTTTCTCGCCTGCTCGTGCTCGTGGACCCGTACGGCGGAGACGCTGCATCTGCACATCAACACCGTTCGCTACCGGATCGAACGCGTACAGCAACTGACCGGACGCGATCTGTCGACGCTCGAGGACCGGGTGGACGTGTTCCTGGCGCTCAAATCGCTGTAGTTGTGTGATCACACAAAACCGGGTGTTCTCCGGCGGTTCATCTTCGGAGGTTCACGGGGTGCAATCCGGCACGCGCTGAGTCGATGCTCAGGGGCAGGTCAAAACACCGCCCGCCCCACGCAGCCCGAGGAGCGTGTCCCGATGAAGGCAGTCCTGCGACCGAGCCGCCGCGCCAGCCGCCACCCTGTTGATCAGGTACTGCCCCCGGGCAAGCTGGCCGTGTACGGCACCCAGCACGTGCTCGCGTTCTACGCCGGCGCGGTGATCGTACCGATCCTGCTCGCCAGCGCGATCGGGCTCAGCACCGAACAGCTGATCCACCTGATCAACGCCGACCTGTTCACCTGCGGCATCGCGTCGATCATCCAGTCCGTCGGGTTCTGGAAGGTCGGCGTCCGGCTGCCGCTGCTGCAGGGCGTGACGTTCACGGCGGTCTCGCCGATGATCGCGATCGGGCTCGCGGCCGGTGGCGGCACCAACGGTCTGCTGGTGATCTACGGCGCCGTCCTGGTCGCCGGGCTCGCCACCTTCTTCATCGCGCCGTTCTTCAGCAAGCTGATCCGGTTCTTCCCGCCGGTGGTGACCGGCTCGGTGATCACGATCATCGGTCTGGCGCTGCTGCCGGTCGCGGCCGCGGACGCGGTCGGCGGCGCCGGCCCGGGCGCCGCTCCGACCAGCGGCAAGAACATGGCCTACGCCCTCGGCACGCTGGCGCTGATCGTGCTGATCCAGCGGGTGTTCAAGGGGTTCATGGCAACCATCGCCGTGCTGGTCGGCCTGGTGGTCGGCACGCTGGTGGCCTGGGCGTTCGGCGACGCGCACTTCGGCGCGGTCAACGACGCGGCCTGGGTCGGCGTGACGCAGCCGTTCTACTTCGGCTGGCCGAAGTTCTCGATCGCGGCGATCATCTCGATGATCGTGGTGATGCTGATCACCGCGGTGGAGACCACCGGGGACGTGTTCGCGACCGGTGAGATCGTCGAGAAGCGGATCGGCCGCGAGGACATCGCCCGGGCGCTGCGCGCCGACGGCCTGGCGACCACGATCGGCGGCGTCTTCAACTCGTTCCCGTACACCTGCTTCGCGGAGAACGTCGGACTCGTCCGGCTGACCCGGATCCGCAGCCGCTGGGTGGTCGCGGCCGCGGGCGTGATCATGATCCTGCTCGGGCTGCTCCCGAAGGCCGGCGCGATCGTGGCCGGCGTACCGCATCCGGTGCTCGGCGGCGCGGCGCTGGCGATGTTCGCGACAGTGGCCGTGGTCGGCTTCCAGACGCTCGCGAAGGTCGACTTCCACGACCACCGCAACGTCGTGATCGTGGCGACCAGCGTCGGGCTGGCGATGTACGTGACCGCGCAGCCGCAGGTCGCGCAGGCCGTGCCGGGCTGGGCCGAGATCATCTTCGGCAGCGGCATCACGCTCGGCAGCCTGACCGCGATCGGCCTGAACATCCTGTTCCACCACGTCGGCAAGAACTTCGGCCCGGCGGTGGCCGGCCAGCCCGGTGACACGATCCGGCTGGACCAGGTGAACACGATGAGCCGCGAGGAGTTCGTCGAGACCTTCGGCGGGCTGTTCCAGGGCCCGCGCTGGGCGGTCGAGCGGGCCTGGGAGATGCGGCCGTACGCCGACACGCACGCGCTGCGGCGGTCGTTCCAGGAGGCGTTGTTCTCCGGGTCGCGCGAGGAGCAGCGGGAACTGATCCAGGCCTACCCGCAGCTCGGTTCGCAGTTCGTCGCCGACGGGCTCAGCGGCGAGGCGTCGCTGCGGGACCAGTCCGACAAGGGGCTGACGTTCCTGGGCGACCCGGAGCGCGACGAGCTGACCGCGATCACCACGGCGTACGAGGACCGGTTCGGGTTCCCGCTGGTGATCTCGGTGCGGGACGCCGAGTCGTACGAGCGGATCGTCGAGCAGGGCCGCGAACGGCTGGGGAACTGCGAGAACCAGGAGCACGCCGCGGCGCTGCTCGAGATCGCGAAGATCGCCGGCTACCGGTTCGACGACTTCGTGTCCGACGCCAACCCGATCCACAGTGCACGCACCCGATGGAGCACCAACCGATGACTACCCAAGCTCTGCGCGCCCCCGCCCTGACCGTGAACGGCGAGGTCACCGCGATCGGCGACGTCTCCGTCCACACGACCGTGCTGGACTGGCTGCGGGACCGCGGCCTGACCGGCGCCAAGGAAGGCTGTGCGGAAGGCGAGTGCGGCGCGTGTTCGGTGCTGGTCGCCCGGCCAGGCACCGACGCGCCGACCGAGTGGACCGCAGTGAACGCGTGCCTGCTGCCGATCGCGTCGCTGGACGGCCAGGAGGTGATCACCTCCGAGGGCCTGGGTACGCCCGCCGAACTGCACCCGGTCCAGAAGGAACTGGCCGTCCGCGGCGGCTCCCAGTGCGGCTTCTGCACACCGGGCTTCGTCTGCAGCATGGCCGCGGAGTACTACCGCCCCGGACGCACAGCGTGCGAAGGCTCGCACGAACATGGACCCAACGGGTTCGATCTGCACGCGTTGAGCGGGAACCTGTGTCGCTGTACCGGTTACCGGCCGATCCGCGACGCGGCGTACGCCTTGGAGAACCCGCCGGAGAACGACGCCTTCGCCGCCAGGCAGAGCTCGGCCCCACCCGCCCCCGCACCGACCGGGATGGTGTCCCCGGAGGGCGAGTTCATCCGCCCCACCTCGCTCGCCGAAGCCCTCACGGTCCTGGGCGATCGGAACGATGCAGTGGTTGTTGCCGGTTCGACCGATCTCGGCGTCCAGGTGAACATCTTCGGCGAGCGCCCGCCGCTCACCATCGCGATCGACCGCCTGGAGGAGCTCCGCGAGTTCAGCTTCGGGGACAACGAAGTACGGCTCGGCGCCGCGCTGACACTGACCGAGATCGAGCGCCGCCTGGCCGGCCGGGTTCCGCTGCTCGCACAGATGTTCCCGCAGTTCGCCTCGCGGCTGATCCGGAACGGCGCGACGATCGGCGGGAACCTGGGGACCGGATCACCTATCGGAGATACGCCCCCCGCACTCCTGGCACTGGATGCGAAGCTGGTTCTCGCCTCCCGGCGGGGCGACCGGGAAGTGGCGCTGGCGGAGTACTTCACCGGGTACCGGCAGACTGTGAAGGCTCAAGACGAGCTGATCAGGACGATCGTGATCCCGCTGCCGCCGGCACCGGCCACCGCGTTCCACAAGATCGCCAAGCGCCGCTTCGACGACATCTCGAGTGTCGCGATCGGGTACGCCGTCGACGTCGCGGACGGCATGATCCGCGACGCGAAGATCGGCCTCGGCGGTGTGGCGGCGACGCCGCTGCGGGCCCGCGAGACCGAGGCCGCGCTGATCGGCCGACCGTGGACCGAGGAGACCGTGCGGACCGCGGCGGGCGTGCTGGCCGCGGAGGGTACGCCGATGGACGATCACCGCGCGAGTTCGGCGTACCGCTCCGCGATGCTCGGCCAGTCGCTACTGCGCTTCTACTTCGAGGAGGTGCGCGCATGAGTTCCCTGTCGGAGCGGCCGGCTGCCGCCGTGGTCGGCGTACCGCTGCCGCACGAGAGCGCGGCGCTGCACGTGACCGGAACCGCCTTGTACACCGACGACCTGGTGATGCGCACCCGCGACGTACTGCATGCGTGGCCGGTGCAGTCGCCGTACGCGCACGCCCGGGTGACGGCGCTGCGGGTGAAGCCGGCGTACGACGTCCCGGGTGTGGTGCGCGTACTGACGGCGGACGACGTACCGGGGGTGAACGACGCGGGCGTGAAGCACGACGAGCCGCTGTTCCCGGGTGAGGTGATGTTCAACGGGCACGCGGTGTGCTGGGTGCTGGCGGAGACGTTGGAGGCGGCGCGGCTGGGGGCGCTGGCTGTCGAGGTGGAGTACGAGCCGCTGCCGTCGCTGGTGACCGTGCGCGAGGCGATCGCGGCCGAGAGCTTCCAGGGCATCGGGCGGCATCTGGAACGTGGTGATGTCGACGGGGCGCTGGCCGGGGCGGAACACGTGTTCCGCGGTGAGTTCGAGTTCGCCGGGCAGGAGCATTTCTACCTCGAGACGCACGCGGCGCTTGCGCAGGTCGACGAGTACGGGCAGATCTTCGTGCAGTCGAGCACGCAGCATCCGTCGGAAACGCAGGAGATCGTTGCGCATGTGCTCGGGCTGGCCAGTCATTCCGTGACGGTGCAGTGCCTGCGGATGGGCGGCGGGTTCGGCGGCAAGGAGATGCAGCCGCACGGGTTCGCCGCGATCGCCGCGCTGGGCGCGACGCTGACCGGGCGACCGGTCCGGTTGCGGCTCAACCGGACGCAGGACATGACGATGTCGGGGAAGCGGCACGGGTTCCACAGCTCGTGGACCGTCGGGTTCTCCGGGGACGGGCGGCTGGTCGCTCTGGATGCGACGCTGACCGCCGACGGCGGGTGGAGCCTCGACCTGTCGGAGCCGGTGCTGGCGCGGGCGATGTGCCACATCGACAACGCGTACGAGATCCCGAACGTGCGCGTGGACGGGCGGATCGCGAAGACCAACAAGACGTCACAGACCGCGTTCCGCGGGTTCGGCGGCCCGCAGGGGATGCTGGTCATCGAGGACATCCTCGGGCGCTGCGCACCGCTGCTCGGGTACGACGCCGCGGAACTGCGGCGGCGGAACTTCTACCAGCCCGGCGACTCCACGCCGTACGGGCAGCCGGTGCGGCACGCGGACCGGCTGGAGTCGTGCTGGAGTCAGGTGCTCACTGGTGGCGACATCGCCGTACGGCGGGCGGAAATCGAGGCGTTCAACGCGGAACACGCTTTCGTAAAACGTTCTCTCGCGTTGACGCCGGTCAAGTTCGGGATCTCGTTCAACCTGACGGCGTTCAACCAGGCCGGGGCGCTGGTGCACGTCTACAAGGACGGGTCGGTGCTGATCAACCACGGCGGCACCGAGATGGGGCAGGGCCTGCACACGAAGATGCTGCAGGTCGCGGCGACCACGCTCGGGGTGCCGCTGGCGCGGGTCCGGCTGGCGCCGACGCGGACCGACAAGGTGCCGAACACCTCGGCGACCGCGGCGTCGTCGGGCGCCGACCTGAACGGCGCGGCGATCAAGAACGCCTGCGAGCAGATCCGCGAGCGGCTGGCCCAGGTCGCCGGCGGGAAGCTCGGGGTCAGCCCGCGCGACGTACGGTTCGTCGACGGCGTCGTGCGCGGACTGTCCGGGGACGGCGTGGACTGGAACGAGCTGGTCAACCTCGCGTACCACCAGCGCGTGCAGCTGTGGGCGGCCGGGTTCTACCGGACCGAGGGTCTGCACTGGGACGCGAACGCGATGCGCGGCGAGCCGTTCAAGTACTTCGCGTACGGCGTCGCGGCGTCCGAGGTGGAGGTCGACGGATTCACGGGTGCGTACATGCTGCGCCGGGTCGACATCGTGCACGACGTCGGCGACAGCCTGAGCCCGTTGATCGACATCGGGCAGATCGAGGGCGGGTTCGTCCAGGGCGCCGGGTGGCTGACGCTCGAGGACCTGCGGTGGGACGAGAGCTCCGGCGAGCGGCGCGGTCGTCTCGCCACGCAGGCGGCCAGCACGTACAAGCTGCCGAGCTTCTCCGAGATGCCGGAAGTCTTCAACGTGCGGCTGCTGGAGAAGGCGCACGAGGAGGGTGCCGTCTACGGGTCGAAGGCTGTGGGCGAGCCACCGCTGATGCTCGCTTTCTCGGTCCGGGAGGCGCTGCGGCAGGCCGCGGCCGCGTTCGGGCCGGCTGGTACCAGCGTTGATCTGCCGTCGCCTGCCACGCCTGAGGCGGTCTACTGGGCGGTCGAGCGGGCGCGTGGGGGTGTCTCATGGAGTGGCTGAAGGCTGTGCAGCGGTTGCGGGCCGAGCGGCGTCCCGGCGTACTCGTGACTGTCCTGTCGGTGCGCGGGCATGCGCCGCGGGAGGCCGGAGCGAAGATGGTTGTTGCCGTTGACAACGTCTGGTCGACTGTTGGCGGCGGCAACCTGGAGGCGGTTGCCGTCGAGCGGGCGCGGGAGATGATCGCCGCTGGGGTGACCGGTCCTGAGGAGCTGACCGCGGCGTTGTCGGACAAGGCGCCGTACCAGCATGGCGTGCAGTGTTGCGGCGGTGAGGTGAAGTTGTTGCTGGAGCCGTTGCCTGTGGTGCCGTCCGTGGCGATCTTCGGGATCGGGCACGTGGGACTGGAGTTGGCGCGGATCCTCGCGCGGCACGACGTCGAGCTGCATCTGGTCGACACGCGTGCCGATCAGCTGACGGCCGAGCGGTTGTCGGTGTTGGACGACGCGGTAGCGCAGGTCCATGTGCACAACGTGCCGGTGTTGCCGGAGCTGGTCGTCGGCGAGCTGCCGCGCGGTACGCACGCGGTGATCATGACCCACGACCATGCGGAGGACGCGGCGCTGTGCGACGCGGCGATCCGGAACGACGCGCTGGCCACGATCGGGCTGATCGGTTCCAGTGCGAAGTGGACGCGCTTCCAGCGCAAGCTCGCCGAGGACGGCAACTCACCGGAGGCGATCGCCCGCATCACCACCCCGATCGGCCTGCCGGAGCTCACCGGCAAGGAGCCCGCGGTGATCGCGGTCAGCGTCGCGGCCTGGCTCCTGCAGAAGTTCATCGCCGAGCGAGACTCCGCTCCGGCGCGATCCGCCGGCCGGCATCCCGGTTCGGCTCGTACTGCCGTGCGTCGCCCCGCGCCGGCTCAGCGTGAGGCACAGGCATGACTCTTTACCGTGGCACGTTCATCGACACGCCGGAGAACCCGTTCGACGGCGCCGGACTGCGCGTCGACACCGACGCCGGCCTGCTCGTCGAGGACGGGGTGATCGTCGCCCGCGGCCCGTTCGCGGAACTCCGGCAGGCGCACCCCGCCGTACAGGTCGTCGATCTGCGCGACGGCGTCGTACTCCCCGGGTTCGTCGACACCCACGTGCACTTCCCGCAGATCCGCGCGGTCGGCGGGCTCGGGCTGCCGCTGCTCGAGTGGCTGGACCGGTACGCGCTGCCGGAGGAGGCGCGGATGGCCGACGTCGACTACGCGACGGGCGTGGCGAACGAGTTCGTCCGCGGGCTAGCGGCGGCCGGTACGACGTCCGCGCTCGTGTTCGGCGCGCACTACGTCGACGCGGTCGACGCACTCTTCGACGCCGCGTCCAAGGTCGGGCTCCGGGTGACGAGCGGCCTCGTACTCAGCGACCGGCTGCTGCGGCCGGAGCTACTCACCACCCCGGTCCGCGCGTACGCCGAATCGCTCGCGCTCGCGAACCGCTGGCACGGCGTCGGCCGCAACCGGTACGCCGTCACGCCCCGCTTCTCGCTCTCGTGCACCGACGAGCTCCTCGCCACATGCCACGAGCTGATGGAGGCGATCCCCGGCGCACTGTTCACCTCGCACGTGAACGAGAACGAGGCCGAGATCGCGTCGGTCGCCGACCTGTTCGGGGGCAGCGACTACGTGACGACGTACGACCGCCACGGCCTGGTGGACCGCCGTACGGTCCTCGCCCACAACGTGCACCCGACAGATGTGGAACTCAAGACGCTGGCCACCAGCGGCGCGACCGTGGCCCACTGCCCCACCAGCAACGCGGCGCTGGGCAGCGGCCTGTTCCCACTGAACCGCCACCTGCAGTACGGCGTCCGCGTGGCCCTGGGCTCCGACGTAGGCGCCGGCACCGGCTTCTCCCTCCTCAAGGAGGGCCTGCAGGCGTACTTCTGCCAGCAACTCCTAGGCGACCACGGCCGCCCCCTCACCGCAGCCCACCTCCTCTACCTGGCCACCACCGCCGGCGCCGAAGCCCTGGACCTCCCCCACGTAGGCCACCTCTCGGTAGGCCACCACTTCGACGCCCAACTCCTCCGCCCGGCGGAGGGCTCCCCGCTAGCAGTAGCAATCACCCACGCCGAAGACACCGAAGAAGCCCTGGCCCGAATCTTCACCCTGGGCACCCCCGCCGACATCCAAGCCGTCTGGATCAACGGCGACCTCCTGCACCACTGATCACGACACCTCCCGGGGTCGCGGCACACGCCATGACGTGTTCCCTGACCCCGGGGCATGTCGCGACAACGCTCGCCAGATCCGGGCCGCGGTCTCCCGCGGGCGGTCCAGGTCGGACCACCCGACGCGGAGTACGCCGTACCCGCGTTCGCGCAGCCGGTCCTCGCGCCACTTCTCCGCGAGTACCGCCTCCCCGGTGTCGCCGTACTTCAGCGCGCCGTCGAACTCGACCACCAACGCGCCCGCGAGCAGGAAGTCCACCCGCCCGATCAACCTTCCCGCGTCATCGGTGATCTCCACCTGCAGCTCCGGCGTCGGCAGCCCGTGATTCGCCATCAGCACCCGCAGGCGAGACTCTCCGACGGACTCACTCAGCCCGTCCGCGAACTGTACGGCGGCCCGCGCGGCAGGCGAGCCGTGCCAGCGGCAATGCCGCCGTACGACAGCAGCCAGGTCGTCCTTCGTCGTCAACTGCATCCGGAGCGCGGCATCGACCAGCACGACACCGACTTCGTACGACGTCGTACACGCGGTCTCCACGATCGCGCGCTCGACAGTACTGACCTTGAGACCGCCCAACTCGACGACCTCGTCAACCGCTGTCGTGCGGCGATGCACCTGCACGGTCCGGCTACTGCGAGCGCGGCCCGATGCGACGCGAGTGAAGTGAACCTTGGACAGATCGGTCCCCCAGACCGGCAAGCCGTGGAGCATCGTGGCGGACTGATGACTCACGACGACATCACCGAGCCGCTCGTTCGCCATCCGCACGGCCAGCGTATGGAGCCGGATCGCGCGGTCCCACGGCGGCTCGTCGGCCGGCCAGCCGCGCGGTTCGACGTACGAGTTGAAGCTCAGTCTGACCCACCGGCCGCTGTCCACGCGCTGCCGGAACTCGCCCTCGCTGTACCCCGCGGCGCGCGTGTCCTGACGAGTGAACCACCCGCCGCGCCTGGCCGCGATCACTTCCAATCGCCTGTTCATGCCCGAGAAGATGCACGCGTCGCCCACCCGCTGGACACGCGATCGCACAGCTGTGGACAACCGCCGGTATGGCGGAACACCGCACGACGTGTTCCGCCATACCGGCAGTTGTCGCAATCAGCGGCAGAGCGTCGCTTGGGTGCGGGCGGTGGCAGCCGTGAGGGTGGGTTCGTCGGCGGTTTGGAGTACGTCGTGCTCTACGACGGGGGTGCCGTTGACGAGGAGGAGGCGTAGGGGTGGGGGTGTGGAGAGGGTCAGGGCGGCGATGGGGTCGGGGATGCCGGTGTGGGGGAGGGTGGTGAGGTCCCAGACGGCGAGGTCGGCTTGTTTGCCGGGTTCCAGGGAGCCGATGTCGGCGGAGCGGCCGAGGATGCGGGCGCCGTCGAGGGTGGCCATCTCCAGGGCCGCGCGGACGGTGAGGGATTGCGGGCCGCCGCGGGCTCTGGCGAAGAGGAGGGCGTGGCGGAGTTCTTCGACGAGGCTGCCGGATTCGTTGCTGGCGGCGCCGTCCACGCCGAGGCCTACTGGGGCGCCGGCTGAGCGGAGGTCGGCGGTGCGGGCGATGCCGGCGCCGAGGCGGGCGTTCGAGCTGGGGCAGTGCGCCACGCCCGTACCGGTGCTGCCGAGGTGCTTGATCTCCGTGTCGTCGAAGTGGATCCCGTGCGCGAACCACACGTCGGAACCGGTCCACCCGACGCGTTCGGCGTACTCGAGCGGCGTGCAGCCGTACGTCTTCAGGCACCACTCCGTCTCGTCGGTGGTCTCGGCGAGATGCGTGTGCAGCCGTACGCCGCGACGCCGGGCCAACTCGGCCGACTCGCGCATCAGCTCCCCGCTGACACTGAACGGCGAGCACGGCGCGACCACGACCTGCAGCATCGAGTCCGGCGACGGGTCGTGCCAGCGGTCGATCGCGGCCTCGGTCGCGGCGAGGATCTCGTCGCAGTCCTCGACCACCGAGTCCGGCGGCAGCCCGCCGTCCTTCTGTCCACGGTCCATCGACCCGCGCGCCGGGTGGAACCGCAGGCCGATCTCCCGCGCCGCCGCGATCTCGGCGCCGAGCAGATCGCCGGCGCCCCGCGGGAAGACATAGTGGTGATCGGCAACCGTCGTGCAGCCGGTGCGCGCGAGTTGGGCGAGCGCCGCCCGCGCCGCGACGTACACGGACTCCTCGGTGATCCGCGCCCAGACCGGGTACAGCCTCGTCAGCCACTCGAAGAGCGTCGCGTCGGCGGCGAGCCCGCGCGTCACCCACTGGTACAGGTGCTGATGCGTGTTCACGAACCCAGGTGTGACGAGACATCCGCGCCCGTCCACGACCCGAGCATCGTCGTACGCCGGCGCGCTCCCCGGGCCGACCGCCACCAGGCGATTGCCTTCAGCAACCACATGGCCGACGAACTCGCGCCGGGACGGATCGAGGGTCGCCACGTAGGCGCCCTCGATCACGATCGTGCTCAACAGAAGCCCGGCGTCGCGTGCCAGGCGGAACCCGCGTCGCTCGCGTCGTCGCGCGTCACGGTCGCCTCGATCAGCCCGTACGGGCGGTCGGCGGCGATGAAGACCTCGCCCGGGTTCTCGACCCCGAACGGCGAGAGGTCGACCAGGAAGTGGTGCTTGTTCGGCGCCGAGAACTTGATCTCGGCCACCTCCGGGTGCTGCTCCAGCACCGCCGAGCCCATCCCGTACAGCGTCTGCTGCAGCGCCAGGCTGTGGATGTTCGCGAACTGCGCGAGCAGCAGCCGCTTGATCCCGTCGTACGACTTGTCCCAATCGACCTCGGTGTGGTCGTAGCGCCACCGCGCAACCAGCGACGTCGCCAGGATCCGGTCGTTGGTCTCCTGCAGCGTCGTGTACTTGTCCTTCAGGAACCCGTGGAACTCCGACCCGGTCGACTTCAGTACGACGAGATCGCTGATCCCCGAGACGACGTACGCCTTCCGCTCCGCGCCCCGGCCCTCCACGTTGACGACCGTGTTCCGGACGCCGCCGCCGGTCCGGACGAACGCGTGATCGTGGTCGTCGATCCGCTCCCAGGCGTACTCCTCGACCTCGATCCGCGCGCCCTGCGCCGCCGGCGACGCGTCCAGGAAGTGCGCGCCGAGGGTCAGCGCGTAGTCCTCGATCGCGCCGATGCCCTTCTCCTTCGCGAACGCGAACGCGGTGTTCTTCTGCGTGTCGGTCGGCAGCACGTCGCCCTGCTCGCCGGTCGTGTGCGCCGCCTCGAAGTCGCCGCGGAGCGCGGTCGAGACGTTCAGGTCGCGGATCTGGTGCCGGGGCGTGTCGCGGTAGACGCGGACGACGCGGTTCTCGGCTTTGCCGTACTGGTTGGCGCCCAGGTGGATGGCCATCTGAGGTCAGCTCCCTCGGTAGGTGGAAAACGCGAACGGGCTGAGCAGCAACGGGACGTGGTAGTGCCGCTCGCCGGCGACCGTGAAGGTCACGGAGACCTCGGGAAAGAAGAAGTCCTGACCGGTCTCCTTCGCGTACGTCGCGACGTCGAACCAGAGCCGGTACGTGCCGGCGGCGAGCTCGGGCGCCAGTTCGGCGATCCGGCCGTCGTCGTCGGTCGCGCCGGTCGCGCGGATGACGTCGCCGTCGTAGAGCCGCACCGGAACCCGCGCCGCCGGTCGCCCGAGCGCCGTGTCGAGGACGTGCGTGGACAAGGAGCTCATGCCGCCACCACCTTGCTCAAGCGGAGCAGCGCGATCTTGCGCAGCTCCTCGTGGACCACCGCCGCCTCGGTCGCGTCGTCGTGCGTGAGCCGGGTCCGCAGACTGCTCAGCATCTGTGCCGCGGACAGTCCGGTCGCACAGATCAGGAACACCCGGCCGAACCGCTCCTCGTACTGACGGTTGCCCTCGGCAAGTTCCTGCCGGACGTCGGGCTCGTCGCCGACGCCGGACTGCTCGGACCGCGACCAGGCCGCGTCGGTGCCCGTGCCCCGCGGCCGGTCGCCGATCCGCGGATGCGCCTGCAGCGCCCGATCGACCTCGTCGTCGTCGAGCTCGCGCAAGCCCTGGTCCGCGACCGCGGTCAGTGCGGCGAGGTCGCCGTACGGCCGCTTGGCGAGGATCGCGTCGACCCAGCGGGGCACGTCACAACAGGCCGCCAGCGCCGGCCGCAACCGGTCGGTCGGAGTGGAGTTGAACTCCTCCAGGTCCACGAATCACACCTTCTCGAATCCCGAAATCAACTTTCCGTATGACGAGAGCGTGACACCCGCCGGGCCTGCCGTCAACAGTTTGTTGAAATTCAGCGGGCGCGGTTCAGGTAGTTGTAGACGGTGAAGCGCGTGACGCCGAGCGCCTCGGCGACGGTCTCCGCCGACTTCCGGTACTCGAAGGCACCGCGGGACTCCAGCAGCAGCACCGCCTGCTGCTTCTCGTGCCGGGACAGGTCGCGCAACGGCCCACCCAGCTCCTCGGCGACCTCCGCGAGCAAGCTGTGCACACCACCTTCCGGGGCCTTCGGCTGCAGGCGTACGGCGACCACGGGCTCGCCTTCCCACTCCAGCTTCACGTCGTCCGCGCGGGCGTCCGCGGGCGCGACGAGCTCGGCGTTCAGCCGTTCGACGAGCGGCGTGATCGCCTGGACCAGGGGGTGCGGCTCAGGCATCGCGCCGTACCTGCAGCGTCACCTGGCTCGCGCCGCCGCCGAACGCGGCGTCGAGCACCTTCGGGAGGGCGGCGAGGAGGAGCTCCTGCTCGCCGCTGACCTGCGTACCGAGCGGGCCGAAGTCGCAGTCGAGCCCGGCCGCCTCCGCCACCCGCAGCGCCTCGGTGGCGTGCGCGGGCGGCGAGTTCTCGTCGACGTCGAAGGGTTCGGTGGTGAACTCCGCAACCAGTCGCATGTCGTCGAGGCTAGCTCTCCGGGACCGCCCGGCGCGCCAGTTTCGCGAGCTCGGCGGTGTCGAACTCGGTCGTCTCGAGCGCGCCGCACTCGATGCCGCGGAGGACGAAACCGGCGAGCGCGGCCGCGGTGGCCGGCTCGTCGAGGTACCCGGACTCGCCGTGGCCGAGGTACGCGCGGAGACGTTGCGCGGCCTGGTCGAAACCTTCCCGATAGAACAGGTACGTCGCCGCGAACCGGGTCGGGAGCTGCGCGGGGTGCATGTCCCAGCCCTGGTAGATGCCGCGAGCGAGCGAACGCCGTACCAGCCGGAAATGCAGGCGCCACGCGTCGTGCACCGCGTCGCCGACCGGGAGAACGTTGGTCGAACCATCGGACACGAACACCCCGGTGCCGGCCGCCGCGAGCTGCATGACGTCCTTGGCGTGATCCGCGACCGGATGCTCCATGCTCTGGTACGCCGCCGCGACGCCGAGCGAGGCCGAGTAGTCGTAGGTGCCGTAGTGCAGCCCGGTGACGCGCGGGCCGCCGGCCTTGATCATCCGCGCGATCAGGGCGGTGCCGTCCGCGCCGAGGATCGCCTGCGGGGTCTCGACCTGGATCTCGAACTTCAGCCGCGGCAGGCCGCGCTGCTGCTCGAGCGTCTCCAGGACCAGCACCATCGCCTCGACCTGCTCGACCGACGTCACCTTCGGCAACGTGATCACGAAGCCGTCGTCGATCGCGCCCAGGTGCTGCAGGAACAGGTCGAGCGTCCGTACCCCGCGGCGTCTGGTCGGCGCTTCGAGCGACTTGATCCGGAGCCCGGCGTACGGCGTCCGGTTGCCGGTCGCGAGCGCCTGCGCCGCGGCGATCGCGGCCGCATCCTCCTCGTCGTCGGGGCGGTTGCCGTACCCGTCCTCGAAGTCGATCCGGAGGTCCTCGATCGGCTCGCGGTCGAGCTTCGCCCGGACCCGGTCGTACAGCTCGTCCGCGAACTCCGGCGGCAGGTCCAGCACCTTCGCGAACTCCGCGGCCGACCCGGCGTACGCCTCCAGGACGGCGCGCGCCTGCGCGGCCCAGTCCTCGACGGTGTGTACGTCGTACCGGTCGGCGGGGACGTAGACGGTGTGGACGGGTTGCCGGACGCCGCGGTCACCGCGGTAGTCGGCGGTCAGCGCCGCGTCCGCGGCGGCCAGGCGCCGGTCGAGCTCGGTCAGCAGGTCATCCAGGCTCACTACAGCCTCCTTTTCCGTATTGCGGAGACTATTATCTACTTTGCGGAAGGAACAAGGGCCTGGGCTTCCGGGATCTGGCGCTAAACTTCCGTGATCCGGAAAGGTGGTCGTGATGACGGAGACGAACGGCAAGGGCCGTACCGGCAGCGTGCAGTCGATCGAGCGCGCGTTCGGGCTGCTCGAGACGATGGCCGACGCGGGCGGCATGATGGGGCTGTCGCAGTTGGCCACCGCCTCCGGCCTGCCGCTGCCGACGATCCACCGGCTGGTTCGCACCCTGGTCGACCTCGGCTACCTGCGGCAGGAGCCGTCGCGGCAGTACGTGCTCGGCCCGAAGCTGATCCGGCTCGGGGAGAGTTCGTCGCACATGCTCAGTGTGTTCGCCCGGCCGCACCTGGCCCGGCTCGTCGACGAACTCGGCGAGTCCGCGAACATGGCGATGCTCGACGGCGACCAGGTCGTGTACCTCGCCCAGGTCCCGTCCCGGCACTCGATGCGGATGTTCACCGAGGTCGGCCGCCGCGTCCTCCCGCACTGCACCGCGGTCGGCAAGGCGATCCTCGCGCAGTACCCGGAAGCCGAGGTCCGCGAACTCCTGCGGCGCACCGGCATGCCGAAGCACACCGACAACACCCTCACCACGCCGGACGCCTTCACCGCCCAGCTCCACCAGGCTTCCGACACCGGCTACGCGACCGACGAGGGCGAGCAGGAGGTCGGCGTCCGCTGCGTCGCAGTCGCCGTCCCCGACGCCCCGTCCCCCTTGGCCATCTCCATCTCCGGCCCCGCCGGCCGCATGACCGAGTCCCTCGTCGAACAAGCCGTCCCCCTCCTCACCCAGGCCGCCAAGGCGCTCTCGGAAGACCTGCGCTGAGCTGCGGACGCTAGGGAGCGTAGGTGCGCCAGTGTTCGGTGAGCTTGTAGCCGAGGGACTGGTTCGCCTGGAGGCTGGCCTGGTTGGCGGCGGCTCCGCCGGTGCTGAAGCGGGTGATGCCGATGTCGAGGAAGGCGAGGATCGAGGCGGCCTTGACGGCCTGGGCGACGCCGCGGCGGCGGTGCGTGGCCAGTACCGAGGTGAACTTCGTGTCGCCGAAGCCGTCCTTCTGGCGGATCACGGTGGCGCCGACCAGCCGGTTGCCCTCGAACGCCCCGAAGACGCGGTGCTCCGGCCAGAGCGCCCGCGTGTCCGCGAGCTCGCCCACCTCGTGGTGGGTCGCGGGCGTGTCCGGGTAGTCGGCCTCGTTCCGCTTCTCCAGCGCGTGCAGGTCGGCGGCGGCCTCGGGCCCGAGTTCGCGGATGGTCAGGCCGCCGGCGACGGCCCGTCGTACGGCGGATTCCAGCAGTTCACGGTCCGGGTCGGACAACCGGACCGCCCACGACTCGCCGACCACGCGGTAGCCGGCTGCTTCGAGCTCGGCGCACCGCGGGTCGTCGTCGCGGACGATCTGGAAGTCGGGCACCCGCCGATTGTCCGGCCGGGTGCCCCCAGGACTCAAGACAGGACTCAAGACAGTTTGCGCAGCAACGGCAGAACATCCTCGGTGAACTGGGTCAGGAACCGCTCCTGGTCCTGCCCCGGCCCGTGCACGACGAAGTGGTTGAACCCGGCGTCGAGGTACGGCTGGAACTGCTTCACGACCTCGTCGGGGTCCGACGCCACGATCCAGCGCTTCGCGACCTGCTCGATCGGCAGCTCGTCGGCCAGCCGCTCCATCTCGGTCGCACTCGTCACGCTGTGCTTCTGCTCCGGCGTCAGCGACAGCGGCGCCCAGAACCGGGTGTTCTCCAGCGCGAGCTTCGGGTCGCGGTCGTAGGAGACCTTCACCTCGAGCATCCGGTCGAGGTCCTCGAACTTCTTCCCGGCCTTCTCCGCGCCCTCCTTGACGGCGGGGATCAGCTTCTCGGTGTACAGCTCCATGCCCTTGCCGGACGTCGCGATGAACCCGTCACCGGCGCGCCCGGCGTACTTCGCGACCAGCGGCCCGCCCGCGGCGACGTACACCTTCAGCGGCGTCTCCGGCCGGTCGTAGATGAACGCGTCGACGGTCTTGTAGAACGGCCCCTCGGAGCTGACGCCGTCCTTCGTCCACAGGTCGCGGATCAGCTGCACCGCCTCCCGGAGCCGGGCGAACCGCTCCTTGAACTCCGGCCACTCCATCCCCGACACCGCGATCTCGTTCAGCGCCTCGCCGGTGCCGACGCCGAGCATCACCCGGCCCGGGTACAGCTCGCCGAGCGTCGCGAACGCCTGCGCGATCACCGCCGGGTTGTACCGGAACGTCGGCGTGAGCACCGACGTACCGAGCAGCACCCGGTCGGTCCGCTCACCGACCGCCGCCAGCCAGGCGAGCGCGAACGGCGCGTGGCCGCCCTCGTGCCGCCACGGCAGGAAGTGGTCCGACACGGTCACGCTGTCGAGCCCGAGCTCCTCGGCCCGAACGGAGTACTCCACCAACTCCCGCGGCCCGAACTGCTCCGCCGACGCCTTGTACCCGACCCGAATGCTCACCCTCTGCTCCCAACCTCGTCTGCCCGCACTCCGAAGGACAACCGCGTCCGGGTCCGACTTTATGCCGCGCGGCTGATTGACTCCGGCAGCGGGCGTCGGACAGGATGTGGGTCCGGCGCGGCCCGCGCCACACCTTCGGCGACCGGCCCCAGCGCGGTCACAGTTGAGAAGGCAAAGGGACTTCCTGTCTCGGGTCGCTCGTCCTGGTCAGCCGCCTCGGACGGGATCGCTGGGGGATCGCGTGCGAGTGCGTGGAAGGCCAG
This sequence comes from Kribbella sp. HUAS MG21, assembly GCF_040254265.1. Lineage (GTDB taxonomy): Bacteria > Actinomycetota > Actinomycetes > Propionibacteriales > Kribbellaceae > Kribbella. The sequence goes on from NZ_CP158165.1 coordinate 2,236,688, forward strand.
ATGACAGCGCACAGGAACTTCAAGCAACGGGTCCGCGCCCGCGCCGCGAAAACCGGCGAGTCCTACACGACTGCCCTCCGGCACTTCCGTCCGACTCCTCGAGGAGAACCAGACATGCCGGAATCCATCCGAATCGCCGTGACCCAGTCGACCGTCCGCGAAGACCCCACCGACGCCACCCTGCTCCGGCAGAGCGGCGACGAGGTCCGCCGCCTGCTGCGCGAGGCCGCCGCCGCGGGCGCCCGCCTGGTGCACTTCAGCGAGGGAGCGATCTGCTTCCCGGGCAAGCGGGTGATGTCGTCACTCGGCCCGGACGAGATCGGCCCGTCCGACTGGACCAAGGCCGACTGGCCCGCCCTGCAGCACGAGCTCGACCAGATCTCCGCGCTCTCCCGGGAGCTCGGCGTCTGGACCGTGATCCCGTCCGTCCACCAGGTGCCGGACGCCCGGCCGCACAACAGCACGTACGTCGTCTCCGACCAGGGCAAGGTGGTCGCGAGGTACGACGAACGCGCGCTGTCGACCACCAAGGTCACCTGGATGTACTCGGCCGGAAGTGAGCCGGTGACGTTCGAGGTGGACGGCGTCCGCTTCGGGCTCGCGCTCGGGCTGGACCTGCTGTTCCCGGAACTGTTCACGGAGTACGACCGACTGGGAGTGGACGTCGTACTGGCGTCGTACGCCAGCACCACCGGGCGCAACGACCACATCGGCGTGCAGGTCCGCGGTGCGGCCGCGAACAACACGTGCTGGGTCAGCCTCGCGGCAACAGCCAGCCCGGACACCGGCCTGCCGTCCGGGGTCAGCGATCCGCGCGGCCAGTGGCTGGCGCAGTGCGATGCGGACGGCACGCCATCCGTCGCGGTGGCCGAGCTCCGCTCCGAGGAACTGGTCACGATCGGCCGCGACTTCCGGCGCCGCACCCGGGAACGCATCGGGTCGTAGGACTCACAGGGTCGGTCGCCGGCGCGTTCCACTTGTATGAACAGGCATGCGGTGGTCAGCACCCGGATCGGGGAACTCACGGTGGTGGTGTCGGAGGGCGCGCTGGTCGGCGTCTACTTTCCGCATCACTGGGTGAAGCCGTCCGCGGAGACCTTGGGCGAGCGGGTCGAGTCCGACCCGCTCGTCGCGGTCGTCGTCGGGCAGTTGGAGGAGTACTTCGCCGGCGCGCGGCGCTCCTTCGACGTACCGACCCGACCGGAGGGCGACGCGTTCCAGCGGCGGGTATGGGCCGTGCTCGAGGAGATCCCGTACGGCGGGACGACGACGTACGGCGACATTGCGACGCGGCTCGGCGCCTCGGCCCAGGCGGTCGGGAAGGCGGTCGGGCAGAACCCGCTGTCGATCGTCGTCCCGTGCCACCGGGTGATCGGGAAGAACGGTTCGCTCACCGGCTACGCGGGCGGGTTGGAGCGCAAGCAGTTCCTCCTCGACCTGGAGGAGCCGGTGGGTGCGCGGCTGTTCTAGTCGGCCTTGATGCCGAGGCGGCGGGAGAGGTTCTCGGCGTCGAACGGCGCGTGGACCTTGGCGTCGTTGTCGAAGTACACGTAGGTGTCGCATTTCCAGCCGCGGATCTTGCGGGCCCAGCGGGCGAGGGACTTGTCGTCGTACCCGCTCACGTAGAGCTCCTCGGCGCCATGCAGCCGGACGTACGCGAAGTCGGCGGTGACCTCGTTGAACATCGGCCACTTTCCGGCCGTGTCCGCGCAGACCACCGCGATGTCGTGGGCCCGCGCGAGCTCGAGGAAATGCTTGGTCTTGAAGCTGTCGTGCCGTACTTCGAGCGCGTACCGCAACGGCTGGTCGACCGTCGCCTCGAGCAGCGCGCGGCCCTCCATCCGTTCGTCGTGGCGCTTGGCGACCTCGGCCGCCTCGACTGTTGCCCGGGGCAACTGATCGAAGAACTGCGCGCAACGGTCGGCGTCGTACTGGAAGTTCGGCGGTAGTTGCCACAGCACGGGGCCGAGCTTGTTGCCCAGCGCAAGCACTCCGGAGGCGAAGAAGTTCGCCAGTGGGGCGTCGACGTCGGCCAGGCGCTTGAGGTGCGTGACGAAGCGCGGGCCCTTGACCGCGAAGAGGAAACCGTCGGGCGTCTCGTCGTACCAGCGCTGGTACGACGTCGGCCGCTGCAGCGAGTAGAACGAGCCGTTCAGCTCGATCGAGTTCAGCCGGGCCGACGCGTACTCGAGCTCGGCGCGCTGCGGGAGGCCCTCGGGGTAGTAGACCTTGCGCCACGGCGGGTAGCGCCAGCCCGAGATCCCGACCCGGTACGGCGTGGGCTGCCAGCGTGTCATCCCTCGATTATGGTCCCGCCATGGAAACCGATCGCGGTGCGTATCCGGAGGCGCGGACGCCCTGGGACGATCCGGCCTGGCGTACCGAGGCGCTGTGCTGGCTCGATGCGGAGCTGGCGCGGCTCGGCATCCGCGAGACCGGGCCGCGGCGGGTCCGGGTCCGGCCGTGGTCGATCATCGTGCGGGTCGAGGCGGCGAGTCCGGTGTGGTTCAAGGCGGCCTCGCCCGGGTCAGCCTTCGAGGCCGGGCTGAACGCGGCGCTGTCGCGTTGGGTGCCTTCACGGGTGCTCGAGCCGTATGCCGTCGACGCTGCGCGCGGCTGGTCGCTGCTGCCGTCTGGCGGTCCGGTGTGGCGGAGCTTGTCGCCGGGGCCGCGTGAGTGGGAGTCGGCGTTGACGCAGTACGCCGAGTTCCAGCTTGCCCTCGTACCGCGGGTGGAGGAGATGCTGCGTCTCGGCGTACCGGATGCTCGGGTGGCGGCGTTGCCGGAGTTGTTCGACGCGGCGGTTGCGGAGAATCGGACGCTCGATGCCGCGGATCGTGGGCGGTTGCTGGCGCTTCGGCCGCGGTTGGTCGAGTGGTGCTCGGAGTTGGGTGCGGTCGGCGTACCGGATTCGCTGGATCATGCGGATCTGCACGACGGGCAGGTCCTGGTGACCGGTGGGCGGTACACGTTCTTCGACTGGGGTGACGCGAACGTCGGGCATCCGTTCTGCAGCCTGCTGGTCGCTGCCGATCGGGCGGCCGAGTTGCATGGTGCGTCGGTCGTTGCCCGGTTGGAGGACGCTTATCTGGAGGTGTGGACGGGCGGTCATACGTTGCGGGAGTTGCGGCGTGCCGCGGAGCTTGCGCGGCGGCTCAGTCAGCTGACGCGGGCCGGCTCGTGGGGACGGTTGTTTCCGGCGGCCGCGGAAATCGGCGATCCGGAGCGGGCCGCCGCGTTGCTGCGGCTGCTGTGATCAGGTGGGGATCCATTCGGGCCACCAGGGCGGGACGTTGCCGGGGCAGATCCCGGGGGAGGCGGCCGGGGTGCCCTGCCAGGAGAACAGCGCGAGGTCGGCGATCGCGATCGCGATGAGCGCCGCGACCAAGGAGAACAAGAACGCTTTCCCGGCGTACCGGAAAACGATGTTGAACAGCACCAGGTTGACGATCAGCGCGATCGGCAGCCCGAGGAACAACAGCGTCAACCCGTTCGGCACACTGCCGGCGATGTCCACCTGACAGGCCTTCCACGCCCGCGAGGTGATCACCACCAGCCCGAACGCCGCCCCGCCACCGACCACCACAGCAAGGAACGACTCCCCCTTGCTCCCCTTCGCAGCAAACGCCATACCCATCACGTTAAGTGATCCCCCGGCCAGGTGCCGTACGCCCCGTCGAGTCGTGGCGAACGGCTCGTCCGGGACGACCAGGCTCCACGACTCGGCGAACACGGCCGGAGCCAACTGCCACGACTCGGCGGCTCCCCAGCACTCAGGCTTGCTTGGGCCGGAGCCAGAGCATGGCGGTGACGCTCCCGAGGTCCGCGGGCTCGTCAGGTACGACGACCACCTGGTGCTGGTCCTCGTACAGCACCCGCCCCGGCGCGGCCGACGCGTAGCGCTCGCACGGGACGTTGTGCGCCGCGAGGATCTTCAGGTATCCGCCGATCGGCTCCAGCAGGTGCGCCGCCGTCGGCTTGAACCACGCGGCCGCGAGCGGGTTGTCGTCGTACACGGTCGGGTCCAGCGTCGACGGGTTCGTGTACGCCGCGTCGTACCAGGCATTCGTCGTACGCCGGAACTCCTCCTCGTCGGCGCTCAAATACCCCCGATGCCCGAGCATGTTCACCAGCCCGAACACCCCGATCCGCCGCCCCCGCCGGTCCGGCACCGCACTCTGAAACCTCACATAGACCGCCACGCGCTGATTCTCCCCGGCCCGCCGGTCAGCCCGGGGCGGGTTCGCCGGCGAGGAAGGCGGCGACCTCGGCGGCGTACTCCTCGGGTTCCTCGGCGTGGGGGAAGTGGGCGCTGTGGTGGAAGACGTGGAGTCGGGCGTTCGGGAGGCGGGTGGTCAGGTCGCGGCAGGGGTCTACGCCGGCGTTGCGGTCCCAGAGGCCTACGAGGACCAGGACCGGTAGGTCGAGTGCGGCCAGCTCGTCGGCGAGTGGGGCCGGGCGGGGTCGTTGTTTGGCGAGGGCGGCTGCCAGTTCGCCGGTGTTGACGAGGCCGCTCTCCTCCCAGAGTTCGCGGATCCGCCGGCCCACCTCCGGCTGGTGGAAGAGGAAGCGATCCGTGGTCTCACGATCGACGACCTCCCAGACCGCGCTCGGCCCGCCGCCCGCCGCCGCAGCGCGGATCGCCGTACGCAGTTCGTCGCTCGCGGCAACCGCCTCGAACCCGGCCGCCCACGGTGACGGCGTCAGCGGTCCGGCGAGGCCGGTGCCCTGCAGGATCAGTTTCTCGACCCGCTCCGGGTACGCGACCGTGTACTCAGCCGCCAGCTCCCCTCCGAACGAGATCCCGAGCAGCACCATCCGCGGCACCTCGAGCCCCCGGCGCAACTGCTCCAGATCGTCGACCAGCAGCGGTACGTCGTACCGCCCGTCGTCCGGCCGATCGCTCCGGCCGCAGCCGCGCTGCTCGTAGTACACAACCGGGCCGAGCCGTTCCAGCAGCGGACCGGTCAACCGCTCGAAGTCGTAGACGAAACCCCCAGGCCCGCCATGCACCACAACCAGCGGTGTCCCGCTCCGCAGCTCCCCCACGACCCGCACCCAGTGCCGAACCCCGTTGATCACCACCTTCGCCACAGTAATCCGCAGGCGCCACCGCGGCCGCCGACGTTAGGTTCGTCGAATGAACGACGAGCTGATCGACGCGGCCGTGGCCGTGCTGCACCCGCATCGGGTCGGTGATCGGCTGTTCGGCGACGTGGCTTCGGCGCTGGTCACCGACGCCGGGAACGTGTACGTCGGGGTGTGCATCGACACCGCGTCCGGTACGGGATTCTGTGCCGAGCATGCGGCGATCGCGGCGATGGTGACGGCGCGCGAGTACAAGATCGCCAAGATCGTCGCCGTTTGGCGTGACGAGAACCGAGGCCCGGTGCATGTGCTGCCGCCGTGCGGCCGGTGCCGCGAGTTCATCCACCCGATCGATCCGGCGAACGTCGACACCGAAGTGGTCCTCGGCCGCCGCCGCACGACGCCGCTCCGCGACCTGCTACCCGAAACCGACTCGTCCCCTCTGGATTGACACCGTCAGTCCGACACGAGGGCTTCGAGCCAGGCGTCGTGGTGGGCTGCCACGTAGTCGGCCGCCGGCCCCCAGAAGTCGGCGTGCCCTTCGGCATAGAGCCGGGCCCAGGGCTGTTCGCCGGTCTGATGCCCGCGCAGCAGCAGTTCGTACGACCCGCGGGTCCGGGCCGCAACCTGCGCCGGAAAGACCCGCCGCTGCTCCCGGTCGAGCCCATAGCCGTCAGCGAACACCCGCAACCGCGGGGACCACCGGATGCCAAGCAGCATCGGCCGGCGGTCGGAAACTCTCCATCGCGTCATGCAGCCGGCGGATCAGACGACCCAGCCGGCGCAGTTCGTCCACGGAGAACGGCGTGGCGGCAAGCGTCCCAGGGATGTACTCGAGCACATGACGCCCTTGCTGGTCGCGCCCCAGCGTCCGAGGAGCGCCCTCGAAGCCGCGGTCGGCCAGGTGGGTCAGCACCGCCTCGACCCCGGCGGTCTGGGCGAGCGCGGGTTTGCGGACCGTCGTACCGATCCGGACGACCCGATCCGCGACGTTCCCGCCGGTCAGAACCTCTTCGTCCGCCACACCGTCAGTCGAGGCAGAACTCGTTGCCCTCGACGTCCTGCATCACGATGCAGGATTCGTTGAAGCCGTCCGCGACGAGTACGCGCTGGCGGACGGCGCCGAGCGCGACCAGGCGTTCGCATTCCTGCTCGAGTACGGCGAGACGCTCGTCGCCGACCAGTCCGGTGCCGACGCGTACGTCGAGGTGGACGCGGTTCTTGACGACTTTGCCTTCCGGGACGCGCTGGAAGAACAGCCGTGGCCCCACACCCGTCGGGTCGATGCACGCGAACGCCGACCCCTGCCGCTCCTCCGGCAGCGCGCGGTTGAACTCGTCCCACGACGCGAAACCTTCGGGCGGCGGCGGTACGACGTACCCGAGAACGTCGCACCAGAAGCGCGCCACCCGCTCCGGATCCGCACAGTCGAAGGTGACCTGGAACTGCCTGACCGACGCCATCGCACCACCATAGAACCGAAAACCCCCGCCGTGCCCACCAATTTCGGTTGCCCGGCGGGTGGTGCGCGAGCAGACTCGGGCGGCGTGGACGACGACGAGCTCGCAGTACGGCTGAGGAACGATCGCTATCCGCGGTCCGCCGGGTACTCGGCCCGGTGGCTGGTCGACGCGGCGATGGGCCCGAACCCGCTGTGGCAGGCCGAGGCCCTGGCCGATTTCGAGCCGGACGAGAACCTCGTCCGCATCGCCGAGGCGGGCCTGGAGGACCGGGTGCATCCCGTCTTCGCGGAGGCGCACGCGCTCCCGTACGCCGGAGGCTTCTTCGATGCCTTCGACAGCATCGGCGCGTATCACTACTTCGGCACCGACGACCTGTACCTCGGGTACTGCGCGAACTTCGTGAAGCCGGGCGGTCAGCTCGGAATCGTCCAGCCGGGGCCCACCGAGGAGTACGAGGAGCTGCCGCCACCGCACCTCGAGTCCTACTGGAAGTGGGACTTCTGCGCCTGGCACAGCGCTGCGTGGTGGCGGCGCCACTGGGAGAAGACCGGTCTGGTCACGGTCGAGCACGCGGACCGCCTCCCGCACAGTTGGCAGGACTGGCTGCAGTGGAACGAAGCCTGCGACCTCGCCAACGGCATGCCCGGCCGGGAGGAGGCCCGGATGCTCCACGCGGACGGCGGCCGAACCCTCGGCCTCACCCGCGTCGTCGCCCGCCGGAAGGCAGAATCGTCACGTGAAGAAGTCACAGGCTGAGCCCGTCGTCGCGCGGAACCGGAAGGCCGCGCACGACTACCACCTGGGCGAGACCTGGGAGGCGGGGATCGTGCTGCAGGGGCTGGAGGTCAAAGCGCTGCGGGCCGGGCGGGCGTCGCTGGTCGGCGGGTTCGCCATGGTCGAGGACCGGGAGATCTGGCTGCACGGCGTACACATCCCGCAGTACTCCCAGGCGCGCTGGTTCAACGACGGCTCCCGCCGCAAGCGGAAGCTGCTGCTGCACCGCGCGCAGATCGACAAGATCGAACGCAAGGTCAACGAGGGCGGCCTGACGATCGTCCCGCTGACGCTCTACTTCAAGGACGGCCGCGCGAAGGTCGAGATCGCCCTCGCCCGCGGCAAGAAGACCTGGGACAAACGCCAAGCCCTCGCCGAACGCGAGGCGATCCGGGAGACCGAACGCGCCCTCAACCGCCACCTCAAGGGCCGCCCGGCTTGACCAAGGTGCGCCGATGCGCTGTGGTAATCTCGGCCTCGCAGGCGCGGGTTCGAACCCGGTCGTAGGGCGCAGCGGCACACACGCCGAAAGGGCAAGGCCCACCTACTTCACGACCGAAGAGGGAGCGCCATGCCCAAGCTCGAAACGTACAAGAAGCAGGCGAAACTGCTCGTTCGCTGGCACCGCGAGGGAAACTTCTCGATCGGTGGTCGCATCCGGCAACTCGAGCGCTATCGCACGTTGTCCGACCGCGAAGCACTCGCGCTGAAGTTCCCGCTCACCGAAGCCCAGGAGATCATCGCCCTCGAAGCGGGCTGCGCCGACTGGGCCGAACTCAAAGCGAGAACGGAAGCGGCCCCGCCCACCGGCCAGGAGCCGGAGACCCAGGACACGGCGGTCGCGAGCGCCAAACCGGTGCTGTACGTCGCCGACGTCGACGCCGCGGCCACGTTCTACCGTGACCGGCTCGGCTTCCGGATCGACTTCCTGCACGGCAGCCCGCCGTTCTACGGATCGGTGTCGCGCGACGGCGCGACCTTGCACCTGAAGCTCGTGGACGAGCCGGTGTTCGCGGCCGGCGCCGCGGAACGCGAAGGGCTCATCATGGCGTTCGTCGACACGCCGAACGTACGCGAGCTCTACGCGGAATACCTGGCCGCTGACGCCGAGATCGTGCAGAAGCTGACCAAACAAGCGTGGGGCGGCACCGACTTCATCGTCCGCGACCCGGACGGCAACGCGATCGCCTTCTCCGGCTGAGACCCGCACGACAAATGCCCAGGTCAGCGACCTGGGCATTTCTCAGTTCACGAAGCGCGCTCGGAGGGATTCGAACCCCCAACCTTCTGATCCGTAGGAGCCTGCACGTCCGTTCGGCCCAGAGCACTGGGCCCGAGGCTACTACGGCGGGAGTGGCAGGAACGTGCTTGCCGTGAGCGGTCGTTGGGGTCGGGCTGGGGTCACCCGGTACCTGGACGGGATCTAGTGACCCGCCAAGCTGTCGTGGGCTGTCTCGTCGTCGATATCACTTCCGAAATACGGAGGGTAACCATCCGGCGACAACACACCGTCGAGTTGTACTGTGTGTGATGTACCTCCGAACGACTACAATGCTCTGCCGATCGAGCTGCCGCCGCGCTACCCTCGCTGCATGGCACAGAAGTGGACCGCGGTGTATCGGTACCGGTGGACGCCCATCATGACGTTCACTCGCCGTCGGTTGCAGCTCCTCGACTGGTACGAGCAGCACGTGGAGCCGGTTGCGTTTGTCGAGAATCCCGAGCAAATCGGTATTGCGATGCTGTCTCCACTGCTTAGAGTCCGTGTGGACCGCAACAGCATGATCGTCTCCACCGCCGAGCCAGATCTGCCGATCGACGCCTTAGCCCGAGCGATCGACGGCGTCTTTGAAGTCATGGAACCAAACGGTGCCGTGATCGATCTCGTGAACTCGGTGTGGACCAGCGCACTCCAAGGGCAGAGCTACAACGAGGCAAGGGCGCGATTTGGCGCACGGCTAGCTGCCGCAGGTGCGACACCCGCCGGCCTACGACCGACAGACGCGTCTGCGTTGATGGACTTCCAGTCACTGGATTGGAAAGGGCAGGTTGAATGGGGTGTCGTTTCGGCGCGCGAGTTGGCTGACCGGATTGCGGAGCCTGATCGCGGTCGAATCAGGGGGGAAGCTGGTATCGACCGGCGACCTTCCGCGCAGCAGCCTCGTGAGGGTCTCCCGGACGTATCGTTACTGGTAGACGTTCGAATGACTCGACAGTTGGGTGGAGCTGTGGCGAATTCAGCGGAGGTACTGTCAGCCATAGAGCAGGCGGATGAACAGGCCGGAGCGCTGGTCGACGCACTGAGGCCGACATTTGACGAGGGGGGACAGAGTGAGTTCGCTGAAGCTCAGTAACGGGAGCAAGGTCGAAGCCGTATCCGATGAGGGATGGGTTGCCGTCAGATCGCCGCTGCGCGACAGGACGATGCCAGAGCCAACTGGCGTGGTCCTATCTTTGACGAGTCTGCGAGACAGGTACGCCCGCGGCGAGGTCGACTCAGTGGAGATCGACGTAGACGAGACCTCATATGGGGGCGGAGACCCCGACCTTGCCGGAGACATCGAGCGGTCGATGGACGAGCGCTGGGACGACTAGCCAGCCTGGGAGAAGTAGCGTGGCGCTCAAACTGCAAAAGGGTGAGGTTCGCCGAACCTGGGTTCCGTTCAACGACCAACCAAGCCAGGCGAAATTTAGACCAGTCGTAGTACTCGGCTGGTCTAAATTTGGGCCTGGCGAGGACGCTGTCGTTCTGACGGTCCCAATTACGTCGTTCGATGGTCAGGCGAAGCCCTTGAACGGGGACATTGAGCTTGACTGGAAGGCGTGCGGTCTCACCAAGAAGTCTTGGGCCAGAGCTCGCAGAGTCTGGGGTGTCGATCCGAAAATCATCGACCAACACTACTGTCCAGGACGCATCACCTCGTCAGAGATGTCGCTGATTCTGCTTGAGATCGAGGCTATGTTCTGACTCCACTCCTGCCCCGTCCTCCTGATAGCTGCCAAACCAGGTCAGCGCGGTGCGGGTCAAGAGTCGGCTTGCCGATCCCGTAGGGACGCGTAGCGCTCTTGACGCGTGCCGTGTTGGCCGTACGATCGGGCGGCAGGAGGACGGGCTACCCGCAGTCGGACGCCAGACTCGGACGTTGCCGGCGCTTTGAAATCAGGGAATCTTGGCCGTCTCCGCGCGGGGTGGGCGAGGTTCGGCCGGCAGGCCGCATGGGCTCGCCCACCCCGCGCGGGAGGCGCGCCGAAGGCGCGCCCTTGATTCTTAAGAGGTCAATCCGGCAGGCGGAGACTTGGGCGTGTGTTCGCTGTTGAGTGATGCGCGATACTCGTCCGCCAGGTGATCTGCGACAGCGAAGCCGCGGTCATGCCAGCTCTGCGTCGACCGGTGTATGCCGGGGCGGGCGGCCCCACTCAGTCCCACCGTGAGTAGCGGTGGTCGGCGTAAGCAGCAGGGTCGAAGTCTTGGCCGAGATCATCCGCGACAATCTCCTGCCGCCCAGATGGCAGACGTGCTTCGGCAAGCTCATCCCGGCCATGCAGGCTGAGCTCACACACGCAGCATTGGAAAGCTTCTGGGTAGAGCTCGATGGTCCAGCCAGCGAGATACGCCTCGGCTGGCGTTGCATCATCGACAGGTGGTTGTTCTTCGATCTGCGGGTCAACCTCGACACGGCCGAACAGGCGGCCTCGGCGAGAGCACTGGGGGCACTCCTGCTCTTTCCCCCATAGATCCACGCCGAAGTCGCTCGGCGACAACTCCTCTGCTTCAAGCTCTTTGTCGTCGGCCCATTCGTCGAAACGGCCCCCCATCCGTTCTTCGAGCGCGGTCAAGTCGCGGGCTGCCTTCGCGCGCTTTGCGGCGACCAGATCCCCGACCTCGGTGCGCTTCTCCTCCATCAAGCCTCGTGCGCTTCCTAGGTGCGCCCCGTAGAACGTTTCGAGATCATACTCCAGGTGCTCCAGGAGGGTGCGGCAGACCGCGAGACAGTCCAGTAAGACATTTCGGGAGGTGCTGGAGCTGCCAACGTGAATTGCACCGTTGCGGACGCCAACGATCCGCTTCCTTTCTTTTACGTCGATCGGAAATTCTGGGAGAAGTTGAATGAGTCGCTCAAGAACACCGGAGAGACCAATGGTCTTGAGACGCGGATCGTCAAGGTCGGGTTTGGTCGCGAGCGTGAACAGAGCTGGTTCCGCGTCTCGGCTCAATGGAACAAGCAAGGTCGGCGCGGTTCGCCAAAGCAGCGCCTTGCCGAGATGTTCGACGCCGAGCGGGGCGACCGCCGAGACCTTCTTGAAGTCGTTCTCGGACCAGGCGAGAAGTGCCTCCTGCATCCACGTCGACGCCGATCCAATTAGGGTCTGCTCCCCTCGACGGATGGCAGCGTCTTCCTCTGTTCCCCTGCGCCTCCAGGAAGGCGTCCACTTCTTCGTTTCCTCAGTCACGCGGTCATACTGCCATCCGGTGCCATGAGTTTCCGCAGGCGCAGAAGCGGCGCCCCCGGCCCGCCAGCTACTGGTTCGACCGCGGCTCAGCTACGCCTCGACGCACCAGGGAACTCGTAGCTGACGTAGTGCGGATCGCAGCGATCAGGCGAGACGCTGTTGCGCAGCTCGATGCCCAAGCTCGCAGTGCCTAGCTACAGAACTGCCGGTCGCGGCGTTGCGTGGCTTAGTCATCTAGCCACTCGGCTCCGCTCGCGTCGCGGTGGTAGCCCTTGTGGTAGCCCTTGATACAGGCGTGGCCTGTCATCGGGTTCTCGCCGTCGCAACGTTCGGCTGGTCGCATGGTCGGCCAACCGAGCCCACTCGGCTTCGGTTCGCTCGGTTCACCGCCCCATTCCACCGCGAGGGGCTGAGCTGTTCCCGCTGTCATACCTCAACGCTAAGAACGTGCGAGATGCCAGGCATAGATAGTTGCGGCTAGTTGCTTCGGGCCAGCTCGCCTTGCACGCGGACGATGAGCGCGCGTGCTTCCGGTCCGTACAGGGCGGAGCGCCGCAACATGTCGAACATGCTCGCGTAGAGCGCGATCTCCTGGGGCTGGGTGACCTCGATGCTGGCCGAGGGGGTCTCTAAGGCGACGAGCTTGTCATCGAAGATCCAGAACCCGGTTGTGCTGACCGCCTCGCGCTCGATCATCGACGGCACGATTCCGAGGGCGACGTTGGGCAGGGTCATCACGGTGAGCAGGCGGTCGAGCTGGCCGGCCATGGTCTCGGCGTTCCCGAACCACGTGCGAAGGGCGTTCTCCTCCAGGACGACGGCGAACCGCCGCTTGCTCTCGTAGATGATCGACTGACGTTGCAGCCGAGCCGCGACAGCGTCGTCTACATCGCTGTCGGTGTTGAGGAAGCGTGCCCAGAACGAGAGCATCGCTCGGATGTAGTCGGCGGTCTGGAACAGTCCGGGGATCACGCTGTGCTCGTAGATCCTGAACTGCTCGGCGCGCTCGTAGGTCTGCTGGAACGCGAGCATAAGTTGCTTCACGCCGGAGCGTGCGCGCCGACGGAACTCGACGTACATCGACTCGATCGCCCGAGCCTGTGCGATCAGGTCCGCCGCCTGGTCGTCAGCGCCGCACACCTGGCACCACGTGCGGATGTCCTGGTCGGTGGGGGCTTGGGTACCGTGTTCGAGCTTGCTGATGCGCGTGAAATGCCAACCGGTCGCGGCTGCTAGCTCACGACCGGTCAGACCAGCATCTTTGCGCAGGTTCCGAAGGCGTAGCCCAAGGGCTTCTTGGACCTTCCGAGCTGCGCTATTCGGGTTTGTACTCACCGAACGGAATCGCCAACGGCCAGACCTGCTCGAACGCCTTGCGACACATTTCGACAGTGGCCGGGTTCGTGGTGGTCGTCAGAGCGTTGTTCAGTCCTGCGCCGGAGTAGTGCAAGAAGACCACCCGTTCGTCATCCAACACGTAGTAGTCGTTCCCGGGGAAGCACAGCTCAGACACCAGTCTCCTCGGGATGAACCGCTCGTCCTCGCCGGCCTCCACGATCGGCTTGGCGATGGTGAGCGTCCAGCGCTGATAGTCGCTGAGCGGCTCGGACACGATCCGGGCGCGCTTGATCGTCCGTCCGGCAGCCACATGCCGCCGTACCGTACTGCACCAGTCCTGGAGCCATTCGAGGTCGTCCGGTTCACCGGCTGCCCACTTCGCCATGTGCGGCAACTCAACCTCGGTGCCGTACGCGTCGCGGGTCTCCAGATGAATCGAACTGCGCTTGAACGTCCTCAGCAGGTCTTGGAACTCGTCGTTGGTGATCTCTTCCACGGGTCCTACTTGAAGAACTGGATCATGCGGTCCGGGATCTCGACGGCAGTCTCACCGTCCGGGAGGTTCAGCGTCGCGAGCGCGTCCGGGTCGTCCACGACCCAGCCCTGCACGACCCAGCTTCCTCGGTCGGTCTTGTAGAGGGTGGGCGAGTTGGTCGGGTGAGACTCCGGGTCGCCGGCTACCAAGGTGAGCTTCATGTTGATTCCCCTGCTTCCGTCGTTGCGTTAGCTTGCTCTGTCGAGTCTGGGGTTACGCGTTGTTGCCTGTCAGCGATGTTGCGTGAAGTTGCTCAGAATGCCCGGTCAGATCGTCTGTTCGCTAAGGACCGGCCAGAGTGCCCGCTCGAACGACTCGAACCGGCTGTTTCTTGTCGGCAGGGTCTGCGGTCGCTCGGTGAGTGCTGCCTCGGTCCTGCGGTCTCGCCAGTCCGTCGCCGGACGCTGAAAGAGTGCGCCTGACGGATAGTCGGCAAGGTCCAGCGTGCGGACGTGCTTGAAGCCGCGGTTCTCGTAGTAGCGGTGGAGGCCGATGTTGTCGGTCCACACGTCGATGCGGACCCACCGGTTTCCGAGTTGGCCGGCGCGGTCGCATGCCCAGTCGATCACGTCATCACCGAGACCGGCGTACTTGCGTCGGACGATGAGCCGGTGCAGGTACATGGCCGGCTCGGCCTGCTCCTCGGGCGTCCAGAGCCGAGGATCGGAGAACGAATCGAGCGCGACCGTGGCGGCGGTGTCGCCGTTGTCGGAGCGGATCATCCATGTCTCACCGGCACGAATGCTGGACAGGATGCGCTCGGACTGAGCCTCGGGGTTCGGCCAGGCAACCGCCCACTGGTTAATGCCCCGCTTCGCAAGCCACTCGCTGGCCTCGGTCCGCATCGCAAGGATGACGGGCAGATCCTCGATCGTGGCTTGCTCGACGATCACGACGCCGCTCCGTTCTCGGGGTACGCCGTCAGGTCGCCCAGCTCGTAGACGACCCGGTTGCGGTCGCCAGCAAAGATCGTGAGCGTGAGGCGTAGCGGTCGCCTCTCGCTGTACGTCGTGCGGACGTAGACCAGCACGGGCGTGCCCTGGCCGAGTCCGAGCTTCCGGGCCTCGTCGGGGCGCGGCATGCGGGTTGTCAGCTCATCGACGTACCCGATTTCAGTGTGTCCCTTGGCGGCCATGGCTCGGATCACGCCACCGGGTACATCGTGCGGGGTGAGGAGTCCACACTCCTGCGAAATGTCCATCGGGTAGTAGCTTTCCTGCAGGCTGAACGGCTGCCCGTCGACAAAGCGAGAGATAGCACGAGACACGAGCGAATCGCCCTCGTCAACGCGCAGACGCGCCGCCAGCTCCGGAGTTGCCGGCTTGATGCGCATCTCGAAATCGCGGTACTCGCCTTTGCGGCCCTGGTCCCGCATCTCGGTGAAGAAGGCGTCCGACTGGTCGCTTGCGTGCCGGTCGCGGCTCTCCGCCCACGCCGCGTGGTAGGTGAGCATGACCTGCTCGCGAACGACCGTGCCCTTGCCCTGGGTGCTGCTGATCATGCCCTCGTTCTGGAGCACGCCGAGCGCGAGGCGAACGGTGTTGCGCGATACGTCGTACTGCTCGCGTAGCTCGACCTCGGTCGGCAGGCGGTCGCCGGCCTTGAACGCGCCAGAGCGGATCTGGTCGCGAAGGTCGCTCGCGATCCGCTGATACAGGGGGTCCGACTGGGCCATACCGCCTCCTCTCGAAGTTGTCCCAACAAATGGTGCCATTCTGCTTGACCTACCCATAATGCGTCCCTATGGTTGGTGATGTACCAAAGGTTGGTACAAGTCAGAGTGTAGTGGAGGACTTGCTATGGGTATGCCGCGCCGAGTGATGGTCCAGTTCGGACTTGCCTTCCCCTACGGGCTGTACGCCGTGGGTCCGGTGGAGCCGGAACTGGACTTCGAGCGGTCGTCGAAGGACCGCCCGGTGCAGGCTCGGGACAAGGAGACCGAGCAGCTCGTCTGGAAGGTCGAGGTCATGGACCCCGACCCGGACACCAAGAAGAACGACCGAACGTTCGTCGTGCGCCTGCTGGCCGACGTGCAGCCGGTCCTGCCGGAGTCGCTGCCGGGTTTGCCGTTCACGCCGATCCATCTCGAAGGCCTGACGGCTGCACCGTGGGTCGACACCCGCTCGTGCACCGGTCCGGAGGACGGCAAGGGTCATCGCTGCCGCGCTCGTCAGGGCTGGTCGTTCCGGGCGTCCGGCGTGACGGCTCCGAAGAACATGCCGGGCTCGGCGGGCCAGTCCCGGTCCGGGTCGAACGACAAGGCGGCCTGATCGTGGAGGCGCACAAGCTTCGCTCGATGACCGTGGATGTTGAGCCCGACACCGGTCTGACGCATCGCTTGCACACGACCGGTGGAGATGGCAGGCCTTGGGTCGTGCTGAAGGTCGGAGACCTGGGCGACGGCATGCGCCTGTACATCCATGATCTGGCCGTGCTGGATGCACTGGGTGACGTGATCGAGTGCGCTCGGCGGGATCTTGCCGGAGCGCTGGGACTACTCCCGAACGGTGATCCGTGCGCCTTCGTTGACGTGTTCGGGTCGATCGAGTGGAACGAGCACGACCACGACCGGTGCCTTGAGCAACTGCTGGACGAGCCGGTGCCGTTCGTGCCGGTCGTGGTCGCGGGCACCGAGTGGGAAGCCCACACGGACCCGACCGTCGAGGACAACCCGCTCGATGACGACGATTTCGGGGACGAGTCGGACGAGGGCGACGACTTCGACATGACCGATCGTCCGGGGGGCAGGATCCTGCGCGCAGAGGGCTGGTTCTGATGCAGCGCCGCGATCTGGACGCATGGGCGACTGCGCTCGGCGTGGGGAGTGACGATGCGGCGTTCGTGCAGCTCGTGCGGGTGGAGCGCATGGTGCAGGGAGAGCGCGAGGACTACTCGGCGGTGTGCGACCGGCTGCGGGGCCTGGACGTGCGGGGGCTCGCGGCGTTGGTGGTGGATCGGCTCGACTTCGTGCAGGAGGGCCTGTTCTGGGTGAAGCGTGACTTCCTGCTGCACGAGCGGGGGTTGTGACATGGCCGGCCGAGCGAAGGAACTCGACCGCTGGGCGCGCGTCCTGGGTGCCGGCAACGACACCGAAGCGCTGGCCGCGATCGTGCCGCTTCGGCAGCGGCTGGTCGACTCGGCGGCGCGGGTGCTGTGGGTCGACAAGTCGCTACGCCAGTGCCCGGACGGAGACCTCCGGGTTGCGGCCCGTCAGGCCGTGCAGGACGCGGTGAATCTCTGGTCGGCGGTCGCCGTTGTGGCACGGAAGTTCGAACTCCATCTGAGAGGAGACAGGTGATGGCTGGGCTGTTCGCGACACGGCGTGATCTGGACGCGTGGGCGGATGCGCTCGGGGTGGGCAACGACGAGGACGCCTCGGGCGAGCTCCACCGGTTGATGGGCCGTCTGCTGGATGCACAGGATCGGGTCCGGACGGTGGCCCGGTCGTTGTCGAAGGCCCCGAAGGACGACGTACGGGCGTCGCTGGCGACCGCGCTCGGTCGACTCGACCTGGCCGTCTTCGCAGTCGATCAGGCGCTGCGCGGGTTCGCCGTGCACGAGAGGGGCTGACGAGTCATGGCGATTGCGGGTAGGCGCCGGTTCCTGGATCAGTGGGCGCGGGCGTTGGGAGTGACGAACGACCTTGAGGCCATGGCGAAGCTCCGCGGCTTGATGAACGAGCTGGACGACGCCAGGAGCCAACTGCAGAAGACAACGCGGGTGCTGGCCGGCGTGCCGGACCCGGACGCGAACAGCGGGGCGACTGGCGCGATGACCGCCTTGGAACAGGCGTGGGGTCATCTGCTGGTCGTGGAACGCCGGTTCGCCAAGCACGAGAGAGGAGGCAAGTAGATGAGCAGCAAGATCAGGCAGGGCCGGAAGGCGTCCGGGGCCTTCCCGTTCGGGCGGATGTTGGCGTCGCAGTTGCGGCATCCCGGCGTCATGGTCCCCGCGGCTGGTGTGCCGGCGCTTGGTGTGTACGGCGAGACGCAGGGCTGGATGTGGCCGCTGATCGGTGCCGGCGTCCTGGTCGTGGTCCTGGCGGTGTGGGCGGTGTGCTGGCGGGTCTCGTTCCGCAATCAGGTCGTGTACCGGGTCAAGGCCTGGTATCGGCGGTGGTTCCGGTACGCGCCGCGCTGGTGGTTCTGGATGGGCCGTCTGGGCTTGTCGGTGACTGACGAGATGACCGGCTGGATTCTGCGGCCCCGCATCCTCAAGGTCCGCTCGACCGGCTGTATCGACTCGGTACTGCTGGATCTCCCGCTCGGGGTGCGCACCGATCAGGTGATGGAGGCTGTCCCGGATCTGCGGCACGCGGCCAAGGCTCGGCGCGTGGCGGTCCGGGAGCTGGAGCCGGGCCGGGTGTGGGTGGACTTCTTCACCGCCGACCCGCTGCGCAAGACCATCGCCCCTGCCCTGCACCCGGTACGGCTGAACGTGCGGGACCTGGACGGGCTCGTGCTCGGGTACTGCGAGGACGGTACGCCGTGGCGGTTGAAGGTCACCGATCGGCACATCTTCGTCTGCGGGGTCTCCGGTGCCGGCAAGTCGTCGGTGCTGTGGTCGCTGCTGTGGTCGCTCGCGCCGTACATCAAGGCCGGCCTGGTCGTCGTGCACGGCATCGACCCGAAGGGCGGCATGGAACTGGAGTTCGGGCGGGAACTGTTCGACCGGTACGAGGCCGACGACTACGAAGCCATGGCCCGGATGCTGGAGGAGGACGCGGACTACCTCGATGACCGCACAAAACTGCTGCGCGGCAAGGCGCGCAAGTTCACCGCCTCGCGGGAAACCCCGTTCGTGCTGATCGTCATCGACGAGTTGATGCAGCTCACCGTTCTGCTGCCCGGCACGAAGGGCCGCCAACTGTCCGCCCGGATCGACGTGGCGCTCGGTCGGCTGCTCGGCAAGGGCCGCGCACCCGGGTTTTCGGTATTCGCAACCTCGCTACTCGTCACCAAGGACGTAGTGACCTGGCGCGAGCTGTTCTCGGTCAAGATCGCGATGCGCCTCGACAATGAGGCACAGGTCGAAATGGCGCTTGGTGAGGGCGCGCGGGATCTCGGGGCCGAGTGCGACCGCATCCCCGAATCTCTACCCGGTGTCGCCTACGTCCTCCAAGAGGGCAAGCGAGAGCCAGTACGGGTCCGGGCCGCATACGTCAGCGACGACGCGATCCGCCACATGGCAACCACGTTCAGCCCGCACGGCGTGATCGAGCCGACCGACCGCGACAGCGTGACCCTGATCAACCCGAACACCGTTGACGGCGAAGTGGTCGAGAGCGGTGAAGCCGCATGACCACCAAGGCGCAGGTCGCCGGCCAACTCGCCCTTCCACTCACCCCCGAACTGCCACTGCCGATGCGGGTCACCGTCAACCAATGGATCACTCGCGGCTGGCGAGACCGGGCGGCCTGCCTCGGCAGCACCGATCCCGCGCTCACCAGCGAGGAACCCAGCATCGGGGAACAGACGGCGGCAGCACAGACCATCTGCGCGGCTTGCCCGGTCCGCCGTTCCTGCCTCGCCTCGGCCCTGCTGAACGACGAACAGGGCGTCTGGGGCGGAACGACCGACAGCGACCGAACCGCGATCACCACCAAGCTCGCCGGCCTCTCGGCGTACTGGGCTCGAATCGCACCGTGGGCACTCCCCGCCGCCTGCCGGACCGAGTGGACACCCGGCCCGGACGCGCTCGACCCCACCCAGCCGCTACCGATCAACCGCGACGAGGACATGCAAAGGCCGGCGGCATGAGCATCCAGCTCCGGCTGTCCGGCGACCCCGAAGAGATCGAAGTCATGGTCAAGGTCCTTGCCGTGGTGTTCCAGCTAGACGGCTCCGGACGGCTCCACACCAACCGCGGAACGGAAGGCGTCCGCTGTTACCTCACCGCCCGAATCCCCGACAAGTACGACCGATCCGAGCCGACGACGCCGGATCAGCACCGGTAAGGAGGTGGTCCAGATGACCAACACCACAACCCACGGCAGGATCACGCTGGACCGCTTCCCGCTGGACGTCGTACAAGACCTCGCAATCACCAACGGTGTCTGCGTCCGACCGATCCTGAACCGCGTTGTCGACACCGAGACCGGCACCGAGCGCATCGTCGGCGTCTCGTGCGGGTCGACGCTGGTCAGCAAGTGCCCGCCGTGCGCTGAGGCGAACCGGCGACTGCGGATGCAGCAGTGCCGCGAAGGCTGGCACCGAGACACCGAACTCGAACCCACCGACGAGGACCAGCTCGAGGACGAGGACCAGGCCGAACCCGAGGACACCGGCGCGGAGGAGGAGTCCGCTCGCCGCGTCCGCTCGACCCGTCGACGCCAAGACGCCCCGGACCTCCCCCGGGTGCCGATGGACAAGCGCACGGTCGGTACAACGTTCCGAGCACCGAACGGCAAGACCTACCGCCCGTCGATGTTCCTCACCCTCACGCTCGACTCGTACGGCGCAACGCACCGTCTCCCGTACCGCGTCGGCGGCAAGCTCACACCGTGCTCGTGCGGCGTCCACCACAGCCCGAACTCGCCCGTGCTGTCGACGCCGGTCGACCCGTCGACGTACGACTACCGCCGCGCCGCGCTCGACGCGCTGCACTTCTCCAAGGGCGTCGACCGGTTCGTCCAGAACCTCCGCCGCTGCGCCGGCTACAAGGCCCAGTACTTCGCCGTGGTCGAGCCACAGAAACGCCTCGCGCCACACCTGCACATGGCCGTCCGGGGCACGGTCCCGCGCGAGCTCGTCCGCCAGGTCGCCGCCGCGACCTACCACCAACTGTGGTGGCCAGAGCACGAGACGCCCGTCTACGGCGCTCAGACGGGTCGCGACCTGCCCATCTGGGACGAGGACACGGAACGCTTCATCGACCCCGCTACGGGCGTCCTGCTGCCGACCTGGGACCAAGCCCTGGACGACCTGGCCGCCGACCCCGCCGCGCAACCCGCGCACGTCGTCCGGTTCGGTCGGCAGGTCGATTACAAGGGCATCGTCGCGGACTCCGAAACCAAGGTCGGCAAGGCAATCGGCTACTTGACCAAGTACCTCGGCAAGGCGATCGGGGAAACCTACGGCGACGATCCCGCCGAGCTGCACCCAGCCCAGCTCGACCACCTCAACCGGCTCCACGAGCACGTCAAGATCCTGCCCTGCTCGCCGGCCTGCGCGAACTGGCTCCTGTACGGGATCACCCCGAAAGACGCGGACGGCAAGGTCGTACCCGGCGAATGCGACGGCAAGGCCCACGACCGCGAACACCTCGGCCTCGGCGGTCGCCGCGTGCTCGTCTCCCGCCAGTGGACCGGCAAGACCCTCACCGACCACCGCGCCGACCGAGCCGAAGTCATCCGGCAGACCCTGGCCGCTGCCGGCGTCGAGATGGACGACCAAACCGCGCTGTCCGTCACCCAGACCACCAGCGACGACGAACAGCCGCGGTTCATCTGGACACCCGTCCGCCCCGGCGACGAAGACGCACCCACACAGAAGGAAGTCCTGGCCTACAGCATCACCAAACGCATCCGCTGGCGCGAGCAATACGAGCAAGCCAAACAACGCGCCCGCGACGGCACAGGACCGCCGAGCGACACCAATTCGGCAACTGACACGAACGACGCCGCGACTGCGGCCTAGCCAACTGGGGACTACCAATGCAAGACGATTCGCGCCTGCTCAAGGTCGAGGAAGTGGCCGAGCACCTGAACGTTTCCCGGTGGACCGTCTACCGGCTGATCAAGGAACGCGAGCTGACCAGCGTCAAGGTCCGCAACGGTCGACGGGTGCCGATGCAGTCCATCCGGGCGTACGTCGCCGGCCTGATCGAGGACGCCGCCTGATGACCACGATTGCGTTCATGGAGCCTGAGGAACCCGAGGAGCCGAAGAAGGCCAAGCCGACCGCCAAACCCAAGCCCAAGGCAACGAAGGGCCAGACCGGGAAGCGGAACGTCAACGGTGAGGGCAGCATCCGTGAGAGGTCGGACGGGCGCTGGGAAGGTCGGGCGTACGTCATCACCACTGACGGGCGAGAGGTCCGCCGAAGCGTCTACGGCAAGTCCTGGGAGGAGGTACACGAGAAGCTGACCAAGATGCAGGCGGACACCATGTCCGGCAAGCGTGTGGCGTCGACCTCGCAGACGGTCGGTGAGTACCTGGAGTACTGGCTCCACGAGCACGCCCGTCACCGAGTGCGGGACACTACGTACGCGAGTTATCGGTGGCTGGTCGACAAGTACCTCGTACCGCTGTTCGGCAAAAAGAAGCTGACCGCGCTGCGTCCGGCTGACATTCGGCGCGGCTTCTTCCAGCTCAAGCAGACCTGCCAGTGCTGCGCGAAGGGCAAGGACCAGGCCCGCGAGGACCGGGCCAAGAAGCTCCGCGCCGCGCGCGCCGGCAAGGCTCCGAGGAAGAACGCTCGACCGATCGAGGGAGCACGCTGCTGCGCCAAGGCTCCGCGTGAGTGCTGCCGGGATGTGGTCTCGGACGGCACCGTGCGCTACCTGCATCGGGTCCTCCGCGCCGCACTTCAGGACGCGGTGACCGAGGACGAGATCCTGACCGAGAATGTCGCCAAGAAGCTGCGGATGGACCACAAGTACAGGCCGACCTTTAAGGCGTGGAAGGCAGACGACGCGACGCAGTTCCTCGGGGCGATCCGTGGTGACCGGCTGTATGCGCTCTACGCCGTCGCACTCTCGCTCGGCCTGCGCCGTGGGGAAGCATTGGGGCTCCGGTGGTGGGACCTGGACCTGACAAACGGCGTGATCCGTGTCGAGCACGGGTTGCACCGCGTCGACGGTGAACTCCAACTCGGCCAGGTCAAGACGGACGGCTCCGCTCGGGAGATTCCGGTGCCGAAGTCATTGCTGCCGGTCCTGCTCGCCCACCGGAAGGCGCAAGAAGCCGAGCGCGCCGGCCACCTGGCGGAGCTGGCCGGACCTGACAAAAGGAAGGAGAGATCCGAGGCGCTGAAGGCTTGGGACAAGGGGTACGTGTTCACAACCACGCTCGGTACGCCGATCGAGCCGCGCAATGTGAACCGCCACTTCGATGCACTCTGCGCCAAGGCCGGCGTACGGCGAATCCGGTTTCACGACCTGCGGCACTCGTGCGCGTCATTGCTGTGGAGTCAGGGTGTGCCGCTTGAGCAGATTCAGGACATCCTCGGTCACGCTGACCCCCGCACTACGAAGGTGATCTACGTCGACGTGGCCGAGGAGTTGCAGCGCGACGCGGTGGACAAGCTCGGGTTCCTGTTTGAGGACCCGGAGGACTGACGTTGGGGTCAACCGTGGGGGTCAAGAGGGCGGCGAGCAGGACAGCCGCCCTCTCCGCTGTTTACTCTGAACGGACGAATGCCCAGGTCAGCGACCCGTACATAGTCAAGTTGAGCTGGCGCGCTCGGAGGGATTCGAACCCCCAACCTTCTGATCCGTAGTCAGATGCTCTATCCGTTGAGCTACGAGCGCTGGACAACGTCGAGTAACGATACATGGAGGGGGCCGGTGGATGCCAATCGGCTCCCTGGGGGCGGTACGGCGGGGTGTCGGCGGTGCGCCGTACCGGTAGGAACGCGGGTGCGGCTCTACGATCCGGCGCATGGGAATCGAGGACTTGCTGGGTGGGCGGGATCTGGGGGACGTGAAGAAGGCCGTCGGGTTCGTGATGGAGAACTCGGACGACTTCGAGAAGGTCCTGAAGCTGGTGCGCGGGCTGCCGGACGACGCGGTCGGGTTGGTCGGGAAGTTGCCGGAGCTGTTGAAGACGATCGGGTCCGGGCTGGCGGAAGCCGGTGAGCAGGCGGCCAAGGCGGCGGGTGCGCTCGTCGGCGAGGACGGCGAGGGCGGGGCGCGGAAGGCGCTGACCGGGAGTGCCGGGACGATGAACGCGGCCAAGGACAAGCTGCACGACGCGGCCGGGATGCTCGCCGGGCTCGCGGGTGAGCTGGACAAGATTCCCGGGATCGGCGACGCCGCGGCGAAGAAGCTGAACGACGGCAGCGGGCAGATCGGCGGCGTCGCGACCGAGATCGAGAGCCTGGCCGGCAACCTGCAGGACCTGTCCGGGATCCTCGCCACCGTCGGCGACGCGCTCAAGGGCCTCGGCACCAAGCTCACCGAATCCGGCGGCTCGGTGCAGACCCTGCTCAACTGACCACCACTCCTGGTATGTCGTGGAACCCGGCGCGGGCCTCGCGCGTCCAAGGCGGGGTGCCTGACGGGTGAGGGAGGACCTTCGGGTGGTTAGGGTCGCGGGCATGGCTAGTCGGCTGGTGCGCGGTACGGCGATCGGGTGCGGTGTGGCCGCGCTGGTCGGAGGCGGGGTCGGGTTCGCGGTCGGTGAGCCGGTGACGCCGGACGACCTCGTACCGGCCCGCGCGCTGCCGAAGGACCTGTGCGCCCGGATCGGGGACGTCTCGAGCCTGTTGCCCAAGGCATCGGGTGGCCCGGTGACGATGACCCAGGGCGGCAGTACGGCGGTCACCTGCCAGGCGGGCAGCTCGCGCGCGAAGGTGCGGGCGTACACGTCGGCGAGCGTGAAGGTCACTGTCACGGCGTACGGCGGACGCGACGCGGGCGCGGGCAACCCGCCGTTCACGCCGGAGCAGATGGCGAAGCGGACATTCGGCCGGTCGCCGTGGAAGGCGGTCGAGCAGGACCGCCCGTACCCGACCAAGGTCAGCCGGTCCGAGAGCGGACTGGCCGGCGAGTCGTGGACTGTGCACGCGCTGGTGCAGCGCGCGGACGTCGTCGTACTGGTGGACTACACGGCCAGCCCGATCGAGGCGGACAGCGCGCAGCGGGCCGCGCTGGCCCTCGCGGACCGCGCCATCTGGGAGAGCAAGTGAGCGACGGCGCACCGGAGATCCCCGGGTACCAGTTCGACCAGAAGATCCTGCAGCACCCGCTGGCCGAGTTGTGGCACGGCCGCACGTTCACCGGGATGGAGGTCGTGGCGCTCGTCCTCAGCGAGGACGGCGCGCGGAACCAGACGGTCGTCGACCGGCTCGCCGGCGCGAGCCGCGACGCCGCGCTCGTCCCCGGCCGCCAGGAGACCCCGCTGTGGGCGGCCAACTTCAACTCCGCCCGCCCGTACGCGATCACCCAGCTCGTCCCCGGCCAGACCGGCGCCGAGCGCCTGGTCGACCCGCTCGACGGCATCGTCGGCAACGACGAGGAAGCGCTGCGGATCATCCGTGACCAGCTCAGCCGGTACGGCGGGACGCCGCCGACTCTCCCACCCGGCGACACCACACAGCAGAGCGCCCGGCAGCAGGACATCCCGTCGTACGTCGACCACCCCGAGCCCGCCGCGCAGCCTCAGGACGCCCCGGCGCCGCAGTCGAAGATCGAGGTCGCGCGGCAGTACCGGCACAAGATCGGCGCCTGGATCTACGCCGTCGTCGCCGTCGTCGTGCTGATCGTGTTCAGCATCTGCTACTCGATCGGCACCGCGATCGGCGGCCTTACCAAGGACGAGACCACCGAGGCCGCCCCGGCGCCGGCCGTCAGTCCGGCGGCGTACCCGTCAGCGGTCATGATCCCGCCGATCGAGCGCGTCACGACCGCACCGTACAAGCGCCCGACCGGATCGGCCGGGGTCTTCGGCGCCGTCTACCCGGCGAACGCCGACGTCCAGGTGGTCACGAACGCCGAGCTGCCGTTCGCGATCGGCTGGCCACGGCCGCCGCAGGTGGACTTCCTGGGTGAGTCGTCGCAGCTGATCCTGCGCCGGATCGTGACGATGACCGAGCACGACCCGGGCGGCCTGCGGAACGCGTTCCGCGCGCAGCTCGCGCTGCACCCGTGCGCGAGCCTGGCGAAGTGTCTGGCGGACCGGCCGGCCTTCGACCAGCAGTGGACGAAGATCTACAAGACGACCGCCCCGGCCGTCGCGAAGGACGCGCGGACCTGGCTGACGGTGTCGACGAAGGCGCCGTACACGATCACGATGACCCGCGCCTTCCAGAGCGGCGGCCAGTGGTGGCTGGTCGGGGTGATGGCCTACGGTCAGCCCGGTGAGGCCGCGGACATCCAGCGGCTCGTCAACGACATCTGGTGGCAGACCAGCTGAACACCGGAAATTCTCCTGGGAGCGGCCCGCGCGACAACGCGGGCCGTTCTCTTTTTCACAAGCGGCACCGGAAAGCGATTGTCGCGAAATCTTTGTGACCGGGTTCACGTCCAGGCGGTTCTCAGACCCCCGCCGGGTCGCGTACGGTTAGTACCACTTGCACACTGGTATGTATCCACTGGATTGACTGGTATGCGACAGATCACACCGCCAGCCAGCTTTGTCGAACCGCCGGAGACCCCGGCGGCCGTCGCCGTACCGCCTTTCAGCGTCGAGGGGCCGGGATGAGCGCCGGACCCGACCAGCCGAGAGGGAATGAGCCGCGAATGACGACCACCGCCAGCCCGACCCATACCGAAGCCGACTCCCGAGCCGACGCCCCGGACTCCCTCGAGGACCGCACGTACGACCTGAGCGACGCCCCGACCGCGCACGCCGGCCTGCTGCGGTGGGTCGCCGAGGTCGCCGCGCTCACCCAGCCGGACCGGATCCACTGGGTCGACGGCTCCGACGCGGAGTACGCGAAGCTGACGGACGAACTGATCGCGGCCGGCACCATGGTCCGGCTGAACGACGAGAAGAAGCCGAACTCGTTCTGGGTCCGCACCGACCCGTCGGACGTCGCGCGCGTCGAGCAGCGAACGTTCATCTGCTCGGTCGACGAGAAGGACGCGGGTCCGACCAACAACTGGGTCGCGCCGGCCGAGATGAAGGCGACGCTCACCGAGCTGTACCGGGGCAGCATGCGCGGCCGGACGATGTACGTCGTCCCGTTCTGCATGGGCCCGCTGACCGCCGAGAAGCCGATGTTCGGCGTCGAGATCACCGACTCGGCGTACGTCGTCGCGTCGATGCGGATCATGTGCCGCACCGGTGCCGAGGTGCTCGAGAAGCTCGGCACCGATGCGCCGTACGTGCCCTGCCTGCACTCGGTCGGCGCGCCGCTCGCGCCGGGCCAGCAGGACGTGCCGTGGCCGTGCAACGAGGAGAAGTACATCGTCCAGTTCCCCGAGGAGCGGGCGATCTGGTCGTACGGCTCCGGGTACGGCGGCAACTCGCTGCTCGGCAAGAAGTGCTACTCGCTGCGGATCGCGAGCGCGATGGCCCGCGACGAGGGCTGGCTGGCCGAGCACATGCTGATCCTGAAGCTGATCTCGCCGGAGAAGAAGGTGCACTACATCGCCGCCGCGTTCCCGAGCGCCTGCGGCAAGACCAACCTGGCGATGCTCGACCCGACCCTGGAGGGCTGGGAGGTCGAGACGCTCGGCGACGACATCGCCTGGATGCGGTTCGGCAAGGACGGCCGGCTGTACGCCGTGAACCCGGAGTTCGGGCTGTTCGGCGTCGCGCCGGGCACCGGCTGGAAGACGAACCCGAACGCGATGCGCACCATCGAGAAGGGCAACTCGGTCTTCACCAACGTCGCGCTGACCGATGACGGCGACGTCTGGTGGGAGGGCTACTCGCCGACCCCGCCGGACCACCTGACCGACTGGAAGGGCCGCGAGTGGACGCCGGCCTCGGGCGAGCTGTCCAGCCACCCGAACAGCCGGTTCTGCACCCCGATCAAGCAGTGCCCGATCATCGCCGACGAGTACGACGACCCGAACGGCGTGCCGATCTCCGCGATCATCTTCGGCGGCCGCCGCGCCACCACGGTCCCGCTGGTGACCGAGTCGCGGGACTGGGCGCACGGCGTGTTCATGGGCGCCACGCTGTCCTCGGAGACGACCGCGGCGGCCGTCGGCCAGGTGGGCGTCGTACGGCGGGACCCGATGGCGATGCTGCCGTTCCTCGGGTACGACGCGGGGCAGTACTTCGACCACTGGCTGACCGTCGGCAAGGAGCACGACGCGGCGCAGCTGCCGAAGATCTTCTATGTGAACTGGTTCCGCAAGGACGCGGCGGGCAAGTTCGTCTGGCCGGGCTTCGGTGAGAACAGCCGGGTGCTCAAGTGGGTCGTCGAGCGGATCGAGGGCCAGGCGGACGCCGTCGAGACCCCGATCGGCCAGGTGCCGACGCCCGACGCGCTCGACGTGAGCGGGCTGGACATGACCGCCGACGACCTGCGGATCGCGCTCGACGTCGACGCCGAGGAGTGGAAGGCCGAGATCCCGCTGATCGAGGAGTGGTTCGCCAAGCTCGGCGACACCGTCCCGGCGGCGCTGAAGGTCGAGCTCGACCACCTGAAGGCCCGGCTGGGCTGACGACCTCCGGCCGCCGATTCGGAAGCCGGCGGCCGGACTGCGAGCGCGGCGCCCTGGATCACCCTCCGGGGCGCCGCGCTGTGCTGGCCGCGAGGACCTGGCGGACCTCGTCGTCGTCGACCGGGGAGAAATCCCGGTACGCCTGGCCGACCGCGCTGAAGTACTGCGGGATCCACGCGCACACGACCTGGTCGGCGACCCGGGACAGGCGCCGGCAGCTCTCCATCCCGCCCACGGGTACGGCGACCACCACGCGCGCCGGTCGAAGGCGTCGTACCGCTTCCACCGCGGCGCGCATCGTCGCGCCGGTCGCGAGACCGTCGTCGACCAGGATCACCACGCGGTCCCGGACGTCGATCGGCGGGCGGTCGCCGCGGTACGCCTGCTCGCGCCGGCGGAGTTCGCGGACCTCCTCCTGGCGGACGGACTCGATCGTCTCCGGGTCGACGCCGGCCGCCACCGGTTCGTTGCGGACGACATGCAGTTCGTCGCCGACGCCGGCGACCGCGCCCATCGCGAGTTCCGGCTGGCCCGGCAGGCCGAGCTTGCGGACGATCAGGACGTCGAGCTCGGCGTCCAGGGCGGACGCCACCGCGGCCGCGACGGGTACGCCGCCACGCGCCAGTCCGAGGACCAGGACAGATCCGTCGACCTGGCCGAGCTCCTCGGCCAAGGCCTCACCGGCGGCCGCCCGATCCGGGTACGGCCTCCTCATGGCCCCATGATCCACCGTTCGGCGGCCACAGGCGAGGAATCAGTGCCGGTGCGGCACGCTGACCCGGTCGGCGGGGACGCGGACGGTCTGCTCGCACCCGGTGCGGTCCACGAACTGCACGAGGGCGACCCAGCCGTCGGCGCAGTGCAACCGGCCGATCAGCCAGGCGGGCGACCAGCCGTCGTCCAGCCGGACGAGTACGTGCGCGGGCGGTTCGAGGCCCAGGATGATCCGGGGATCGGTACCCGGCAGTCCGAGAGCGGTCATCGTCGTCACCTCTCGCGAAGGAGCCCGCTCCTCACCGTGTCCGCCGCACCCCGGGCACTGGTCCGGGTACCCAGGAAATGTTGCGGACTCGGCACCGTGCCGTCACGGGATCGACCCGATCTGTGATGGGTACGTTGAGCGCATGAAGATCGGTGTGATGCTGCCGCTCGGCGGCGGGGACGGGCCCGGCGGCGGGATGCCGGGCTGGCAGGACGTGCGGGCGGTCGCGGAGGCGGCCGACCAGGGCGGGCTGGACTCGGTGTGGATCGCGGACCACTTCCTGTACCGGGACCCGGAGGGTCAGGTGTACGGGATGCACGAGAGCTGGACGTTGCTCAGCGCGGTCGCGGCGGTCACCTCGCGGGTGGAGCTCGGGAACATGGTGCTCTGCGCGTCGTTCCGCGACCCCGGGCTGACCGCGAAGATGGCCGCGACACTGGACGAGGTGTCCGGCGGGCGGTTGATCCTCGGGGTGGGCGCGGGCTGGCACGATCCGGAGTACGAGGCGTTCGGGCTGCCGACGGACCACCGGGTCGGACGGTTCGAGGAGTGGCTGGAGATCGTCGCGCGGCTGATCCGTGGTGAGACGGTCACGTACGACGGGACGTACTACACGGTCCGCGACGCGAACCTCGACCCGGCGCCACCCCACCGCATCCCGATCCTGGTCGCCGGCCACCGCCCGCGCATGATGCGCCTCACCGCCGAGTGGGCCGACCTGTGGAACACCGCGTGGTACGGCGCCGCGGACCTGAAACTCGAGGAACGCCTCGAAACCCTCCGCCAGGCCGTAGAGCTCGCCGGGCGCCCCGTCGGCTCCATCACCCCCACCGCCGGCATCATCGTCCGAGACCCCGACCAACCGGTCCCAGACCCCAGCCCCAAGGCCATCCCCGTCCAAGACCTCCCCCAGGCCGTCACCGCCTACCGAAAACTAGGCGTAGAACACCTCATCATCTCCCCCGAACCCATGACCCCCCGCACCACAGAACGAATCGCCGAAGCCAAACAACAGGTCCGATAGCCACCGCGTGGGTTCCGGCGGGAGCACGCTTCCAGGGGCCGGAGATCCGGCGCGGGGCGATCGCCGAGGACTGACACGCGGGCGCCCCGGCGATGCGGAGTGCTCCGGCCCGGCGGGGCCTCGGGGGTCCGGGGGCGGAGCCCTCCGGGCGGCGTCTGGGGGTTGCACCCCCAGAGGACATGGCTGGAGCTCTTTGCCTGCGCTGTCTGCAGGCAAAGAGCTCCCAGAGCGGAGGCGGCGGGATTTGAACCCGCGAGAGGGGGTTACCCTCAACCCGCTTAGCAGGCGGGCGCCATCGACCGGACTAGGCGACGCCTCCTCCGACGTTCCCCGGCAGCCGGGGACACGACGACGGCCAAGACTATCCGCTCCACCGGCCCACGAGCAAAGCGGGCCCCGGTGGCCCCGAGGTCAGCGCCGCCGCCTGCGCGGTTGGTTCGGGTTCGGGGGGAGGGTGGGCGGGAACTTGGGGGTGGGTGGCCGGTTGTTGCCACGGTGTGTGGTGGTGGCGGGACGTTCGGTGTGTCGGCCGGTGGATGTGTACGCTGGCGACCATCGACGGGGGTCGCCGAGCACACGTCAACCAACTGGCTGCCGTGGGCGTCTGAAGTACCGTGGGCTGCTGCACGCGGCCGACGGATGGATAGTGACGTCGTCGATCAGGGAACGGAGCCATGTCGCGGAGTACTCGCGCAGCCGGTCGGAGGGCAGCCCCTCGCGCCCACCGGTCCCGGCCCCGCTCGCATCGCGCCCGCACGGCGTCGAAGGCGATCGGCCTGACGCTGGTCAGTGCGCTGGTTCCCGGGTCCGGGCTGCTGATGGGCGGCCGGAAGAAGCTCGGCGCGTTCGTGCTCACGATCAGCATCGGCCTGCTGCTGATCGGCGCGTACGTCGGTCTCACGCACCGCGACTCGGTGCTCGCGCTGCTGGTGTCCCCGCGGCAGCTGCTGATCGCGACGGCTGCGGTCGTCGTCCTCGGCATCTGCTGGATCTGGGTCGTGGTGGCGTCGCACAAGCTGCTCCGCCCGGTCAGCATGACCTACACCGGCCGGCTGGCCGGCTCGATGTTCGTCGGGTTGCTGTGCTTCGCGATCGCCGTACCGACGACGGTGGCGGCGCAGACCGTGATGGCGCAGCGCGACCTGGTCGGCAGCGTGTTCCAGTCCGAGGGGAACTCGAAGAGCGCGACCCGCCCGAAGGTGAACAAGAGCGACCCGTGGGCGAAGACCCCGCGGCTGAACCTGCTGCTGCTCGGCGCCGACGACGGCGTCGGCCGGACCGGTGTCCGCACCGACACGGTGATCGTCGCCAGCATCGACACCAAGACCGGTGACACCGCGCTGATCTCGCTCAGCCGGAACTGGATGCGGATGCCGTTCCCGGAGGACTCGCCGCTGCACAAGGTGTACCCGGACGGCTTCTGGGACCCGAACCTCGGCAACGTCGAGCAGCCGGAGTACTACCTCGACGCGATGTACGAGAACGTCCCGAAGGCGCACCCGGGGATCCTCGGCCAGACCGACAACGAGGGCGCGGACGTGGTCAAGCTGGCCGCGAGCGCCGCGCTCGGCCTGGACATCGACTACTACATGCAGGTCAACCTGGCCGGCTTCCGGCAGATGATCGACGCGCTCGGCGGGATCACCGTCAACGTCAACTACCGGGTGCCGATCGGCGGCGACTACGGCGCCGGCCCCGGGTCGAACTCGGAGCGCAAGCCGAGCGGCTACATCGAGCCGGGCCCGAACCAGAAGCTCGACGGGTACCACGCGCTGTGGTTCGCCCGCGGCCGGTACGGGCTGAGCGACCCGTCCCGTCAGGAGCGGCAGCGCTGCACGATCCACGCCCTCGTCAACAGCGCCAACCCGCAGGCGCTCGTGACGAAGTACCAGCAGATCGCGGCGGCCGGCAAGGAGCTGCTGCGCACCGACATCCCGCAGGAGATCCTGGGCGCGTTCATCCAGCTCGGGATGAAGGTGAAGAACGCCAAGGTCACCAACATCGACCTGGACAAGAGCAAGAACTTCCCCACCGGCAAGAACCCGGACTACACGGCGATGCGGGAGATCATCCAGAAGGCGATCGCCCCGAAGGCCAACCCGGCCCCGTCGGCGACGACCACCACCGCGAAGCCGACCAAGAAGCCGACCAGCAGCACCACGACGAAGCGGCCGACGACCCCGCCGAAGGCGACCGCGACCCCGGGCGCCGCGCAGAACCTCAACGACGCCTGCGCCTACAACCCGAACCAGACCGGCAACAACTAGACCGGTTCCGGTGAACCCCTCCCGGGGAAGGATTGGACCACAATCAAATGTGGTCACACCTGGGGGTGGCTGTGAGGCGTTCGGCGGCTGTCGTGGTCGGAGTTGCGGTCCTGGTCTGCGCGGGCTGCAGCGGTGAACCGGAGAGTGCGGACGCGCCCTCCACAGGCGGTACGACGACCGCAGCGAAGCCGACGCCCCCACCGGCAGAGCCCACCACCACACCGACGACCGCGCCGAAGCCGACCCCGGTGGCGCTCTCGGTGCCGATGTACCAGCGCGCCCTGACCAACGTCGAGAAGGTCATCAAGCCGTACGTCGCCCGCGTGATGAACGCGCGGACCGTGGCGGCCTTCGACGCGTCCCGCGCGCAGCTCGCGAGCATCGTCGTACTCGAACGCACCGAGCTCGCGAAGATCACGCCGCCACGCGGTCTGGTGTCCGCGCATCCGCAGGTCCTGGACGCGTTCGACGCGTACGCCGGCGACGTGGCCACCCACCTGACCAAGGCCGGCGAGACGAAGACCGGCTGCGGGCTGCCGAAGGGTGCCGACGTCCGGCTGTACGAGGCGAAGACCGGCGTGCGGACGGCGTACGCCGGGCTCGCGGGGAACGTGCAGAAGGCGATCGGCAAGGGTGTGAAGTTCGGCGCGTTGTCGGTCCCCGCGAAGCCGGCGGCCCCGGCCGTGATCGGTGGCCGCGGCGAGAACGGCGACGTGTTCCAGCGGGCCGGTTCGCGGGGCTCCGGCTCGCTCCGGATCACCAACGCGGGCTCGGACATCGTGGTCGTGGTCACGGCGAGCAATCCGCGCAAGCCGATGGCCTCGATCTACGTCCGCGCCAACCGGTCGGCGACGCTGAACGGGATCCGCGGCGACTACTGGGTCTACTACAAGACCGGGACGAACTGGGACGCGCGGAACAACCGGTTCACCGAGAACTGTTCGTACGCGCGGCTGAACCGGCTGCTGGACGGGTCGTACGCCTGGTCGCTCACGTTGAAGTCGGTGGCCGGCAACACCACGGAGTCCGAAACCGAAGCCTTCTGATCCGGTCGCCGCGGGCGGATGAGAT
The DNA here is from genome assembly GCF_040254265.1 of Kribbella sp. HUAS MG21. Taxonomy (GTDB): domain Bacteria; phylum Actinomycetota; class Actinomycetes; order Propionibacteriales; family Kribbellaceae; genus Kribbella. The sequence continues at coordinate 2,269,965 of NZ_CP158165.1, forward strand.
CCTGTGCCGATGCGTACGACGTACCGGATGCGGGCGGGACGGTTCCTCGGGATCCTGGCCGCCGGGCTGATCATTCTCGGGGTGGCCGCGGTGCTCTGGGCCCTCGGGCTGCCGGGCGTCGCGGTGTCGGTGTTCCTCACCCTCGGCGGCCTGATCGCGCTCGCCGGCCTGTGGATCCTGGCCCGGCCGCCGAAGGTCGCCCGGCTGCGCGACCAGGACATCGAGGTGCGCGGCCTGCGGACCCGCTGGACCGACATCACCGAGGTCGGCCGGGTGGAGACCACGCACGGCGAGGCGATCGTGCTGCGCACCAAGCAGCCCGACCAGCCGATCCTGCTGCCGATCTCGTGGCTCGCGCCGGGGCAGGCCGAGACGCTGGAGACCGCACTGCGCGACAAGCTGAACGCGGCGCACGGGTACACCATCTGGGACGGGACTGCCCCCGGGGACAACAGCAGCGCAGAATGATGCGGTGCTTTCCTTCGAGCTGTCGTACGACGAGCTGCTGACGTACCAGGGCACGAATCCGCGGCCCGCGGACTTCGACGCGTTCTGGGACAAGGCGCTGCTGTCGCTGGACGAGGTGCCGGCCGATGCCGAGTTCGTCGACGCGGACGACTTCCCGCTGACGACCGCGACGGCGCAGCACCTGTACTTCACCGGCACCGGCGGGTACCGCGTGCACGCGAAGGTGGTCCGGCCCGCGGAGCCGACCGGGCCGGCGGTGCTGCTGTTCCACGGGTACGGCGGTGAGCAGCCGAAGTGGGTGGAGCTCCTGCCGTACGCGGCGCGCGGGTTCACGGTCGCGGCGCTGGACGTGCGGGAGCAGGTCGGTTTCCGTACGGCGTCCCAGGAGCGGAACAGCTTCTCGCTGCAGCACCATCTCGTCCAGGGACTGGATGCGGGGCCGGACGGGCTGCTGTACAAGCACGTCTTCCTGGACACGCGCCGGCTGGCCGACATCATCGGCGCGCTGCCGGAGGTCGACGCGGCGCGGATCGCGACGACCGGGTGGAGCCAGGGCGGCGGGCTGTCGCTGGTGGCGGCCGCGCTGACGCCGACGATCAAGTACACGGCGAGCGTGTACCCGTTCCTGTGCGACTACCAGCGGACATGGGACCTGAACCTGGACACCTCGCCGTACGACGAGATCGTCACGTGGTTCCGCAAGCGCGACCCGCGGCATCTACGCCAGGACGAGGTGTTCACGACCCTCGGCTACATCGACGTACAGCATCTGGCGCCGCGCATCCAGGCCGAGGTCACGTTGTTCGTCGGCCTCGAGGACCAGGTCTGCCCACCCTCGACCCAGTTCGCCGCCTACAACAAGATCCGGTCCGCCAAGGAACTCCGTACCTACCCGGACTTCGGCCACGACGATCTCCCCGGCGCCCACGACGACATCTACCAACTCATCGGCACCAAGCTGTAGGTCACTTGGGCTTCTGCCACCTGATGGAGTAGCGGAAGAGGAGGTGGCGGCGGTAGGTGGAGTGGGGAAGGACTTCGGTGGCCAGGGATTGCATTTCGGGGTAGGTGACGGGTGGGGGCCAGAGGACCGGGGACGGGTGTTGCCAGTAGCCCTTGTGGGCGCGGTGGATCCAGTTGGCGGCTACGCCGGCCAATTCTCGCGGTAGGTCCCGGGGGAGCACCGCGCGCGCGACGCCGATCACTACCAGTACGCCGCCCGGGCGCAGCAGGTCCCGCATCCGGAGAAGACCGGTGCGGGCGTCCACGTGGTGGAGGGTGGCGATCGACGCGATGACGTCGTACGACTCCGGCTCCAGCGGATGCTCCAGGAAATCGCCCCGCACGTAGGCGATGTCGTCGCCGTACCCGCGTGCCTCGGACAGGCTCGGCTCGTCGAGGTCGATCCCGGTGACGTCCGGTACGACGGTACGCAGCTCGCGCGTGAGCATGCCCTCGCCGCACCCGATGTCCAGCGCGCGCTCGGCATCGGGCGGAACGGCCTCCAGGACGCGCGGGTGGTAGTGGATGTTGTGGTTCCACCGCCGTCTCATCGGCGCATCGCAGCTTCGATGGCGTCGATCAGCGTCTGCTCGTCGTCCGCCCGCCAGGTGTGGTTCTGCGCGCAGGTCCACTGGTCCGGCTCCGGCGGCACCACGCACCCGAACAACCGCACCTTCCCCGCCGCGGCCGCCTCCTGCGCGACCCGCGTGGGCAGCCCGTACAGGATCGGTACGCCCCGCTCTCCGCAGACCGGGCAGCTCGGTACGTTCGCCATACGCCCAACGTACCGTCACGTAGGATCTCGTGGTTCAGCTGACGTGCGCGGTGAGGAGCCGGAAGTGGTCTTGGGATTCAGGTCGGCCGACCAGCGGGCGGCGGATGCCCGCGGCAAGTGGTGGGACCGGATGTCCGCAATGGTCCAGGCGCACACCGGCCGCCCGATGAAGGACAACACCGGCCGATTCCAAGCCGACGCGTCCGGAAGGCGAGCGGCCGTCTGCGATGCGATGGCCGATGCGTACGCCGGGGACTTCCGCCATGTCGGTCTCGTCCGCGGGCTGGCCCGGCAGGTTGCCGTACGGGACGTCGACGACATGATCGCCGCCAGCGACGTCCCGCGCCGGGACCGAGCGATTCTCGCCGAGCACGGTACCGGCGAGCCCGCTCCGGCCGATGTCAACGACCGGCTGCGACAAGCCGCGGCTGACGGCTTCAGCGAGGCTCTCGGCGACCACCTCCGCACCCAGGACGTCGCACGCTCCCTGCTGGCGGAGTCCCACGGCCCCGGCATGCAGACCTCGCCGATGCGAACCGCCGCCACCGCGCTCTTCAGGGCGTCGGCCGAGGCGCAGGCGCAGATCCCGCCCGAGCAGCACGCGAACGCGATCACCAGCATCCAGCAGGCGATGGAGAACGAGGCCCGGCGGCTCGACGCCGCGCCCCAGGATCTCGTCGGGCACTCGGGACTGCCACCCCGCGACCTCCGTCAGACGCTCGACGAGGTCAAGACGATCGGCGCGGACATCGCCGGCGCGGGCATCGAGGCAGCCGACCGCCTCGCGCACCCGCCGGCACCCGTCGGCGCGCCGCTGCAGCAGGCGGCAGCCGTCGACACCCGGTTCGCCCAGAACGCCGCATCATCAGGCGTCGCACCCGCAGGCACCACACCCACCGACGGCAGACCGGAGAGTACGTCGGCGCACGCCGTGGACCCGCGCGCGGCCTACCGCAAGGCCCCCGACCGCCCGGCCACACGCGAGGCCTGACGCTGAAGGCGAACTGAAAGGGCCCTCTGGGAGGCTGGATCATCGAGCCCAGGAGGAGCACATGCGACCCTTGATCGTCTTCAGCGACATCACCGTGGACGGGTTCATGACCGGCCCGGACAACGACCTCGGCTTCATGGTCCAGGACGACGAGCTCAGCGAGGAGCTCCCCCGCGAGCTGATGCGCGTCGCGGACACGATCATCTGGGGCCGTACGTCGTTCGCGCCGTCGGCGATGTACTGGACGAAGGCCGCGGGCGCCGTCGCCGACTGGCTGAACGCGACGCCGAAGATCGTCCTCTCGTCGGACAGCAGCATCGACGTCAGCGCCTGGCCGAACTCGACACTAGCGGCCGGCGACGGCGTGCGGCACGTCCGCGAACTGAAGGAGGCGCCCGGCGGTGGCCTGGTCGTCTTCGGCGGTGTGACGACCGTCCGTTCACTCGTCGCCGCGGACCTGGTCGACGAGTACTGGCTGAAGATCAACCCGGCGGTCGTCGGCCGCGGCGGCTCGATGTTCTCCGGCATCGCCGCCGGGCGGACGTTGACGCTGCGCAGCGCGCGCACGTTCCCGTCCGGGACGATCGCCGCGATCTACTCGGCCCGCTGACAGGACCGGGCAGCTCTCCGTTGAGAGCTGCCCGGCGCCGTCCGGAGGTAGCTCCGCAGTACCGGCCTGGTGAGGCATGGTCAGTACTGCGCAGCCGCCCTAGTTGGCCTCTTTGGTCGCCCAGTAGTGCCATTGCGGGGAAGCGACTGGGGAGCGGGCCAGGCCGTCCGGCCAGGTGGCCGGCAGGTCGTGACTCCGTGCCGCGTACAGGATCACCTCCGATGCGGAGCGGTCACCGCGGACGGCGACCCGTGCGGCGGTCTCGGCACGCATGTCGGCGAGGTAGTGGATGGCCGGCAGGAACTCGGCGCTCAGCCGCGCGCTGAGCCGGCCGACGGGTTCGTCGTCCAGCCGGATCTCGACCACGATCCGGTGCCGGTCCTGGATGCTGTCCTCCTCCTCGATCGCGTGCATGGTGGCGTACGCCCAGCACTCGCCCTCCGGACGGAAGAACGGTGCCAGCACGTCCGGATGGACCTCGCTGCCCGGTACGACGATGCCGCTGCCGGGCGGCAGCAGGTGAAAACTGCCTGGCGGGGGCAGATTCACCGGCACCAGCATGTGCGGCTGCCCGAGGGCGACCGCGACGCTGGCGTGGAACTCGGTGCCCTGGGCGCCCTTGCCCTCCCAGTCCGCCGGCTCCCACTCACTCACCCACAGGTGGCACGGCACCCGCGGTTGCAGGCCCTGCGCCACCAACTCCGACAGCACCGGGTGGTACCGGTGCGCGTCGTCCCTCGGCAGATAGCCGACAACCTTTCCCTGCACCCGGACGGCGATCGACCGCGGGTCGAAACGGTTGTGCGGTTCCGGGACGAGGTCCGCCTCGGTGTCCAGATCTGCGCCGCGTGCCGGGATGGGGTCGGGGAACAGGCTACGGATCGCCTGCTCGTGCGGAGCCTCCCGCACGACTTCCTGACCACACCACAGAGCATCGCCCCACAGGCTGAACGGAATCAGTTCCATTCGTGCCCCTCCAGTCCTCACTGACCGGCTTTACCCGGCTCATCCCGGCCAGACACCTGGCCGTTACACCGAGTGAGCGTATGAAAACTAGACTGCCCAGTGAAGGGCCGTTTCACGCATGGTGCAAGAGTCTGGAACGCAAAAGGTATTCGCGGGTCCGGACTGTGGACGCGGATCGTCTTGTGCAGCGAGCGAATCGGCGAAGATCGTGCAAATGCACGGGAAGGAACGTCATGCAGGGCAGTGATTCAGACGCTCGATCGAGGACTCGCGAGGTCGTGGACGCGGCGGCGATCGAGGCCGCGATCAAGCGCTTGGACGGCGTCGCCGTCCGTACTCCGTTGCAGCGCAACCTGCGCCTGTCCGAGCGCACCGGCGCGCAGGTCTGGCTGAAGCGGGAGGACCTGCAGATCGGGCGTTCCTACAAGCTCCGCGGCGCGTACAACCTGATCGCGCAACTGGACGACACCGCCAAGGCGGCGGGTGTGGTGTGCGCGAGCGCCGGCAACCACGGCCAGGGGCTGGCGTATTCGTGCCACATCCTCGGCGTCCAGGGCAAGGTGTTCGTGCCGCGCACCACGCCGCGCCAGAAGCGCGACCGGATCGCCGCACTCGGCGGCAAGCAGATCCAGGTGATCGTCACCGGCGACACGTACGACGACGCGGCCGCCGCGGCCCATGCGGAAGGCGACGCGACCGGCGCGACGATGGTGCCGGCGTTCGACGATCCGAGAACCGTTGCGGGGCAAGGAACTGTGGCCGTCGAGCTGGTCGAGCAGCTCGGCCACGCGCCCGACGTACTCGTGGTCCCGGTCGGCGGTGGCGGGCTCGTCGCGGGTCTCGCGACGTGGATCGCCGAACGGCATCCCGGCGTACGGATCGTCGGTGTCGAGCCCGCCGGCGCGGCGAGTATGGCGGCGGCGGTCGCGGCCGGAGAGCCCGTGACCTTGCCGCACTTGGACAGCTTCGTCGACGGTGCCGCCGTACGACGGGTCGGCGACGTCACGCTCCCGCTGGTACGGCGGGCCGGTGTCGAGCTGCTGTCCGTACCCGAGGGCCTCGTGTGCTCGGAGATGCTCGCGCTCTACCAGACCGACGGGTTGATCGCCGAGCCCGCGGGCGCTTTGTCGACAAGTGCCCTGGGCAACGGTCTCGACGTACGGCCCGGCGAGACGGTCGTCTGCCTGCTGTCCGGCGGGAACAACGACGTCAGCCGGTACGGCGAGATTCTCGAGCGCTCGCTGGTGTACGAAGGGCTCAAGCACTACTTCCTGGTGACGTTCCCGCAGGAGCCCGGGGCGCTGCGCACGTTCCTCGACGAGACGCTCGGTCCGGACGACGACATCACGCTGTTCGAGTACGTGAAGCGGAACAACCGGGAGACGGGCGTCGCCCTGGTGGGCATCGAGATCAGCAGTCGTGACGATCTCGACGGTCTGCTCACCAGGATGGACGCCGCCCCGCTCGACATCGAGCGGATCAACCCGAACTCACCGGAGTTCCGCTACCTGATCTGACCACTCAGTGCTTGGTGTGCTTGGAGTGCCGCGGGTCGTGCGGATGGGTCCCGTCGTCCCAGTCCGGCCTGACGGGCTGTTCGTCGGTCGCACCCATCATCGGCTGCCCCGACTGCTCGCCCCGCATCGACCGGTCGCTCGCGCTGTGGTCCCCGTGCTCCTTGTCCGGCCAGAGGTTCTGGGCCTGGTCACGGTGCTGGTCGGACTCGGCGCGGGCGCTCGCGGCCTCCTCACGGCGCTCGTTGGCGCCGGCGGACAACCGACGTGCCTCGGCCGCCTTCTCGTCGGCGACGGCCTGCGCGCGGCGCGCCCGGGCGTCGACCTCGTCGGCGGTGGCACGCTGCTTCTCGGCGCGCGCCGCACTCGCCCTGGCCTGCTGCTCGTGCTCCTGCGCCTGCACGCGGTCCCGCTCACCCTTGCGTCGTGACATCGCGCCGGCGATCAGCGCGATCACGATCACCAGAACGGCGATCGCGACGACGATCCAGACAATGGTCATTCCGTCCATCGCTCCTCCTCGGCTCGATGATCAGAACTCCCGGTACCCGGAGCCGTCGCCGCCTAACGCCGTACCGCCTAGACCAGTCCGCGGCGTGCCGCCCAGACGATGGCCTCGATCGCGGTGCTGAACCCCAGCCGGTCGCAGATCAGCCGCGTCCGGCGCCGCACGGTCCGCTCGGACAGGTCGAGGCGGCGCGCCACGCCGTCGACCGGCAACCCGGTCGCCAGCAGGCGCAGCAGTTGCAGGTCGTCATGGCTGATCTCGCGCGGCGGCACCCTCCGCGCGAGCGGTCGGAGTTCCTGGGAGAGGACGGTCATACGGATCACCTGGTTCCGAATAGCCGGGACTCGGCGGCGTCCCAGTCGGCCGGTTTGCCCTGCGGGGCGTAGCGCCGCAGAGAATGGGTGGACCGGACGAGCGCGCGCATCGCGCCCAGGTCCGGCAGGGGCTCGCCGAGGGCGCGAGCCTGGACGAGGACGTTGCCCAGCGCGGAGGCCTCGACCGGTCCGGCGAGGACGGGTACGCCGCACGCGTCGGCGGTGAGCTGACACAGCAGCTCGTTCTGCGATCCACCGCCGATGACGTGCAGTACGTCGACCTCCCGATCGGCGACGGTCTGCGCGAGCCGCAGCGTCCGGCGGTACGCGAGCGCGAGGCTTTCCAGGATGCAGCGAACGACCGCCCCGCGGGACCGCGGCGGCTCCTGCCCGCTCGCCCGGCAGTGCTCGTCGATCCGCGCCGGCATGTTGCCCGGAGCAAGGAACTCGGGTGCATCCGGATCGATCAGGACCGCGAACGGCGGCGCCTCGGCCGCGTCGCGGAGCAGGCCCTCCAGGTCGTCGTCGCCCCAGACCCGTTGGCATTCCTGCAGAATCCACAGGCCCATGACGTTGTGGAGAAAGCGGGTTGTCCCGTCGACGCCGCCCTCGTTGGTGAAGTTCGCGGCGCGGGCTTCGTCGGTCAGCACCGGCGCGTCGAGCTCCAGGCCGACGAGCGACCAGGTCCCGGACGAGATGTACGCGAACCGCTCGTTCGCGGCCGGTACGGCGACCACAGCAGATGCCGTGTCATGCGATCCCACCGCGATCACCGGAAGCCCGGGCTGGAGTCCGGTCTCGTCCGGCGACACGTTCCCGATCACGTCACCCGGCTCCCGCAGTCCGGGGAACAACCGGCGCGGCAGTCCGACCCGGGCGATCAGCTCGGTACTCCAGTCCCGGGCCGACACGTCGTACAACTGGGTCGTGGAGGCGTTCGTCCGCTCCACACCGATCTCGCCGGTCAGCCAGTACGCCAACAGGTCAGGGATCATCAGCAGCGTGGCAGCGTCGGGCGGCAGCTCGTCCGCGGCCAGCTGGTAGATCGTGTTGAACGGCAGCTGCTGCAGCCCGGTCACGGCGTACAGCTCAGCCTCCGGGATCGCCGAGACGACTCGCTCGAGCACCCCGTCGGTGCGGGCGTCGCGGTAGTGGACGGGGTTGGCGAGCAGCCGACCGTGCGCGTCGAGCAGCCCGTAGTCGACCGCCCAGGAATCGATGCCGACACTGTCGAGCTGCCCGGCCAGCTGCAGGCCGTCGAGAATCGAGCGGTACAAGTGCAGCACGTCCCAGTGCAGCCGGTCCCGTACCTGGACCGGCCCGTTCCAGAACCGATGGACCTCGGTCAGCTCCAGCGTGCCGCGGCCCACGTCCGCGCGCATGACGCGACCGCTCGAGGCCCCCAGATCCACCGCCGCGACACGCTTCATCCCAACACCTAACGGAGGAAGGCCGCGGCCACGCCGGCGTCGACGGGCACGTGCAGACCGGTCGTGTGCGTGAGGTCGCCGCCGGTCAGCGCGAACACCGCGGCCGCGACGTTCTCCGGCAGCACCTCGCGCTTGAGCAGCGTCCGCTGCGCGTAGTACGCACCCAGCTCCTCCTCCGGTACGCCGTACACCGCGGCCCGCTTGGCGCCCCAGCCGCCGGCGAAGATCCCGGAACCGCGGACGACGCCATCGGGGTTGACGCCGTTGACCCGGATGCCGTGTTCGCCGAGCTCGGCGGCGAGCAGCCGGACCTGATGCGCCTGGTCGGCCTTCGCCGCGCCGTACGCGACGTTGTTCGGGCCGGCGAACACCGAGTTCTTGCTGGAGATGTAGACGATGTCGCCGCCCATACCCTGGTCGATGAGGATCTTCGCGGCCGCGCGCGAGACCAGGAACGAGCCCTTCGCCATCACGTCGTGCTGCAGGTCCCAGTCGCGTTCCGTGGTCTCGAGCAACGACTTGGAGATCGACAGGCCGGCGTTGTTGACAATTAGGTCGACGCCGCCGAAGGCCAGCACGGCCTCCCGCAACGCCGCCTCGACGGCGTCCGCCGACGACACGTCCGCGCCGACGGCGACGGCGACGTCGCTCGAGCCGATCTCCTTCGCCGCCGCCTCGGCCGCCGCCTGGTCGAGGTCCGCGACCACCACGCACGCACCCTCGGCGGCCAGCCGCTGGGCGATCGCCTTGCCGATCCCGGAACCGCCGCCGGTGACGAAGGCCACCCGGGTCGCGAGCGGCTTCGGCTTCGGCATCCGCTGCAGCTTCGCCTCCTCGAGCGCCCAGTACTCGATCCGGAACTTCTCCCGCTCGTCGATCGGCGCGTACGTCGACACCGCCTCGGCGCCGCGCATCACGTTGATCGCGTTCACGTAGAACTCGCCCGCCACCCGCGCGGTCTGCTTGTCCTTCCCGAAGCTGAACATCCCGACACCAGGCACCAGCACGATCGCCGGATCGGCGCCCCGCATCGCCGGGCTGTCAGCCTCCGCAAACCGCTGGTAGTAGGCCTCGTAGTCCTCCCGGTACTGGGAATGCAGCTCCTTCAACCGGGTAACTGATTCGTCCACCGACGCGGACGGCGGCAGATCCAGTACGAGCGGGCGGACCTTCGTACGGAGGAAGTGGTCGGGACAGGAAGTGCCCAACGCAGCCAGCGAATGCAGCTTCTCGCGCGACAGGAACTCGAGTACTGCCTCCGAGTCGTTGAAGTGGCCGACCTGTGGTTTGTCTGTTGACGCAAGCCCACGGATGAAAGGCGAAAGCGCGGCTGCACGCGCCCGGCGTTCCTCGGCGGGCAGGGGCTCGTGGCCGGCGACGACCGCGCCGAAAGGCTCGGCGACGCCGCGCTCCGCCAGGAAGCGTTCCGCCGTACGGATGATGTCGAGGGAGTTTGCCTCGCACTCCTCGGAGGTGTCGCCCCACGCGGTGATGCCGTGGCCGCCGAGGATGCAGCCGATCGCCTGCGGGTTGTCGCGCTTGACCGCGGCGATGTCCAGGCCGAGCTGGAAGCCGGGCCGCCGCCACGGCACCCACACGACGCGGTCGCCGAAGCACTCGGCGGTGAGCTTCTCGCCGTCCGCCGCGGTCGCCAGCGCGATCCCGGAGTCCGGGTGCAGGTGGTCGACGTGCGGGGCGTCGACGAGCCCGTGCATCGCCGTGTCGATGGACGGCGCCGCACCGCCCTTGCCGTGCAGGCAGTAGTCGAACGCGGCGACCATCTCGTCCTCGCGGTCGACGCCCGGGTAGCTGTCGACGAGCGCGTTCAGCCGGTCGAGGCGCAGTACGGCGAGACCTTTCTCGGTCAGGGTGCCGAGATCGCCACCCGAGCCCTTCACCCAGACCAGGTCGACGGGCTGCCGGGTGACCGGGTCGGTCGTCGTCCCCTTGGCCGAGGTGTTCCCGCCGGCGTAGTTGGTGTTCCGTGGATCGGCACCGAGTCGGTTGCTGCGCGCAACGAGTTCGGCCGCGGTGTCGCTCACTTTCATGCTCCCCATCCGGCTTGCTGACCGCCCACGCGGTCCTTGGTGATCTGCTCGAAGTACCCGCTGCGCCGGTAGGCGGCGACCGGGTCGGGGTCCAGGCCCTGCGACTCGCGCAGTTCGGCGAGCAGCGGCCGGACGTCGGTGTTGTAGGCGTCCATCAGCGCGGCGTTGGCGCCGAGCACGTCACCGGAGGCCTGGGCCGTGCGGAGCGCGTCCCGGTCGACCAGCAGCGCCTTCGCGGTGGCCTCCTGGACGTTCATCACCGAGCGGATGATCGCCGGGATCTTCTCCTCGATGTTGTGGCACTGGTCGAGCATGAACGCGATCCCGCGGTCCGGGTCGAGCGCGTCGCCGCGGACGATCTCGTTCATGATCCGGAACAGCTGGAACGGGTCCGCGGCCCCGACCATCAGGTCGTCGTCGGCGTAGAACCGGCTGTTGAAGTCGAACGCGCCGAGCTTCTTCGTGCGGAGCAGGAACGCGACGATGAACTCGATGTTGGTCCCCGGCGCGTGGTGCCCGGTGTCGATACAGACCGTTGCCTTCGGCCCCAGTTCCAGGCAGTGCGCGTACGACGTACCCCAGTCCGGCACGTCGGTGGTGTAGAAGGCCGGCTCGAACAGCTTGTACTCGAGCAGCATCCGCTGGTCGTCGCCGAGCCGGTCGTAGACCTCCTTGAGCGCGGCGGCGAGCCGGTCCTGGCGGTCCTGGATGTCGTCCTGGCCCGGGTAGTTGGTGCCGTCGGAGAACCACAGCTTCAGGTCGCGCGACCCGGTCTGGTCCATGATGTCGACGCACTCGAGCAGGTGGTCGGTGGCCTTCCGGCGGACCGCGGGGTCGGGGTTGGTGACGCTGCCGAGCTTGTAGTCCTCGTCCTGGAAGACGTTGCTGTTGATCGCGCCGAGCCGGACCCCCTGCTCCTTCGCGTACGCCGCCAGCGCCGAATAGTCGTCGACCTTGTCCCAGGGGATGTGCAGCGCGACGCTCGGCGCCACGCCGGTGTAGCGGTGGACCTGCGCCGCGTCGGCGATCTTCTCCTCCGGCGACCGCGGGACGCCGGGCTGGGGGAAGACCTTGAACCGGGTGCCCGAGTTGCCGAACGCCCACGAGGGCAGCTCGATCTCCTGGCGGCTCAGCGCGGCCCTCACGGCTTCGGTCGTCATGGTTCGGTCCCCTTCAGGAATCGGTCAGGTGGAAGATCTCGGGCAGCAGCTGGAACGACTCGTCCGGCGGCCTGCCCTCGGTGCCGGTGAAGAACTCGGTCATCTGGGCCTGCCAGCGGGCGTTGACCTCGGTCGCCGCCATCGCTTTCTGCGCCGCTTCCAGGTCCTCGGACTCGACGTACCCGACGAGCAGGCCGTCGTCGCGGAGGAACAGCGAATAGTTGTGCCAGCCGGACTCACGCAGCGCGTCCTGCATGTCCGGCCACACGTTGCGATGCCGGTCGACGTACTCGTCGAGCCGGTCGGGCCGGACCTGCAGGCAGAAGCAGTAACGATTCACGGCGGCACCTGTACTCGGGCGGGATCGCGCTGGCGATGGGGTGTGAAAGGTTTCAAGAGCGTCCCATGACGCTAAGCGCGCCGCCAGGGAGCCGTCAAGGCCTTGCCCAGCTTTCCCGGCCGATCCCGGACGGTCGGCGAGGCCTTACCGTGGAAACCGGGTATTCTTCGGCAGCTATCACGTTTCAAGTGCGCAGGGAGGTCTGGTGTCCGTCGACGACGCGGAAGCCCTGCCCGAGCGCACCCGCCGGCGCCGGACCCCGAAGCCGCACGCGGCCGGGGTGAAGGCGGTCGCCGCGGCCGCCGGGGTCTCCCTGGGCACCGTGTCGAACGTGCTCAACCGCCCCGAGGTGGTGAGCCCGCTGACCCGCGCGAAGGTCGAGGCCGCGATGGCCGCGCTCGGCTTCGTCCGGAACGAGTCGGCCCGGCAGTTGCGCGCCGGATCGAGCCGGATCCTCGCCTACCTGATGCTCGACGCCGGCAACCCGTTCTTCACCGACGTCGCGAAGGGCGTCGAGGAGGCGGCCCAGGCGGCCGGGCTGTCGGTGTTCCTCTGCAACAGCAGCGAGGACGCCGACCGCGAGGCGGCGTACCTCGACCTGCTCGAGCAGCAGCGCGTCCAGGGCATCCTGATCACGCCCATCGACCAGAACTCCTCCCGCCTGCGCAAATTGCCGTCCCGCGGTACGCCGGTGGTCGTGGTCGACCGCGCGCTCGACGACGCGCAGCACTGCTCGGTCGCGGTGAACGACATCCTGGGTGGCGAGCTCGCGATCGCACATCTGCTGGAGCTCGGCCACGAGCGGATCGCGTACGTCGGCGGGCCGAACACGATCGGTCAGGTCGTGGACCGCCGCGACGGCGCGCGCCGCGCACTGCGGACCGCCGGGAAGCCGACGGCCGACCTGATCGAGCTGACCACCGGCGCGCTCACGGTCGCCGAAGGAAGGGGCGCCGGGCAACGACTTGCGGGCCTGCCCGCGGACCGCCGGCCGACCGCCGCGTTCTGCGCGAACGACCTGCTGGCGTTGGGATTGCTGCAGCAGTGCGTGAGCCTCGGGCTGCGCGTCCCGGAGGACCTGGCGATCGTCGGGTACGACGACATCGAGTTCGCGGAGGCGGCCGCCGTACCGCTGACGTCGGTGCGCCAGCCGCGGCAGCTGCTCGGCCGGACCGCCGCGGAGCTCCTGCTCGACGAGTCGTCGAACCCGGACCACGAGCACCAGCGCGTCACGTTCACCCCGGAGCTGGTGGTCCGGACGTCAACGCGCGGGACCATCTAGGCCGTACGCCGCCAGGAACACGTCGACCGCGCGGTCCGCGAGGGCCTCCGGCTCGCCGGGCTTCGGCCGCTGGCGGGTGCCGGCGAACATTGCGCGGTTCATCGGCTTGTACATCACCAGCCCGGCGAACTGGTACGCCGCCAGCGTCGGGTCGTCGAGCTCGCGCAACAGCCCGCGGTCGCTCAGCCTCGTGAGCGCCTGCCCGAGCGCGTCGAGAGACTTCTCGAAGCCACTGGTGAACCAGGCTCCGCACACCTCGGGGAACCTGTCCGCTTCGGCGATCACCAGCCGGCGGAGCTGCAGCACGCTGTCGGCGGTGAGGCTCTGCAACAGGCGGAGCGCCAGCGCGCGCAGGGCCTCGCGCGCGTCGGACGCGCCCTCGAGCGTGTCGACGTACGCCTGGAGCAGGCCGTCCATGAGCTGGTCGCTGGTGCCGAGGACGATCTCGGCGAACAGCTTCTCCTTGTTCTCGAACTGCTTGTAGACGGTCTGCTTGGAGACCCCGGCCCTGGCCGCGACCTCGTCCATGCTCGCGCCGAGGTACCCGTGCTGCAGGAACACCTCGGTCGCCGCCGTGAGGATCGCGCGGCGCTTGCGCGGGGTCCGGCCCTCGGTCTCGATCTGCTCCATTCCGAAATCATACTAGACAGTCCAGTTCTCGTTTGAGTACTGTACGGTCTAGTTCTTCAGGGAGAGGGAAAAGATCATGAGCACCGTGACATCGGCCGACGGCACCACGATCGGCTACGAGGCGTACGGCGAGGGCAGGCCGCTGATCCTGATCGACGGGGCGACGGCGCACCGGGCCGTGAACCCGCTCAACGCCGAGGTGGGGAAGCTGCTGAGCGACGAGTTCCGGACGTACGCGTACGACCGGCGCGGCCGCGGCGAGAGCACCGACACCGCGCCGTACGCGATCCAGCGGGAGATCGAGGACATCGCCGCGCTGATCGACGACGCCTCATCGGTTGCCGGAGAGCAGCAGCCCGCGATCCTGTTCGGGTGGTCGTCGGGGTGCCTGCTGGCGCTCGACGCCGCGGCGGCGGGGCTGCCGGTCGCGGGCCTGGTGCTGTTCGAGCCGCCGGTCGTCGTGGACGACGTACGGCCGCCGCTGCCGTCCGACTACGTGGAGCAGCTCGACGCGTTCGTCGCCGAGGGGCGGCGCGACAAGGCCGCCGAGCTGTTCATGACCGCGGCCGCGATGATGCCGCCGGAGGCGATCCCGGGCATGAAGCAGTCGCCGTACTGGGGGCCGGTCGAGGAGATCGCGCACACGATCGCGTACGACGGACGCATCATGGGCACGACGATGTCCGGCAACCCGCTGCCCGCGGACCGCTGGGCGGACGTGAAGGTGCCGGTGCTCGTGCTGTACGGCGACCAGACCTGGCCGGCGTTGTCCGCCGGGGCCAAGGCCGTCGCGGAGCACCTGCCGACGGCGACGCTGCGGGCGGTCCCGGGCGAGAACCACAGCACCGAGGCGGCGACCCTGGCGCCGGTGTTGCGGGAGTTCTTGACCTAGAGCGCGCTCCAGGTTGTTGGATCTGGCGCATGGTGAATCTTGCGCTGGGTGCGATGGAGTACGGGACGCGGATCGACGAGCAGACCTCGTTCCGGTTGCTGGACGCGTACGTGGACGCAGGTGGCGAGTGGATCGACACCGCGAACTGCTACGCGTTCTGGCAGGACCCGACTGGGCACGGCGGGCAGAGCGAGGAACTGCTCGGGCGGTGGTTCGCGCAGCGTCCCGGCGTCCGGGACCGGGTCAAGCTGGCGACCAAGGTGGGCTGCGAGCCGCTGTGGCCCGGCAGCTGGCCGGAGCACACGGAAGGCCTGAGCAGCAAGGCGATCGACGCGGCGCTGGAGACCTCGCTCCGGCGCCTCGGTGTCGACCACATCGACCTGTACTGGGCGCACCGCGACGACCGGTCGACGCCGCTGGAGGAGACCGTCGCCGCCTTCGGCAAGCACGCGGCGGCCGGCACGATCGGCCGGCTCGGCCTGTCCAACTACGCCCTCTGGCGTGTCGAGCGGATGCGCGGCCTGGCCGCCGAGCTGGGTGTGATGGGCCCTAGCGCGCTGCAGCTGCGGTACTCGTACCTGCAGCCGCGGCCGTTGGTCCGCGACCACGCCCACGACCACCGCTTCGGCTGGATCACCGACGAGGTCCTGGACTACGCGCAGCACAACCCGGAGCAGCAGCTGTTCGCGTACAGCCCGCTGATGTCCGGCGCGTACGAGAACCGCCCCGACCGCCCCGTCCACGAGGCCTTCGACCACCCCGGCACCACCCGCCGCCTCCAGGTCCTCACCGACCTGGCCACCGAGCTAGGCACCACCCGCTCCGAACTGGTCCTGGCCTGGCTCACCGGCGGCAGCCCCGCCATCACCCCGATCGTCGGCGCCAGCACCCCGCAATACCTGACCACCGCCCTCACCGGCACCCAATTGGACCTCACCCCAGAACAACGCGAGCAACTCGACGAGGTGTGGTGATTGACCCTCCCCTTCGACCCGGGGTGGGTGAGATGGTTGACGGGTGGACAGGGATGGGTTCTGGGGTCTGGTCGAGGATGCGCGTGCCTCGGTGGATGACACCGTGGCTGATCCGGACGGGGTTGCGGACGCGTTGACCAAGGTGCTGGGTGCGGCGGAGGCCGAGGAGATCGTGGGGTTCGGGACCGAGCTCGCGCGGTTGCAGGTCGAGTCGTACCGGTGGGACCTGTGGGCGGCGGCGTACCTGATCAACTCGGGCGCCTCGGAGGACGGGTTCGACTCGTTCCGGGGCTGGTTGATCGCCCAGGGGCGGGAGGTGTGGGACGCCGCGCTGGCGGATCCGGACTCGCTCGCCGACGTGGTGGACGAGGACCGGCCGGAGGGGTTCGAGGGGTTCGACGGCGAGGGGATGCTGCACGTCGGCAGTCACGCGTACAAGAACGCGACCGGCGACGAGGCGGCGTACTGGAAGGCGGTCGACGCCGAAGCCCCGGACACGCCGGACCTGCCCGCCGGCGAGGAGATCGACTTCGACGACGAGGACGATCTGGAGGCGCGGCTGCCGCGGCTGGCCGCGCTCTACCTCAACGCTTGAGCGAAACCTAGGCCGGTTCGCCGCTGAGGCGTTCGATTGCGTTGCGGAGGCGGCGGCGCCAGCCGGGGCGGCCGGCTTCCTCGTCGGCGGCTGCGAGGCTGACCAGGTGCTGGGCGGTTTCGAAGCCCTCGGCGGTCTGCGGCTCGACCTCCGTCAGGGCAGCTTGCGGTTCGTGCACCTGGCGGCTGGTCCAGCCGAACCCGTCCGGCACCAGCAGCTCCGGTACGAGCGTCTCGTGGCTGAGCGACATCAGCTCCTTGTCACCGTTGCCGATGCTGAAGATCGTCGTACCGCGGCGCCGTACGTCGCTGATCCGCTCCAGCAACGTGTCGGCGGGCGTCTCCTCCGCGACGACCAGCAGCGACTCGCCACGACCTGCGTCCCGCAGACGGTCCAGACCGATCGCCAGGTGCGGCGGCGCGTCCGGCGGCGGCGCCCAGCGGACCAGCGACGGCCGGATGTCCTCGATCCCCGCGCGGTGCAGCTCGTCGTCCAGGTGCGCGGTCAGGTGCCACGGCTCGTCGTCGACCGGCCCGAACAGCATCAGCCCGCTCCGCCGCGTCGTGAACCGCCGCAACGCGTACCCGAACTCGGTGGTCCGGCTACCCAGCTCGGTGCCGCTCAGCATCTCCCGGAGGAGCGAGGCCCTGGTCAGATCCACACCCCCAACCTGACACATCCACCGGGTCCAGCGCGAGGCACACTCGTCGTACGACGCGCGAAAGGACGCCCTAGTGACATCGCTGATCTACCAGGAGACCTATCCGCCTGCCTCGCCGAGCAGGTTGTCGGAGTTGGAGGAGCAGCTGGGCGAACGGCTACCGGAGTCCTATCGCGAGTACCTCGCCGTACAGGACGGCGGTGCGCTGGAGGGCTACAACAACCACGGCATCGAGATCGTCACCGGCATCGGTGAGGTCCCCAAGTGGTCGAGCCTGTGGTACCTCCTCAGCCAGGACGGCGATGTGATTCCCACTGGCTGGATTCCCGTGGGCACCGACGCCGGCGGCGGTCTGTTCCTGCTGGCTGTGACGGGTGAGGACCGCGGCTCGGTCTGGTACCAGAGCAGCGAACTGGAAGAGGACGACGAGGGTGTGACCAGCCCGGTGGTCCGCGAGCGCCTTGCGGACTCGTGGGACGAGTTCCTGGCGTCGATCGAACCGCTCTAGAGCCGGTCGGCCTTCGACTGGAGGTAGTTGCGCTCCGGGACGCTCGTCGTACGGCGGGCCGCCAGCAGGTAGCTCTCCCGCGCCGCGGCGGTGTCGCCGGCCATTTCGAGAAGGTGGGCCCGGACCGCCTCCAACCGGTGGTTCATGCGGTCGTCCGACTCGAGTGGCTCGAGTACGGCGAGGCCCTCCTTCGGGCCGACCGCCATACCGACCGCTACCGCGTGGTTGAGCTTCACCATCGGGTTGTCGACCAGTTGCTCGAGTACGTCGTACAACGCGACGATCTGGCGCCAGTCCGTGTCCTCAGCACGCTCCGCCGTGTCGTGCACCGCCGCGATCGCCGCCTGGACCTGGTACGGCCCCAGCTGCGTCCGGGACAGCGCGTCGCTCACCAGCGCCTCACCCTCCCGGATAGCGGCCCTGTCCCATTTCGACCTGTCCTGCTCGGCCAGCGGGATCAGCGTGCCGTCCGCACCGGTTCGCGCCAGCCGGCGCGCATCGGTCAGCAGCATCAGCGCCAGCAGACCGGCGACCTCACCGTCGTCCGGCAGCAGCTTCCGTACGCCGCGCACCAGCCGGATCGCCTCTGTGGTCAGCTCCGCGCTGTGCAACGACGTACCGGACGACGCCGTGTAGCCCTCGTTGAAGATCAGGTAGAGCACATGCAGGACAGCACCCATCCGCTCGTCCCGCTCGGCTTCTGGCGGCAGCTCGAACGTGCTGCCGGCCTGCTTGATGCTCCGCTTCGCCCGGCTGATCCGCTGCGCCATGGTGGATTCCGGCACCAGGAACGCGGCCGCGATCTGCGCGGTCGTGAGACCGCCCACCGCACGCAGGGTCAGCGCGATCTGGGACGCGGGCGACAGCGCCGGGTGACAGCAGAGGAACAGCAACGTCAGCGTGTCGTCCTGGCCGCCCGGGTCGTCGGCGTCGGGGCCTGAGGCAACGAACTCCTCCGGAGCCGCCAGCTGGGCGGCGTTCTCCTCGCGCCGCCGCCGGGCCGACTCACTGCGCAGCAGGTCGGTGAGCCGCCGGGACCCGACCCGGATCAGCCAGCCCCGCGGGTTGTCCGGCACGCCCTCCCCCGGCCACTGCTGCGCGGCCGCGAGCAGCGCCTCCTGGACGGCCTCCTCGGCCAGGTCGAAGTGACCGTAGTGCCGCACCAGCGCGCTGAGGACCTGCGGCGCCTGCTCCCGCAGCAGGAGTTCGAAGTCCGTCACATCTCCAGCCCTGACATGTCCATCACCGGCCGCACCTCCACGGCGACGTACTCCGCGTCCGGCATCCGCGCGGCGTACCCGATCGCCTGGTCGATGTCGTCGCACTCCACCAGGTAGAACCCGGCCAGGTGCTCCTTGGCCTCCGCGTACGGCCCGTCGGTGGTCGTCGTGGTGTCGTCCCGCACCTGGACGGTCCGCGTGGTGATCGGGTCGGCCAGGCCGGCCGCGCTGACCAGCAGGCCCTGCTCGGTCAGTTCGCGGCTCAGGTTCTCGTGCGCGCGGCTCAGCCCCTCACGCTGCTCGGCGGACAGGCCCGCCCAGCTCTCGGCGTTGCTGTAGATCAGCAGCATGTACTTCACAGTCACCATCCTGTCCCCGGTGGAGGCCGCTGTGACCCCCTGACACCAGCTACGTCGAAACCGGTACGCCGTACTCGACAGTTGCCGGGAATGTCGAAAGACACCATGTCGGCACCGACGTCTCCGCCGAGTGACGCTCAGCCGGGGCGTCCCGCCGTACTGGAGATGGCCGATGGTTTCGGAGTCGAAGCGCTGGTTCGCGCTGGCATTGCTGTGCCTCACCGGGTTCATGATCATCCTCGACGCGTCGATCGTGCTGGTCGCCATACCGTCGATCGAGCGGGAGCTGACGTTCTCGACGGGCGGTGTGCAGTGGGTGCCGAGCGGGTACGCGCTGATGTTCGGCGGCCTGTTGCTGCTCGGGGGCCGGATCTCCGACCTGCTGGGGCGGAGGCGCGTGTTCATGACGGGCCTGCTGCTGTTCGCCGCCTCCTCGCTGCTGTGCGGGTTCGCGTGGGGCGGTGACGTGCTGGTGCTCGCCCGGGGTCTGCAGGGCGCGGCGGCCGCAGTACTGGCGCCCAGCGCGTTGTCGATCGTGATGACCACGTTCCCGTCCGGCCCGGATCGCAACAAGGCCCTGGGGATCTGGGGCGCGACCAGTGGCGTCGGCGGTACCGCGGGTTCGCTGATCGGAGGCCCTGTCACGGACGGTCTCGGCTGGCAGTGGATCTTCTTCATCAACGTGCCTGTGTGCGTGCTGGTCGTCGTACTGGCGCCCGTACTGCTGCTGGACAGTCGCGGCCCGGGCCGCCGGGGCTTCGACGTGGCCGGCGCCGTCACCGTCACCGCAGCACTCATCGTCCTCGTGTACGCCGTCATCGAAGCGCCGGAGTCCTCGGCAACGCGGACCGTCCTGTTGCTGCTCGGCTCCGCGCTTCTCTTCGCACTGTTCGTCGTGGTGGAGAAGAGGTCGGCTGCACCATTGGTGCCGCTGCGCATCTTCCACTCGCGGGCCCTGGTCGGTGGAAACCTCATCACGATCAGCTGGGGCCTGTCGGCGTTCGGCCTCAACTTCGTGTACACGCAGTACGCCCAGCTCGCACTGGGCGCGTCGGCGGTCCGCTACGGCCTCATGTCCGCAGTACTCGCGGCAACCGCGGTCGGCGGCTCCATGGTCGGCCAGCACCTGGTCACGCGGATCGGGCCTCGCAGGGTCGCCTTCGTGTCACTGCTGGTCGCTGGTGTCGGCACAACGGTGATGACTCGGCTCACCGCGACCTCCGGCTACTTCGAGCTGGCGTTCTGGGGCCTGACGGTCTTCGGTGCCGGACTCGGCGCCGGTACGGTCGCCGGCTCGATCGCCTCGCTCAGCGACGTCGCGGGCGAGGACGCCGGCGTCGCCTCCGGACTACAGAACGCAAGCTTCCAGATCGGCGGGGCGGTGGGCATCGCGGTGGTGTCCGCAGTAGCCGCCGCCAGTACGTCGGGGACCACGCCGGAGGCGCTGACCCACGGTTACCGCGCCGGCTTCGCGACGGTCTGGTTGTTCGTGCTGATCGGTCTGGCGGGCTGCCTGCTCGTCAAACGATCGTTGGAGGTTCGGCTCGACGAGAGTGGGAACCGGAAGCCCGTGGTCGCCACCTCCGCCCGGCGACCCCCAGTGAAGGAGGCTTCATGCTCATCCTCGGACTGATCCTGCTGATCCTCGGGTTCGTGCTGAACATCTCGATCCTGTGGACCATAGGAATCATCCTGCTCCTGGTCGGAGCGGTGTTCTGGATCCTCGGGGCGACCGGCCGCGCGGTCGGTGGACGACGGCACTGGTACTGATCGGCAGAACCAACGGGGACCCCGCGGGTACCGACCCGCGGGGTCCTGTCGGTCCGGATCGCTAGCGTGTCGTCCATGAAGTACGTCGTGATGATCTTTCGCAACGTCGACCGGGTGTGGAGCGCGGACGACGAGCAGGCGCTCGGGCGGTTGTTGCGACTCGAGCGGGAGCTGGCCGCGTCCGGTGAGCTGGTCAGCTCGGAAGGACTGCTGCCACCGGACGAGGGGCGGATCGTGCAGATCCGGGGCGGCCGGCAAGTCGTCACGGACGGGCCGTTCGGCGAGGCGAAGGAGCAGCTCGCCGGGTTCTTCCTGATCGACGCCGCCGACGACGACCGGGCGCAGGCGATCGCCGGGCAGGTCTCGGCCGCGGTCGGCGACCGGGTCGAGCTGCGCGGCACGCTGATCTCAGCGGGGATGCCAGAGGAACTTCGGTGACCGCTTCTGCGTGAAGGCCTCGATCCCTTCCGCGAGTTCACCGGAGGCGATCGTCTCGCGATACCGCCGTACCGCCGCCGGCTCCGCGTCCTCGCCGGCGAGCAGGGCGTTCACCGACTCCTTGGCGGACCGGATCGTCAGCTGCGACCGTGACACCAGCGTCTCCGCGAACGCCTCGGCCGCCGCCATCGGATCGTCGGCGACCCGGTCGACCAGCCCCTTCAGCTCGGCCTGTTCCGCGGTCAGCAACTCACCGCTGAACAGCAGGTACTTCGTCGTCGCGGGACCGACCAGGTCGAGCAGCACCTTGATCGCGGCCGGCGGGTAGACGACGCCGATCCGCGCCGGCGTGACGCCGAAGCTCGCGTCCGGGGCGGCGAACCGGAAGTCGCAGTTCACCGCGAGCTCCAGCCCGCCGCCGATGCAATGCCCGCGGACGACGGCGACGGTCGGCTTCGGGAACTCCCGCAGTGCGGCCTGCGCGCGCAGGTTGAACGCGCGCAGCTCCGCCATCGGATCGGCCGGATCGGCGCCCGAGATCAGCTCCCGGATGTCCGCCCCGGCCGAGAACGTCGGGCCTTCGCCGGTCACGAGCAGGACCTGGACCGCGTCGTCCGCCGCCAGCCCGGCGAGCAGGCCGGGCAGCGCCTCCCACATCGCCCGGGTCAGCGCGTTTCGCTTCGGCACGCGATCGATCACCAGCCGCGCGACGGCGCCACCCTCGACCCGGAAGTCCATCCGGGCAGTCAACCGCAAACCGTCACCGGTCCGCCGCGCCGTGGATCACACCGCGGCGCGCTTGGCCGGGATCACACCGCGGCGCGCTTGGCGCGGGACTTCGCGCGCGCCATCCGGAACAGGTACGCCGGCGTCGGCGGCACCCAGCCGAGCTGCTTGGCCTGGCCGAGGTCGTCGCGGTTCGCCCAGTGCTCGACGACCAGCCCGTCCTCGATCCGGAACCAGTGCGACTGCGTGACCGCGAACTCCTTGCCGGTCGGCGGGAACACCGTGTCCACCGATCCGTCCTCCGCGTAGGTGACGAACGGCGCGACGTGCCGGCCCTTCATCGTCGAGTTCACCGCCACGACATTGCCGTCGGCAACGACCTCCTGGATTTCGTACGACAGGCCCCCGAACGCGCCGCGCAACCACTGCGCGGTGGAGTGGAACGCGGCCGGACCCCGCCCCCGGCCGCCCGCCGGGCCGACGACGTCCTCCCGGTTCCGCGCGTCCGGGTGGATCACCGCGTCGAAGTCGGACCGATCCCCGTCGGCCATGATCAGGATGCTGCGGACGGCGAGGTCGCCGGCCCGGGTCGTGGTACTCATCGGATCCCCCAAAAATTAGATACAGTGAGACTGTACTCAAAAGCATCGGATCGGTGATGGCGGAAGTCAAGAGGAACTACGACGCGACCTCGCGGCGCGAGCGGGCCCGGCAACGCCGGCGGGACGTGGTGGTCGCGGCCCAGGAGCTGTTCGAGGCGGACGGTTTCCAGGCGACCACGATCAGTGCGATCGCGCGCCGGGCCGGCGTCTCGGCGGAGAGCATCTACAAGGGCTTCGGGACCAAGGCGGCGCTGGCGAAGGCGGTGTTCGACTTCGTCATAGTGGGCGACGACGAGCCGGTGCCGCTCGTCGAGCGCCCCGAGATCCGGGCGATCCAGGACGAGCCCGACGTACGGCGGAAACTCCGGCTGTACGTCGACGGACTGGTCGAGCGGCAGACCCGCGCGGCGCGCGTCCAGCTGCTGATCCGGGACGGCCGGCACAGCGACGACACCCTGCGCGCGACGTGGCAGACGCTGCTCGACGAGCGGCTGACCGGGATGACGATGTTCGCCCGGCACCTGCTGGAGACGGGGGACCTGCGCCCGGAGCTGACGCTCGACGACGTCGCCGACCTGCTCTGGACGTACATCTCGGTCGAGCTGTACGAGCTCCTCGTCCTGCACCGCGGCTGGCCCCCACAGCGGTACGGCGACCACGTGGCGGCCGCCATCACGGCCGCTCTGTGCAGACCAAGCGTTTGATCTCGAACCGGTTACATCCGGATAGCGGCCGGATCACGCTCCGGCCGAGCCTGGGGATGTTCGTAATGCGTTAAGACTCGGGGCCGATTCGAACCGGCGCGGCGAAGTGTGCTTGACTCCTCCGGTCGATAACGTTTTGGTCTCGGCAGATTGGGTAGAAGGTGGCTGCAGGACGACATAGACAGGCGCGGCACCGGCAGTCGCGTCCGAAGGTGATCCAGCCCGGCATTGCGAAGGTGGCGATCCCCGGCGCGGCAGTGGCCATGGTGGCCACCGGCTCGGCCGCCGCGATCCCCAGCCAGCAGATCCAGATCGACCCCTCGATCGCCAGCTCGTCCCTGCAGCTGTCGCGCGAGACCACGATCAGCCGCGACGCCCTGCGGCCGCCGATCAGCACGACCCCCGCGCCGGCGCCGAGCGCCACGCCGAAGCCGCGGCCGAAGCCGAGCCCGACGGCGCGGCACCTGAAGAAGCAGGCGCCGATCCCGAAGCCGACGGCGACGAAGACCCGCGCGACCCAGGAGGTCAACGCGGCCCCGCCGAAGATCTCCGGCTCGAAGTACACCACCACCGACGTGAACCTCTGGTCGCTGCCACTGACCGGCATCCTGCTGGACGTGCTGCCGAAGGGCACCAAGGTCTCCGTCACCGGGAAGATCGACGGCATCTGGGCCGAGGTCGTCCGGGACGGCAAGTCCCGCTGGGTGAAGGCGCAGTACCTGTCCGCCACCAAGCCGGTCGCGAGCACCGCCGGGACGATCTCGCAGGCCCCCTGCAAGTCCGGCTCCGGCGTCGAGGACGGCCTGACCCAGGACGCGATCCGGGTCCACCGCGCGGTCTGCGCGAAGTTCCCCGACATCACGTCGTACGGCGGTCTGCGGGCCGGCGACACCGGCTCGGAGCACTCCACCGGGCGCGCGCTCGACATCATGGTCAGCGGTTCGCGTGGCCAGGAGATCGCGGACTGGCTGAAGGCCAACTACAAGAAGCTCGGCATCAGCGAGCTGATCTGGTCGCAGCAGATCTGGACGGTGCAGCGCAGCAGCGAGGGCTGGCGCGGCATGGAGGACCGCGGCGGCGCGACCGCGAACCACTACGACCACGTGCACGTGTCCGTCTACGGCAACTCCGGCACGGTCTGAGTTCTTCGCACCACAGAGGCCCGGTCCCTCCCTCCTGGGACCGGGCCTTTCTCATGGGCGGATGTTGGCGTTCAGGTGGAAGAAGTTCGCCGGGTCGTAGGTCCGCTTGACGGCCCGCAGCCTGCGCAGGTCCGCCGGGCTGTACGCCGTGTCGGCGCGGTCCGGGTCGCCCAGGAAGTTCACGAAGGTGCGGCCGGAGTTCGGCAGGTCCGCGACCTCCCGGTCGATGATCAGCGAGTACGACGCCGCACGGTGGCCGACGGGCCCCGCGGCCGGGCCGGGGTGCGCCATCGCGCCGCCCCAGTGCCGGACCTCGACAGTGGCGTCCTCGAGTTCGGTGACGGTGTCGATCACCTCGTCGGTCAGCGTGTCCAGGAAGTCCAGGTGCCGGGCGGGGGTGCCGCCCATCGCGGCGTCGGCGTACTCGATCGTCCGGAGCTCGCCGGCCAGGCGCGGGCCCGCGGTCTCGAAGAGCGGCTTCAGCAGGTGCTCGGCGACGTCGGCGGGACCGGCGTACAGGACCTTGGTCGCGACGGCGCGCTGCTCGGTGCCGGGGATGCGCGTGAGCACGACCGCGGTGCTGAGCTCGTTGGGGATCGTGGCCGTCCAGTCGCGGTACCGGCGGAGGATCGCGGCGGCGCGGTCGATGCCGTAGTACACGATGCCGGCGTGCACCTCGCGGACCGGGTAGAGGCGGAACTCGAGCGAGGTGACGACGCCGAAGTTGCCGGTGCCGCCGCGGATCGCCCAGAACAGGTCCGGGTGCTGGTCGGCGCTCGCGGTGACGGTCCGGCCGTCGGCGGTGACGACCTCCGCGCGGATCACGCTGTCGGCCGCGAACCCGTACTTGCGGGCCAGCCAGCCGACACCGCCGCCGAGCGTGTAGCCGGTGACGCCGACGTCCCGGTGCGAGCCGGACAGCGGGGCGAGCCCGAACTGCCGCGCCGCGTCCAGGACCGCGCCCCAGCGGGCGCCCGGCGCGACCTTCGCGATCCGCCGCTCCGGGTCGATCAGCACCGAGGTCATCGCGGTGGTCTTCAGCAGGATCCCGCCGTCGGCCGGCACCCGCGTACCGTGTCCGGTCGCCTGGACCGCGAGCGGTACGCCGTACTCCCGGGCCGTCCGCACCGCCGCCTGGATGTCGGTCCGCGAGTACGCCTCGACGACCGCCAGCGGCCGGGAGTCGACCGAGGGGATCACCGACCGCCGCTGCTCGTCGTACTCCGGCTCGCCCGGCAGCCGGACGGCGCCGTTGAACCCCGCCCCCAACAGCCCCGCCACCACATCACTGGCGACCACCGCAATTGCCTGCGTAGACATCCGATCCCACTCCCTCGCCGTAGCTGCTCCTGCCTGTACGTCGAAGGGGACCGGCGGATATAGACACGCCTGCCAAACTTTTTCCGATGACCCACTCAGTCGAGTTCTCCGGGCCCACCCTGACCAAGCGGTACACGTCCTGGCCCCGAAACGAACCGGAACGCGAGTGGGCCGCCCTCACCCTGCTCTCGCGCGCTACTCACGGGCTGGTGCCGACCCCGCTCTCCTGCTCCAGCGACCCCACGCCACGCCTGACCATGACCATCGTTCCCGGCCGACCGCTCGGCGGTCGCCTCACGTCTGCGCAGCTCGCGGCCCTGGGCGCTGCGCTGGAGACGCTCTGGTCGGTGCCGCCTGCCGGGTTGGCGCCTGTTGACCTCGGGCAGGTGCGCGAGCGCACTCGCGCGGGTATGAGCGTGTTGCGCCAGCAGGATGGTGTGGTCGCGGAGGCTGCTGCTGCCTGGCTCGACGACGAGCCGCCGGAGCTGGACGTACGGAATCCGGTGGTCGCGCACGGGGATCCGAATCTGGCCAACTACCTGTGGGACGGCGAGCGGGTGCACCGCAATCCGCCGGGGACCGCGGAGGCGCAGGCCCTCCGGGTGCTCAGGCTGGTCGGGGCAGCACCGCGAGCCGGTCGAGGTCGGCCAGGATGTTGATCTCGGTGATCTTGCCGTCGACCACCGTGACATCCATGACGCCCATGAGCCGGCCGTTGACCAAGGTGACCGAGCCGGGCCGTCCGTTGACGAGCGCCAGCTCGGTGTGCGGCGCCATCCGGCTGAACATGAGCGCCTGCTCGACCACCGCACGCGCCCCGCGCACCAGCTTCGACACCGCCGGACCGGCGAACTCGGCGGCCGCGGCACCGGCATCTGCCCGCAGCACCACCTCCGGGTCGAGCAGCTCGAGCAGACCCTGGAAGTCGCCACCGCGCGACGCAGCCATGAACGCCTCGACGACCGCCCGCTGCCGGCTGACGTCCCCGTCCCCGGCCGGCGCGCCCTGCACCCGCCGCCGCGCCCGGCTGGCCAGCTGACGCGTCGCGGCCGGCGACTTGTCCACAATCGTCGCGATCTCGTCGAACCCGACCCCGAACATGTCGTGCAGCACGAACGCCAGCCGCTCGGCCGGCGACAGCGTCTCCAGTACGACGAGCAGCGCCAGCCCGACCGCATCCGCGTGGACCGCCTCGTCCTCGGGCCCCGGCTCGCCGATGATCGGGTCCGGCACGTAGGTGTCCAGCGAGTCCTCCCGTCGCGACTTGCGGCTGCGGAGCATGTCCAGGCACACCCGCGACACCACCGTGGTCAGCCAGCCCGCCAGGTTGCCGACGTCGCTCACGTCGGTCCGGCTCAGCCGCAGCCAGGCCTCCTGTACGGCGTCCTCGGCCTCCGCCAGCGACCCGAGCATCCGGTAGGCGACCGCCCGCAGATGCCCACGGTTCTGCTCGAACTGTCGCGCCAACTGCTCGTGCTCGTCCACGGCTGCCCTTCTGCTCGGCCCTCGACCACCCTGACGGATGGGCCCACCATGATGTGACAGGTGGCCCGTTGGGCTGATCATGGGGTCATGACTCAGGCGCGCGGCGACTTGGTGTTCGAGGACGATTTCGACGCACCGTCACTGGACCTGTCCGCCTGGTCACCGCACTACCTTCCGCAGTGGAGCTCCCGCGCCGCCTCCGCAGCGACGTACCAGCTGGCCGACTCCTGTCTCACGCTCAGCATCCCCGACTCACAGGGCCTGTGGTGCGCGGGCGACCACAAGCCCGACCTGCGCGTGTCCGGCATCCAGTCGGGGAACTACTCGGGGCCGGTGGGCAGCACGATCGGACAGCAGCCGTACCGGGAGGGTCTGGTCGTCCGTGAGGAGCAGCATCCGTTCAGGGGCTGGACGCCGAACGGCGGGTACGTCGAGCTGCGCGCCAAGGCGGACATCGCACCGGGGTCGATGGTGTCGCTGTGGATGGTCGGCCTGGAGGAGCAGCCGGACCAGTGCGGCGAGATCTGCGTGATGGAGGTGTTCGGCGACACCGTGGTGCCCGGCGAGTCCGCCGCGGTCGGCATGGGCCTGAAGACCATCCGGGACCCAGCCGTGCCGCAGGACTTCCAGGCGGTCCCGCTGCCGATCGACCTGCGCGAGTTCCACACGTACGCGGTGGTGTGGTCCGGCGGCGAGGCGACGTTCTCCGTCGACGGTACGGCGATCCGCACCTGCCATGGCGCGCCGACCTACCCGCTGCAACTGATGCTCGCTGTCTTCGACTTCCCGGAGCAGTCCGACGGCCGGCTGGTACCGAGCTTCACCGTCGACCGCATCCGTGGATGGGCGATTGCGGAGGAGCTGGTGGCCTGACTAAGGTCAACGGCATGTCTCAGCGCGCGAGCATGTGGTGGGCCGTCGACCCGACGGCCTGATCTCGCGCGCATCCAACCGGCCGTCTCCTGCGAGGCGGCCGTTGTCATGTCCTCCTCGTGGGCGGCCCAGCACCCCCTGAGGAATGCCGATGGCAACAACGCTCCGGACGTGGTCCGGTCTGATCTCCGCGCTCCTGGCCGGCTCCGACCTGTCGGCGGCGGACACCGGCTGGGCGATGGACCAACTGGTGCTGGGCGAGGTGTCGCCGGCGCAGATCTCCGGGTTCCTCATCGCGCTGCGGGCGAAGGGGGAGACGGCGGACGAGCTCAACGGGCTGGCGACGGTACTGCGCTCGCACGCGACGCCCGTGCCGATCCGCGGGCCGTTCGTGGACATCGTCGGCACAGGTGGCGACCGTACCGGCGCCGCGAACATCTCCACGATGGCGGCCGTTGTTGTCGCGGCTACTGGTACGACCGTGGTCAAGCACGGTGGCCGCGCTGCCTCCTCGTCTGCTGCAGGATCCGGTGACCTGGTCGAACACCTGGGCGTTCCACTCGACCTGACCGCGGCTGCTGCGGCCCGGATGGCTGCTGACGTTGGTCTGACCTACTTGTTCGCGCCGCGCTTCAACCCGGCGCTCCGCCACGTTGCCGTCGTACGGCGTGAGCTCGCCGTCCCCACTGCGTTCAACGTGCTGGCACCGCTGCTGAACCCGGCTGATCCACAGCACCAGCTCGTCGGTGTGGCGAACGCTCGCATGCTGCCAGTGCTGGCCGGTGCGCTCGCCCAGCAAGGCAGGTCGGCGCTGGTGGTGCGTGGCGACGACGGGCTCGACAAGCTGACGACTACTGGCTACTCGCGGCTGTGGATCGTGCATGGCGGGTCTGCGTCGGAGGTGGTGTTCGACCCGCGTTCATTGGGGTTGCGGCCCTCCTCTCTGGCTGAGCTGCGCGGTGGTGATGCTGCTTTCAACGCAGGGCTGCTGCGCGGGCTGGTCGACGGGGAGCGTGGACCGGTGCGGGACGTCGTACTGCTCAATGCTGCGGCCGCACTGGCGACCCTGTCGTTGGAGTCCGGGCTGGAGCAGCTGGCGGACCGCTTCGACCAGTGCCGGGAGGCGGTCGACAGCGGCCGCGCGGCCGCAGTACTGGATCACTGGACCGGGCAGTCGTTAGCGCGACAGTGATGCGAGACCTCCTGGACGCCGCACGAGCAGGTGACGAGCAGGCCTTCGGTCAGCTGGTCGATCCGTGGCGTGGCGAGCTGCACGCGCACTGCTACCGGATGCTCGGCTCCGACGCAGACGCGGACGACGCTGTGCAGGAGACGTTGCTGCGGGCGTGGCGCGGTCTGCACGGGTACGAAGACCGCGGGTCGATCCGCCCCTGGCTGTACAAGATCGCCACGAACCGCTGCCTCACCCTGATCGAGCAGCGTGGCCGCCGCGACGTGGAGACGCTGGAGCCGTATCCGGAGAGCCGTCTCGCGTGGACGTCGTCGCTGACACCGGAGGCCGAGCTGCTGGCGCTGGAGTCGGTCGAGCTGGCGTTCGTCGCGTCGCTGCAGCACCTGTCCGCTCTGCAGCGTGCAGTGCTGTTGCTGCGCGACGTACTGGCGTTCAGTGCGCGTGAGGTGGCTGAGTTGCTCGACACCTCTGTTGCTGCGGTCAACAGCGCGCTGCAGCGGGCACGGGCGGTCGTGAGCGACGTACCCAGTCAGCAGCGGACCCTGCGCGCGCTGGGCGATTCCGGCGAGCGGGACCTGGTACGGCGGTACATCGCGGCCTGGGAGGCGCGTGACGTCGACGCGATCGTCGCGATGCTGGCGGCGGACGCGAAGTACTCGATGCCGCCGCTGCCCGACTGGTTCGTGGGCCGGGACGCGATCCGCGCGTTCCTGCTCGACCAGCCGCTGCGCTCGCACTGGCGGTTCCTGCCGGCGCGGGCGAACGGTCAGCTCGCGTTCGGCACCTACCTCCTCGACGGCGACCGCTACGTGCCCGGCGGGCTGGATGTCGTCGTACTGCGCGGTTCCGAGATCGTCGAAGTGGTGTCGTACCTGGAGGCGGATTTCGCCGCTTTCGGTCTGCCGGTGGAGCTGCCGCGATGAGTTTGCGGGATCTCGCGGGTTGTAGGGGGTGAAAGAGGACTTCTACCGAGGAGCGACATGACTGACGAGCAGGCGGTCCGCACGCTGATCGAGAAATGGGTCACCGCGGTCCACGCGGGCGATCTGGACACGGTGCTGGCGGATCATGCGGAGGACCTGGTGATGTTCGACGTGCCGCCGCCGTATGACGGTGTGCGCGGGCTGGACGCGTACCGCGACACCTGGCCCGGGTTCTTCGAGTGGCAGCGGGCGGGCGCGTCGTTCGAGCTGGAGTCGCTGGAGGTGACCGCGGGCTCGGACGTCGCCTTCGCGTTCGCGCTGCTGCACTGCCGCAACGTGGGCGACGACCCCCGACGGCTGCTGCGCCTCACGATCGGCCTGCGGAAGGTCGACGGGCGCTGGACGGTCACGCACGAGCACCACTCCTTCCCGCTTGAGGTCGAGTCGGCGGCGCCGGCTATCGAGGCGCTCTTCGACCAGTGGGGCGCCGACACGGCCACCCGCAACCTGGACGCGCTGATGGAGCCCATCGCCGAGGACGTCGTCTCGTACGAGATCGACGGCAACTACACCGGCAAGGCGGCAGTGCGCGAAGTCTGCGCCGCCGGCCTGGCCTCCGACCCGGGGACGATCACTCTGAAGATCCCCGACCCGACCGTCGAATCAGACGGCGACCTGGCCGTCGCCTGGTCCGTCGACCACGTCACCGCCAGCGGTGATGAAACCACCTCTCGCGCGACCCGCGTCTTCCGCCGGACCGGCGGTGACTGGAAGCTGATCCACCAGCACCTGTCCTACCCCGCGTCGTAGTCGCCCGCCAGCCGCAGGATTGTGTCGGTGACCAGCTGCGGTTGGCGGAGACTCGGGTAGTGGTCGGTGTTAGGCAGCCAGAGGAACTCGCAGCCGGGGATCCGCGCCGCAGCGGCACCGGCCACGGCGACAGTGATCGGGCGGTCCTTGTCACCGATCATGACCACGGACGGGACCTGGAGCTCGTGAAGCCGGTCATAAACAGGCTGCGGCGGTTCCAGGTACTCGTCCTGGTCGAACCACGCCGGCACAGCGGCACGGACCTGCGCGACGGCGGCGTCGTCAGCGCCCGCTCCTCCCCAGAGCCGCAGGCACAGCTGCACCAGGCCTTCCACGTCCCGCTTCTCGATGAGGGCGTCGTACTCCGCGTCCAGCTCGGGCTCGTCGGGCATCGGGAAACCAGGTACGCCGGGACACAGCAGCACCAGCCCGTGTACTCGTTCCGGGTGGGTCAGCGCGAGGCTGAGCGCCGTACCGCCGCCCATCGAACAGCCGACCAGCAGGACCCGCTCAAGGTCCAGCTGGCTCAGCACCGTCTCCAGATCACCTAGCAGCGAGAAGCCTGCAGTCGGTGGCGCTGACCTGCCGTAGCCGCGGACGTCGTACCGAAGGATCCGGCGACCGCTGAGACCTGTGAGCACCGGATCCCACACACGGGCGTCCCCGATCGCCGGATGGAGGAGGACGATCGGCACTCCACCACCTGCCAGATGCTCGGCCCAGACTGCGTCCTGCCCTACCGGAATC
This sequence comes from Kribbella sp. HUAS MG21, assembly GCF_040254265.1. GTDB lineage: Bacteria > Actinomycetota > Actinomycetes > Propionibacteriales > Kribbellaceae > Kribbella. The sequence goes on from NZ_CP158165.1 coordinate 2,301,944, forward strand.
GTCAGCTCCATGCCTTCAGCATGCCTGTCCGCAGGTACCAGTGCCGCCCAGCACGCAGGTGAGTGACGAACGCACGCCGCAAGGTGGTGTCCTGGGGGACCTTGGCGAGGTCCTCCTCGGTGAGCGGGTGCGCCGGCGCCCCCAGGTGCAGGCCAAGGCGCATCAGCTCGCGGTCGCCCTCGCTGGGGTCCTCCGGTGGCAGCAGCGGTAGCAGGTCGAAGCGGCTCTGGAACCGGATGATGTTGGAGTCCGGGCGCAGGTACTCGGCCAGTTGCGGGTCCAGCAGCCAGGAGTGACAGACGAGGCCGGCGATCGGCTCCTCTGGGTACCAACGTTTGAAGAACTCCACCGCCGTTGCGACCGACTCCTCTGATTGCTGTGCGTCGAGTCGTCCGATCGGTGGGATGTGCATCGACAGCACGTAGCCGGAGACGCCGTCGCCCATGCCCAGTTCGGTGCGCGTGAACGCGTGGCGGCCGATCTCGTAGTCGGTGCCGCGGAACCGCAGCGGTGGACTCCACAGCGGCATCAGCCCGACACCGGCACAACCGAACAGGTGCCGGTGCGTCTGCAGCACCCCGCCCAGCGCTGACACCGTCGCAACGGTGACCGACTCCGGTACGCCGCGCTGCGCGTGCAGCTCGCGTAGCTTCGGCAGACTTGCCAGCAACGCCCAGGCGCCCGCGAACAGGCCTACCGCCGAGCTGTCTTGTGGCACAGCTGGCCATCCGCGGAAGCCCGTGGGCGGGATCGGGCGATCCAACTGCTGCGCGACCTCGCCTGCCATCGCTGACGTCAGCGTCCACCACTCCGGGTCCCGGTCCGGGTCCGGGCGCGCCGCTCGCATCTCGCGCCGGTCGGCCTCAGCCACTCCGCAGTACTCCATCAGCTCCTCGGCGTTGTCGGGGAGCTGTGGCCCCGGCGTCGCAGCCCGCGAACCGTGCCTGATCGTGTTCCGCGTAACCCACTCGTTCCGCTGCCTCGATTGCGTCCATGTCCTCGACCCCACCACGGGCCGCGTGCGCCACGCACGACTTTTGTGTCCTAGGTCACCACTAGGCTCGGCGCCGACGTCTACTGAGGGAGCTGGCATGGCGAAGTTCGGGGAGTCCGACGATCTCAAAGAGGCCGAGTTCGTCGGTGTGAACCTGGGAGGTGCGCGGTTCGTCGAGTCCGATCTGTCCGGGGTGGTGATGCGCGGGGTCGACCTGCAGGGCGCGGACATCGACGCGCCGTGGCTGACCGAGCCCGGCGGCAGCCTGAAGGTCAACGGCATCGACGTGGCGCCGTACCTCGAGGAGCAGCTCAACCAGCGCTTCCCGGGCCGCGCCGACCGGCGGGCGAAGGACCCGGACGGCCTCCGCGCGGCGTGGGCCGCGATCGAACGCACCTGGGCCGCGGCACGCGAACGCGTCGCCGCGATGCCGGAGGGCACCGTCGACGTGTCGGTCGCCGGCGAGTGGTCGTTCGCGGAGACCCAACGGCACCTGGTCCACGCCACGGACCTCTGGCTCGGCCGCGCCGTTCTCGAACGCGACGACCTGCACCCGCTCGGCCTGCGCTACGGCACCACATCGACCGGGCCTGAGCCGACGTACGCCGAAGTTTTGGAAGCCCGCGCCGGCCGCGTCGCCATGGTCCGCGACTTCCTCGCCACCGTCACCCCGGCCGAGCTCGACACGCCCCGCACGAATCCACACGGCCCGCGCCCCGAGACCACCAGGTCCTGCCTGCATGTGATCCTGGAAGAAGAGTGGGAGCACTACCGCTTCGCCATCCGCGACCTCGACACCATCGAGGCCGGTGGCAGCTAGAACTTGCTGCGGGCAGTCGGCGTCGGCGCGAAGGCCGCGCTGGGCCTGAGCACCTCCGCGAGAGCGGCGGCCTTCTCCACGGACAGAAGGTCGTCGCTCTCGTCCGGGCCGATGACGACGCCGCCCTCGTCGAGCTTCGCCACCTGCTGGTCCAAGTCACCCGGCAAGGCCTGCGCCCTGCCCTCGGAGAGGTAATTCAGGTAGCCGACATCCGGACCCGGCGTCCCAGCACCCTGCGGTCCGCCGAGAGCGTCCCTGAGGGACCTCGAGGTCACATTGCCCCAGTCGGGATCCCAAGCCGCGACGAGCCGCCGCAGGATCGGTTCCGCGAGCGCCTCGGCCCCGGCCCACCGCACCACGAACGAGTTGTGCGCATTCGGCGCTTCGGAGTATCGCCCCACACCCATGCTGATCCGAAACTTCCGGACCCGCTGCCCACTCCCGTCGAACGCCTGATTGATCCCGAGGTGCGGAGCATCGGTGTTCGCCAGGAACGCATCGGCAATCACCCGCCGAGCATTCCCCGGCTCGGTGAGCGACTCCCCCGGAAGCTCGGGAGACGACCACCGAACACTCTCCCCGACCACTTCATCCAGCCCCGCGAGAAACCCGAGCAACCTGTCGGCGATCCGATCCGGCGTCTCCTGCCGCGGCCCCCAAAACCCCCGTGCAATCAGCGGCTCGTCCACACCCCTAACCTATCGCCGCCCGAGGCCACAGCTCCTCAGGCTCAGCTCGAGGCCGAGTAGCCTGATCTGGATCGGCAGCTCAAGCTCTGGAGAACCACATGCGCGGTCGCAGCAACGGCGCGTGCCCGCTCCGCGCCCATGTCGATCCGCGCCTCTTGCGCTTCAGCGCCGGGGCAACCGCAAGCGTGCTCGCCGTCGTGCTGCTCATCGTCGACGTTGCTCGACCCTTGGGTCTCGGCCTGCTCGGCTCCCAGGTCGCCGTGTTCGCGTTCATTGCGTTCTTCAGCTTCCACTGGTCGTTGTGGGCACAGATCTTCGCCCGTGCCATCTGGCCGCGACTCGCAGCACCGGCCACTTTGCTGGATGCACTACCGCCGAGATTCGCCCAGCTCATCGGCTTCATACTCACCGCTCTGGCACTGACCACCTTCGTCCTCGGCATCAACATCGCCGGTTACACCCTCACCGCTCTCGCCTTCGCCCTGGCAACCCTCAACGCAACCACCGGCCTGTGCCTGGGCTGCAAGGCCTACGAACTGATCCGCCGACCTCGACCGACCTGAGTCCGGGCGACCACCAGTTCCCGGCGCCGCCCCAGGGCTGGCCGGGGCCGCCTTCACCGTTTTCTGCTCGTTCGTCGTTGCTGACGACAAGTATTCGTCACGTCACAGCGCGCCTGTGGTCCCCGGCAGTCTGCGTATCCGTGCGGTCCGGCCCGTTCCAGGCTATGGACGCGGCGCGGCGGTGCGTGCAACTCTCGCAATGAGCCGCACGGCCGCTTCGAGGCCGCAGACTGGGGCCGACGGTCCGGTGGCTCGGGGGAGGGGACATGAACACGAAATCCGTCATGGCCGCAGTCGCAGCCGGCCTGTTGACTGCCGCACTGTCCGCCGCACCTGCGGCCGCGGAACCACCCATCGGAGGAGCAGGGGCGCACACCCACCACGTGCACACCGGAGACGGCGGTTGCATCGACATCGACTCGGTGGCGTTCAACCCCGACCACCGCGGGCTGCACCAAGGCGCCAACTCCTCCGGCCCGGACGCAGGTCCGTGGCACGGCACCTGCGCCAGCCACCAGCACTAGGAGTCTCCGCGACGATCGGGAAACAACCTCGGATGTTCCAGCCCTCACGAGCCGGGGCGGTGTGGGATGGAACAAGCGGGCCACTGCACGCATTCTGCATGGACAGCGCACCTAATTGATCGCAATCACACACGGCAGCCGGACACCGCCTGCCGGGCCTCGAGCAGCGTGCTTCCCCGGCCCGACTGACGTTCTGGACGATTTGGCGGAGGGTGTGGGATTCGAACCCACGATGACGGTCACCCGCCATACCGGTTTTCAAGACCAGCGCACTCGGCCGCTATGCGAACCCTCCCGGCGGTTGTCGCCGAGGGTCGAGGATAGCGCAGGTGGCGTGGGGGGATTCGGAGTGCGGGGGCCGGGGTGGGCCGGTAGGGTCGGCTGAGCGGCGGAGTTGCCGTCGCGGGGTTGTGGACGGAGGTGGGAGCAATGTCTAGGTCGTTCGAGGACATGGCACACACCGTCCGGTCAGCGCGCTGATTCGCTGACCGGGCGAAGCGCCGGCCGGGTGGCCGGTGTCCCGTCACTTCGTCATGCCCTCAGGAGCTCCCATGCGTTCGCTGCTCGCGTACGTCGTTCCGTCCGAACTCGGACCTGATTTCCGTAAGCTCTTCCCGGCCGCGATCATCTCGAACCTCGGCGACGGCGCCCTGCTCGCCGCCGGGCCGTTGCTGGTCGCCTCGATCACCACCGAGCCGGCAGCCGTCGGTGCCGCCGCGTTCATCCAGCAGGTGCCGTGGCTGCTGTTCGCACTGTTCAGCGGCGTGCTGGTCGACCGCCTCGATCGGCGCCTCATGATCGTTGCCGCTGACATCTTTCGGGCCATCGTGCTCGGTGCCCTCGGTGTCGCCGTACTGTTCGACACCTCCCCGCTCTGGGCGGTCTACGTCGCCCTGTTCCTGCTCGGTACGGCGGAAACGTTCGCCGACAACGCCTCCGGTGCCTTGCTCGTCAGCGCCGTACCGAAGGACCAACTGGGCAAGGCCAACGCACGGCTGTTTGCCAGCGGCACTGTGCTGCAGCAGCTCGGTGGGCCGCCGCTCGGAGCGCTTCTCTTTGCTGCAGGTGCTGGTATCCCGCTGGTCTTCAACGCTGTCACCTTCGCTGCTGCGGCGGTGCTGATCGCGCGCGTCGCAGTACGTCCGCCGCTGCCGGACAAGTCCACACGCACAGCTGTGTGGCATGAGGTGCGTGAGGGCGTCCGGTGGCTGTGGGGCCATTCCGGCGTACGGACCTTGGCCCTGTCGATTCTGGTCATGAACATCACGTTCTGTGCCGCCTTCGCGACCTGGGTGCTCTTCGCCCGCGAACGGCTCGGGCTGTCGGAGACGCAGTTCGGGCTGCTGGTGTCGGTCGGCGCCGTGGGCGGTGTGCTCGGGATGCCGACGTACCACTTCCTCGAACCACGGGTCGGCTCGGTGACGCTGCTCCGCGTCGGCCTGGTCATTGAGACGGTGGTGCACCTCATCCTGGCGCTGACCAGGAGCCCGTGGGTCGCCGGTGCGACCATGGCCGTCTTCGGCGTCCATGCCGTCGTGTGGGGGATTGTCTCGACTACAACACGTCAGCTGGCGACCCCGGACAGTCTGATGGGCAGGGTGAACAGCGTGTACATGCTGGCCTCGGTAGGCGGTGCGGCGCTCGGCTCGGCGCTAGGCGGCCTGCTGGCGCAGCAGTTCGGGCTGGCGGCGCCGTTCGCGATCGCCTTCGGCGCGATGGTGGTGATGACCGTGGTCGCCTGGCATCCGCTGCGGCATGTGGCGGTGCAGCGGGTGTCCGCAGCAGACTGAAATCGGTTGGAGCGGCCTGGCGAGCGCTTGCTAGTGTTCGCCAGCCGCCACCAAATCCCGATGGGAGCGCTTCGTCATGCCCGCAGCCGCGTCACTCGGTCTCCCGAACGTCCGCGGCCGGGTCCCCCTGCTGGCAGGGCTGGCGATCGACTCCTTCGGCGGCGGCTGCGCCGGTCCGCTGCTGTTGCTGTTCTTCAACAAGGTCGCCGACATCCCGCTCGGGACAGCCGGCGTGATGCTGACCGTCGCGACGCTGTTCTCGATCGCCGCGCCAGCCGCGGTGGGCGTGGTCATCGATCGCGTCGGACCGCGGAACATCGTGGTGGCCGCGCAGTTCGCGCAGGGCCTGGCGTTCACGGGCTTCTTCTTCGGGCGGTCGGTCTGGCTGCTGTTCCTGTGCTCGCTGGTGATGGCGACCGGGCAGCGGGTGTTCTGGTCGGCGATCTTCAGCCTGCTCGCGGACGTCGCCGACGAGGGCGAGCGGGACAAATGGTTCGGCCTCGGCGGGATGATGCAGGCCGGCGGCCTGGCGCTGGGCGCGCTGGTGGCCGGCTGGCTGCTCGCGATCGGTGGCGACACACCGTTCCTGGTCGCGATGGGGCTCAACGCGGTGTCGTTCTACCTGGCCGGCGTACTGCTGCTGCGACTGCACCCGTCGCACCACGAGCGCATGGAGCAGGACAGCGGCCCCGCGCCGCTGCTGCGCAAGGACAGGACGTTCCTGGCGCTGATCGGCGCCAACACGTTGCTGGCGCTCTGCACGATGATGCTCGGCGTGGGCGTACCTGTGTACGTCACCGAGGCGCTGACCGTGCCCAAGTGGCTGGTCGGCGTACTGATCGCGGGAACGTCTGTCGTGCTGGCGACCGGCCAGACGCTCGTAGTACGGCACACCCAGCGGCGGCGGCGTACGAACGTCATGGTCGTCGCTGGTGTCACTTATGCGGCTTGGGCGTTCTTGATGGCGCTGCAGGTGCACATCCCGGGCGGGTGGGTTGTGGCGGTGCTGGTGCTGGCCACGGCGTGTTACGCGTTCGCCGACGTGCTGCACGCGGCGACGAACAACGCGCTGTCGGCCGCGATCGCGCCGCAGGTCGGGCGGGGGAAGTACCTGTCGTACTGGCAGTACTCGTTCACGTTCTCGAGCGTGCTGGCGCCGGGGTTCTTCGCGCAGCTCTTCGAGGTGCGGCACGAGCTGCCGTGGGTGGCGCTCGCGGTGCTGGCGCTGATCGCGAGCCTGACCATCTACGCGCTGGCGCGGACCGCGTCGCGGCTGAGCTCCGAGCGCATCTGAGCGGTCCTTTCCTGACCTGTCAGGATACGTTGCGACTGATCGAACATCTGTTCTAATGTTGACCTCGTTCGCGGTTCTCCACCCCGGATTGTCCAATGGACCGAGCCTCCCACCTCCGACGTGGACGGCCCGGAGGACACCGCCGCCCGGGTTGTGAGGACCCGGGCAGTGGAGAGTCCGCACACGATCGGGTAATCAAGGACGGTGGTGGTCAGGCTAGGAGAGGACACCGACAGATGCTGATGGAACACCGCGGCCGCCGACCGGTCGTGCCCGAATCCGCGTACGTCGCCCCATCGGCCGTGCTCTGCGGCGCCGTCGTCCTCGGCGAAGGCAGCAGGGTCCTGCACGGTGCGGTGCTGACCGCGGAGAACGGCGAGGTCCGGCTCGGCGAGAACAGTGTCGTGATGGAGAACGCCCTGGTGCGCGGCCGGGCGAGTCATCCCGCACTGCTCGGCGACGCGGTCCTGGTAGGTCCCCATGCACACGTCAACGGCGCCACGGTCGAGGACGAAGTCTTCATCGCCACGGGCGCTGCGTTGTTTCCCGGTTCCGTCGCCGGCGCAGGCGCGGAACTCCGGATCAACAGCGTGCTGCATGTGAACTCGCGACTGGAACCAGGCGCGGTCCTCCCGATCGGATGGATCGCCGCCGGCGACCCGGCCCAACTCTTCTCCCCGGACCGGCACGAAGAGTTGTGGCAGACCCAGCGCGAACTGGACTTCCCCGGCACGGTGTACGGCGTTCCGCGCGGCACGTCGATGCGCGAGATCATGGCGCGGCAGGCGGAGTACTACGGCGCGCACCACTCGGACCGCACTGTCGACCCGACGTGAGCTGTCAGCCGGCCGGGGTCAGCGTGTGGAGTTCGAAGCGGCGGACCTGAGCGGGAGAGGAACCTGCGCAGGTCAGGCGGGCGTCGATGGTGTCCAGGTGTGCCGAGACCTCGACGGTGAGCGGGCCGTTGGTGGATGCGAGGAGGATCCGCCAGCGGTTGCCGGCGAGTTGCTGGACGTCTTGCGGGAGGAGGTTGTCGAGGGCTGGTGAATGACCGGCGGCGCGGGCGAAGTGCTGCGAGGCTTGAACGGGCGGGATGAACGCACCTGATCCACGGAGGAGGTCGGGTACGACGACACCCGCGTCGTACTGCCTCGCGAGCTCGACGGCGCGGGCCGGTGGGACGTGCCCGTAGAACAGCCCGTGTGGCAGTACGACGACGTTCGCCGCGAAGCGGTCGCCGCCGATGTGGCTGCACTCCCAGGTCTGCTCCGGGTACGCGGCGGCGAGGACCGCGGCGACGGGCCGGCCGCGGACGGCGCAGCACGCGTCGTGACGGCCGTGCGTGCAGACGAGGTAGACGGGCTCGTTTGAAACTGTCCCTGGGTCGTTGCCGGCAAGGACGTCGAGCAGATGCTCGTCCGTCGGCAGTTGCCCCCACCGGACAACCTCACGTCCCGGCCGACAGTCGACCAGCCCCCAGCGCCGACCACGAGACCGATCCACCCGTCCGTACCGCCGCACCAACACCGGCCGAATCCCAAGCTCCCGACAAACCCGCGCCACCGCATCCCCCAGAGCCGGCGACGAGAGCCCACCCGACAGCGCGCCAACCGACAGCGGGCCGGCCGACGCTGCGCTAGCCGACGGTGCGCCGTTCGACTGTGTGCCGGACGACGCGGCGCCGGATGACGGTGCTCGGGTCGACGGTGCGCTGGCAGACGATGCGCGGGCAGACGATGCGCTAGCGGACTGTGCGCTGGACGAGGGCGGGTCGGGTGATGGGGATTGCCGGCCGAGGGCTGTGAGGGCCTGGCGGGGCCAGGCGGTGTGGGACTCGATGAGTAGCCAGCGTTCCGCGGGTGGGGCGCTGGCGACCAGGGAGTCGCCCCGGAGATCGGCCTGCACCGCGCACCCGGTCTCCGGCCGGTACCTCACCTCGCCATCATCCACAGCACCTCACCCTACGGTCGCCACCCTCAACCACCCTGCACCCACCAGCCGCCGGACCCGCTCACCTCAACGCACGTCGCCCACCAACCCACCTCCAGCACCATCGCACCCCAGTCACCAGCCCCTTCCGCACCCACACCCCACGACCTGCCCGCACCGCCGAGCACTGCCCACTTCCGTCTCCAGTTCTGTGCACCGCCCCGCACCGGTTACCACCACGCTTCCACGCACCCAGCCCGCCGCCCGCAGCATCACCAGGCACCTCCGCGCAGCAGCCAACCATCCGTTGCCTCAGTCATCTGCCCGTACTGGGCAGTCCTCGGTGACCGGGGTGGCCTCAGGCCGCGAGCGCAACTCCGCCTGTTGTCGGCGGCGGATCAGCAGCTCGCCTCGGTCACGTAGCTCACCGGCCTGTACTGGCTTCTCAGGCGCAAGCCGCTAGCGGTCAACAACTGCGCGCTGCGGCTACTGAGCTGCGGCTACTACGACTGCTTCGGTGAGGAGGCGGCGGACTAGGACCAGTTGGTCTGCGGGGTCCAGGTTTGGGAGGTTGCCTACCTTGCAGTCCTTGCCGGAGGTGAGTTCGGTGACTGCGGCGGTGGTGGTGGGTGGGAAAGTGATGGTGCGGTCGGGGAGTTGGAGGACCAGCGGGTCGCCGGGGACTACTCGGCAGCGGAGGCCGGCGCGGAGGCGGACCGTGGTGCCGATGGCCAGGGACGCGATGGAGGCCGCGTGCGCCAGAGGTGGGAGGGGCGCGGGGCGGTTGCTGGACCAGGTGCGGCGGCGAAGGCGGGCCGCTAGTGCGTCGGGGGTGGCTGTGCGGAGTTCCTGGGTGAAGAGGTCGACCACCTCCGGCAGGAGCTGGGCCAGCTGTTCCGGGTCGCCGGGGTCGAAGCCGAGCGGCAGCGCGGTCCGCAGTGATGGCTGGTCGGCCGCCAGGGCAGCCAGCTCCTGCACGAGCAGGTAACGCGTCAACGTGTGCAGGCCGACAGTCAGGTGTGCGCTGACCCCACCCAGCGCCGTGGCCGAGTGCAGGAATCCGCGTGGCACATACAGCGCGTCGCCAGGCCGCAGTACCTCGTCGATCACCGGCGCCTTGTCACGCGCGGCCGCCTCGACAGCGCGCGCATGGTCCGTCCACGGCTGGTTGCGGAGCGGATCGACGTGGACCGGTTCGTGGACGGTCCAGTGCTTCTCGCCAGCCACCTGCAGTACGAAGACGTCGTGTACGTCGTAGTGCGCCGAGAATCCCTGCGACTCGGCAGGAGTGACGTATGCGTTGATCTGCACCGGATGCCCCGCATCCGCGGCCAGCTGCGTCGAGAAGTCGACAAGCGCCGGCCAGGTCCGATGTAGGGCCTGCAGTACGACGGTGTGCCCGTCGGCGAACAACGCGGCCACCTTGTCGTCCCGCACCTGGTCCGCGATCTCCGCGCCGACGCCAGCCGGCCCCGTGAACTGCCCGTCGCCCACGACGGCCCCGTTCTTGGCGATCCGCAGGAACGGCGTCCGCAACCCGCGGCGCGACAACAACTCGTCCACAGCCTCGAGGCTGAACAGGTCGTCGTACGGCGCCGGCAGATCGGGACCGTGCGACAGCAGGGCCCGCGAACCCCAGTAGGAGTTCGCGAACTCGTCCAAGTCCCCCGCCACACAGCGCCGGAGCGCCGGGCGCTCGTCTCGCAACAGGTCAGCACCGTCCGCCGACGAGGCTGGGCGGTCGAGCGGCCCGGCGTCCGGCACGGTGGTCACCAGCTCCCGGAGCTGCCCTCGGAGCCGCCTTCGGACCCGCCGGATCCACCTTCGGAGCCACCTTCCGAGCCGTACCCGCCGGCACCACCGTCAGCGCCGCCGTCCTGTGCGCCCTGCGTGGCGCCGCCGTCAGCTGGGCCCTCGCCACCGGAGCCGCCCTCTTCGGAGCCGTACCCGCCGGCGCCACCGTCGGCACCGCCGTCCTGGGTGCCCTGCGACGCGCCGCCGTCAGCCGGTCCTTCGCCGTACCCGCCGCCACCGCCGGCACCACCATCGGCGCCACCGTCAGCTCCGCCGTCCGAGGACTCCCCGCCGTACCCGCCGCCCGGAGCAGCCGTCTGACCGCCGGACTCGCCGTAGCCTCCGCCGCCCGCGCCGCCGTCGGCACCGCCGTCGGTCGCGCCCTGGGTGGCGCCGCCGTCAGCCAGCCCTTCGCCACCTTCGGACGAGGTGTTCATGTCGTCATCGTTGAGACCCATTGTGCTGCTCCCTTCGCGAACGGCCAGAAAGTTGCCCAGGACGTACCAGCGGGCACCTGGTCATCTTGTGCGCAAAGTGGTCGTCGGCTAAACCCTCACCGCGTTACAGCGCCAACTCGATGCCGACTCGATTGCCCGGCTCGATTGCACAGCAGCCGCAACAACACCTACCGCATCAGATCGGACAGCACCTTCACAAAGCCGTCCGTGACGTCTTCCGGCCGTACGGCGACCCGCAACCAGTCCGGCCCCAACCCGGGAAAGGTGTCCCCCCGCCGTACCGCGAATCCCTGTGCACGCAGGGATTCCCGCACCCGCGCGGCCCCCGCCACATGCACAAGCACGAACGGCGCTCGCGCCGCGCCGTACGTCGAAACGCCATCCACGCGACCCAAACTGTCAAGCAGATGGACACGCTGCCGTTCGATGTCGAGAGCAGCCTGCGCCGCCTCCGCGACGGCACGCTCGTTGCTGCAGGCAATAGCCGCTGCGAGAGCAGGAGTGGACACCGGCCAGTGCGGTTGCACAGCCGCCAGCTGCTCGATCAGGCTCGCGCCGGCCAGGACGTACCCGACCCGAAGCCCCGCCAGGCCCCAGGTCTTGGTGAGGCTGCGCACCACCACCAGCCCCGGGATCGACGCCCCGGCGAGCGTCTCGGGTTCACCCGGTACGGCGTCCATGAACGCCTCGTCGACGACCAGGATCCGGTCGGGCCGCGCCAGCTCGCGCAGGTCGTCCGCGCGATGCAGCACCGACGTCGGGTTGGTGGGATTGCCGATCACGACGAGATCCGCGTCGGCCGGTACGGCGGCCGGGTCCAGCACGAACCCGTCCTCGGGCCGCAGGATCACCCGGTCGACGAGGTGCCCGGCCGACCGCAGCGCCGCCTCCGGCTCGGTGAACTGGGGGTGCACCACCACCGGCCGCCGCGGCCGGAACGCCCGCGCGATCAGCACGAACGCTTCCGCCGCACCGGCGGTCAGCAGCACCCGGTCCGGCGCGACCCCGTGCCGGCGCGCGACCGCGGCGAGCGCGGCGTCCTGCCGTGGGTACGCCGCCAAGTCGCTCAGGCTCGCGGTGACCGCGTCGAGCAACCAGGGTGGCGGAGTGCCCGCGCGGACGTTGACGGCGAGGTCGACGAGCCCCTCACCGACCTCGAGGTCACCGTGATGCTCCAGATCAAAGCCATCCAGCACGGTCAGGAGGCTAACGGGTCAGGCAGATTTCGGGACCCCCGAGTCCGCGCACTGGTCAGCGGGGCGTGACGGAGTACCTGCGGTTCTGCAGCGAAGGGTTGCGCTTGCGTACGTCGGCCAGCCGCTCAGCCGAGACCGTGGCGACCACGTGTCCGTCCGCCTCACCAGCCGACGCCAGAGCGACGCCCTGCGGGTCGATGACCTGGCTGAGGCCGCAGTACTTCTTCCCGTTCTGGGCGGCCGCAGCGACATAGCAGGTGTTCTCGACCGCACGTGCCGTGAGCAGGGTCGTCCAGTGGTGCTCCTTGAGCGGCCCGCGGACCCAGGCCGCCGGCACGACCAGTACCTCGGCTCCCGCGTCCACAAGCGCCCGCGACAGCTCAGGGAACCGCAGGTCGTAACAGGTCATCAGCCCGATCGAGTGCTCTCCCACCTGGATCACCACCGGCGCCACGTCGCCAGGCGTCAGCTGGTCGGACTCCTTGTACCCGAACGCGTCGTACAGGTGGATCTTCCGATAGGCCCCCAGCAGTACGCCGTCCGCGCCCACAGCCAGCAGCGTGTTGTAAGGCCGGTGCTGGTCGCAGCTGCGCTCGAACATGCCGGCGACGACAGCCACACCATGCTCGACAGCAGCCTTCCGCAGCGTCGCGACGAACTCACCGTCCAACGCCTCGGCCGCCTCCGCTACCGACTCGCCCTCGACCGCGAAGTCGGACATCATCGCTTCGGGCAGTACGACGACGTCCGGCCGGTCCTGCGCCGCGTCGGCGACGAGGCGCGTGACCAACTCCCGGTTGGCGCCCTTGTCGTAGCTGCTGGCGGTCTGCACCACGGCGATCCTCATACCCCCATGGTGCCGCAGAACGTGCGGACGGGCCTGCGAGACTGCGGGGGTGGAGTTCGACGCGGTGGTCTTGGCAGGGGGCGGGTCCACCCGGTTCGGCGGCGTGGACAAGGCGATGCTGGTGCTGGACGGGGTCTCGTTGCTGGACCGCGTCCTGATCGCGACGGCCGGAGCTGCGTCGACAGTGGTGGTCGGGCAACAACGTACGACGTACCGCGCGGTGAGCTGGACCCTCGAGGACCCGCCGTCGGGTGGACCGGTAGCGGGACTAGCGGCTGGCCTGCAGCACGGGACGGCACCGGTCGTCGTGGTGCTGAGCTGCGACCTGCCGTGGATCACCGAATCCGACGTCACCACGCTCGTAGAAGGGCTCGCCGACCACGACGGCTACGGCCTCCGCGACACGGACGGCCGCGAACAGCAGCTCGCGACGGCGTACCGCCGTACCGCACTCGCCGCGGCGATCGAGCAAGTCGGCGATCCACGCGACAAGTCGGTACGGCGTGCGCTCGCCGGCCTCGACCTCGCGTGGACCGAGCCGACCCGCGCCGGCGACGACGTAGACACCTGGTCGGATCTCGACGACAACTAAATCGCTGGACGCCACTCATAGGTTCGCCCCATGGACGTCGCACAGCTGGTCAAGGATGCCCTGGGAGTCGAGGTCGGCGAGACGACCGTGCGAACCGGCGGGCAACTGAGCACCGTCCACGAAGTCCAGACGGACGCGGACCCGGTGATCGTGAAGGTCTACGCACCGGAGTGGCGCTGGAAGCAGGCCAAGGAAGTCCATGTCTACGGCATGCTGGAGCCGGAGGTCGGCGGCTCGATCCCGCGCGTACTGCACGTCGGCGACGGCGTCACGATCCTCACCAAGCTCGACGGCGTTCCGTTGTCGGAGCTCGCACCGCCCGACTGGCGTACGACGTACACCCAGGTCGGCGAGCTGCTGCGCCGCGTGCACCAGATCCCGCAGCCGGAGTACGGCTATCTGACCGACCAGATCCTCGACCCGCTGCCGGACAACGACCAGTACATGCGACGGCAGTTCGCGAAGAAGCTGCACGAGTTCGAGCAACTCGGCGGCGACCTGACGCTGCACGCGAAGATCACCGGGTACGTCGACCGGCAGGCAAACCTGTTCGCGGACAACACGGCGCCGACGCTGTGCCACAACGACTTCCACGAGGGCAACATCCTCGTGGACCCGGTCACGTGGCAGGTCAACGGCTTCATCGACGTGGAGAACGCGATCGCCGCCGACCCGCTGGTCGACGTCGCGAAGACGATCGCCTACTCGGTCCGGGACAACGCCGAGAAGCTCGCGGGCCTCACGGCCGGCTACGGCCTGCTGCCCGCCGACCGGATCGCGCTCTACCGGCTCTACCACTCGCTCGAACTATGGGACTGGTTCGCTTCGATAGGCGAGACCACTCACCTCGCCGGCATCGCGCGAGACATGGCGGAGCTGGTCGAAAGCTGAGGGTAAGTTGGGCGGCATGCGAGCTGTCGTGTGTGACGGAGCAGGCGGAATCGACGTCCTCGGAATCGGCGAGATCCCGGACCCGGAGCCTGCGGTCGACGAGGTGGTCATCGACGTCGTCGCCGCCGGCGTGAACCGCGCCGACCTGCTGCAGCGGCAGGGCTTCTACCCGCCGCCGCCCGGCGCCCCCGGCACGATCGGGCTCGAGGTGTCCGGCCGGATCGCCGCGGTCGGCGCCGAGGTCGAGGGCTGGTCGGTCGGCGACGAGTGCTGCGCGCTGCTGGCCGGCGGCGGGTACGCCGAGAAGGTGGTCGTCCCCGCGCCGCAGGTGATGCCGGTCCCGGACGGCGTCGACCTGGTCAGCGCGGCCGCCCTGCCCGAGGTCGTCGCGACCGTCTGGTCCAACATCTTCATGACCGCGCACCTCAAGGCCGGCGAGACGCTGCTGGTGCACGGGGGCTCGTCGGGCATCGGCACGATGGCGATCCAGCTCGCCGTCGCGCACGGCGCGCGGGTGCTGACCACCGTCGGCAGCAAGGAGAAGATGGTGTTCTGCACCCGGCTCGGCGCGGACGTGGCGATCAACTACAAGGAAGCCCAGTGGGCGTCGGTCGTCCACGAGGCGACGAAGGGCGCCGGCGCCGACGTGATCCTCGACATCATGGGCGCGAAGTACCTCACCGACAACGTGAAGGCGCTCGCGTACGACGGGCGCCTGGTCGTGATCGGCATGCAGGGCGGCGCGAAGGGCGAGCTGGACCTCGGCCGGCTGCTCAGCAGGCGCGGTTCGGTGATCGCCACCGGTCTGCGGTTCCGGTCGGTGGCGGACAAGGGCCGGATCGTCGACGAGGTGGTCGGCCACGTCTGGCCGCTGATCGCGGAGAAGAAGGTCCGGCCGATCGTGCACTCGACCTTCCAGCTCACCGAGGTCGCCGCGGCCCACCGGACACTCGAGGAGTCGACCCAGCTCGGCAAAGTGCTCCTCACGCTCTGAGCCGGATCCCCAGCACTCACCAACCCACAACTCCGGGCGCCGCTCACGCTCAACCGGCGGTCGCACGCGGCGCCGGAGCGCGGTTGGTGAGTGCGGAAGATCCGCACCACTCGATCACGTCGCCGGCGCCAGGTTCGCCGCGACCCACTCCGGGTCGGGCTCGACCAGTTGGATGACGTCGATCCAGGTCCCGGCCGGGTCGCGGACGAAGAAGTGCCGCTGGCCGAACGGCTCGGTGACCGGCTCGCCCTCCAGTTCCACGCCGCCGGCCCGGAAGGCCGCGGCGATCGCGTCCGCGTCGTCGACCACGAAGCCGAAGACGTTGGTGCTCTCGGTCTGCGCGGACACCGCCGCCGGGATCGTCGGGTGCCCGCGCTCCATGATCGCGAGCTCCCAGTCCGCCGTGCCGCGCCGGACGGTGACGAACCAGCCGAGGTCGAGCCCGACCTGCAGGTCGAGGTACTGCGTGTAGAAGGCGGCGACCTCCGACGGCTTGTCGGTGACCACGGTCGCGCCGAAGGCTGCGGGTTGCATACGTTCTCCTGACTACTACAGCTGTTGTTGTTGTGTACGACAGTTGTAGTGCAACTCTGCTAGCCTGTCAACATGCCCCGGAATCCGGAACGCCGTACCCGACTGGCCGACGCGGGCCTCGCCGTGCTCGCGGAGGCCGGCGCCCGCGGACTCACCCATCGCGCCGTCGACGCCGCCGCCGGACTCCCGGCCGGTACGGCGTCCAACTACTTCAAGACCCGGGACGCGCTGCTCGGCGCGCTGGGCGAGCGGATCTTCGAGCGCCTCGCCCCGGACGAAGCCGTCCTCGAGCCGCTCGCCGCGCGTGAGCCCGGCCTCGACCTGATGACCGACTACGTGCACTACATCGTCGAGCGCCTGCTCGGCCGCCCCGAACTCACGCTCGCCCTGCTCGAGCTCCGCCTCGAAGCGGCCCGCCGCCCCGGCCTGCACGAGATCCTGTCGCGCACCCTCCGGCAGGGCTTCGACGCCGACGTCGCCTTCAACGCGAACGCCGGTCTGCCCGGCGGCGCCGAGGAGATCCGGCTGCTGCACTTCGCGATCGACGGGCTGGTCCTCGACCAGCTCACGCCCGGCACCGGCCGGCCGTACGACGTGCAGGCGATCACGGCCCGCTTGGTGCGTCGACTGACTCGCGAGGATTGACGGGCGCATACCCAGTATGCATACTCAGTATCCATGTCGATCAAGCATGGACTGCTGGCGCTGCTCCAGGACGGGGCGAAGTACGGCTATCAGCTCCGCGGTGAGTTCGAGGCCGCCACCGGAGCGACCTGGCCGCTGAACATCGGGCAGGTCTACACGACGCTGACGCGTCTCGAGCGCGACGGTCTGGTCCGCGCCGCGTCCGCCGACGCCGACGGGCGGTCGATGTACGAGATCACCGACGCCGGCCGCGGCGAGTTGGCGAAGTGGTTCGAGACGCCGGTGACCCGGGAGTCGCGGCCGCGCGACGAGCTGGCGATCAAGCTGGCGCTCGCCCTCGCCGTCCCGGGCGTGGACGTCAGCGCCGTGGTGCAGCGGCAGCGGATGTCGACGATGCAATCGCTGCAGGAACTGACCCGGCTGAAGCGGAACAGCGCCGACGGCGAGATCTCCTGGCAGCTGGTCATCGAGTCGATGATCTTCGGCGCCGAGGCGGAGATCCGCTGGCTCGACCACTGCGAGGCCATGCTGTTACGCCACCGCGGCACACCGCGGGCCGTGCCGCAGACGTACGACGTACCGGACGAGCAGGAGGCCCGCTCATGATCCTCGACATCCGCAATGTGACCAGGACTCACGGACAAGGCGAACAGGCCGTGCACGCCTTGCGGGGCGTGGACATGGCCGTCGCGGCGGGCGAGCTCGTCGCGGTCATGGGCCCGTCCGGCTCCGGCAAGTCGACACTGCTCACCTGCGCCGGCGGCCTCGACCAGCCGACCAGCGGCGAAGTACTTGTCGACGGCAACGACCTCACGACACTCAGCCGGAACGCCGTGGCCGCGCTCCGCCGCCGCCGGATCGGCTACGTCTTCCAGGACTTCAACCTGATCCCGGCGTTGACCGCGGCCGAGAACGTCGCGCTCCCGCTGGAGCTCGACGGCACCCGCAGCCGGTCCGCCCGCAAGTCCGCCGTCGCCGCCTTGGAAGAGGTCGGGATCGGCGAACTTGCGGACCGCTTCCCCGACGACATGTCCGGTGGCCAACGGCAACGAGTGGCGATCGCCCGCGCGATCGTCGGCGAACGCCGCCTGCTGCTGGCCGACGAGCCGACCGGCGCGCTCGACTCCGACACCGGCGAAGCCGTCCTCCGCTTGCTCCGCGACCGCTGCGACCAGCACGGCATCGGCGGCGTACTCGTCACACACGACGCCCGCCACGCCGCCTGGGCCGACCGCGTGGTCTATCTGCGTGACGGCGTCCTGGTGGGCCAGTCCGGTCCGCTGCCCGGAGCCGACGCGTTGCTCCAGGAGAGTCACTGATGGGCAAGTGGGGCCCGCCGCTGCGGATCGCCCGCCGTACGACGCGCCGGTCGCTCGGCCGCACGTTGCTGATCGCGGCGCTGATCGGCCTGCCCGTGCTGGCGGCGACATGGTTGGGCATCGTGCTGAAGAGTGCCAGCCCGAGCGGCGAGACGCTGGCGAACAACACGATCGGCCGCGCGGACGCCCGGCTGGACGTCACGCAGTACGGCAAGCTCCAGGTGCAACCCGGTCAGGACATGCTGTACGGCGAACCGCCGCCGGCTCCCGGCCATGACAAGGCGGTCCGGACGCCGTCGACGTTCGACCCGCTGACGCTACTTCCGCCGGGGAGCAAGGTGGCGCGGCAGTTCGTCGACTCCGGCACCACCGAGATCCGCGTCCCGGACTCGAAGACCTCGGTCACGCTGCTGACCGGCGACGGAGCGGATCCGCTGACGACCGGGACCGTGAAGCTCGACGAAGGCCGGCTGCCCGCGAAGCCCGACGAGGTCGCGATCTCGCCGTCGCTCGCCGAGGAGCTCGGCCGGACCGACACGATGGTGAGCGCGGACGGTACGAAGTACACCGTCGTCGGGATCGCGCGGATGCTGAGCGCCGCGAGCACCAAGGCCGTCTTCGCGACGCCGGACACGCGCCTGCACGAGGTCGACCCAACCCGGACGGTCCAGTACCTGGTGGATCTCCCGGACTCCGCGGACGCCGACGCGCTCGGCACCGCCTTGATCGACCAGGGCCTGTTTCTCTTGCCGCGGGCAACCATCGTCGATCCGCCGCCGGACACCTACGGCACGACCGCCGACGAGATCGGCCCGTACGCGGCGATGGCGCTCGTGATCGGCTTCGGCGTCCTGGAGATCGTGCTGCTGGCCGGTACGGCGTTCGCGGTCGGCGCGCGCCGCCAGACCCGTGAACTCGGGCTGGTGATGGCCGCCGGCGGTACGCCGGGCGACGTCCGGCGGATCGTCGTGACGCAAGGGCTGTTCGCCGGGCTGGTCGGGGTGCTCGGCGGACTCGCGATCGCGGGGATCGCGGTGTTCAGCGCGAAGCCGGTGTGGGAAGCGATGACGGACGCCGTCTTCACCGCGTGGCAGATCCCGTGGGGCACGATCGTCGCGATCGCCCTGCTAGGGGTGGGCGCGGGGCTCGCGGCGGCCGTCGTACCGGCGATCAGTGCCGGGCGGCAGGCGCCGATGGCAGCGCTGGCCGAGCGGTTCACCGTGACGGCCGGGGCGGCGCGCATCCGGGTCGCCGCGGTGGTGCTGCTCGGCGCCGGGCTGGCGTGTGTGTTCGGGGGCAGCACGATGATCGCCGCCGCGTTGAAGTCGGCACGGAGCACGCAGCTCGGGATGCAGGCGACCGCCACGCCCACCGGCCCGATCGCGCTCGTCCTGCTCGGGATCACCGCGACCATCGCGGCGCTGGTGTGGATGCTGCCCAGCCTGGTCGCGAAGCTCGCCGGGGTGGCCCGGGCGCTGCCGTTGAGCGGTCGGATGGCACTGCGGGACGCGTCCCGGCACCGGCATCGGACGGGACCCGCGACGGCCGCGATCATGATGGCCGTCGCCGGTACGGCCGCGGTCGCGTTCGCCGCGTCCAACTCGATCGCCGCCGACGCCGCGGACTACACGGCGGCCGGGCGCGAGGGCGACGCGGTGATGCGGTTCGCCGACGGAGTTCCCGGGGCGATCGCGCACACGCCGCAACTCGGCTCGCAGCTGGGCGAGCTGCTTCCGGTTCGGCAGCAGCACCAGCTCGGCTACGTACAGTTGCCGAACGCGAAGGCCAACCAGTACGGCTACACGCCGGTGCTGGCCGTCGCCACACCGCAGAACGGGATGGGCATGACCGGGATGCCCCTGCAGGCGGCCGATCCCGGCTTCGTCGAGCGCTTCGGCGAGTACGGCGCCCGGGTCGCGGCGGCGATGCGGGCCGGCAAGGTGGTGGTTCCGGACGTGAAGCTCGAACCCGGCCAGACTGTTGCCCTGCACAACGACGACGCCCAGGACTACCTGAAGAACCTCGACGCGGTGTCCTTCGGTCCGCCGCCGCGGATCCAGTTCTTCCGCGACACCGCGCTGATCAGCCCGGAGGCGGCCCGCGAGCTGGGCACGATCAAGGTCAACGAGGTCCACTTCGAGCTGACCAGGAGCCCGTCCGACGACGAGCTCGCCGCGGTCGCGCGGCTCCTCGGAGCGGACGACCAGCTCGTGGTCGAGAAGGGGTACCAGAGCCCGGCGCGGCTGTTCCTGCTCGGGATCCTGGCGGCGGCCACGATCGTCACGCTGCTCGGTGTCGCGATCTCGGTCTCGCTGTCCGCGGCCGAGGGCCGGGCCGATCTCGCGACCCTCGCCGCGATCGGAGCCCCGCCGCGCCGCCGGCGGTCGCTCGCGGCGGCGCAGGCCTGGGTCCTCGGACAGCTGGGTTGCCTGCTGGGCGTGGGGGTCGGCGCCCTGTACGGCTACACGGCGCACGCCGCGTTCGGGTCGCCGCGGTTCGCGGTTCCGTGGGCGGAGCTCGGCGGCATCGTGATCGTCGTACCGCTGTTCGCCGGGCTGCTCGCCTGGCTGCTCACGCGGTCGCGGCTACCGATGGTCAGCCGTATCGATTAGAGCCACCTCCGGATAGGCGACGGGGTACGGCGGTGTGCTCGTGAGGCGCCACCGGCCGCAGTCGCACCGCTGGTACACGAGGAGACCTTCGCTGACCTGGTGACTGGAGACCGCGGTCCAGCGGTGCCGGTGGGTGTCTGTCATGGATCCATCGTGATGTAATGGCATTATGCATCTCAACCCTTACGGTGCGGACGCGGTGCTGCTCGCGGTGAACCTGGTCACCCGGCCCGCGAGCACACCCGACGAGCTGGCCGAGCGCTGCGAGGAGAGCGGCGTCGAGAGCCGCCTGGTCCGCGACCGGCACGTGACCGCCGCGGACCTGGCGGCCGTCCGTACGGCGCTCGACGAGTGGTTGCAGGTCGTCGACGCGCAGGACGAGCAGGCCCGCGTCGACCTGGTGAACGCGATGCTGGCGAAGTACACCGAGCACCCGCGGCTCACCAACCACGCCGGCGACGGCTGGCACATGCACTACCGCCCCGACGACGTACCGGTCGGGCGGCTGGTCGCGACGCTGATCAGCACCGGTACGGCGTTGCACCTGGCCGGACGCGGGATCACCCGGCTCGGCCGCTGCGCCACCGACGGCTGCGACAACGTGTACGCCGACCTCTCACGCACCGGGCGGCAGCGGTACTGCAGTCCCGCCTGCGCCAACCGGGACGCCGTACGCCGGCATCGGGCGCGTGCTTCGTAGAACGCCCGTCGGGTACCGCGACATGACCCCCAACTAGGATGGGCAGATGACCGAGAGCAGCAGCGAGGGCCAGGGAGTTCCGATGGCCGGGGCGCGGACCGAGGACGGCAAAGTGCTGATCGTCGGACCGGACGGCATGGCCGTCGAGGGGCCGCCGCGCTCCGACAACGACCACGACGAGCAGGACGACGAACCGCGTTCGGTGACCGAGCTGGTCGAGCAGCCGGCCAAGGTGATGCGGGTCGCGAACATGATCCGGCAGCTGCTGGAAGAGGTGAAGTCGGCGCCGCTCGACGAGGCCTCCCGGGCGCGCCTGCGGTCGATCCACGAGGCGTCGATCAAGGAACTGGAGAGCGGCCTGGCGCCGGAGCTGGTCGAGGAGCTGGAGCGGCTGAGCCTGGACTTCACCGACGACAGCACGCCGACCGAGGCCGAACTGCGGATCGCGCAGGCCCAGCTGGTGGGCTGGCTGGAGGGCCTGTTCCACGGCATCCAGACGGCGCTGTTCGCGCAGCAGATGGCCGCGCGCCAGCAGCTCGAGCAGATGCGCCGCGCACTGCCGGGCGGCCAGCAGCTGCAGGCCGAGGAGCAGCCCGGCTTCCCCGGCGCCCCGCAGGCCGGCAACACCGACGGCCCGGGCAGCGGCGGGATGTATCTGTAAGGCCTTATTTCAAAGGCTGGAAGAACTCTTCGAGGACGGCGGCGACGCCGTCCTCGTCGTTTGTCCGGGCAGTTCTGTCCACCAGCGCGAGTACTTCGGGGTGCGCGTTCGCGACGCCGTACGACGTCCCGGCCCAGGCGAGCATCGGCAGGTCGTTGACCGAGTCGCCGAAGGCGATCGTCTCAGCAGCCGAGATCCCTTGCTCCGCGGCGAAATCGGCGAGCATCGCGGCCTTCGAGACGCCGCTCGCGGAGATCTCCACCAAACCGTGACCTCCGCTGTGGCTCGCCGTCACTCGTTGGCCCACCAACGGGTTCACGAGCGCCAGCAGTTCGTCGGACGGCAGGCTCGGGTGCCGGACGAGCAGCTTCGCGGCCGGCTCCTCGAGCAGCACCTCGACGGCGCCGACCAAGGTGTCGTCGGGTTTCGGCCAGCGGTTCAGGTAGACCGGTTCCTGTCCGTAGCGGTTCGGTCGCTCGATGGCGAACTGCACGTCGGGGATGCCGGTGCGGATCGCCAGCGCGACCTCGAGCGCGACGTCGGGTTCGATCAGCCGGGTGCGGATCGCCTTGCGGCGCAGGACGTCGTACAGAATGGCGCCGTTGGCAACGATCGCGACACCGTGGTCGCCGACCAGGTCCTCGAAGTCGTGCAGCCATCGAGGTGGCCGGGCGGTGACCATCACGAAAACACTTCCGGCACGCTGGGCCGCGAGCACCGCGGACCGCGTCCGTTCGGACACGGTTCCGTCACTGCGGACGAGGGTTCCGTCGAGATCGGTGGCAATCAGGCGAGGGTACTGCGGAGCCGTCACAGGGCCACCGTATCGCCGGACGAGCCGCTCGTGCATTACCCTTCCAGGCACCTCGGGCGCAAGCGGTCAGCTCTCGGATTGAGACCTTTTTGACTTATCTGATTGAGCTTTTGACAACGTCATCAGACCGTTACGGCAGGATGCTGCAAAGGCAGCAAGTTCCCCTGCGCCCACCGGTTTGCGCATGATTTCATGCGGGGGTCTGGCGGGGAACCGGGGGCTGTTCGGCCGCGTCGTATGCGTGTTCTGGATCAGCGCGACTGATGCCGCCCCATCTCCGGAAGCACACCTGAACGTCGAAGAACTGTTGTGGGATTGGCTGCAACCAAAACCGCGGCAGTGGCGTCAACACTTATGGATCGGTGCGTCCCGCGCCCGGGACGACACGGTGGGCCGGCAACAAAACCGCGGGTCCACCGGCTAGTGGAACCGTGCGGACGAACGTGTTCACCGTTCGTTCATTCGGGTCTTGATACTTGGGGAGCCTTGATGACCGTCAACAGCGCCAATCTAGCGGGGCCGGGGGGCAGAAGCTCTCGAGCGGCTGTCGACACATGTTCCATCACGGAGGGGGCCATGACCGGCTGCATCGCCCGTTCGGACATCTACCAGCACCGCTTGATGGAGGAGCCGCCGCCGGCGTCCGCAACCCGTCGTACCAGGGAGCGGTACGAGCAGCTCGTCCGCGAGGCCAAGGCGCTGTGCGCCTCGTGCCCGCTGTTCACCGACTGCCTGTACAGCGCGGTCGCCGAGCACGACGTCAGCGGTTTCGTCGCCGGAACCACTGCGGCACAACGGCGCTCGATCCGTAACCTGCTCGACGTCGAGGTGCAGGCGGACGACTTCGACCAGCTCGCCGGCGCGCGGGGGACCCGCCGCCCGGTCAGCCACGAGGAGGTCCTGCGGCTGCGCACCCAGTACCCGAACGACAGCCTGGAGTCCCTGGCCATGCGGCTCGGCTGCTCGCTGTCCACGGTGAAGCGGCACCTGCGCCGCGCCCGCCGCGGCCAGAGCCCGGCGGCCAAGACGCCGCGGCCGCGTCCCGAGGTCGGCGCCGTGCTGGACGCGTTCGACACGGTCGTCGAGCAGCACCAGCCGCGCCGCGCCGGCAGCACCCGCGTGGCCTGATCCGATACTCGGCCCGCCAGCGGACTATCGGAGTTCGAAGGCCCGGAATCCCCCGTCCTGAGGGGGATTCCGGGCCCTTCGTTTGCCTATGGCAACCGCAGTTGTCAAGCCCTTTCGGTTCCGGCCGAAACGGTCCTCAGAACCAGCGGTTCAGGATCGCGGCGACGCCGTCGTCCTGGACCGACTTGGTGACCTCGTCGGCGGCGGCCTTGACCTCCTCCGGCGAGGTGCCCATCGCGACGCCGAGACCGGCGTACGTCAGCATCTCGATGTCGTTGCGCCCGTCACCGATCGCCAGCAATCCGGCGGGATCGAGGCCGTGCTGGGCGAGCGCCACCTTCAGCCCGGTCGACTTGTCCACACCCTCGGGCGCGATGTCCAGCCAGGCGGTCCAGCCGACGAAGTAGCTGACCCCGTGCAGTCCGAGGCGTTCCGCCAGGTGGACGAAGTCGTCCTCGGACTGCTCCGGGTCCCGGATGATCAACCGGGTCACGGGTTGCGGAGCGAGCTCGTCGTCGCTGACCACGCGGATCTTCGCGTCCCGGCCGAGGTCGCCGTCCGGGAACGGCGCGGTGACCAGGTAGGTGCCGTCGGACTCCTCGACCGCCATCCGGGCGTTCGGCGCGTACCGGCGCACGGACTCGATCACCGTCGAGGGATCGAAGGTCCGCTCGTCGACCACGTCGCCGCCGGGGTAGCGGAGCGTGCGCGCACCGTTGCTACAGACAACGAACCCGCCGGACGGCAGGCCGAGCCGCCCGGCCACCGGCTTGGTGGTCGACCAGGCCCGGCCGGTGGCCAGGAACACCGGAACCCGCGCGGCGGTCCGCCGGACCGCGTCGAGGACCGCGTCGGACATCCCCTCGTCGTGGTCGATCAGCGTCCCATCGATGTCCAGGGCAACGGCCGTCGGCGGTCCCTGGAATGGTGGGTCCTCCCTCATTTGGCGACCGGTTCGAGGACCTCGCGACCACCGACGTACGGCTGCAGTGCCGTCGGGACCCGGACCGAGCCGTCGGCCAGCTGGTGCGTCTCGAGGATCGCGACGATCCAGCGAGTGGTGGCCAGCGTGCCGTTCAGCGTGGCGACCGGCTGCGTCTTCCCGTCGGCGTCCCGGTGCCGGATGTTCAGCCGGCGGGCCTGGAAGTCCGTGCAGTTCGACGTCGAGGTGAGCTCGCGGTACCGGCCCTGCGTCGGCACCCACCCCTCGCAGTCGAACTTCCGGTACGCCGAGACGCCGAGGTCGCCGGTGGCGGTGTCGATCACCCGGTAGCTGAGCTCCATCTTGTCGAGCATCTCCTTCTCCCAGGCCAGCAGCCGCAGGTGCTCGGCCGCGGCGTCCTCGAGCCTGCAGTAGGAGAACATCTCGACCTTGTCGAACTGGTGGACGCGGATGATCCCGCGGGTGTCCTTCCCGTGCGACCCGGCCTCCTTGCGGAAGCAGGACGACCACCCGGCGTACCGGATCGGGCCGTTGCTCAGGTCGAGGATCTCGTCCATGTGGTACCCGGCCAGCGCGACCTCCGACGTACCGGTCAGGTACAGCTCGGGGTCCTCGAGGCGGTACACGTCGTCGTGCGCGGACAGGTAGCCGGTGCCGCCCATCACCTCGGGCTTGACCAGCGTCGGCGTGATCATCGGCGTGAAGCCGGCCTCGACCGCCTGCTGGATCGCCAGCTGCAGCATGCCGAGCTGGAGCAGCATCCCGGCGCCCTTGAGGAAGTAGAACCGGGCGCCGGAGATCTTCGCGCCGCGCTCCATGTCGATCGCGCCGAGCAGCTCGCCGAGCTCCAGGTGGTCGCGCGGCTCGAAGCCCTCGGCCGCGAAGTCGCGCGGCTTGCCGACCTCCTCGACCACGACGTAGTCGTCCTCGCCGCCGACCGGGGCCTCGTCGGAGACCAGGTTCGGCAGGGCGCGGGAGAGCTCGTCGAAGCGCCGCTCGGCCTCGTTCGCGGTGGCCTCGTTGGCCTTCACCTCGGCGGCCAGCGCCTTGGTGCGCTCCAGCAGCGCGGCCCGCTCGTCGCCCTTGGCCTGGGCGACCTGCTTGCCGAGCGCCTTCTGCTCGGCCCGGAGCGCCTCGAAGGCGGAGATGGACGATCGACGCTCACTGTCGGCGACCAGGATCTGGTCGACCACATCCGTACTCTCACCGCGCTTGGTCAGGGCCGCGCGGACGGCATCGGGGTTCTCACGGAGCAGTTTCGCGTCAATCACACCCCGAGGGTATCGGGGCGTGTCAGGAGGGGCGAAGTCTATTCGGGATGATGTGGTGGGGTCACGTGATCACGGAGGGGGATCTGAGCGCGCGATGAACCACCACCCACCCACTCCGGTCGGCCGTGCGCTCACGGTCGTGCTGGGTGCGTTGCCGTTCATCGTGATCACGCTGCTGGTGTTCGGGCAGTGGCCGCCGCTCGACAGGTGGGACCGGTCGGTCGCCGCCCGTGCCGCGTCGTACGGCGCCGTCCGCGAGAACATGGTCGACTTCTGGCAGGTGGTCGGCGCGGTGACCCAGCCGTGGGTACTGCGCGGCGTGATGGTGGCCGTGGCCGTGTACCTCTGGCACCGGCGCGCGCGGCTGCTGACCGTCTGGCTGGTGGTGTCCGCCGGTGCCGAGCTCGGCCTGGTCCAGGCGGCGAAGCACATCTTCGACCGGCCGCGACCTGACCAGATGCTGGCGTCGGCGGACAGTTGGGCGTACGTCTCCGGTCACGCCACCGCGGCGTTCGTGATGGCAGGTGCGCTGGGCGTCGTGCTGCCGTCGGTGCGCGGCTGGCGGCGGCGGTTCCGGCTGTTGGTCGCGCTCCCCACGATCGCCGTGGTGTGGCTCACGTCGGTCGACCGGATCGCGCTGAACGTGCACTACCTGTCCGACGTGCTCGGAGGTTGGGCGCTCGGGTTGGCGATCCTCACCGCCACGTCGATCGGCTTCGGTCTGCGGCCCGGGCTGCGGCGGCGTCGGCGCCGTACGCCGTCCGCCGATGGCGACGGTACGACGGCTCCGCCGCGGGCCGCCGTCATCGTGAACCCGATCAAGGTCGGCGACGGTGTCGCGTTCCGGCGGAAGGTGACGCGCGCGCTCGCGGTCCGCGGGTACGACGAACCGCTCTGGCTGGAGACCCGCGTCGACGACGCCGGGAGCGCGATGGCCAAGCAGGCGGTCGAGTACGAGGCGGACCTGGTGCTGGTGGCGGGCGGCGACGGTACGGTCCGGGTGGTGTGCGCGGCGCTCGCACACACCGGGATCCCGGTCGGGGTGATCCCGGCCGGCACCGGGAATCTGCTGGCCCGCAACCTGCACATCCCGCTCGACCTCGACGACGCGCTGGAACGCGTCCTCGATGGCCGCGACCGGCGGATCGACCTGGTCCGGGTGCACGGCGACGAGCTGGACACGGACCGGTTCGCAGTGATGGCCGGGCTCGGGCTGGACGCCGCGATCATCTCGGACGCCCCGCCGCACCTGAAGAAGCAGATCGGCTGGACCGCGTACCTGGTGTCGGCAGCGAAGAACATCAACCACCCGTCGGTGCGGGTCCAGCTCACGATCGACGACGCCGAACCGATCGAGCGCCGGGTCCGCACGGTGGTGGTCGGCAACGTCGGCATGCTGCAGGCGAACATCCCACTCCTCCCCGACGCCCGCCCCGACGACGGCCTGCTGGACGTCGTGGTGATCGCCCCACGCCGGGTCACCCAGTGGCCGATCGTCGTCTGGCGCCTGATGACCCGCACCAACCGGACGGATATGTACCTGGAACGCTTCACCGGCCGCAAGGTAGACATCCAAGCCGCCGTAGACGTCCAACGCCAACTAGACGGCGACCCCATAGGCCCCGGCCGCTCCCTAACCGCCGAAATAGAACCGGGGGCCCTCACCGCCCGGGTCCCAAAACGCCGGTAGGACGCGGACCTGGCAGTCACACGTTGCCGGATCGCCGGGCTTGCCGCACCGGCTGCGGCCGCCGAGCCGGCTGCGGCCGCCGAGCCGGCGCGGTGCGAGCCGGCGCGGGGCCGGATTGCCTCACTGGCGCACTCCCCGCACACGCGCCCTCCCGCACTTCAGCGCGCCCGCCGTCCCGGCACTTCCGCTCTCCGCTTTTCCGCTCTCCCGCACTTCCGCACTCCCGCACTTCCGCACTTCCGCACGCCGCCCTCCCGCACTCCCGCACGCCGCCCTCCCGCACTCCCGCACGCCGCCCTCCCGCACTCCCGCACGCCGCCCTCCCGCACTTCCGCACGCGCGGGTAGTCGGGTTGCCCGGCGGACGGCAGACGGGCAGCCTCCGCGGGACTCAGGGCGATTTCGCGACATCCGCCTCACACTACGTGCGGCCATGCGAGGAGCATCGGCCCCGCGGTCGCGCGCGGCAGCACGCACGCGGGCAGGCGGCAGCACGCACGTGGGCGGGCGGCAGCACGCAGATTGCCGGCGGCAGCCGGCAGGTCCCGGCGTTAGCCGGAAGCAGATGTACCGGCGCTAAGCCGGGGGGTGGGTGGGAGCGCGCGGAGCGGACGCGGTGAGGAGCGGAGCGACGAATGGCGGCCGCGTAGCACGCGGGGTTATCAGCTCCCCGCGTCAGCCGGTGTCACTCGACCGTCGGGCCGGCTTCCTTGTGGGCGGTGTCGAGGGCCTCTTGCTCTTCGGGGGAGAGTTTGGACTCGCTGGTGAAGGACTTGATTTCCTTCGCGTACGTGCGGGCGTCGGCGCGGCTGTTGATGGACGTGAGGATCACGCCGTCGCCGTGGTTGTCGAGGATGGCGAGCGACCACGAGAGCTTGCCGCCGGTTTCGCCGAAGGCGTCGTACCGGACCACGGCGAGGTGCTGGAGGGTTTCCTTGAGCTCGCCGCGGGTGACCTCGAGTTCCTTGTCGAGGCGGCGGAGTTCCGACTTCACGGTGCCGGGTTTGGGTTCCGGCTGCGCGGGTTGCGGTTCCGGCTCGGGGGCGGTGGTGGGCGCGGGTCGGTCCGACGTCACTGTCCGGGCACGCAGGGCCTGGATCGCGAACACCAGGGCGAGCACCGCCACGAAAAGGGCGGCCACCCCGAAGGCACCGGCTAACGTCGAAGACACAGGACTAGAGCCTAAGGCATGCGATGTTATGCCTGAGTGTTCAAGCGATCGCACAGCGTGCGCGAGTCGGGACGGATGCGGCACCTCGGGCCGCGGCAACGTAGATTCGCGGCGTGAGACATTTGCCTGATCAGGGCCCACAACCCGGCGTTCACGACCTCGGGTACGCGCGGCTCGACACCGACCGGCTGGAACGTACCGGCGACGCCGAGGTCGTCTACGGTGCGGGCAAGACGCCATCTCAGGTCGTGGAACTGCTGCGGACCCTGCACGCCACGCATCCCGGTCACGCCGTACTGGCGACCCGGTTGACCGACGAGGCGCAGGACGCGGTCGCCACCGCGCTGCCGGAAGCTGTGATCGATCCGGTCGGGCGTACGGCGGTGCTCGGTGAGCCGCCGGCACTGCGTGGGACGGTCGCGGTCGTGGCCGCCGGTACGTCGGACGCCCCGGTGGCGGCTGAGGCAGCGACGACGGCACGGGTGTTCGGGGCCGGTGTGGACACGATCACGGATGTGGGTGTGGCGGGGCTGCACCGGATTCTCGGGGTGCGCGAGCGGCTGGCCGCGGCGGACTGCTTGATCGTGGTCGCGGGGATGGAGGGCGCACTGCCGAGCGTCGTCGGCGGGCTGGTCGGCGTGCCGTTGGTCGCCGTACCGACGTCGGTCGGGTACGGCGCTTCGTTCGGCGGGCTGGCGGCGCTGCTCGGGATGCTGAACTCGTGTGCGCCGGGGGTCACGGTGGTGAACATCGACAACGGGTTCGGGGCTGGGGTTTTCGCCGCCCGGGTGGCCCGGCAGTCAGTTCCTCGCAAAACCAAGGACGCCTGATGCGCACAGCCTGGATCGACTGCTCCGCCGGCGCCTCCGGGGACATGCTCCTCGGCGCCTTCATCTCGGCGGGCGCGGACCTCGACTACATCAACACGGCGGTAGCCGCCGTCGACCCGTCCCTCTCGGTCACAGTCACCCCCACAGCCCGCCACCAGATAGCCGCCACCAAGGCAACCGTCCAGGTCAACGGCACCCCCCACCCGGAGAACGTCCCCGCAGAGCAGGTGTTGGGCCACGACGGCGGGACCGGTCACGGGCACGAGGACGGCGGCGCCGGGCACGGGCATGCGCACGGGCATGGCCACGACGGTGGGGCCGGGCACGGGCACCACGCAGGCGCCGAGCAGGCGGCCGGGGCAGACGGCGGTGCGGGGCACGGACATGGGCACGGCGGTGAGGCCGGACATGGGCATGGGCATGGGCCTACTCGGGCTTGGGCTGAGGTTCGGCGGTTGCTTGAGGAGGCGCCTCTCGACGATGTGGTTCGGGAGCGGGCGTTGGATACGTTCGGGCGGTTGGCTCGGGCTGAGGGGGCGGCTCATGGGGTGGAGCCGGACACCGTGCATTTTCATGAGGTCGGGGCGTTGGATGCGATCGCTGACATCGTGGGAGTCGCGGCGGCGTCCGTCTCACTCGGGCTCGACAGGGTCGTGGTCTCGACGATCGCGCTCGGTGGCGGTGGGCAGGTGCGCGGGCAGCACGGCGGCATCCCGATTCCGGGGCCGGCGGTGCTGCACCTGGTGACCGAGGCCGCGGCACCGGTGACCGGCGGCGCGGCGCCGTACGAGATGACGACGCCGACCGGTGCCGCCCTGCTCACGATGCTGGCGGACGAGTTCGGCCCGCTGCCCCCGATGCGGATCGAGCAGACCGGCGTCGGCGCGGGCGGCCGGGACCCTGTCGAGGTCCCCAACGTCCTCCGGGTCGTCATCGGTGAGTCGACCGCTACGTCCGCCACCGAACTCGTCTACGAGACCAACGTCGACGACCTCGACCCGCGGATCTGGCCGCAGGTCCTCGCCCGGCTGATGGAGGCCGGGGCCGCGGACGCCTGGCTGACCCCGATCCTGATGAAGAAGGGCCGCCCGGCGCACACCCTGTCGGTCCTGGTCGGCAGCGCCAAGGCGGAACAGGTCCGCGCGGTGATCCTCGCCGAGACCTCCGCGATCGGACTCCGCGAGTTCGCGATCCGCAAGCACGCCGCCGACCGCGAGTTCTCCACGGTCGAGGTCGACGGCCAGTCCATCCACGTCAAGATCGCGCGGTACGGCGGCCAGGTGGTCAACGTCCAACCCGAGTACGACGACGTCGCCGCCGCCGCGACCGCCCTCAACAGGCCCGTGAAGACGGTCCTGGCCAAAGCGATCGCCGCCGGCCACGACCTCTGGAGCTAGGAGACGCCCTCCGCGGCCTGCTGCGGCACGGGCTTGGGCTTGCGCCGCGGCCAGTCGTACGGCCACCACTGGGCGCCGTTGCGGCGCGCCCAGACGATCAGGCCGATCAGGACCGCGAGCTCGATCGCGGGGCAGATCGTGTCCCGCAACCGGGCGCTGAAGAACTCCAGCGAGTCCGACAGGCTGGCCGCGACCTGCCGCGCGTTCGGGTCGCGGCCGGGGACGTACGCGATCGCGAGCATCGTCGTCCGGACGACCATCAGGCCGTCCACCTTCGACGCGGCGACCGCGGCGAGGGCCGCCCAGGCGATCACGTCGTACCAGGGCAGCGAGTACATCGCGGTGAGCAGCCACGCGATCGCGTAGATCGCCGTGTACCGGATCGCGGCCGGTGTCGGGTCGTCGGGATGCGTCTGCGGCACCAGCGACTTCGGGAACACCTGCGTGAGCAGGATCGCGACCACGATCAGCCCGACCCAGGCGAGGATCGCGAGCACGGTCCGCACCAGACCGTTCGGCAGGAACAGCGTGAAGAAGCTCAGCAGCACCTTGTGCGGCGTCCCGGTGGAGATGAACGACGTCTGCGACCGCGCCTGCTGGAACGCCTGCAGCCCGACGATCGCGTACAACCCGCCCATCGCGAGCGCACCGCCGCCGCAGAAGTACAGGCACTTCCGCCGGTCGGCGCGCAGTGCCCACAGCATCGCCACGCCGACCAGGCCGATCGACAATTTCGTACAGCCCGCGACGCCGATCATCAAACCGGCCAGGAACACGTGCCTCCGGAACAGCACCAGCGCGACCACCGCGAACATCACCGCGATCGCGTCGTTGTGCGCGCCGGCGAGCACCGCCCACAGCAGCAGCGGGTTCGCGAGGCTGAGCATGATCACCCGGCGCCGCGCGGGCAGGTCCTTGCCGACCAGCTTCATCAGCAGCAGCCCGGTGACCACCAGGCTGATCGCGACCGACAGCTGCAGCATCCACACCGTCAGCTGGGCGGAGTCGCCGCCGATCAGCGACGACAGCCACTGGATCCAGGTCGCGATCGGCCCGTACACGCTGCGCGCGCCCTGCCACGGCCGCTCGGTCGCCGTGATCACCGGGTCGTACCCGAGCCGGATCGTGTCCGCCGGCGACGCCGTGTACGGATCGCCGCCGAGCGCCATGATCCGCCCGTACGCCGCGTAGATCAGCACGTCACCGGACGCCATCGGCGGCACCAGCGTGACGGCCGCCGTCGTACCGATGC
Source organism: Kribbella sp. HUAS MG21 (assembly GCF_040254265.1). GTDB lineage: Bacteria > Actinomycetota > Actinomycetes > Propionibacteriales > Kribbellaceae > Kribbella. The sequence continues at coordinate 2,334,285 of NZ_CP158165.1, forward strand.
CCAAGGCAACCAACCGGTCGATCCGCGGCGCCCAGCCGTGTTTCAGCGCCTTGGTGGCGAGGTAGACGCCGTACCCGCCGAGCAGGATCGCGACGTAGATCAGCACCGACACGAGCCAGTCGTTCGGCGTGGTGTCGAACCAGTACGACGGGAGCCAGGCGTGCCGGTTGGTCAGTGTCAGCACCACCACCGACGGCCCGAGCAGACCGACCGCGACGATCAGCGCCGTACACGCGAGATAGAGCGCGACAGCCCTGCGCCCGTACTTCTGGCCGAGCTGGAGATCCGGCTGGACGTCAGTGCTCATTGAGCGGACTTCCGCGGGAACAGGCTGCGCAGGGACGGTCCACCACCGTCCGCGGGCAGCGCGCTGCGGGCGACGAGCGCCCGCCGGACGTGCAGGTACTGCTTCGCGCGGTGCAGCTGCCCGCGCAGGTCCGTGCCGGTCGCGCGGTGCCGGACGTCGATCGGCACCTCGAGGATCCGGAAGCCCTTCCGGCCGAGGTCGATGGTCAACGCCGTCTCGACTCCGAACCCGGACGCCAGCGGTACGGCGGAGTCGAACGCGGCCCGGGTCAGGCACCGCTGCCCGGACAGCGGCTGCTCCGGCGCCCAGCCGGTCGCCTCCTGGATCCCCGCGCGCGCCAGCCGCACGACGAACCCGTGACCGCCCGCCTTCGACCCGTCGGCCCGCACCTGTGCCGGCAGCGTCCCGATGGTCATGTCCGCGCGGCCGGTCTGCACCGGCTCGATCAGCGGACCGGCCCCGCTCGCGGTGTCGGTCAGGTCGGCGTCCAGGAACAGCAGGTGCCGCGCGCGGGCGCCGTCGCGCTCCGCGACCGCGGCCGCACCGGTCTCCATCGCCGCGGCCTTCCCGCGGTTGCGCTCGTGCCGTACGACGACCGCACCGGCCCGCTCGGCCGCTTCCGGCGTACCGTCCGTGGACCCGTCGTCGACGACCACGACCAGGTCGACGCCGATGATCTTGTGCACCGCGTCGACCGTCGCCGCGATCCGGTCGGCCTCGTCCTTCGCCGGGATCACGCAGGCGACGGCACGCTCGAAAGGTTCGGAGGACTGATCAAGACCGGACACAGCACCGCAGCCTAGTTCCTCCGCAGCCGATCGACCTCGTCGGAGCCGACCTCTGTGGATATCTCGTTCTTTCGTACGACGGGTCGGCCAGGCGCCGGCGGATATCGGCCAGGTGGCAGATGTTCCGCCGCCGCCCGGCCAGCAGGATCTGTGGTGTCAGGGAAACACCGAACGGAAGAGGTACCCACCATGACCCGCACAGTGACCGCCAACATCTCGCTCTCGCTCGACGGACGCGTGAACGGGGCCGGCGGCGACCACGACATGAGCTGGATCGTGCCGCACGCGATCACCGAGGGCGCCCGCGACCACATGCTCCGGGTGACCCAGCCGGCCACGACGGTGCTGCTGGGCCGGAAGAACTACCAGGGCTTCGGCGGCTTCTGGCCGGCGGTGGCCGAGGACGAGAACGCCGCGCCGCAGGACCGGGCGTTCTCACGCTGGCTGAACGAGACCGAGAAGGTGGTCTTCTCGACCACGTTGACCGAGGCGCCGTGGCAGAACTCCCGGATCGCCGACGGCGACCCGGCGGACGTCGTCAAGCGGCTCCGCGAGCAGGACGGCGGCGACATCATCGTGCTGGCGAGTTCGAGCGTCATCCGCGCGCTGCTGGCCGCCGACGAGGTCGACCGGCTGAGCATCACCCTCGACCCCGAACTGGTCGGCGGCGGGGCCCGGCTGTTCGAGGACGGGCTGCCGGCCACGTCCTGGAAGCTGACCAGCTCGACGCCGACCGAGTCCGGCGCAGTCTGCCTGCTCTACGACCGGGTCCGCGACTGACCGATTGGCCATCCGCTCAAAATTGTCGGACAATCAGACAGATTCGATGACAGGCCGACCGGCTGCCGTAGCGTGGTGGGCACGACCACTCCGAAGGGGCGAACGGATGACCGAGACGGGCGGAGTCAAGGCGTACGGCGTCGACAGCGAGGTCGGCCCGCTGCGAACGGTGATGCTGCACCGGCCGGGCAACGAGCTCCGCCGGCTCACACCCCGCAACAACGACAAGCTGCTGTTCGACGGCATCCCCTGGGTCGGTCGCGCCCAGGACGAGCACGACGCGTTCGCCCAGGCCCTGCGGGATCGCGATGTCGAGGTGCTGTACCTCGGCGAGCTGCTGACCGAGTCGCTCAACGACCCCGCGGCCCGGGCGCAGGCGGTGGCGGGCGCCACCGAGGACCTGCGACTGGGCGACACCCTGCGCGACCACCTGCGGACGTCGCTCGGCGAGCTGGATCCGGCCGCCCTCGCGGAGGCGCTGATGGCCGGCGTCCGGAACGACGAAGTACGGGCCGGCGGGCTGGTGACGTCGCTGCTCGCGCACGAGGACTTCCTGATCGACCCGCTGCCCAACCTGCTGTTCACCCGCGACTCCAGCGTCTGGATCCGGGACTCGGTCGCGGTCACCTCGCTGGCGATGCCGGCCCGGGTTCGCGAGACGCAGCTGACCGAGCTGATCTACACGTACCACCCGCGGTTCGCCGGCGCCGGCAAGGTGTACGACCACCAGTTGGAGCACGTCGAGGGCGGGGACGTACTCGCGCTGGGTCCCGGCGTCCTCGCGGTCGGGGTCGGGGAGCGGACCACGCCGGCGGGGGTGGAGCGGCTGGCCCGGCGGGTGTTCGCGAAGGGGCTCGCGCACACGGTTCTCGCCGTACCGATCGCGCAGCAGCGGGCGACCATGCACCTCGACACCGTGTGCACGATGGTCGACACCGACGCCGTGCTGATGTACCCGAACATGGCGGAGGAGATGCGGGCGCTGGCGGTCACCACCGACGGGGACCGGCTGCACGTCGCGGAGCCCGAGCCGTTCCTGGTGGCGGCGGCGAAGGCGCTCGGCATCGACACGCTCCGCCGGATCGACACCGGCCTGGACCCGGTGACCGCCGAGCGGGAGCAGTGGGACGACGGGAACAACACGCTCGCACTGGCTCCACGCGTGTGCATCGCCTACGAGCGCACCGTCGAGACGAACGCGCGGCTCGAGGAGTCCGGGATCGAGGTCATCCGGATCTCCGGCTCCGAACTCGGCTCCGGACGCGGCGGCCCGCGCTGCATGTCCTGCCCGGTCCTTCGGGCCCCGGTGACAACGTAAGTAAGGTCAGCGACACGCGGAGTGAAATCGGGGGTTGTGCAGGGCGTCCGGTCTGAGTACTCTTCATGCCTAGGCCCAGGCCCTGTTGCTCCCCCGTCAGCAGGACTTGGGCCGTCCACGTTGCTGGGCCGTTTTGAACGTTCATGGCCTAGACCACTCTGAGACATCGAACGCCCACCCAGGCCGGGTGGGCGTTCGTCGTACTGCGGTTCAGCGGATGGTGAGCTGGCGGCTCGCGAGGCCGGCGCGGGCGGCGCGCTCCTCGGTCGTCAGCGGCGCCTCGGTCGCCAGCGCCTTCTCGAGCGCGGTGGCGAAGTCGGCGGCCGGCTTCTCGACGTCGGCGGCCTGCGTGCCGGCGGGCAGCTCCCAGACCGGCGCGAGCACCCCGAGGGCGCGGAACGAGCCGATCAGGCGGCTGCCGTCGACCAGCGCGGACGCACCCGCGGCGTGCAGCCGGGCGAGCGCGTCGAGCAGCCTGTCCTCGGTGTGCGGCAGCACCCAGCGCAGGTAGATGCGGTCGCCGATCTGGGTCCAATACGCCGCCTCGACCGACTCGAGCCGGACGGTCGGCGAGGCCGCCGCGTTCGCGCGCTCCAGGCCCGCGGCGACCTCACCGGTCGGGTCCTCGACGTTCTCGCCGACCCAGTAGTCGAAGCCCTCGTGGACCTTCACCTCGAGCGGCTTGGAGGTGTCGATCAGGTCCTGCAGGCGCGGACCGTCCTTCATCAGGTCGCCGAGCTGGATCGGGTTCCCCGGCTCGGTGCGCAGCGCGGCGGTGATCGCGTGCCCGAGGTCGCGGCTCGGGTCGCCGGACGACGCGTGCGTCTGCATGCCGATCCAGATCGACTCGTCGTCGCGGACCAGGCCCGGCATCGCCATCGGCAGCAGGGTGACCAGGTTGACCTTCCTGCCGGCGTTCTCGCCGGTGAGCTCGACCTCGACGGTCCCGGACGGCACGATCTCGCGGAACGCGATCAGGTCACACTCGGCCGGCAGCCCCTCGAACGGCCGGACCACGAAGGTGTCCACCGCCTGCGCCCGCTCCTTGCCGTGGCACTGCTTGAACCGCTTGCCCGAGCCGCACGGGCAGGGTTCGCGCGGCCCGACGTCCACCAGGTCGGCGGGGTCGAGCGTGACGGTCGGAGTCGAGTTCTTCGCGCGCTGCCGCGACTTCTTTCCCATAACCCCGCAGTCTTGCAGCCGAGCGGCCGCAAGAGCCAACTAGGACGGAATGACCGCGTGCACCGTGCGGTGGTTGGCGGCGGTGCGGACGTCCCAGCCGGAGGTGAGGACGTCGACGATCGCCAGGCCGCGGCCGCCGATCGACTCGGGGTGCGGGTCGCTGATCCGCCGCGGCTCGGTGTCGCCGCGGCCGTCGGTGACCTCGACGTGGATCCCGGCCTTGTCGATCCACCAGGCCGCGCGGACCTCGCCGGCGGGCAGCGGCGGCGCGTACCGGATCGCGTTCGAGAGCAGCTCGGAGAGCACGAGCTGGGCGTCGTCACAGGCTGCTCGGGCGACCCGGTAGCGCTCGAGATAGGAAGCCAGACGGCGGCGGGCGTCCGCCACCGCTGACACTTCGTGCGGCAGTACGACGTCCACGACGCTCACGTCGGCGGGCAGGGTCGCAGAGGACAAGCAGGGTCTCCTCGATGATCGGATCAGCCACAGGGACTGCCACAGGAACTTCTGCCCACGAACCCGGCCCGGAAAACACCCGCAGGTATTCCGTTACACAGCCTCCGCGAAGATCACGCCTAAACCCCCGGAAACCGTGACGAAATCGACGGAAATGAACGTTGCAATAACCGCGCGCATTCACCCGGCTACGTATCCATACCGCGTGACACAACCCACACAATTCCGTCCCGGCGTGTCACAAACCTGCAGGTCATGGGGCCTCCCGGCCTGGACTGAGGAGCGGAGGGAGCGAAGCGACCGGAGCGACGAGGGAAGGCCGGGAGTCACAGCCCCATGACCCGCCGCGCCGGAGGCGCGGCATTTGCACTGTCAGGTACGACGTCCTACACCTTCTGCGGGCTCTGCGAGAACTCGAAGCGCCATGTCCGGGCGGTCGCTGATCACCGCGTCGACGCCGAGGTCGCGGCAGTGCCGGATGTCGTTCTCCGCGTTCACGGTCCAGACGTGCACCTGGTGCCCGTGCTTGTGCGCGCGGTCGACGTACTCCGGGTGCGCGGTGACGATCTCCAGGCTCGGTCCGGCGTACGAAACACCGGTCGGCAGCGAACCGTCCCGGAAGCGCAGCGGGACGCGGTCCATCAGCAGGACCGTGCGCAGGCCCGGGGCCGCGGTCCGCAGCCGGCGCAGCGACAGCCAGGAGAAGCTCATCACCCGGACCGGCGACTCCGTTCCGAGCCGCGGATGCGCCCAGCCGAACCGCTCCAGGGCCTCGACCAGCCGGCGCTCGACCAGTCCGGCGTACCGGGTCGGGTGCTTGGTCTCGATCGCGAGCTCGACCGGGCGGCCGGCGTCCCGGACGGTCGCGAGCAGCGTCTCGAGCGTGAGCACCTTGCGGACGTCGACAGTCGGCAGCGCGGCCTCTTCGTCCAGGTCGGCCCAGGGGTTCTTCCACGATCCCCAGTCGTAGCTCTCGAGCTCTTCGAGGCTCATCGTGGACAGCACGCCGCGGCCGTTCGAGGTACGGTCGATCCGGCGGTCGTGGACGCAGACCAGATGCCCGTCCGCGGTCAGCCGCACGTCGCATTCGAGCCCGTCGGCGCCGATGTCGATCGCCTGCCGGTACGCCGCCACCGTGTGTTCGGGATTCACGTCGCTGGCACCGCGGTGCGCGACCACCCGTGGGAGTTTCCCCATGAACGAAACTCTTTCACACGGCAGGTGATGATTGTCGGCATGGACATGCGGGCGATCGTGCTGGACGGGCCGGTGGAGCCGGAGGAGCTGCGGGTACGGCGGATCGCGGTGCCCGCGAGTTCGCCCCGGGCCAGCGGGTCGTCGCGATGATGTCGTACCGGCGTCGTCGGTGATCCCGGTGACGACCGACCTCGACTGGGCGACGCTCGGCGCGCTGCCGGAGATGCTGCAGACCGCGCACGGCTCGCTGCACACGGGCCTCGCGATCGAGCCCGGCCAGTCGCTGCTGATCCGCGGCGGCACGTCGTCCGTCGGCGTCGCGGCCGCTGTGCTGGCGAAGGAGCACGGGCTGATCGTGTTCTCGACGACCCGGAATCCGCAACGCGCAGAGGTGTTACGTGAGCTCGGCGTTGATCACCCCATCGTTGACGACGGCAACGTCGCGGAGAAGGTCCGAGAGGTGTCCGGCTGACCGCGTACGGGGGTGAGAGCTCGGACCTGCCCGCGGAGGCGTTCCAGCGGTACGTCGACCTGGTCGCGGACGGCAAGCTGCCGATCCGGATCGACCGCGTCTTCACGATGGACGAGATCGGCGAGGCGCACCGCATCATGCAGGACGGCGGCGCGGTCGGGAAGCTCGTCGTCCGGGTTGAGGGCCCCGCCACCTGACGAGGCCCTCAACGACTCAGGCGGACGCCTCCTGGCGTTCCGCCGTACGCCTGGCGGGTCGCGGCAGGCCGTAGTGGTCGCGGAGCGTCGTACCGGTGTACTCCGTGCGGAACAGGCCGCGGGCCTGCAGGATCGGGATCACCTCGTCCACGAACGTGGTCAGACCGGACGGCAGCACCGGCGGCATGATGTTGAACCCGTCGGCCGCGCCGGCCTCGAACCAGTGCTGGATCGCGTCCGCGACCTGTTCCGGCGTACCGGTGAACGTCCGGTGCCCGCGGCCGCCGCCCAGCCGACCGATCAGCTCGCGCACGGTCAGCTGCTCCCGGCGCGCCAGCGTCACGATCAGCGTGTACCGGCTCTTCGCGCCCTCGATCTCGTCCTCGTCCGGGAGCTCGTCCGGCAACTGCTGGTCGAACGGCAGGTCCTCCGGCGCCACCCGCAGCGTCTTCGCCAGCTGCAGCCTCGCGTACTCGGGCCGGATCAGCGCGTCCAGCCTGTGCTCCAGCCGCTCCGCCTCCGCGACCGTCGACCCGATCACCGGCACGATCCCGGGCAGGATCTTCACCGACGAGGGGTCCCGCCCGAGCGCGACCGCCCGCGCCTTGAGGTCCCGGTAGAAGTCCTGCGCGTCCTCCAGCGTCTGCTGCGCGGTGAACACCGCCTCGGCGTACCGCGCTGCCAGGCCCTTGCCGTCCTCCGACGACCCGGCCTGCACGATCAGCGGGTGCCCCTGCGGCGACCGCGGCAGGTTCAGCGGGCCGCGGACCTGGAAGTGCCGACCGACGTGCTCGATCGGCCGCACGCGGTCCTGCACCGCCCACACGCCCTCGGCCTTGTCCGCGATCGCCGCGTCGTCCTGCCAGGAGTCCCACAGCTTGTACGCCACCTCGAGGAACTCCGCCGCCCGCTCGTACCGTTCCGCGTGCGCCGGCTGGTCGCTGAGGTTGAAGTTCCGCGCCGCCTCCGGCCCGGCCGTGGTGACGACGTTCCACCCGGCGCGGCCGCCGCTCACGTGGTCGACGCTGGCGAACCGCCGCGCCAGGTTGAACGGCTCGTTGTACGTCGTGGACGCGGTCGCGATCAGCCCGATCCGCGATGTCACGGCAGCGAGCGCGGTGAGCAGCACGGTCGGCTCCAGCGAGCCCGCCGGACGCCGCCCGACGTCGCCGAACAGCACCGGCGAGTCCGCGAAGAACACCGAGTCGAACTTGCCGCGCTCGGCGAGCTGCGCCAGCGCCTGGTAATGCTGCACGGACGTGTTCGCGAACGGGTCGCTCTCCGGCAGCCGCCAGGACGCCTCGTGGTGCCCGGTGCTCATCAGGAACGCGTTCAGATGCAGCTGTCTCGTCATACCGATACCCCCAAAGCGTCGAGAAGCCGCGACCGCACCGCGGCGAATCCTGGGTCGGCCGCACTGCGCGGCGCGGCCAGCGTGATGGTCTCCTCGCTGACGATCCGGCCGGCGTCGAGCACGATCACCCGGTCGGCCAGCACGATCGCCTCGTCGACGTCGTGCGTCACCAGCAGTACGGCGGGTTGGTGCGCGGCGCACAACTTGCGCAGCAACACGTGCATCTTCAACCGGGTCAGCGCGTCCAGCGCGCCGAACGGCTCGTCCGCGAGCAGCAGCTCGGGCTCGCGGACCAGCGAGCGTGCCAGCGCGACCCGCTGCTGCTCACCGCCGGACAGCTCGTTCGGCCAGGCGTTCTCGCGGCCGGCCAGGCCGACCTCGTCGAGGCTCGTCCGGCCGCGGTCCGCGGCGCCGTTCAGCCCGAGCACGACGTTGTCGAGAACTCTTGCCCAGGGCAAGAGCCTGGAGTCCTGGAAGACCACCGACACGTTGTCCGGGACGGCGAGTTCGCCGGTGCCCTCGACGTCGTGGTCGAGCCCGGCCAGCGCCCGGAGCAGCGTGCTCTTGCCGGAGCCGCTCTTCCCGAGCAGCGCCACGAACTCGCCGGGCGCGATGTCCAGGTCGAGCCCGTCCAGGACGGCGCGGTCGTCGTACCGGCGGACGAGCTCGCGGACCCGGACGGTGCTGGTCAGGAGGCCAGGGTTCGGCGCCATGACAGGGCCCTCCTCTGGATCAGGCGGACGGCTCCGTCGGAGAGCAGGCCCAGGACGCCGTACACGACCAGGCCGACGATGATGATGTCGGTCTGCCCGTACGTGCGGGCCAGCTCCATCATGTAGCCGATACCGCTGGTGGAGTTGATCTGCTCGACGACGACCAGCGACAGCCACGCGCCGGTGACCGCGAACCGCAGCCCGAGCAGGAAGCCGGGCAACGCACCCGGCAGCACCACGCGCCGGATGAACGCCCACTGCGAGAGCCCGACGGTCTGCGCGAGTTCGACGTACCGGCTGTCGATGGTGCGCAGGCCGTTGTGGGTGTGGATGTAGATCGGCACGAACACCCCGAGCAGGATGGTGACGATCTTCATCGACTCACCGATGCCGAGCCAGAGGATCAGCAGCGGCAGCAGCGCCAGCGACGGGATCGCCCGCTTGATCTGGATCGGCCCGTCGAGGACCGCCTCGCCGAGCCGGGACAGGCCGGAGATCAGCGCGAGCACGACGCCGAGCACGATGCCGAACGCGAGGCCGAGCAGCGCACGCTGCGCGGACGTCCACAGGTTCGACTGCAGACGCCCGTCGGCGATCAGGTCGCCGGCGGTGGTCACCACGGTCCACGGCGCGGACAGGATTCGTTGGTCGATCCAACCGGTGGCCGAGCCGACGCTCCAGATCGCGAGCAGCAGCACGGGGCCGATCGCGGCGCCGAACCTGATCGGCCGGCCCGGCCCGAGCCGCCGACGCTGTACGACGGGACGCGCGGCGGTGCGCGTCCGCAGTCCGGGAAGGGTCGTCGCACTCATTTGGCGCCTCCCTTGATCGCGTCCGCGGCGACCGTCTGGAACCGCAGGTCGTAGAGGTCCTTCGCCTCGATGTCCTTGTTGCCGGTCTCCTTGGAGAGCAGGTCGATGGTCTCCTGGTGACGCTTGATCGCGTCACTCCAGTCCGCCGGGATGTCCGGGTGCCCGGCGTTGTCCACCAGCCACTGTCCGTCGGCCTCGGTCAGGCCCTGGTTCTCCACGTAGTACCCCTTGATCCATTCCGCGGGGTGCTTGTCGATCCAGTCCTGCGCGACGCCCCACGCGGCGACGTACGCCCGGATCGCGGCGGCCTTGCCCGGGTCCTCGAGCGACTCGGTCGCGACGTACAGGTGTCCGGCGTCGTCACGGATGCCGTGCGGGATCGTCGTCGCGCCGTCCTTGCCGTACTTCGTGAGGTACCGCTTGATCTGCACGCCGCCGATCGGGGCGACCTCGACCTGCTTGGCGGACAGTGCGTTCGAGTACACGTCCCCGGTGCTCGGCAGCTCGACCAGCTTCACGTCGTCCTTGGTCAGGCCGGCCTTCTTCAGCACCTTCAGGATCAGCGCGCCCTGCGCCTGGCCGGGGCTGTACGCGACCTTCTTGCCGCGCAGGTCGCCAAGCGTCTTCACCGAGACGCCTGGCGCGACACCGAGCTGGTAGATCGGATGGTTCAGCGGATCCTTGCGGTACTTCGAGGCGACGATCTTGACGTTCAGGCCGGTCCAGGTCGCGTGGATCGGCGGGATCTCCGCGACCGAGCCGCCGTCGAGGGCCTTCGCCCGGAACGCCTCGGTGGTCTGCGGACCGCCGCTCAGGTTGGCGAACTGGACGAACTTCGACACCTTGTCGATCTGTCCGGACAGCTTGAGCGCTACCTCGGTGGCGGGGTCGCCGATGACGATCTTGGTGCCGTCCGGGACGGTGGTCGGGAGCGCCGCGTCCAGCGACAGCTTGGCGGCGCCGTCGGCCGCGGCGTTGCTGCCGCAGCCGGCGACGACGGCGAGCAGGGCGAGGGCGGAAAGGAGGCGTTTTCTAGACATGGTGGGCTTTCGCGTAGTGGCCGTCGTGGTAGAGCAGCGGGTCGTGCTCACGACGTTCGGTGTGGGTGGCGAGGCGCGCGACGACCAGGTAGTGGTCGCCGACGGCGAAACGGTGCTCGACCTGGGCGCGCAGGAAGCTCGGGGCGTCGTCGAGAGCGGGCTCGCCGGTGGCCAGCCGCGACCACCGGGTCGGCTCGGCGAACCGGTCGATCCCGCTGGTGGCGAACCGGCCCGCGAGCGCGTGCTGCTCGGCGGACAGGAAGTTGATCACCAGGCTGGTCGCCGTACTCACGGTCGGCCAGCTGGACGCGCTGGTGGCGATCGCGAACGACACCAGCGGCGGCAGCAGGCTGACCGAGACCAGCGAGGTCGCGGTGAACCCGACCGGGCCGTGGCCGGCGTCCGCGGTGATCACCACGACACCGGCGGCGTGGCGACGGAACACGGACTTGTAGACATCGGCGTCGACAACCCGCTCCTCGGTGCGGTCGGGCACGACGGACAGGGCAGGACGATTCAGGGCAGGCAAAGACATGTCTCTCCCTCGGAACGGGGGCAGGGACCACGGGGGTGATGTGAGGCGTGATTCAGACAGGCCTCGTACGGGCGACAGCGAGCTGGCGCGTCACCGACAGGTGGCGCTTGCCGTCCGCAGCAGGTCGATGACGCGACGGCGGGTGAGGTGTGTCGTCGTCATGTCAGCTATCTTCGCATCAATGTCTACTGGCTAACTAGACAATCTCGGGATCCGGACTCACACGCCGGGACCGCGATGCGTTCTACTTACGTGATGGCTCGGGAGAAGGTCGTACTGCCGCCGTTCCAGGCGCTGGTCGACGCGCACTGGCGGGACGTGGCCCGGCTGGCGCGGGCGATGGCCGGCGAGGACGGCGACGACGTCGCGCAGCGCGCCTGGGAGAAGGCGTACACGGCGTACCCGACGCTGACCTCGGCGAAGAACCTGCGCAGCTGGCTGCTGACCATCACCGCCCGGTGCGCGACGGACGTGCACCGGGCGCGGAAACCGCAACGGCCGCTGGACGAGGCGCCGCCGGTCGCGGTCGACGGCCCGGACGCCGCGGACTGGCCGGACCCCGACCTGTGGCGGGCGGTCAACGAACTGCCCGAGCGGCAGCGGTTCGCGATCACGCTCAAGTACGTCGGCGACCTGGACCACCACGGCGTGGCCGCCGCCCTGGACACCACGCCCGCCGCGTCGCGCCGGCTCGTCAGCGACGCGCTGGCCACCCTGCGCACGAAACTCGGAGTACACGATGACTGATCTCGAGAGCCGGCTGGCCCGGCTCGACACCCCCGAACTGAAACCACCGGTTCTGCCCGACGCCGACGTCGCCTACACCCTGCACGACACCCCGATCGGGACGATGCTGCTCGCGATCGCGCGCGGGCGGGTCGTCGCGAGTTCGTTCGGCGACGAGGAGACGATGACCGCCCGGCTCGCCCGCGCGGTGTCCCCGCGGGTACTGCGGCAGCCACGTCCGCTGGACGACGTACGACGGCAGCTCGACGAGTATCTGGCCGGCGAGCGGCAGGCGTTCGACGTCGAGGTGGACCTGGCGCTGGCGACGCCGTTCCAGCGGCTCGTGCTGGAGGACCTGCCGGCGCACACGCGGTACGGCGCGACGACGACGTACGGCGCGGTCGCCGCCGACATCGCGCGGCCGAAGGCGGCTCGTGCGGTCGGGACCGCACTCGGGGCGAACCCGGTGTGTGTGTTGCTGCCGTGCCACCGGGTGGTGGGCGCGAGTGGGGCCCTCACCGGGTACGCCGGAGGGCTCGCGGCGAAACGGTTCTTGCTGAATCTCGAAGCAAAAAGCTGAGTTTTCCGGAATCGTCCGGAATGCATTTACACTGAAAGCACAAAGGAGCAGATCCCCAATGTGGAGTGGGGATCTGCTTCTTGTTTCTCCCTTGTCTGCAAGGGATCCGGGTCGAGAAACTGACGTGTCAGGAATGTCCGTGGAGTCGGCTAGGTTGGGGCGATGAACTCACCCCTGCTGTTTCTGAGCGGCGCCGGACTGCCGGCCTGGATCTGGGACGACGTCCGCGCCGCGTTCCCGGTCGAGACGTCCGTGGCGGCGTACCCGCGGACCGGCTCGCTCGACGACTACGCGACCAAGGTGCTCGCCGAGGCTCCGGAGCGGTTCGTCGTGGTGGCGCACTCGATCGGCGGTGTCATCGGGGCGCAGCTCGTCGCTCGCGCGCCGGAGCGAGTAGCCGGGTTCGTCGGGGTCGCGGCGTCGATCCCGCGGCCGGGGCAGTCGTTCCTGGAGGCGTTGCCGTTCCCGAACCGGCTCGTGGTCGGCACCGTCATGCGCCTCGCCGGCACCCGCCCGCCGGCGAAGGTGATCCGCGCAGGCCTGGCGAGCGACCTCGACGACGAGCAGGCGGCGCGCATCGTGAAGGAGTTCGAGCCGGAGTCGCCACGGCTGTACCGCGACCCGGTGGGCGACCGCCGCTTCCCGGAGCTACGCGGCTACGTGCAGACCACGGCCGACAAGGAACTTCCCACAACACTGCAGTCCGTCTTCGCCAGGACCCTCGGCGCCACGTCAATCCTCTCCGTCCCAACCGGCCACCTACCGATGCTCGCCAACCCCGACGCCCTGACCACCGCACTGCGACAACTTCTCTAGCCCGACCTGCGGCTGACGGAGCGACGAGGCGTCCTGCCTGGCGACGAACCGGGGTGGGCGCCTCGCCCTGCCTGTTGTCAGGAACCCACTGGAGGTCAGTCGGTCGTGGGCTGGTGGATCTCGAGGATGAGGCGGCGGCGGCCACCCCAGTCGCGTTTGTAGACCTTGTAGTCGGTGATGCCGGCCGCGGCGCACAGGCGGCCGTAGCTGATCTCGTCGTGGATGAAGTGCACGCTGCTGCGGTCGTCGTCGTGTTCGGTGGTGACGATCCGGTGCTCCGGCCCCTGCCGCATCCCGTTGGCGATCTCGGCCGCGGTCGCCGGACCCCACACCGGCCCCTCGATGATCGCGATCCCGCCCGGCTTCAGCACCCGCGAGATCTCGCAGATCGTCGAGATCTGCTCGTCCTCCGCGAACAACTCGTGGAACGCCGTCCACAAACAGATCACCGCGTCGAACGAGTCCCACTTGTACGGCAGGTCCGTCATCGACCCGATCGCCCAGTCGACCGAGAGCTCCTCCTCGGCCGCCTTCGCCCGGCCCGCCTCGACCAGGTTGGGCGAGATGTCCAGCGCCCGTACGACCTTCCCCGCCCGCCGCAACGGCAGCGCGATCCGCCCGTACCCGCAACACAGATCGAGCACCGACTCCCGGTCGGCCAGCAACTCCTCGACCGCCTTCACGATCAACGCGTCCCGCTCCGGCGTCGTACGCGCGGCCAACCCCTCGGCGCCCAGTTCCGCATACTCGGCCCGGCTACGCAGTGCGGAATTCAGCATGCCGCCAGTATTCCGGCACCCCCGGGTCAGCTGTCCAGTCACGATCCGGAAGCGAGCGGTAATCCCGCCGCCCTCGCGCCGCGGGCCTCCCGGCGCACACACTGACGCCGGGAGGGAACGACATGACGACGTACGACGACCTGCGGGCGCTGTTCATCAACTGCACGCTGAAGCGGTCCCCGGAACGCAGCAACACCGAGGGCCTGGTGGACGTGAGCCGCCGGATCATGACCAAGCACGGTGTCGGAACCGAGGTCGTTCGCGCAGTCGACCACGACATCGCGACCGGCGTCTGGCCGGACATGACCGAACACGGCTGGGCGATCGACGCGTGGCCGGCGATCCAGGAGCAGGTGATGGCGGCCGACATCCTGGTGATCGCCGGCCCGATCTGGCTGGGCGACAACAGTTCGGTGACCAAGCGGGTCATCGAGCGGCTGTACGGCAACTCGTCGATCCTCAACGCCGCCGGGCAGTACGCGTACTACGGACGCGTCGCCGGCTGCCTGATCACCGGCAACGAGGACGGCGTCAAGCACTGCGCGATGAACGTCCTGTACTCACTGCAGCACCTCGGCTACACGGTCCCGCCCCAGGCCGACGCGGGGTGGATCGGCGCGGCCGGCCCCGGACCGTCGTACCTGGACGAAGGTTCCGGCGGCCCGGAGAACGACTTCACCAACCGCAACACCACGTTCATGACGTGGAACCTGCTGCACCTGGCACGAATGCTCAAGGACGCCGGCGGCATCCCCGCCCACGGCAACCAACGCTCCGACTGGGACGCCGGCTGCCGCTTCGACTTCGAAAACCCCGAGTACCGCTAGCCGCGAACCGCGCGCAGCACGGTGGGGCTCACCACCTCCGGCTCAGCTGCGGCGGGTGAGGCGGCCCAGGAGGAGGGTGGCGAGGATGGAGGTGATGATTGAGGTGTACGTCGCGCCTAGCCAGGTGGGGGCTGGTTGGTTGTTGAAGAGGGCTTGTTGGAGGTTGGTCCAGAAGGGGGACCAGCCGGCGACTGTGCCGGGGTTGACCAGTTGGTAGGTGATGAAGCCGATCAGCCACGCGGCGGCTGGTTGCCAGCGGAACTTGGCGGTGGCCGAGACGTCCCAGCGCATGCGGCTGACGAGGAAGAAGTCGGCGATCGCGACCGCGAAGAGCGGGATGAAGACCGAGCCGATCAGGTACAGGAACTGCGTGTAGTTGCCCAGGTCAATGAACAACGCGATGCCGGTGGCAACGGCTCCGATGGCGACGGAGATCCAGCGGCGGTCGATGTGCCCGACGAGGTTGTGCGCGGCCATCGTCGTCGAGTACACGTTCGCGTAAGCCTCGTCGACCTCGTCCACCAGCAGCACGAGCAGCGCGATCGCACCGGCAGGCAGTGTGACGAGCGCGGTGATCACGTCCTCGCTGTTGGTCTGCAGCGTCGCAACCGCGAAGACACCAAGCGCGTAGTACACGATCGCAGCCAACCCGTAGCCGAGCGCGGATCCACCAAACGCGGCCTTGTTCGTGCGCGAGTGCCGCGTGTAATCCGCGGCCAGCGGCGCGAACGACACGACACCGGCCGCAGCGAGGTCGACCGCCGGCCAGAAACCGAAGACGCCGTCCTGCGGCAGGTCCTGCACCGGCTTGCTCAGCACCTGGACGAACAGGTAGACCGACGCCAACAGCACCAGCCAGACCATGAACTTGCGGAGGATCTTCACGCTGCCCAGCGGCCGCACCGCCATCGCGGTCGCGAGCACCCCGGCGAGTACGACGAACAGCCAGCGCCAGCGCTCGCTCGTCACCGCGACCGCGGCCTGCGAGATCACGATGATCTCCATCGTCGCCCAGCCGACGTTCTGCGCGATGTTCAGCACCGTCGGCGCCATCGAGCCGCGCCGCCCGAACAGGCCCCGCAGGCTCGCCATCGCGGGCGCACCGGTCTGCGACCCGAACACGGCCGCGCCGCCGAGCACCAGCGCGCCGATCCCGCAGCCGACCAGCACCGCGAGCAGCCCCTGCCACAGCGAGCCGGTGTACGCCGCGACCAGCGCACCGGTCACCGGGCCGAACAGCGAGATGCCGAGGTTGCCCCAGAGCGTGAACTGGTCGAAGAAGCCGAGGGTCCGCGGCGCGTCCGTGGTCAGGACGAGCGGCGCCTCGGTACCACTGGCAGGACGAACAGCTGTATCGGTCATGAGTGACCCCACTCCCTACGCCGGCATTACCCGGTCAGGTTCAGGCGGTCGGCGACCCAGCTGTCGCCCTCTCAGCCCGCGCGTCCTCGGTGCGAGCTCCCGCATAGGTTTGTGCCACAGAGTCTAACGCGTCAGCTACTTCCGGGGAGCGCGGCGGCCCGTTCTATGAGAGCGGCCAGCTCCGGGCCGTTGGTGACGACCGGCATGTGGGCGCCGGTGTCCAGCGTCCGCGCCTCGCCGTTGCTGAGTCGGGCCAGCCGCTCGAGCCATTCCGCCGTACAGAGTAGGTCGTGCCGGCCGCGGACCAGCACCACCGGCACCCGGACGTACGGCATGACCGCTGCCAGGTCGTGGTGCCTGGACGCCTCTCCGGCGCGGGCGATCGACGGCAGGGTCGTCCGCGCGTACTGCGGGCTGATCCGGACCAGCTTCGGTACGTCGGGAATCGCGGAGCCGACGAGCCGCACCGCGCGGTCGACCCAGCTCGACATCGCCACGTCACCGGTCGGCGCCGCGAGAACGAGGGCGTGCGCGAGCTCGGGGTAGCGGACCGCGGTCTCGACGACGATCTGGCAGCTCGCGGAGTGGCCGACCAGGACGGAGCGGCCGCGGATCTTCTCGGCCAGCGCTACCGCGAGCGCCCGCGGGTGCAGGTCCTCCCGGGCGCCCGCCGGTTCGCCGTACCCGGGCAGGGTGACCACGTGGTACGGCGTGACGAGGTGCTCGACGGTCCGCGCGTACGACTCGGGGCCGAGGCCCAGGCCGGGCACGAGGACGACGGGTGTGCTCACTCCCAGGGTGCCTTGGCCGGGGGACCCTGGACGACCGGGTTCGACACGTCCGGTTTCAGCTCGCGGTACCCGAGGAAGAGGCCGACGGCGAGCAGCAGCAGGCCCAGGCCGCCCCAGCCGTACGCCGTGGGCAGCCGATGGACGGCACCGTCGTCCGCGCCGAGCCCGGTGGACAGCACGATGATGACCCAGACCAGGATCGGAACCGCCGAGACCGCGACCAGCGTGAGGCCGACCAGCTCGGACGCGTCCGGGCGGCTCCCGGCCTTGCGGCGGGCCAGGACGTCCCGGATCCACATCACCAGCGCGACGCTGCCCACCACGATGAGGAGCAGCTGGCCGATCGCGTCGAGGACGTCGGTGCGCAGCGGGTGGTTGAGCGGCGAGCCCGGCGCCTGCGAGATCTCCCGGAGTGCGACGCGCTGGACGGTCAGCACGAGCAGCCCGTAGATCGCGGCGACGAACGCGGCCAGCGCGACCACCCGGGCGGCACGCGGGTCCCGCGGCGCGGCTGGTTCGTCACGGCCGTACGTCGGGAGCTCGTGCGGCTCGGGGCTCGCCGGAGCGCCGTACGGAGCACCGGGGCGATAGGCCGGCGGCTGCACGTACGACGGGTTGCCGGGGGCCTGCGGCTGCTGGGTGGTGCCGTAGGGCTGCGGTGTGGCGTACGGGAACTGCTCCGGCGGAGCCGCCTGGCCGGAGCCGTACGTGCCGCCGCCGTACGGCGTGGGCGGAGCGTAGTAGTGCTGCTCCTCGCCGGGCTGCTGGCGTTCGGGCTCGTCGCCCCGGCCGTACGTCGGGAAGTCCTGTGACGACATGCTGGCTCCCTCCCGTCGTACCCAGTCTCTCAGGTGGCCTTGATCGTCGGCCACGCGTTCGGCAGGCAGCCGGCGAGGCCCTTGGTCTGCTGCATCATCACCGGCGCGGGGGTCTTCGGGGTGGTGCAGCTCGAGTGGCCGTGGCCTAGCGCGTGGCCGACCTCGTGGTTGACCAGGTAGTTGCGGTAGAGCGCGACGTTGCCGTTGTACGCCGGAATCGCGTAGAGCCAGCGCTTCGCGTTGAGCACCACCCGGTCCTCGACCCGGCAGGACACCTCACCACCGGTGTCGAGCGGGAGGCAGAGCTTGTCGGTCAGCGTAGGGGTGGCCAGGATGATCCGGAGGTCGGCGTCGGGCTTGTCCGTGCGCTCGAAGCTCACCGGGTGCACTGCCTGCCAGCCGCGCGGGTCGGTGAGCGTCTTGTGGATGATCGACGCCACCGCGTCGCCGTTCACCGAGAGGCCCTGCTCGATCTCCACGCGGTACGTCAGCTTGTCGCGGACGCCGGTCGCCTTGTCGAAGCCGGGCACCACGGCGAGCTTCCCGCTCGACACCAGGACGTTCGGCTTCGCGCCCTTGGGCTTGCGGGTCAGCGTCGGCGCCGGGCGCAACGGCGTGGTGAACTTCTGCGTCGGGGTGGCCACCGGAGTCGGCGTCACGACCGGCGCCACGGGTGCTTCGTGAGCCACCTCGTCGACCCCCGCAACCGCCTGCGCCGCGAGGCTGTTGCGGTGCGCCACATCCGGATGCGCCACGACCACGGTCCCCAGCACCGCCAGCGCGGTGACGACGAACCATTGCCCCTTGTACGACTTCCGCCGGCTGTGCCGGCCACCACGACGACGGGCAGGCACGACTGCCTGCTGGCCGCTCCGCCGGGTGGTCATGACAGTTGACCCTACCGAGTCGCTCCAGGAGACGAAAGCCCGGTTTCGTTAAGGTGTCAGGCAGTCCTGGTCCTGAGGAACTTCCCGAAGTGCGGGACGGTGAACGCGACGGTGCCGCGTTCGGCCGAGAAGACGAGGCCTTTCTTGATCAGGCCGTCCCTGGCAGGGGAGAGCGACTGGGGCTTCCGGTTGAGCGTGCTGGCGACCTCGGCGGTGGGGACCGAGCCGTCGTCGACGCCGATGCCCAGCTCGGCCATCGCGCGCATGTACTCGCGTTCCGCGGGGGTCGCGCGCTCGTAGCGGGAGCCGAAGAAGCCGACGGTCAGCTCGGCCGACGCCTCCGGTGCCGCCACCGCCACGTCCTTGATGGTGATGGGCGACTTCGGCGCGTGGTCCCAGGTGGAGTGCGCGAACGCCTGCACGAAGTACGGGTAGCCGTCCGTCTGCGCGTAGAGCTCGTCCAGCGCCTCCTCGTCGTACTGCACGCCCTCGCTCTCCGCCGGCACCATCAGCGCCCGGTCGCACGCCTCTCGCGCCAGCCGGTCGACACGGATGTAGCGGAACAGCCGCTCGGAGTACGACTTGCTGGCGGACAGTACGGCGGGCAGGTGCGGCAGTCCCGCGCCGACGACGACCAGCGGCGCGCTCTGCTGGGAGATCTCGTGACAGGCGGCGCACAACGCGGACAGGTCGTCCGCACTGATGTCCTGCATCTCGTCGATGAACAGCCCGACGCCGACGGTCAGGTCACCGGCCAGGTCCGCCGCGTCGGAGAACAGCTCGATCAGGTCCATCTCCAGGTCACCGGAGTCGGCCCGGCCCTTCGCCGCTGCCACGTCGACCGGCGGGTGCCAGCGGATGCCCTTCCGGTCGTTTGCCGCCGTCCGCAGCGCGAAGGCCTTGAGGACGGCGCTGAACTGGTCGACCTTCTCGTCGTCGCGGTGCCGGTGCCCGAGCTCCCGCATCGCGGTGTGCAGCGCCTGCGCGATCGGCAACCGGATGCTCTGGTCCGGCCGGGCCTCGATCTTCCCGGTGCCCCACGCGCGCTTGATGGCCTGCGAGCGCAACGTGTTGAGCAGCACCGTCTTACCCACGCCCCGGAGACCGCTGAGCACCAGGCTCCGCTCCGGCCGGCCTGCCGCGACCCGTTCGAGCACCACCTCGAACTGCCGCACCTCGGTGTCGCGTCCGGCCAGCTCAGGCGGCCGCTGACCGGCGCCGGGCGCATAGGGATTCCGGATCGGATCCATGCTTTCACTGTATGAGCGCGTCTAGCGTTTTCCGTAGATTGACCGATCGACGGCCAGAGCGTGTCGCGACCGATCTCTACCGGTTTCTAGTGAATTGACTAGAAACCGGTAGACACCGCCAGCGACCCGAAGAGCACTATCGTTCCGCCATGGCGGAGT
Organism: Kribbella sp. HUAS MG21; assembly: GCF_040254265.1. Classification (GTDB taxonomy): domain Bacteria; phylum Actinomycetota; class Actinomycetes; order Propionibacteriales; family Kribbellaceae; genus Kribbella. The sequence continues at coordinate 2,354,431 of NZ_CP158165.1, forward strand.
GGGCTCCGGACGCCGGGGCGTTGTACGAACGCGTGCACCAGCAGTACGTCGGCGGCGCGCGCAAGCTCGAGGCACTGATCAACGAGCTGATCGGTGAAGAGGAAGGCATCAACTACCTGAGCGCGACGGCGCGGGCCAAGGACCCGGAGTCGTTCCTCGCGAAGGCCTCCAAACCGCACCCGGACGATCCGGGCCGGCCGAAGTACGACGACCCGCTGAACCAGATCACCGACCTGGTGGCGGCCCGGGTGATCACGTTCCTGGTCGAGGCGGTGGACCGGGTCTGCGAGGTCATCGAGGCCGAGTTCGAAATCGTCGAGCACACCGACATGGGCGCGCACACCCGGGCTCAGGGCGTCTTCGGGTACGCCAGCAAGCACTACCTGGTCCGGTTGAACGAGCACCGCCGCGAGCTGCCGGAGTACGCCGTCCTGAAGAACCTGGTGATGGAGATCCAGGTCCGGACCGCGGTGCAGCACGCGTGGGCCGAGTTCGAGCACGACATCCGGTACAAGCTGGACATCCCGCCGGACCGCAAGCCCGAGTTCGACCGGCGGTTCCTGCTGGCGGCCGCGCTGATGGAGCTGGCCGACAACGAGTTCACCGAGATCGACCGGCTGTACCGCGAGCTGGCGGCGTCCGCGTCGGACAAGGCCCCGTTGGACCTCACCACCAGCACGCTGACGACGTACCTGACCCGGCGCTACCCGGATGCGCCGCATGCGAAGACGACGCACTACGCGTGGATCCTGGGCGTTCTGCACCGGCTGGGCGTCACCACGGAGGAGCAGCTCACCGAACTGCTGGCCGGTATCGACAGCGAAGCAGTGCAGGCCGCGATGACGCACCGTGCCCCGGCCGGCACGGTACGACGACTGGACGACGACCTGCTCGCCGCCAAGGGACCTGCCTACCTGGAGCTGTTCCCCGAAGAGGAGCGCCGCCAGAAGATCCTCCGCGGCCGCCTCAAGGCCCTGACCCGGGCCGGCATCATCCAGTCCTGACCAGCGCGTCCGCCGTACGACGTGCCCACCGGGTCGTGGTGACAAAGCCGAGCAGCAGGACCAACGCCCCGCAGCCCGCGATGATGTACCAACACAGCTCGGCGGCGCGCACGAACCCGCTCTCGAGCGGACCGACCAGCCGAGCAGTAAGTACTGTGCCGGCCACAGCAACACCCAGCGACGCGCCGACCTGGCGGCTGGTCGAGGCGATCGCCGCAGCGACACCTGCTTGTTCTCGTGGCATGCCAGAAACGGCCGCGTTGGTAATAGGTGCGTTGAGCACGCCGAAGCCGAGACCGAAGACCAGGTAGCCGATCAGCAACTGCACTGTGGCAGTACTAGTGGTCAGCTGAGCCAGGATCAGCCCGGACGCGGTCAGCATGGTCCCGGCCACGACCAGCGGCAGCCGTGGACCCCGGTGGCCTACCAGCCATCCGGACACCGGTGCGAACACCACGGTCATCGCAGCCATCGGCAGTGTGAGCAGCCCCGCATGCAGGGCGCTGAAGCCGCGCACCGACTGCAGATAGAGCGAGTTGAGGAAGAGGAACCCGGACAACGCCGAGAACCCGCAGACCGCGATCAGCGTCGCGCCGGAGAACGGCACACTCCGAAAGAACCGGGGATCCAGCAACGGCTCCTCCCGCCGCCGCTCGTAGTACACGAGGAACACCAGCGCCAGCACGCACACCGTGAAACACCCGATGATCAGTGGCGACCCCCACCCGGCTGCCTGGCCCTCGATGATTCCGTAGGTCAGCCCACCGAGCAGCAGTACGACGAGGACCTGTCCGACCGGGTCGATCCGCCGCGGTACGGCGGCCCGCGACTCCGGCACGAACAGCGCGGTCATCAGCACCGCGGCCACCGCGACCGGCACGTTGATCCAGAAGATGAACCGCCACCCGGCCGCGTCCACCAGCGCACCGCCGACCACCGGGCCGACCGCCATGCTGAGTCCGACCACGCCGCCCCAGACGCCGATCGCCTGGGCGCGTTCGCGCGGGTCGGTGAACGTGTTGGTGATGATCGACATCGCCACCGGATTCAGCATCGAGCCGCCGACGGCCTGGAGTACCCGGAACGCGATCAGCAGGTCGATGGTCGGCGCGACTCCGCACAGCAACGACCCGATGCCGAAGAGCACCAGCCCGGCCTGGAACGTCCGCCGCCGCCCGACCCGGTCCGCGGTCGACCCGGAGACCATCAGCAGGCTCGCCAGCACCAGTGTGTAGGCGTCGATCGTCCACTGCAGTTTCGCGACCGGGGCCCCGAACTCGTCCCGGATCGCGGGAAGCGCCAGGTTCACGATCGTCGAGTCCAGCCCGACGATGAACAGGCTGGAGCAACAGATCGCCAGCACCAGCAGCCGCCGCCTCCGCGTCAGCTCCTCCACCCGGCTCCCTTCGTCCGTTGAAGACTGTACTACCCAGTACTGGAAACGGTTCCCGATCGGCGGCGAAAACGGTTTGACTGACTGTCGGCGGGGCCACCTAGGCTTGATCTGTTCACCTGGTCAGGTGCCTCTTTCCACCCTTCTATGCCTCATTGCGAGACGTCATGTCGTTGCGCCTCATTCCGTTCGCCGACCCGGGTGTGCCGGACACCCGATCCGGCCTCCGACTCATCCTCTGGCTGGAGCACCAGCAACTGCGCGGGCAGGCCCTCGCGGTGTTCTGGGGCCTGGTCTACTTCGGCGGCATCGCCGCCGCTCCGGTCGCGGTCGGGCTCGCCGTCCAGGCGGCCATCGACCTGTCCTGGCCGAAACTGATCCTGGCCGGCGCGCTGCTGCTGGCCTTCGGCGCCGCCAAGGCCGGTGCCGACTCGTTCTTCCACCAGGCCGTCGTGACCAACTGGATCAGTACCGCGTCGCGCCTGCAGCAGCTGCTGTTCCGCAAGGCCGCCGAGCTCGGCTCGCTGCTGACCCGGCGGATCGCCGCCGGCGAGGTGGTTGCCGTGAGCAGCGGCGACGTCGAGAAGATCGGCTGGTTCGTCGAGGTGCTCGGCCGGTTCGTGGCGGCGCTGCTGACCTGCTTCGCGGTCGTCATCGGCCTGCTGCTGTACGAACCGCAGCTCGGTCTCGTGGTCGCCGTCGCCGTCCCGGTGCTGGCGTTCTCGATCGTGCCGCTCATGGGTCCGGCGGAGCGCCGCGCGGACGAGCAGCGGGCGAAGGGCGGCCGGGCCACCGAGCTCGCCGCCGACACCGTCGCCGGTCTGCGCGTGCTGCGCGGCATCGGCGGTGAGCAGCTGTTCCTGGACCGCTACCGCGAGGCCTCGCAGCAGTACCGCACCAGTGCGGTCCGTAGTGCCCGCATGTGGTCGCTGATCGCGGCGCTGCAGGTGCTGCTGTTCGGCTTGTTCCTGGTGCTCGTGGTGTGGATGGGCGTCCGGCTGGTCACGTCCGGGCGGATCTCCGTAGGCGAGCTCGTCACGACGTACGGCTTCATCACGTTCATGCTCGTGCCGCTGCACACGTTCGAGGAGACGGCGAGCGCCTTCATCTTCTCGAAGGTGTCGGCCCGGCGCGCGGCGCGCGTGCTGTCGCTGCAGCGCACCGACGAGACCAAGGGCACCGCCGAGGCGCAGCTGCCGGAGGGCGACCTCCTGGACCCGGTCACCGGGCTGCACGTCCCGGCCGGCAGCTTCACCGCGGTCGTCTGCGGCAACCCGGACGCCGGTGGTCTGCTGGCCGACCGGCTGGGTGGCCACAGCCCGACAGCTACCGACGAGGCGTCCGTGCTGCTCGACGGCGTCGCGCTGGACGACATCCCGCTGGAGTCGGCGCGCACCGTCGTACTGGTGCAGGACAAGGACCCGGTGCTGTTGTCGGGCACGGTGCGCGAGCTGTTCGACGTGCCGGCCAGCGGCGCGGTCTCCGCGGAGACGGCGCTCGACGCGGCGCAGTGCGAGGACATCCTCGACGTACTGCGGCAGACGCTGCCCGCAGGTGAGTCCGACGCGATGGACGCGATGCTGACCGAGCGGGGCAGGTCCCTGTCCGGCGGCCAGCGGCAGCGCGTGGCACTGGCCCGGTCGCTGTACGTCGACCCGCAGGTGCTGGTGCTCGACGAGCCGACCAGTGCGGTCGACGCACACACCGAGGCGCGGATCGCGGACGGCCTGCAGTTGCTGCGCGCCGGGCGGACCACGGTGGTGTTCACGTCGAGCCCGCTGATGCTGGACCGCGCGGAGCGCGTGGTGTTCGTGCCGGACGGCCGCGTGGCCGCGGTAGGTACGCACCACGAGCTGCTGCACACCAACGCGCAGTACCGCGCTGTTGTCACCCGTGAAGAAGAGCCAACATTCGAGGAGTCGGTGTGAAGCGCCCCCTCTATGACCCGGCAGCCCCGCAGGAAGTAGTGCGGCTCCCGGTAGCAAGTGGCGCCACTGTTCGTGCGTACGTGAAGTCGCTGTTCCGCCGGCACCGGCGGCAGTTCCTGTGGCTGACGCTGGTGAACGCGGTCGCGGCGCTCAGCGGCATGGTCGGTCCGTGGCTGCTCGGCAACGTCGTACAGAAGTTGTCCGAGGGCCGCACCGACGTGCAGCTGCCGTACGTCGTGATCGGCTTCGTGATCGCGCTGGCGGTGCAGACGGTGTTCGTCCGGCTGACCCGGCTGCGCGGGGCGGTGCTCGGTGAGGAGATGCTCGCGGACCTGCGCGAGGACTTCCTGGTGCGGGCGGTCGGGTTGCCCCCGGGTGTGCTGGAGCGCGCCGGGACCGGTGACCTGCTGTCCCGGATCACCACCGACATCGACCGGCTGTCACACGCGATGCGGGACGCCGTACCGCAGCTGACGATCGCGGTCATCTGGGCGTCGCTGCTGATCGGCGCGCTGATCGTGACCGCGCCGGAGCTGGCCGTGGCGGTCGTCGTCGCGGCGCCGATCCTGATCATCGGCGGCCGGTGGTACTTCCGCCGCGCGCCATCGGCGTACCGGTCGGAGGCGGCCGGGTACGCCGCGGTCGCCTCGGCGCTGGCCGAGACGGTCGACGCCGGCCGGACCGTCGAGTCGCACCGGCTCGGCGGCCGCCGGATCCAGCTGGGCGACACCCGGATCGGTCAGTGGGTCGCCTGGGAGCGGTACACGCTGTTCCTGCGGATGATCCTGTTCCCGGTGATCAACATGACGCACACGGTCGCGCTGGCCGCGGTGCTGGTCATCGGCGGCGGGTTCGCGATCCAGGGCTGGCTGACGGTCGGTGCCCTGACCACTGGTGCGCTGTACATCCAGATGCTCGTCGAGCCGGTCAACATGATGATCCGCTGGTACGACGAGTTGCAGGTCGCGCAGGTGTCGCTGGCGCGGCTGGTCGGCGTCCGCGAGGTCGAGACCGCCGCGACGACCAGCGAGGACGAGCCGGAGGGGCGGACCGTGCTGGCCGACGAGGTCCGGTTCGGGTACCTGGAAGGTCGCGACGTACTGCACGGTGTGACGCTGTCCGTCGAGCCTGGTGCCCGCGTGGCGCTGGTCGGGCCGTCAGGTGCCGGCAAGTCCACGCTGGGCCGGTTGCTGGCCGGTATCTATTCGCCGCGCGTCGGTGACATCACCCTGGGTGGTGCGGCGCTGGACCGGATGTCCGCTGAGCAGGTCCGCAGCCACGTGGCCCTGGTCAATCAGGAGCACCACGTGTTCGTGGGCAGCGTGCGGGACAACCTGCGGCTGGCGAAGCAGGACGCGTCCGACGCCGACCTCTGGGCGGCACTGCGCTCGGTGGATGCCGACGGCTGGGTGGCCGGCTTCGACGACGGGCTGGACACCGAGGTGGGCTCCGGCGGGGTCTCGCTGACGCCTGCCCAGGCGCAGCAGGTCGCGCTCGCCCGCCTCGTTCTCGCGGACCCGCACACGCTGGTCCTCGACGAGGCGACCTCGCTGATGGACCCGCGCGCGGCCCGGCACCTGGAACGGTCGCTCGCGACCGTGCTGGAGGGCCGCACGGTGGTGGCGATTGCGCACCGCCTGCACACCGCGCACGACGCCGACGTGATCGCGGTGGTCGAAGACGGCCGCATCGTAGAACTCGGCGGCCACGACGAACTGGTAGACGCCCAAGGCGCCTACGCCGCCCTCTGGCACTCCTGGCACGGCGACCGCTGACCAGCAGGACGGTGGCGGTAATAAGAGATCAGAGAAACCCAAAGAAGAGAAGATTTGGAATTGCGCCGACGTCGAAGCAGTAGTTGACCGACGCTCGGGGTTCGTCGAGTCGTGGATTCTGGCAGTGCAGGGCCAGCCATGTTCCACGACTCGGCGAACCGGCCCGGAACCCTTGTGCACGACTCGGCGAGCATGCCCTGCAGCTGGGGCGGGTTGGCGGTAGCAGCCACGTCTCCAAATCCCTCTCCTTTTTCTTTTTCGCTTTCATGCGACCCAGCTCAACGTGCCTGAATAACCATCTCTCCTTCGTCTGTTCCGCTTATCCCGGTCGCCCTGTCCCGTGGGAGGATGACGGGGTGCTGCTGACGACGTTGTTTTCTCTGCCCACGACGATGGCGCTCGATATCGACGACGACGGGCGGATGTTGGTGCTGTACGACGGCACCGGGATCCGGCAGGTCAACGAGGTGGCGCCGGATGGGAGCTGGCGTGCGCTCACCGATCTCGGCGACACCTGTCACGGCGCGCAGTTCGTCCCAGGTAGCAGTCACGTCGTCGTCGAGCACGACACCGGGGGGAACGAACGTGGCCAGCTCTCGCTGCTCGATCTGAGCGAGCCCGGCCTCCCGGCGCTGACCCCGCTGGTGCACGACACGGAGTACATCCATCGCCTGGTCGCGGCCCGGACCGGGCGCGTGCTCTACACCACGAACCGCCGCAACGGCGTCGACTTCGACCTGGTCACGCGCGACCTGGCCACCGGCCGCGAGACCGTGCTGTACGACGGCGGCGGCTGGGTGATGGCCGTTGACGCCTCCCCGGACGACAAGTGGGTCGTCCTCTCGAAGGCGAGCAGCCCCGCGAACTCGATGCAGCTTCTGCTGGTCGAGACCTCGAGTCGGACAGTCACCGAGCTCACCGCCGAGGACGCGCACAACGACCAGGGCCCGGTCGCCTGGCTGCCGGACTCTTCCGCGTTCCTCGTGTCCAGCAACGCCGACCGCGACCGGATGGCGCTCCGCCGCTACGACCTGGCCGACGGGACGTGGAGCGACGTGCTGGTTGATGACGCCCGCGACCTCGCCGGCTGGCCGTCACCCGACGGCGAGCACCTGCTGGTCGGCGTACTCGAGGACGGCGAGGTCTCGCTGGCGTTGCACCGGCTGGAGGACGGTACGCCGATCGCGCCGCTCGACCTGCCCGCCGGCGGCTGTGCGGGCCTGAGCTACGCGACCCCCAACCCTGTCTGGTCGGCGGACGGGTCGTTCGCGGCGATCACCTACAACTCGCCGGTCGTCCCGCCGACCGTGTACCGGTACGTGCCGGGTGGTGAGCTGACGGCGGTGCGGCCGGTGGAGGTACCGGCCGAGCTGGAGCACCCGGAGAGCCTGCGCGTTCCGTCGTTCGACGGCGAGCAGGTGCCGGTGTTCGTGTTCCGCCCGACCGGTCCGGATCTGGGCTCGACGGTGGTTCACGTGCACGGCGGCCCGGAAGCGGCCGCGCTGCGGGTCTGGAGCCCGATCATCTCGGCGCTGGCCGCCGAGGGCCACACGGTCGTCGTACCGAACGTCCGCGGCTCGGCCGGCTACGGCAAGCGCTGGTACTCGCTCGACGACCGGCAGCTGCGGCTGGACTCGGTGAAGGACCTGGCCGCGATCAACGCGTGGCTGCCCACCATCGGTGGTGACCCGCAGCGTGCGGCGCTGTGGGGCGGTTCGTACGGCGGCTACATGGTGCTGGCCGGTGTCGCGTTCCAGCCCGACCTGTGGGCGGCCGGTGTGGACATCGTCGGCATCGCGTCACTGGTGACGTTCCTGGAGAACACGTCGGACTACCGGCGGGCGATGCGCGAGCGCGAGTACGGCTATCTGGCCACCGACCGGGAGTTCCTTGCGTCGGCGAGCCCGCTCAGCCGCGTGGACGACATCCGGGCGCCGCTGTTCGTCATCCACGGCGCCAACGACCCCCGGGTGCCGTTGTCGGAGGCGGAGCAGATCACGGACGCCCTGACGAAGCGCGGCGTACCGTGCGAGCTGCTGGTCTACCCGGACGAGGGCCACGGCCTGGCCAAGCTCACGAACCGCCTGGACGCGTACCCGCAGGCCTTCAGCTTCCTGCGAGACCACCTGGGGTGAGCGTCGCGGCGGTCGCGTCCAGCCGCACCGGCAGTCCCAGCGGTACGGCGAGGTTCAACGCCTCGTGCCCGATCGCCGCACCCTCCACCATCGGTACGCCGAGCGGTTCGAGCCGCTCGCGGATGGTGTCGTCGAGGCCGGCACCGCCCTCGCTGAAGTCACCGATGACCAGCCCGGTCACCTGCTCGAACCACCCGGCGCGCAACAGCTGAGTGAGCAGGCGGTCCGCCTGGTACGCCTCCTCGTTGACCTCCTCGAGTACGACGACACCAGCCGGCGCGGCGTACGTCGGCGTACCGATGCTTGCCGCCAGCAACGCCAGGTTGCCGCCGCGCAACACGCCCTCGGCCACACCGCCGACAACGGTGCGGGCACCATGCGGCGCCAGCAGGTCCGTGACGGTCTCCGGCTCGAACAGAAGCGCCCGCAGCCGCTCACGCCCCACGGTGTCGTTCAACTGCTCGACCGCGGCAGCCATCGGACCGTGCAGAGTCACCAGACCACGTGCGTTCAGCGGCTCGTGCAACGCCGTGATGTCGCTGAACCCGACGAACCACTTCGGTACGGCGACCAGCTCGTCCAGGTCGACGTACTCGAGCATCCGCTGCACGCCGTACCCGCCCCGCGCACAGAACACCGCGGCGTACTGCGGATCCAGCCACGCGGCCCGCAGGTCCTCGGCGCGCGCCTTGTCCTCAGCGGCCAGGTACTTGAACCGCTCGTGCCCGGCGAGCACCGACGGCATCACGTCGACCTGGAGCCCCCACGACCGCAGGTGCTCCAGGCCGGTCGCAAGCCGCGTAGCGTCCACCCGGCCCGACGGTGCCACCACAGCGACCCGGTCCCCGTCCCGCAGTCGCTGCGGTACCACCACGTCTGTCACCCGGCAGACGCTACCAATCCACCTGCACCGTGCTGCTCTTGGAGACACCGTTGACCGTGACCCCGAGCTCCGCAGTACCGGCCCGGAGTGCGGTCAGCTGACCGGTGGCCGGGTCGTACGACGCAACCGTCCAGAACGGCGCCGTGCTCGCCGGGCCGATGTGCATCGTCGTCGAGCCCCACCAGTCGGCAGACACCGGGAACGACACCGGAACCCGCCGACCGTCCTGCACGACCGTGGCGGAGGCCGGCGCGGTCTGACCGCGCCGCAGGGTCGCCGGTGCGGTCAGCTCGAGCGAGTCGACGTGCGGGCGCATTTCGAGCTGGAACCACGGCCGGGACGAGGGGCTGGCCGAGGTGGCGATTCCGACCAGCGCCCAGCCGGTGAAGCCGCCCTCGCCCGGTGCGGCGGCCGGGCCCTTGCCCGAGTTGCCGGTGAGCGGCAGCAGCACACCGTCGGTGCGGGTCGCGGCGAACGTGCCCGCGTGGGCCGCCATGTAGGCGGCGCCCTTGCCGGTCGCCTTCCGGAAGTCGGCGAGCCACTTCACGACCATCGCCGCTTCCTTGCGGTCGCCCAGCTGCGAGTTCTGCGTCGGCGACGGGTCGTCGATCGGGTGGTGCGCCATCACCACGACGTTCCGGATGTCCTTGTTCCGCGCCGCGTCGTCGAGCTGCTTGCGCAGGTCGAGGATCTGCTCGAACCCGCCGGCCCGCAACGATCCGAGCGACGAGTCCCGCAGCACGAACCGGGTGCCCTTGTGGTCGAAGGTGCTGGTCGCGTCGCCGAAGACCTTCTTCCACTCGGACAGGTCGCCCGGGCCGTACGTCTCGTGGTTGCCCGGGACGTAGTGCAGCGGGACCTTCCCGCCGACCTCCTCGTCGAGGATCTGCTTCGCCAGCGCGATGTCCGGCCCGAACGCGCGGTCGACGAAGTCGCCGTTGATCACCAGGAAGTCCGGGTGCTGCGCGAGCGCCTCGCGGATCGTCCGGCGGGCCTGCTGCACGAGGTCCGAGTTCGGGGCGTCGGCGGTGAACTGCGCGTCCGACAGCACCGCGAACCGCCAGCGGCCGCTCGTCGTCACGGCGCCGTCGGTGACCACCATCGGGTCGACCACCTTCGCCGGCGGGTCCATCGTCACCGGCGGCGCGCTGCGGATCGTCAGGTCGTCGATGACGATCCGGCCCGAGTACTGCCGGGTCGGCGAGGTCTCCACGACGTAGATCCGCCAGAACCGCAACGGCATCGCCAGCCCGGCCGGGATGTCCGCCTCGACGTACTTCCAGCCCGTCCAGTCGACCTTCGCGGCGAGGTTGAGCGTCTGCGGCGACCCGCCGTTCGCGGTGTACGCGTTCGCCCGCAGCCAGGCGCCCTTGCCGTCGCCGTACACCCAGGCGCCGAGCTTCTGCGGCTGCCCGGGCAACGTCTGCTGCGGAGTCTGCGAGAGGTACGCCGCCCGCGTGGCCGTGCTGCCGGTCAGCGAGTAGTCGAGCGCGATCGCCTGCCCACCGTCGTGTCCTTCCGCGGCGGAGCGCGACGCCGTGGCCGCACCGGCGGGTACCGCGTTCGCCGCCCACTTGGTGAGGTCGTCGACCTCGTCGACGACCGTGCTGGCCAGGCCGGACGTGACGCTGAGCTGCGTGCTCAGCGTGCCGACGGTCGCGGTCACCACGGCCGACACCGCGTCGTCGCTCAGCGCGTTGACCTCGAAGCCGTTGCCCTTCGCAACAACCTTGACGAGGGCCGGGTCGTAGGCGAGCTTGACGTCGCGCGGCTCGACCCAGGTGGAGAACCCGTCGGCGTCGTACCCGTTGATCTCGAAGAAGCCCTTGGCGGCGGAGTCGGCGAGCGACACCTGGCGGGTCGAGGGCGCGAGGCGGGTCGGCGTACCGAGGACTGTCATCGGGAACCTTCCGATCGCCGTACCGCGCGCGGCCGTGACGATCACGTCACCCGCGCGGCGGCCGGTGACCACGCCGTCCTGGTCGACGCGGGCGTTGCTGCCGGCGTACCAGTACGGCGTACCGGTCGCGGGGGCGTACGTTTCGTCGTACCCGGTCGCGCTGAGGACCCGGCTGAGGCCGGTGAGGACGCGGGAGCTGCGGGAGATGTCGGTGTCCGGGTCCGCCGCGGAGGTGCCGGTGGACTCGATGCGGAAGCCGTCGAGCCGGCCGCTGCCCTTCACCGGCAGCAGGCCGAGTCCGTTCGGGATCACCCGCTCGCCGCCGTCGGACGGGTCGTTGACGACCTCCGGTCCGGCCTTGCCCGGCGTCCGGGCGAGCATCGTCGAGGAGCCGCCGCCGTCCAGGTTCAGCGCGTCGTCGGCGCCGAGGCTGACCATCAGCTGACCCATTTCCTTCAGCGACAGGCCTCGGGAACCGGTCGCCCGGCCGTCGACAGTCAGCAGGATCATCCGGCTGCCGTCGGCGTCGAACCCGATCGCGGTCCGCGGCGCGAGGTCGGCGTCCGGCACACTGGCCGGGACCTGGCCGTCCTTCGCGAGCTGGTAGTTGCCGCTGATCCCGGCGGCCACGTCGGCGGCGTCCGGGCGCAGGCCGTACGCGACGTCGACCTTGTCGCCGACCTCGAACGCGGCCAGGGCGGCGGCGCTGGCCTCGCGGCCGATCAGCGCCTGCTCGCCGGCCGCGAGCGGAGTGGTGGCCGGAGTGGTTGCGGAGGAGACGACCACACCGTCGCGAAGGATCACCTCGCGTACGGTCGGCAGGCCGTCCACGGTCCGGGTCCGGGCCGCATCGCCCCACTCCGGGGTGTAGAGCCCGATCCCGCCGCTGCTGACGGCCGGCGAGTTCAGGTTGGTCAGGGCGAGTTCGGTGGCGTCGTCGTCGGTCGCCGTACCCTGCAGGAACACCTGGGCGATCCGGCCGAGGCCGTCCTTGCCGATCACCGCGGTGTCGTTGTGGCCGCCGGCCGGTGCGTTGAGCAGCTTGCCCGACTCGACGCCGACGCCGATCGGCGCGGTGGTGTCGTTGATGTCGAAGAAGTCGCCGTTCACGCCGGCGATCGCGCCCTTGCGGGCGAGCTGCTGGCTGAGCGGCTGGCCGCCGGACACCTTGCCGGTGTTGACCAGGTCGACGGTCACGCCGCGCCGGTCGAGGTCGGTGTCCAGGATGTCGCCGCGCTGCCAGCCCTTCGGGTCGAGGCGCTCGAACGACGTGTAGTTCACGCCGGGTGCGACCGGGCTGTCGACACGGGACGTCAGTACGCCGTGCTCGGCGATCGCGGCGTCCGCGATGCCCGCGGTCGTCGTGCTGGTCGTCGTACGGGCAAAGGCCGGGTGGGCGGATGCCGGATGGACGAGGACGCCGGCGAGCAGGCCACCCACGCCGATCGCTGTGGTCAAGGGACGGATGAGCGACACAGGAGCCTCCCCACGGTGGACGGACGCGGTCATCCGACGCCGCGCGCGCGACCGCCCCGTGAGCCGCAGGTGTACGCCGGTCAACCGACCGGTGACAAAGTAACGCCTGCGGTCACCGTGTGGAAGGTTTTCTTCTCGATCCGTTAGTTGGTGGCGACCGGGCGACCGGAGGTCTGCCAGGCGTGCATGCCGCCGTCGAGGTTGATCGCCTCGCGGCCGAGCTGGTTCAGGAACTGCGTCGCCATGCCGGAGCGGCCGCCGACCGCGCAGACGCAGAGCACCTTCTGGTCCAGCGGCACCTCGCCGACCCGCTCCTGCAGCTCGCCGAGCGGGATGTGCGTGGCGCCCTCGATGTGCCCACGGTCCCACTCGTCCGGCTCGCGCACGTCGAGCACGAACGCCTCCGCCAGCAGCTCGTCGTCAAGCTCGGCCACCACGACCGAAGGAATCTCCTGGTTCCGGAACATGCGCCCCAGCATGGCAGACCTGCGATCGCGGTCGCGCGGTGGCCGGTGCGGGAAGGCGGTTGCCCGGAGTGCGGATAACGCGTTGACACCGGGCGGCGGATCTCGGACTGTGGCTCGAAGGAGGCTGCGGTGGCGCTGATTCAGGGGATCCCGGGGGAGTTCGAACCGCAACCGTGGGGTGAGGCGATCCTGCGGAGTCGCGAGCTCCTGCTGCTCCGGATCGCACGCCGTCCACCCGACCACGAAGTACGGCTCCCGGGTCTGGCCACGACCCCGCGACATGTCGTCGAGGACCACACCGGCAAGGCGCTGACCTGGCGCCGGGACGGCGACGACCTGGTCGTCCGGCTGCCCGCGGCCGGTGAGCCGCCGGTGGTGCGCGTCGCGCTGACCGGCAAGCTGCGGATCGTCCCGCCGGACACCGTCACCGCGAACGCCGACGGCGTCTGGGACCTGACCCCGACCGGTCCGAAGGCGCATCTGGTCGCGCGGCGGGCGGCGGACGTCGGCATCCGGTTCGTCGGCATGGTCGAGCCGGACAGCCGGCACACCATCCGCCTCGCCGGCCGCCGGTACGGCGTCACGGGCCACGAGCTGACCCGGACCACGATCGGGCCGTTCCCGGTACCGGAACGGCAGGTCGTCCCGCTGGCGGTGCCGGCCGGCGTACGGCGGGTTCTCGTCGCGCCGGTCGGGACGGTGCTCGCGTCACTCCACCCGGGCCGGGACGAGCTCACCGTCGTGGTGACGAACTTCGGCCGTACGCCGGCCCGCGGCGACGTCGAACTCCCGCTGCCGCCGGGCTGGTCCGCGAGCGAACAAGCCTGGACCTTCGACGGCCTCGACCCTGGGCGCTCGACCGGCTGGGTCACCCGCCTAGCCGGCCCCGCCGGCCCGCGCGAACTCCGCGCCCGCCTGGACGCAGGCCGCCGCTCAGCCTCCTCACCGTACGTCGTCCAACTCTGAGGCGTGTGGACTTATTTGAGGAGCTTCGACAGTCTTCGGTCGGCCAGGGGTTTGCCGCCGGTCTGGCAGGTGGCGCAGTACTGGAGGGAGGAGTCGGCGAAGCTGACCTCGCGGACGATGTCGCCACAGACCGGGCACTTCTGGCCCTTGCGGCCGTGCACCCGGAGGCCGGACTTCTTCTCCGACTTGAGGTCCTGGACGGCGAGACCGGCGGAGCGGTCGACCGCGTCCTGGAGGGTTTCGCGCATCGCGTCGTACAGCGTCTCGAGCTCGTCCTCGGAGAGGTTCGACGCCGGTTTGAACGGGCTCATCTTCGCGACGTGCAGGATCTCGTCGGAGTACGCGTTGCCGATGCCGGCGATCACCGACTGGTTGCGCAGGACGCCCTTGAGCTGGACCCGGCCCTCGCGTTTCAGGATCTCGGCGAAGTCCTCCAGCGACAGCGTGAACGGATCCGGCCCGAGCCGCGCGATCCCCGGCACCTCGGCGACGTCGCGGACGACGTACACCGCGAGCTTCTTCTGCGTGCCGGCCTCGGTCAGGTCGAACCCCGACCCGTCGTCGAGCACAGTCCGGAGCGCGATCGGCCCCTTCCCCGGCCGCACGAGCCCCGTCGACTGCTCTTCCTTCCACCGCAGCCACCCGGCGCGCGCCAGGTGAATCACCAGGTGCACCCCCTGCGCCGAGATGTCCAGGAACTTCCCGTGCCGCCGCACGTCCTCGATCAACAACCCGACCATCGCCGAAATCGGCGGATCGTACGTCTTCAACGCACTGATCGCCGTGACATCAGCCCGCACAAACGCATGCCCAACCGCCCGCTCGCGCAGAAACGCGGCCAACGACTCAACTTCGGGTAATTCGGGCACGTACCTAGTGTGCCTGATGCCAGGGACAGTTCCGGAGAATCACCCATGGCAGGGGTTGTGGGTGGGCGGTAGGTTCGGTGGAGAGAAAGAGGAGGCCCTGATGGGGTTTGTGAAGACGATGCTCAAGGGTGCTGTGGTGGCCAAGTTGGTGCAGGTGGCGCAGCGGGAGTTGAGCAAGCCGGAGAACCAGCAGAAGATCAAGCAGGCGGTCCAGAAGGTGCAGCAGCGCCGGTCTCACTGAGCGGGTTTGTGCGCCTGGAGGGTATAGGTGGCGGCCAGGCGGTGCGGGTTGTCCGTCAGGCGCCACTCGCCGTCGGCGTCCTCGGTCATCAGGCCGGGGAGGCCGTTCCACGGTGCGCTGTCGTGTTCGGTCAGTGAGTCGAACACCAGACCGGCCCGCTGGACGGCCGTGATGATCTCGCCGAGGCCGTGGTTCCACTCGTGCGTGAGCGTGGTGGTGAACTCGGCGTCGGTGTCGACGTACGTGCCGCCCTCGTCGAACACCGTCGGCTCGGCGGTCTCGAAGTACGGGTACTGCACCTGCGCGTGCGTCGGCCCGGCCTCGAGCGCCCACAGCATCGGGTGGCCCTCCCGGATGAAGAGCCGCCCGCCCGGCCGGAGCAACCCGGCGACCACCGCGGCCCAGCGCTCGATGTCCGGCAGCCAGCACAGCGCCCCGATCCCGGTGTAGACGAGGTCGTACGACGCCGCGCCCAGCACCTCCACCGCGTCGTACACATCGGACACGTGGAAGTCCACCGGCAGCCCGAGCCGCTCCGCCAGCGAGCGCGCCTGCTCGATCGCCGGCTCCGAGAAGTCCAGCGCGCTCATCCGCGCACCGAGCCGGGCGAGCGACACCGTGTCGGTGCCGATGTGGCACTGCAGATGCACACCACGCAGTCCACTGACATCCCCGAGCCGCGGCAGGTCGAACCGCACCACCTGACTCAGGTACGACGGGTCCGCCGCGAACTGCTCGACGCGGTAGCCGGGCGACGCCACGTGCGCCGGCACCCGCTCGTCCCAGTTGGCCCGATTCACTTCCCGGTAGTCCGTCACGGGTCGAGGGTAGAGGTAACTCCACCCGCACGGAGGATCCAGCGCGACTGTGCGCGCAGCGGTGCCCTGGTGTGCTGGTCGGCATGGGCCAGGTACTGGAACGGACGCGCATTCAGGACATCGACGCGCTGCGTGGTTTCGCCCTGCTGGGCATCTTGATCGTCAACATCACCTTCGCCGCCTCCGGGTTCCCGATCCACCTCGCGCAGGATCCGGCGTACGACTCCTGGCTCGACCACGGGGTCCACTGGGTGTCGTCGGCGTTCGTCGACATGAAGTTCTACCTGCTGTTCTCGTTCCTCTTCGGGTACAGCTTCCAGCTGCAACTGGAGGCGGCGCAGCGGGCCGGCGCCGCGTTCAAGCCGCGGATGCTGCGGCGGCTGGGCGGCCTGTTCGTGCTCGGCGTACTGCACGGGATCTTCCTGATCACCGGCGACATCCTGAGCGTCTACGCGATCATCGGCCTGGTCCTGCTCGCCATGCGCCGGGTGAAGGACCGTACGGCGCTCATCGTCGCGGCAGCGATCTACGCGTACCTGTTCGTCACACTGGCGGCCGCGGCGCTCTTCGTCGACAGCTCCCAGTTCATCGACCCGACCACCGCAGTGGCCGCGGCACAGGAGACCACCGCCAACATGGCCGGCTCGTTCAGCGGCGCCGTCGACGAGCACATCCGTTCGCTGCCGACGTACGGCCTGTCGCTGCTGACCGTGCAGGGCCCGACCACGCTGGCCGCGTTCCTCGTCGGCATGGTCGTCGGACGCCGCCGCCTGCTCCAGAACCTCTCCGGCAACGAGGCGGTACTGCGCCTCATCCAGCTGATCGGCTTCACCATCGGCATCACCGGTGGCATGTACTACGCGACCGTCGGCGGCAACGGCCACACCGACGCGGTGCTGATCAGCGTGCTCACCGCACCGTTCCTCACGGCCGCGTACGTCGCCACGCTGCTGCGGTTCATGCACAGCGAGCGGGGCGAGGACCTGCGGCGGCTGCTGGCGCCGGCCGGGCGGATGGCCCTGTCGAACTACCTCGGGCAGTCGGTGGCGAACATGCTGATCTTCACCGGCGCCGGCTTCGGGCTGGCGGGGCAGGTGTCGCCGCTGGAGACCGTGGGCTTCGCGCTCGCGATCTTCGCGGTCCAGGTGGCACTGAGCCACCTCTGGCTGAACAGCTGCAGCTACGGCCCGGTCGAAGGCGCACTGCGGGCGGTCACGAACGCGACCGCCCCCGGCTGGCGACGTCAGGCCGCGTGACGGCCGTGGTGCAGGCGGGCGGTGCGGATGGTGCGCACGGTCCCGGGGGTCGTCGCGGGCTTGTGGTGGAAGGGCTTGGCCGCCGCGCCGAGCGCGAGCAGGTCGAGCTTGGTCCGGGCCAGGTCACGGTCGTCGGCGACCCAGGTGCCCCGCGGTCCGGCCTCCGGACCGGTCGAGTGGCGCCTGTTGCTGATCTCCAGTGCCGCGATCACGGCCAGCACGAGTACTACGAGAACGATGTATCCGGTCATGGCAGTAATGATTCTAGGTATTAGATCCTGCCACCAGTGGCACCATTGACATAGTCCGATAAGATTCTGCCATGCTGTCGAAGATCGCCGTCGTCCTGATGGAGGACGTCGCCCTGTTCGAGTTCGGGGTCCTGGCCGAGGTGTTCGGCCTGGACCGCACCGACGACGGAGTGCCGCCGTTCGACTTCAAGGTGTGTTCGACCACGCCCGGCGTCCCGATGGAGACCAGCACGCACTCCCAGGTGGTCGCGCCGTACGGCCTGGAGGAACTCGAGGACGCCGACCTGATCGGCATCCCCGCCACCACCTGGCGGCACGCGTACGACGAACGCATCCTGGACGCCCTGCGGAAGGCCGAGGCCCGCGGCGCGATCCTGCTCACGGTCTGCTCGGGCGCCTTCGTACTCGGCGCCGCCGGGTTGCTCGACGGCCGGCCGTGCACGACGCACTGGCGCTACATCGACAAGTTCACCGCGCAGTTCCCGACCGCGAAGATCGACCCGGACGTGCTGTTCGTCGACGACGGCAACATCATCACCAGCGCCGGCACGGCGGCCGGGATCGACGCCTGCCTGCACCTGGTCCGGCGCGAGCTGGGCAGCGCGGTCGCGACCCGAATCGCCCGCCGGATGGTGGTCCCGCCGCAGCGCGACGGCGGCCAGCGGCAGTACGTCGAGGTGCCGGTGCCGGAATCCTCCGGGGAGAGCCTGCAGCCGGTGCTCAACTGGATGCTCGACAACCTCACGATCGACCACACCGTGCCCGCGCTGGCCCGGCGCGCCCAGATGTCCGAGCGCACGTTCGCCCGCCGGTTCGTCGCCGAGACCGGTACGACGCCGCTGAAATGGGTCACCACCCAGCGCGTCCTGCGCGCTCGCACCCTGCTCGAGCAGACCCGGATGGGCATCGAGCAGATCGCCGCCGAGTCGGGGTTCGGTACCGCCGCCCTGCTCCGGCACCACTTCCGTAGAGTGGTGGGCGTGCCGCCACAGGACTACCGCCGTACCTTCCGGACCGCCGGCTGATGATTGCCTACCGCAACGCGACGGCCGCCGACGCGGACGCCGTCCTGGCGTTCTGGGCCACCGCCGCCGAGGACTCGCACCGCCCGCCGGACTCCGCCGACGCCGTCCGGCGGCTGGTCGCCCGAGACCCCGAGGCGCTGATCCTTGCCGTCGACAACGAAAGCGTCGTCGGCTCGATCATCGTGGGCTGGGACGGCTGGCGCTGCCACCTCTACCGCCTCGCGGTCGCCCCGACGCATCGCCGCCAGGGCATCGGCCGGGAGCTGGTCGCACGCGCCGAGGCCAAGTTCGCCTCGTACGGCGGGACGCGCGCGGACGCGATGGTCCTGGACGACAACGACCAGGCGCACCGGGTCTGGTCCACCGCGGGCTACGCACCGCAGCCCGAGTGGTCGCGCTGGGTCAAGGCTCTCTGATTCGGAGCGTGACGCCGCCCACACGATTTGCATTGCCACCCCGACGTCTGGCTAAGGTCACAGGGGGGTAACAGCGACGTAGATGGAGTGGGTTTGACGACGCCGGACCGGCCCCCGGGCAGGACCGCACGCAGGTTGAGCTGGGACGTGGTGCGTGTCCTGGCGGTGTTCGCGGTGATGTTCACGCACACGACGTACATGGGTCCGTTCCTGCACCCTGAGCTCGGCGAGCCGCTCGGGCGGTACCCGTTCCAGGTCGGGGCCAGCATCCTGCTGGTGATCAGCGCGTACTTCGTCTGCGTGACCGTGCGGAAGGGTTCCACCTGGCGCTGGCTGTGGCGCCGCGTCTGCCGCGTACTCCCGCCGTACCTGGTCGCGGTGCTGGTCACGTACACGGCGCTGATCCTGCTCGGGCCGAACAACTGGATCCTGCCGACCGGGCGGGACCTCTGGGCCAACCTGACGCTCGCCGCCTCGTTCGACCGCGGCGTACAGCTCATCGACGGCTCGTACTGGACGCTGCCGCTGCAACTGATGGCCTTCGGCGCCGCGGCGCTGCTCTGGCCGCGCGGCTTCGGGCAGCGGATCACCACGGGGCTGTGGATCATGATCGTTGCCCCGGTGATCCTCCAGTGGCACGACCGGATCGGCCACAGCCCTGTCTGGGTGCAGCAGACCTGGAACGGCCTCGGCCTGCACCGGCTCCAGCTGTTCGCGATCGGCATCGCCGTGTGGCTCTGGGCGCAGCGCCGGATCGGCGTACTGCACCTTTCCGCGCTGCTCGCGGCGACCGTCTACGCGCAGTACGCGCACACCCTGGATCTGCCCTCGGCGCTCGGGATCGGCGTACTGCTCGTGTTCGTCGCGCTCGCGGCCCGTGGTCCGGACTGGACGGTGTTCGCCCGGTTCCGGCGGCCGATCCAGTTCCTGGCGCGGATCTCGTTCGGGCTGTACCTGCTGAACCAGGTGCTCGGGTACCTGATCGCCTACCGCCTGATGGAGCTCGGCGCCGGGCGGCTGCTGCAGATCGCCGGCGCGGTGACCGGCGTGACCGCGCTCGCCTGGCTGTTGACGAAGTACGTCGAGGAGCCGTCGTACCGGGCGCTGGCGGCGCTCCGGGTGCGCGGGCTCGGCGCCCGGGCACTGGCCTGGCTGAATACTTGACATCGGATACCCGTGAGCTAATACTCGATTTCGAGTAATCGAGATCGAGGAGGTCCCGTGGCCAGGCGCAAAGTCGGGAACCCGCTGGCGTTCGCCGTGCTCGGGAGTCTCGGCGAGCGGCCGATGCATCCGTACGAGATCTCGACGATGCTTCGCGCCCGCGGCAAGGACCAGAGCATCAAGGTGAACTACGGGTCGCTCTACTCGGTCGTCTCCAGCCTGGAGAAGCACGGCTTCATCGAGGCGCAGGAAACGGTCCGCGAGGGCAACCGGCCGGAGCGGACCGTGTACCGGATCACCGAGGCCGGCCGCGACGAGTTCACCGACTGGCTGTCCGAGCTGATCGGTACGCCGTCGCGGGAGTTCCACCCGTTGGAGGCCGGCCTCGCGTATCTGCCCGGGCTGCCGCCGGACCGGGCCGTCGAGCTGCTCGAGCAGCGGCTCGCGGCGGTCGACGCGGAAATCGCGGAGCTGCACGCGGTGCACGAGCGGATGGCCGCGATCGAGTTCCCGCAGCTGTTCTGGATCGAGTCCGAGTTCCGGTTGGCGCTGCTCCAGGCGGAGTCGGCGTACGTCCATGGACTCGCCGAGCAGATCCGCACCGACACCCTCGGCGGCAGCGCGTTCTGGCGGCAGGCCTGGAAGCTCTACCTGGAGGAGGGCATCAGCCCGACCGAGCAGTTGCGGGATCCGGTGAAGTACTTCGGGCAGGAGTTCGCCTGGATGCGGGCGATCCCGCCGGAAGCGCAATAAAGAGACGGCCCCCGACCCAACGGTGCGGCAACACCAGGGTCGAGGGCCGCGGTTCCTCGAGTCGGTCCGAAGACCTGGCACCCAAGGCGCAACCATCAGGATAGCCAGGCGACGACCGGCTCCCGTCCACACAAGGGAGTCATCTGATGGCTACGCATGCCGTCGAAGCGGTCGACCTGGTCAAGACGTACCCGGCCGGCCGGAAGAAACCACCACTGCGCGCCCTCGACGGTCTCACCGTCAGCGTGCCGGAAGGCGTCGTGCTCGGCCTGCTCGGGCCGAACGGCGCCGGCAAGTCCACCACCGTCAAGATCCTCACGACGCTGTCCCGGGCCGACTCGGGCAGCGCGCGGGTCGCCGGGTACGACGTCACGCGTGAACAGGACCAGGTCCGGCACGCAATCGGCTACGTCCCGCAGAAGTCCAGCTCGGACCCGATGGCCACCGGCCTGGAGAACCTCGTGCTCAGCGGCCGGATCTTCGGCCTGTCGCGGCAGGACGCGGTCCACCGCGCGAAGGAACTGCTGGGCCGTTTCGGCCTCGCCGAGCACGGCGACCGCCCGGTGCGGACGTACTCCGGCGGCATGCAGCGCAAGCTCGACGTCGCGCTCGGACTGGTGCACCGGCCGAAGGTGCTGTTCCTGGACGAGCCGACCACCGGCCTCGACCCGGAGGCGCGCGCCGATCTGTGGAGCGAAGTACTGCGGTTGTCTGATGGCGAAGGCCTGACCGTGCTGCTCACCACGCACTACCTGGAGGAGGCGGACCGGCTGGCGGGGCAGCTCGCGATCGTCGACCACGGGCGGATCGTTGCCGAGGGCACCCCGGAGGCGTTGAAAGCCGAGCTGCGGGGCGACTCGGTGCAGGTGGAGCTGGTCGATCCGGATACCGACGGGTCGGTCCGCGAGCTGCTCCGGAAGCTGTCCGGTATCGGCGAGATCGTTGTCGAAGGCAACACTCTGCGCGCCCGCGTCGACCGGGGTGCGACCGCAGTACCGGCTGTTCTCGGCGTTCTCGAGGACAAGGCGATCCCGGTCGTCGCGGTGACGGTGTCGCGGCCGTCGCTGGACGACGTGTACCTGCAGCACACCGGCCGGTCGTTCCGGGTGGCAGAGGAGGCGGCGGCATGATCGCGCACACGGGACTCATCCTCGGCCGGTGGACGCGGGCGTCGTACCGGCAGCCGGCGCTGATCGCGTTCACGTTGGTGCAGCCCGCGATCTGGTTGCTGTTGTTCGGGCAGCTGTTCCAGGGCGTCGTACGGATCCCGGGGTTCGGCGACTCGTCGTACATCGCGTTCCTGACGCCGGGGATCGTGATGATGACGGCGCTGATGACGAGCGGCTGGAGCGGTACGTCGTTCGTCCAGGACATGGAGCGCGGCGTGATGGACCGGATGCTCGCGTCGCCGGTCAGCCGCGGCGGGTTGATGGCGGGGCAGCTGCTCAGCAACGCGTCGACCACGTTGATCCAGACCGTCCTGGTGTTCGCGATCGGGATCGCGGCCGGCGCGCGGTACGACGGCGGGATCGCCGGCTACGCGGTCACGGTCGTCGCGTCGGTGCTGGTCGGCCTGGCGTTCGGCTCGCTGTCGAACGCGGTCGCGCTGCTCACCCGGCAGCAGGAGGCGCTGATCGGCATCTCGCAGTTCGTCTCGCTGCCGTTGACGTTCATGTCGTCGATCATGATCGACCCGACGGTGGCCCCGCACTGGGTGAACGTCGCGGCCCGCTTCAACCCGGTCGACTGGGCCACGATCGCCGCCCGCCAGGCGCTGGCCGCCTCGCCGGACTGGTCGTCGGTCTGGCGGCACTGCGGCTATCTGCTGGCCTTCACGCTGATCGTCGGCTGGCTGTCGACGCGCGCGTTCCGGACGTACCAGCGGTCAGTGTGAGGCGTACCAGGGCTTGATGACGTCGTCGATCAACGCGAGTCGTTCGTCGAACGGGATGAAGGCGGACTTCATCGCGTTGATCGCGAACCAGCGGAAGTCGTGCAGGCCGTAGCCGAACGCCTCGGCCAGCAGGGCGAGCTCGCGACTCATCGACGTACCGCTCATCAGCCGGTTGTCGGTGTTGACCGTGACCCGGAAGCGGAGCTCGGCGAGCAGGCCGATCGGGTGGTCGGCGATCGACTCGGCCGCGCCGGTCTGCAGGTTCGAGCTCGGGCACATCTCCAGCGGGATCCGGCGGTCCCGGACGTACGCCGCCAGCCGCCCGAGCTCGACCTTGTCGCCGACGCGGCTGATGTCGTCGATGATCCGGACGCCGTGCCCGAGGCGGTCCGCGCCGCACCACTGGATCGCCTGCCAGATCGACGGCAGGCCGAACGCCTCGCCGGCGTGGATGGTGAAGTGCGCGTTCTCGCGCTGCAGGTACTCGAACGCGTCCAGGTGCCGGGTCGGCGGGAAGCCCGCCTCGGCGCCGGCGATGTCGAACCCGACCACGCCGGCGTCGCGGTAGGCGACCGCCAGCTCGGCGATCTCCATCGACCGCGCCTTGTGCCGCATCGCGGTCAGCAACTGCCGCGCCACGATCGGCTTCTGGGCTGTCGCCATCCCGTGCTCGAACCCTTCGCGGACGGCGTCCACGACCTGCTCGAGCGACAACCCCCGGTTCAGGTGCTGCTCGGGCGCGTAGCGGATCTCGGCGTACACCACCCCGTCCGCCGCGAGATCCTGCACGCACTCACTGGCCACCCGCTTGATCGCCTCGGCGGTCTGCATCACCGCGACGGTGTGGTCGAACGTCTCCAGATACCGCTCCAACGACCCGGAGTCCGCCGACTCCACGAACCACGCCCCCAACTCGGCCGCATCCGTCCGCGGCAACGGATGCCCGATCTCCAACGCCAACTCGAGCACCGTCTCCGGCCGCAACCCACCATCCAGGTGATCATGCAAAAGCACCTTCGGCGCCGCAACCAACAACTCAGGCGTGATCATGCGGCCATCTTCGCAGGCACTCCGACGATCTGCCCCGATCTGCCCCAGCCTGCCCCGCCCCATCCCCGGATCTGCGTCCGAAACGCCGGCATCTGCCCCGCGATGCCCCGCAAAGGCCTTCGTGTCGCGCGCACCTCCCGCGAAAGCCTCTTCCCATGAACGACAAGACCCCGCGCTTCGAGAGCGCCCCGGCCCGATCCTCGCTTCCCGACTGGTACCCAGACCTCCTCGACCGTGTCTCCACCCACATCGCCACAGGCCACCGGCGAGCCGTCACCGCCGCCAACCAGGAAATGCTCAAGAGCTACTGGTCGATCGGGCAGGAGATCCTGAAACGCCAGCACGAGGAAGGCTGGGGCAGCAAAGTCATCGACCGGCTGTCCACCGACCTCAAGTCCCGCTTCCCAGGAGCGACCGGATACTCACCCCGGAACCTGAAGTACATGCGAGCTTTCGCCGCGGCGTGGCCGGACCCGGCATTTGTGCAACGCACCGTTGCACAATTGCCCTGGCGCCATCACGTGGCATTGCTGGACAAGCTCGACAACGCCGAGCTCCGGCTGTGGTACGCCGCCGCTGCCGTCGAACAGGGATGGAGTCGCGACGTGCTCGCGCTGCACATCGACGGGCGGTTCCACGATCGGGTCGGGAAGGCGGTGACCAACTTCGCCACGGCGATGCCGCCGGAGGAGTCCGATCTGGCTCAGCAGGCGACCCGGGATCCGTATCTGTTCGACTTCCTCGGTCAGACCGACGGCTGGCGGGAGCGTGAGCTGGAGCAGCAACTGGTCGAGCATGTCGGGAAGTTCCTGCTCGAACTCGGGCAAGGGTTCGCGTTCGTCGGTCAGCAGGTGCGGCTCGAACTGG
Source organism: Kribbella sp. HUAS MG21 (assembly GCF_040254265.1). Taxonomy (GTDB): domain Bacteria; phylum Actinomycetota; class Actinomycetes; order Propionibacteriales; family Kribbellaceae; genus Kribbella. Next base: position 2,378,962 of record NZ_CP158165.1, read on the forward strand.
ACGGCGAGGAGTTCTTCTGTGACCTGCTCTTCTACCACCTCGAGCTGCGCTGCTACGTCGTCGTCGAACTGAAGGCGGTGAAGTTCAACGCGGCGTTCCTGGGCCAGCTCGGGCTGTACATGGCGGTGGTGGACGACGTGCTCGCCAAGGACGGTGACAAACCGACGATCGGTCTGCTGCTCTGCCGGAACAAGAACCAAGTCGTCGCGGAGTACGCGCTGAAGGGATTCAAGGCCCCGATCGGCGTCGCCCAGTGGACGAACGCGATCAACAATTCGCTCCCCGAGGAGTTCCGGTCCGCACTGCCGAGCGTCGCCGAACTGGAGGCCGAACTCGGCTCCACACCCACTGCGGACTGATCCGGCAAACGTTCAAGACTTGTGTCGGTGGGGGGTGTCATCGTGAGGGGATGGTGAGGCGGCTGCGTGGGCGGGCGGAGTGGCAGTTCTTTGCTGCGTTGCCGCGGGCGGATCGTGGGCTGGCGGTGGGGTGGTGGGTGTTGCTGGTGGCGCGGGGCGTGCTGCCGGCGGTGTTCGCGATTGCTATGGGGTGGCTGGTCGGGGCGGTGCAGCGCGGGGCCGGGCTGGCGGCGCCGTTGGGGTTGATGGGTACTACGTTCGTGCTGTTGCAGGTGCTGACGCCGCTGCATCAGGCCGTCAGCGCCAACCTCGGCAGTCGCGTGTCGGCGTACCTGAACGATGCGCTCGCGAAGGCCTGTGTCGGGCCTCCGGGGATCGGTCATCTGGAGGATCCGGAGCTGAGTGAGGACCTGACCGTCGCGCGGGAGTTCGACCGCGGGCAGACCGGGCCGCCGATGTACCTGAACGTCGACTTCGTCGCGGGCAGTCTGGTCGAGCTGGTCGGCGGGATCGCCTCCGCGGTGGTGCTGTTCGGCTTCACCTGGTGGGCTCCGTTGGTGCTTGTCGCCGCATGGAGCGTGACGCACTGGTTGCTACGCGAGAGCGGCGTCTGGAAGGACCGCAACACCGCCGAAGTCCGCGCAGCGCAGCGGCACGCGAACTACGCCTACGAGCTGGCCGTCGAGCCGGAAGCCGCGAAGGAGCTGCGGCTGTTCGGCCTCGCCGACTGGACGGTACGGCGGTTCACCGAGCGCCGGCGCCGGCTCTTCGAGTTGCAGTACGCCGCGACGCGGTTGCGGGAGCGCCCGATGATCTGGAGCCTGTTGATCATTGCGGTGGCCAACGGTCTGGTGTTCTGGGCGCTCGGTGCCGCGGCGATCGACGGGCGGCTGCCGCTCGACCGGCTGGTCGTCTTCGCGCAGGTCGCGATCGGCGTCGGGATGATCGCCTTCGGCGGGCTGAACTGGGCCCTCGACGGAGCCGCCGCGCCGGTGGCCGCCGTACGCCGGCTGGAGCCCGCGATGGCGCCTGCCGGTGCGCTCACGTCCGGATCCGCCAAGCCGACGGCACAGGGGGCGGTGCAGGTCGAGATCCGCGGACTGCGTTTCAGTTATCCACAGGCTGACTGGCCGGTCTTCGACGGGCTCGACCTGACGATTCCGGCCGGGTCGTCGCTGGCCGTCGTCGGGCAGAACGGCGCGGGCAAGACCACGCTCGCGAAGCTGCTCTGCCGGTTGTACGACGCCGACGCCGGGACGATCCGGATCGACGGCACCGACCTCCGGGACCTCGACGTCGACGCCTGGCGGACCAGGGTCGCCGCTGTCTTCCAGGACTTCCTCAGGCTCGAGCTGCCGCTCAGGGACAACGTCGCACCGGCCGGCGCCCCGGACGCGGACATCCGGGCCGCGCTCGCGGACGCCGGCGCCGCGGACCTGGCCGAGCTCGACACCCGCCTCGCGACCGGGTACGGCGACGGCACCGACCTGTCTGGCGGGCAATGGCAGCGGGTCGCCCTGGCCCGGGCGCTGTGCGCCGTACGGCAGGGGGCGGGGCTCGTCCTGCTCGACGAGCCGACGGCGCAGCTGGACGTTCGCGGCGAGGCGGCGATCTTCGACCGGATCCTGACCGCGACCCGCGACGTCACGACGATCCTGATCTCGCACCGGTTCTCGACGGTCCGGCACGCCGACCGGATCTGCGTCCTCGAACACGGGCGGGTCGTCGAGCTCGGCAGTCACGACGAGCTGATGGCGCTCGGCGGGCGCTACCGGACGATGTTCGACCTGCAGGCCAAGCGCTTCACCGCGGAGGTCGACGAGGAGGGGCTCAGCTATGACACGCTCTGACGACCTGCCCCGGGCGATCCCGGCGATGTGGCGGCTCTGCAAGCTCGGTTACCAGCACGAGCCGTGGCTGCTGGTCGCCGCGTTCGCGATGACGTTGCTGGCCGCCGTACCGGACGCGTTGCTCGCGTTGTGGCTCAAGCTCCTCGCGGACGGCGTACTGGACGGCGACCGTCGAGCGGCGCTGCTGGCCGCCGGCGGGCTGGCGGTGTCCGTGACGGCGACCTGGTTCCTGCGGACGTTGTCGACGCGGATCTCGCGGCGGTTCCGGGACCGCGTGACGATCATGCTCGAGGCACACGTCGCCCAGTTGCAGGCGTCGGTCGCGACCATCGAGCACCACGAGCGGCGCGACTACCTGGACCGCCTGTCGGTGCTGCGCAAGCAGGTGTTCGTGCTCGACCACATGTACATGTCGCTGTTCTCCACCTGCGGCTGGATCCTGCGGCTCGCGGTGACGGTAGCGCTGCTGATGTCGATCCATCCCGCGCTCGTACTCCTGCTGGTCTTCGCACTGCCGACCGTCGTCAGCTCGAGCTGGCGACCGGGCGTCGAGCGCGAGGTGGAGGAGCGGTACGCCGCCCACAGCCGGCTCGCCGAGCACTTGTTCAAGACCGCGACGACACCCGCACCCGGCAAGGAGATCCGGGTGGTCGGCATCGGGCCCGAGCTCGTCACGGGTCGCCGCCGCGAGTGGGAGCAGTGGTACGGACCGATCGCCTCGGCGCGCTGGGCGAGCGCCGCGTGGCACGGCGTCGCCTGGGCGGTGTTCGGTGCGGCGTACGTCGGCGCGGTCCTGTTCGTCGCGTCGGGCCTGGACGGGTCGGTCGGGGACGTGTTGCTGATCCTCGCGGCCGGTGCCCGGTTGTCGGCGTACATCGGCGCGACGGTCGGCGAGATCGGGTTCCTGCGCGGGATCTGGCTGGACGGGTCGCGACGGCTGGTGTGGCTGGAGAACTACGCGGCCGCGTTCGACAAGACCGCGGACCTGCCGGCGCCCGAGCGGCTCGTCGACGGCATCCGGCTGGAGCACGTGTCGTTCGCGTACGCCGGTGCGTCGCGGCCCGCCCTGGAGGACGTCGACCTGGTCCTGCCCGCCGGCAAGGTGGTCGCCGTCGTCGGCGAGAACGGTGCGGGCAAGTCCACCCTGGTGAAGCTGATCTGCAAGCTGTACGAGCCGACGAGTGGCCGGGTGCTGCTGGACGACAGGCCGTTGGACCGGATCCCGGCCGGGGCGTGGCGGGCGAAGATCGCGGGCGCGTTCCAGGACTTCTTCCGGTTCGAGTTCCGCGCGGCGCACAGCGTCGGACTAGGGGACCTGCCGCGGCTGGACGACGTACCCGCGGTCACCACTGCTGTCGGTCGGGCCGGGGCCGAGGACGTGCTGGAGCGGCTGGAGTCGGGGCTGGACACGCAGCTCGGGGCAACCTGGCCGGACGGGGCGGAGATCAGCTTCGGGCAGTGGCAGAAGCTCGCGCTGGCCCGCGGGTTCATGCGGGACCGGCCGCTGCTGCTGGTCCTCGACGAGCCGACCGCGGCGCTGGACGCGGAGACCGAGCACGCACTGTTCGAGCGGTACGCCGCGGCTGCGCGGGAGAGTACCGACGGGCGGATCACCGTGCTGGTCTCGCATCGCTTCTCGACGGTGCGGATGGCCGACCTGATCGTCGTACTGGACGGCTCCCGGGTCGTCGAGACCGGGACGCACGAGGACCTGATGGCCCGCAACGGCCACTACGCCGAGCTGTACCGGATCCAGGCGGCCGCCTATCACTAGCTGATCTTGAAGACCGGCACGCCGGGAGCGATGTGGCGCAGGACCTCGTCGGGGGAGTTCTTGGTGACGTCACCGCTGAAGAACGCGCCGACCTCCCACGCCCACTTCTTCAGGTACAGCCGCAACGCGGGGATCTTGTCGGCGTCGGCCAACTCCTCGGCGTGGAACGTCTCCACCGTGCTGCCGAGCTGCAGCCGGCCGGTGCCGCTGGCCCGCAGGTTCTTCACCCACTGGGTGTGGCCGCGCGGCGCGACCAGGTAGCGCTGGCCGTCGATCACCAGCAGGTTGACCGGCGTGCTGCGCCACTCGCCGGACTTGCGGCCCTGCACCGAGAGCACCCGGCTGCCCATCAGGCTCAGCCCCAGCTTCGTCAGCCGCGCGACGATCTGGTTGAAGACGCGCATGCTGCCCTCGTTGGCGGTGATCACGCGCTTGCTGTCGTAGGTCTGCTTGTACTCGGTCATGGCGGGTTCCTTCAGGCTTGGCGAGAGCGGTGCTCTCTGTTGTGATCAGTGAACACCGGATCGCCGCTCACTGTCAAGAGCACTGCTCTCGGTTCTGTGGCACACTGGCTCCATGAACGCCGGACGTACCGCCCGTGAACGTGCCCGGGCCGAGCTGACCGAGGAGATCAAGACGGCTGCCCGGCAGCAGTTGGCGACCGTCGGCGCGGAGGCGTTGTCGCTGCGGGCGATCTCGCGCGAGCTGGGCATGGTGTCCTCGGCGCTCTACCGGTACTTCGCGAGCCGCGACGAACTGCTGACCGCGCTGATCATCGACGCGTACGACGCGATGGGCGCGGCGGCGGAGGCCGCGGCCACGGGCGCCGATCCGGTCGACGAGTGGATCGCGATCTATGCCGCCGTACGGGACTGGGCGCGGGCCAATCCGCAGGAGTACGCGCTGATCTACGGATCGCCGATCAGCGGGTACAAGGCGCCGCAGACGACGGTGGAGCCGGCGATCCGGGTGCCGGTGCTGCTGCTCGGGCTGCTGCAGCGCGCGCAGGCGTCGGGGCGACTGGTGACGCCTGCCGACGCGCCGGAGCCGTCGGGGCTGCTCGCTCAGCAGACCGAGGTGCTGGTCGCGCTCGCTCCGGACGTGCCGCCCGCGGTCCTGGTGCGGATGATCATCGTGTGGACGCAGCTGTTCGGGATGATCAGCTTCGAGCTGTTCGGTCAGCTGGTCGGGTCGATGGATCCGGCGGACGAGTTCTTCGCGTCGGCTTCGCGGCAGATGGCGGCGTTCGTCGGGCTCAGCTGAAGGCCTTCGGCAGCGGTACGTCGAGGGCACGCGCGACCCGCCGTACGTAGGTCTCCCGCGGGATCGACACCGCGCCGAGCGTGGCGAGGTGGTCGGTGACCCACTGGATGTCGAAGACCCGGTCGGCGGCGTACTCGTCGTTCAGCAGCTCGATGGTGCCGGCGACGGCCGCCTTCGAGCCGTCGGTCCGGTGGTGGAACATCGACTCGCCCGCGAACAGGCCGCCGATCGCCACGCCGTACAGCCCGCCGGCCAGCTCGTCGCCGTCCCAGGCCTCGACTGAGTGCACCCAGCCGAGCCGGTGCAGTTCGGTGTACGACGCGATGACGTCGCGGTCGATCCACGCGCCCGGGCGGCGCGGGTCGGCGCACGCGCGGATCACCTGGTCGAACGCCGTGTTCACCCGGATCTCGAACTTCTGCCGCGCGCGGCGCAGCGACCGCGACGGGTGGTAGCCCGCGACCTCGATCACGCCGCGGTCGACCGGCGACCACCACAGCACCGAGCCGCGATGGTCGGGCATCGGGAACAGCCCGCGCCGGTACGCCGCCAGCACCGTCCCCGGCTCGAGGTCCGCACCACCCGCGACGACATCGCTTGCTCCGGCAACGCTGACCGGCGGGAATTCCCACGGTGACGGAGCAGGTTCGACAGGCACGGGACCATCCTGGCCCATGCTGGACCATCCCGACCTGGGGGACACCAAGGGTTTCTCCCGAGTGGCGCGCGGCCCGGGGCCACGTACCCTTGAAGCACGTCCGGGTTCTGACGCGTGCGGCCGGGCGGGAAGGAGCACCGTGGCCGGAGTAGCCAGGTTCGTCGCCAGCAGTCTCGCGCCCGCCGCCCAGCGGTTCGCACCGACGGCAGCGGGCGGTGTGTTGCGCCAGATCCTCGAGATCGCGATCGACGGGTACCAGCGGTTCCCGGGCGCCGAGCGGATCGCCGAGACCAAGCTCGAGCGCTGCGGCGGGGACGTCGCGGACGCCATCGAGGCGGTCATCGACCAGCACATCCGGCTGGCCGGGGTGCAGGGATTCGTCACGAGCATCGGCGGCCTCGTCACGCTGCCGGTCGCGCTGCCCGCCAACCTGACCGGTCTCGCGGTCGTGCAGTGCCGGATGGTGGCGGCGATCGCGCACCTGCGCGGCTACGACCTGGACGATCCCCGGGTCCGGACGGCGGTCATCACCTGCCTGCTCGGCGAGGAAGGGGTCCGGGACCGGCTGAAGAAGTCGAGCCTGGTCTCGTCGCCGCTGGCGATCGCGACCGCGCCGGTGTTCGACCCGGAGCTCGACCGGCAGGTGTCGGGCGAGGTGGTCGCGGAGCTGATCGGCCGGATCAGCGGCAAGCGGATGGCGTTGACCGTCACCCGGCGCGTGCCGCTGCTCGGCGGCGCGGTAGGCGCGGGCGTCGACGGTTGGTCGACTTACCGGATCGGCCAGTTCGCGGACGAGAGCCTGGTACGCCGCATCCGCCGTCCGATCGAGCAGTGACCGCGCGGTTCTGGGGGCCGACGCTCGACTGCCCGGATCCGCTGGAGCTCGGCGAGTTCTACCAGCGGGTGGCCGGCGGTGAGCTGACCGTGGTCACCGAGTCGTTCGTGGAGCTGCGGTTCGAAGCCTTCAGCCTCGGTTTCCAGCGCGACCTGAACTACCGGGCGCCGACGTGGCCGGATCCGCGCGTACCGCAGCAGGCCCACCTGGACTTCTCCGCCGAAGACCTGGACGCCGAGCAAGCACGAGTCGTGGCCGCGGGCGCCACGCCGACGGCGGTGCAGCCCGCGCCGGACATCTTCCGCGTGTTCCTGGATCCGGCCGGCCATCCGTTCTGCCTGACCACTTGGCGTACACCGGCCGGCCCACCCGAGTCGCGCTAGCCGTCTCAGCCGGCGAGCGCTTGGACGACTCGGCTCGGCGACGGCTTGCCGAGCTGTTCCGCCATCCAGGTGCTGGTGCTGACGAGGGCTTCCAGGTCGACGCCGGTCTCGACGCCGAGTCCGTCGAGCTGCCAGAGCAGGTCTTCGGTGGCGAGGTTGCCGGTGGCGCTCTCGGCGTACGGGCAGCCGCCCAGACCGCCGGCCGAGCTGTCGACCGTGGTGACACCCTCGCGGAGCGCGGTGAGGGTGTTGGCCAGCGCCTGTCCGTAGGTGTCGTGGAAGTGCACGGCCAGCTTGTCCACAGACACTCCGGCCTTGTCGAACGCGGTGATCAATGCGCTTATCTGGCCGGGCGTGGCGACGCCGATCGTGTCGCCGAGGGACAGCTCGTGGCACCCGAGCTCGACCAGGCGCGCGCCGACCTTCACGACCTGGTCGATCGGTACGTCGCCCTCCCACGGGTCGCCGTAACACATCGACACGTACCCGCGCACCGCCAGTCCTTCGGCGAGCGCACGCTGGATCGTCGGCGTGAACATCGCGAACTGGTCGTCGAGCGTGGAGTTCAGGTTCTTCGCCGCGAACGTCTCCGTCGCGCTGGCGAAGATCGCGATCTCCCGGACGCCGGCCGCGAGCGCCCGGTCGAGGCCGCGTTCGTTCGGCACCAGGACCGGGGCGCGGACGCCGTCCGGCAGCTCCAGCTGCTCGAGGAGTTCGGCGGCGTCGGCCAGCTGCGGGACCCACTTCGGGTGCACGAAACTCGTCGTCTCGACGGTCGTCAGCCCCGCAGCCACCAGTCGCCGGATGAACTCGGCCTTGACCGCGACGTCCACGACCGCCGACTCGTTCTGCAACCCGTCACGCGGCCCGACCTCGTAGATCGTGACCCGCCCGGGCAACCCGTCGGCCTTCACCAGCTGCGGTTTCCGCATCCTGCCGCCTCCTCGTCGAGCATGGCCCGGAGTTCTCCGTGAGAATGCTCGTGATGACAACTCTTGCTGCCATTCTGCGTGCCGCCGAGCGCGGGGTGTATCCGGCCCCGGACCTCGGGCTCACGCTGGTCCCGGCGCCGTCGGACCGCGAGTGCTGCGTGGTCTCGTTCACCGGCCACATCGTGATCGCCGCGGACGTGGATCCGGCGTGGGTCGCGGAGCGGGTACCGGACGGCGACCTGTCCGCCCCGACGAACCCGCCGTTCCTCTCCGCCCTGGAAGAGCACACCGGCCTCCGCGTCAACGCCATCGACGCGATGCTCCTCGCACCCGGCCTCACCGACCCCGCCGAACGCAGTACGGCGACCACCGGGCTGACCGAACTCCACGGCCACGACCATCCACGGGTCGAGCGCGCGTGGCGCTACCGCGACGACGTCCGGGTGTACGGCGACCCGCACGGCGGCCTGGTCCTGACCGGGCGCGGCCTCGCGGAGCGGCTGGAGTGCGCGATCGAGGTACCACCGGACACCCGTAACCAAGGCCTAGGCCGCCGTCTCGCCCGCGCGGCCCGCGCCCTGATCCCACCCGGTGCGTCGATCTGGGCCCAGGTCACGCCGGGCAACGCGGCGTCGCTGCGCGCGTTCCTCGCCGCCGGCTACCAGCCGATCGGTTCCGAGGCACTGCTGGTCAAGTAGCCGGCAGGTGAACAACCGGCGCATTGTTGCCGTCGGCCCACAATTCACACCTGTGGACAACCCTGGGGAAACTCAGCCGCGGTGATACCTCGGCGCGCGTCCGGCGTAGAACGTCCGGCGGTAGATCCCGCGGATGATCTCGGCCTCGTACCCGTCCAGCTCCGGCATCCCGAGCCCCCGCGCGACCTCCAGCTCGGCCTCGGCGTCGTACGGCACCCGGACGAACTGGATCGAGAACGGCGCCGGCTCCGGTGATCCGACGAGGCCTTCGAGGATCACGTACCCCGGCGTCGGATCCCCGAGGCTGTTGCCGACCGATCCCGTGTTGAACAGCACCTGCCCGCGGTCTTCCTCGTAGTACGGGTCGTGGATGTCGGCGTACCCGACGATCGCCGGCACCGGCCCGTCACCGGTGGCCGGCGTGTTCTCGAAGAAGCTCCGGTACTGCGCTTCGTCGTGGTCGAACTGGATCCGGTGATGGACACTCCGCGCCGACGCATGGAACAACCGCACCTGCCGGCCGCTCAGCAGGAAGTCGTGGCAGAACGGCAGGCCTCGCAACCACGCCCACTGGTCCTCGCGCAGCTCGTTCTTCCACCACCGGAGCCCTTCGCTGTCCTCGGTCCGGGCGGGATCGGGCAGGAAGTCGTCCCAGTTCCCGAGGATGTTCACCTCACAGACCTCCCGGCACCGATCCACCACCGCCTGCCCGCGCGGCCCCTTCCCCACGTAGTCGCCGAGATTGAAGATCCGCGAGATCCCGCGCCTACCGATGTCCTCGAGCACCGCCTCCAACGCCGTCAGGTTGCCGTGCACATCAGAGATCAGCGCGATCCGCTCCATGACCTCATGCTTTCATCTCACCAGTTGCCGGACGGGCCGGCGGGTTCGGGGATGCGCTCCTGGGCGGCGGCGTTCGGGGTCGTCTGCGGTCGGCTTCTGGAGGCGCGGGATGCTGAGCGGCCGGCCATCGGGCCGGCGGCGGAGGGCGGGGTGATGGAGCCGCCGCCGGATTCACCGGCCGAGTGCGAGGCCGCGCCGGCGATGCCGCCCGCCGTCTTCCGGGCGGCGGCGAGGCCGACGCCGGCCGGCCCGGCGATCTTCGCCCCGACCGCACCGATCGCGCCGGTGGCGCCGGCGCCACCGGTCGCGCCGGCACCGCCGCCGGCGGAGCCTCCGGTACTGCTGACCGAACTGCTGCCCCGGCCCGCGCCGGAGCTGCCGACGTTGACCGCGCCGGTCGCAAGACCGCCCGGGTCGGCGACCGAACTGCCCATGCCGGAGGCGCCGCCGGCCACAGCCGCGGTGACCGGAACCATGAACCGCAGCAGCGCCGGCAACGCGAAGATCGCGAGCAGGAGCATCATCATCCCGGTCATCGCGCTCACCACCGCGTCACCGCCGCCCAGGGTGCCGTCCTTCGTGGCCCGCAGCGCCGCCGCGTAGACGAGCGCGGCCGCCGGCTTGTAGGCGATGAACGCCAGCGACCAGCCGCAGAACTTCCGGAACCAGGCGCGGCCCATCTCGGTGTTGGTCGCGGCGGCGGCCAGCGGGAACGCCCCGGCCAGCAGGACCAGCAGCGCCGAGCGCACGAGCATCAGGACCATCTGGATCAGCCCGGCGACGATCACCGCGCCGTTGATCGAGATCGCCAGCAACGCCGGCAGGGACGCCGCGACGAGCTCCTCCGTCGTACCGCCTCCGAACGCCGACGCCACGGAGATCTCCTGGGCCGCCGAATTCACGATGCGGACCGAGAAGTCGTCCGCCCACGCGGTCAGCAGGTGCAGTGTCGCGGTCCCGGCTCCGGCGACGACCACGAAGGTCAGGATCGCCTTGAGCAGCTCCTGCAGCGGCTTCGCGCGCTGCTCCCACGCGATCCGCATACCCGCGATCAGGATGGCTACCGTGAACACCGCCGCCGTGACACCCAGCAGGCTGTGCTGCAGGAAGTCGACTGTGGCGCTGTTGGTAAACGTGTCGCCGTTCTGCTGGGCCAGCGTCGGCGTGACCTTGGGCCGGAGCCAGAACGTCGCCGAGTCCAGGGTTTGCAGTGCGGCCCTGGTCGACTCCTCCCGCAACTGGTCGATCGCACTGGTCGCCATCGACTGCAAGCCGTCCTTGATGTGGCACCCGACTTCCATCTTTCCGCACATCAGACACCACTCCAGGCAACGAAGTCGGACAGGTCACGGTGCTGGGCGAAGGGCGCGCCGACCGGTTCGCCGACGGCCGGTGGCTGTAGTCGCCAGTCGCCGTCGTGCCAGACGAGCGTGAGCGTGAGACTCATGTACGCCGACTCGACCGGCGCGGCCAGCAGCAGGCTGACGCGGTCCGGGCCGGCGTCGATGACGCGGTACCCGGCGAGCTGAGGCACGGAGTACCCGCTGGACGCTGGATCGGCCTGGAGCTCTCGGATCAGCGCGTCGGTCGCGCGGCCCGGGACCATCAGCCGGCGCGCGGTCTCGACGACGCGGCCTTGGTCGGCCATCGCGGCGTACGCACTGTAGGCGGCGTACACCGCGCCGGTCGGCGAGTGCGCGAAGCACCGGCGGAAGCCGTCGGCGTCGGACACGACCGGACCGTAGGTCGCCGACCGAGGTACGACGATCCGCCTGCTCACCTCCCACCCGTCCACCGACGGCGCCCGCTCCGGCACCGCCTGCTCCCCGGCATCCAGACGGCATCGGGCCGAGCCCGACCCACGACCGGCACTTGATCCGACGCTCGGCACAGACTCGGGCCGCCCACCCGGCTCAGCTTGCCCACCCGGCTCGGCTCGCCCACCCGGCTCGGCTTGACCACCCGGCTCGGCATGACCGCCCGGCTCTGGGAGCCCGCCCGGCTCGATGGTCGCAGCGGCTCGTTGCGGGCTGTCGCCCGGCGCCGCCACCACCTCGGCGGGCGTCCGCCCGCTGATCAGCAACACGCCGCCGCACACCACCACCGCGCCGATCACGATGCAGGCCGCGACGAACCCGGGCCCGAACGGTGACTGCTGCTCGCCGCTGTCGCTCATCTGACTCCCCGATCCGCCGGTTGAGAACCTCACGGGTCAAGCCTGGCAAAAATCGCAGATCCGCCGCGGAAGTTATCCACAGGCCCCGCACCGTCCTAGACCGGATGCGGTCGTTACGCTCGGAGGGCTTGCGGTTGTGGGTCGATGTGTAGCCGAAAGGTCACCCCGTGTAGCGAAGTGACCTAGTCAGCTAATAGAGTCCGCGCATGACCATCGCGCCTTCGCTTTGCTCGCCCCTAGCGCTCGCCGATGCAGAACCCACTCGCGCCGCGGAACCCTGGGAAAGCGACGTGCTCACGGCCTACGGCCTGCTGCGGGAAGCAGCAGCCGAACTGGATCACCTGATGCGCCATTCCCTGAAGCGCAGTGGACTGCAAATGGCAATGTTCGAACTGCTGCTGCGGCTGGCCCGCAGCAGCGGGGAGAAGCAGCGTCTCACCTCACTCGCCCGGGAGCTGACCGTCACCACCGGCGGCATCACCCGACTGGTCGACCGTGCCGAGAACCTCGGCCTGGTCCGCCGCGAGCCCTGTCCCGACGACGCCCGCGGCTCGTTCGCCGTCCTGACCGAGGAGGGGAAGCGGCGGCTGCGCGACGCACTGCCGGACCACCTGCTCGAGATCGACAGCCTCTGGATGTCCCAGCTGGCGGACGAGCGGGACGTCGTCCTCGGCAAGCTCCGCCGGGTCCGGGACAACGCCCGCCGCTGGCCGAACGGCCGCCCGGGCCTCGGGCCGATCACGCCCGACCGGATCTGAACAGCACCACCGGAAAGCAGCAGCACCCGAAACAACTGAACGAAGCATTACCCGCGACTAACGGATGGGGCGCCCGACTGGTGTCGGGCGCCCCCTCGCGCAATGGTTGAGAAGTGAAGCAACAAGCCGACAGCTCCGCGGCAGAGCATCCCGGACAACCAGCGAAGTCCGGTATCCGGTGGCGCGGTGCCCTCGGCGGTGTCCTCGCCGCCGCGGCCGGCCTCGCGGTCGGCAGTGCGAGCGCCGGAATCCTCGGCACGCCGCAGACGCCCGTGGTGGCGATCGGGTCGGCGTTCATCGACCGGGTCCCGCCATGGCTGAAGGATCTCGCGATCGCCTGGTTCGGCATCCACGACAAGACCGCGCTCCGCGTCGGCATCCTGATCGTGGTCGCTGCGCTCGCCGCGGCCGGCGGCATTCTCGCCGTACGGCGGTACTGGGCCGGCGCCCTGGTCACGATCGCGCTCTGCGGCGTGGCGGTCGCCGCGGCGTTCACTCGCGCCGACTCCGGGCAGACCGGCTTCCTCCCGTCGGCGCTGGCAGGGATCACCGCGCTGATCGTGCTGCGCCTGTTCAGCCGCCGCCTCGAGCCGCTGGTCGATTTCGCGGACGACAACGTCAGCCGGCGCGGGTTCCTGCAGCTCTCGGCGGGTGTCGCGCTCGGCTCGGCGGCCGTCGCCGTACTCGGCAAGGTGGTCGGCGGCGACCGGGCCGCGGTCGCGGAGGCCCGCGCGCGCCTCCGGCTGCCGCAGCCGCCGACCCTGCAGCCGCCGCCCGGTGTTCAGGCGGAGGGCGCCGTACCGTGGGTCACCGCCAACGAGGACTTCTACCGGATCGACACCGCGCTGTCCGTCCCGCAGATCGTGCCGGCCGACTGGAAGCTGCGCGTCCACGGCATGGTCGAGCGGGAACTCGAGCTGACCTTCGACGACCTGCTGAAACGCCAGGTCGTCCACAAGTGGGTCACGCTCACCTGCGTGAGCAACGAGGTCGGCGGCGACCTGGTCGGGAACGCGTTGTGGTCCGGCGTCCTGTTGAAGGACCTGCTGGGCGAGGCGGGTCCGGCGCGCGACGCGGACGCGATCAAGTCGACCTCGAAGGACGGCTTCACCGCCGGTACGCCGCTGCCGACGCTGCTCGACGACCGCCAGGCGATGCTCGCGTTCACGATGAACGGGGAGCCGCTGCCGGTGGAGCACGGGTTCCCGGTGCGGATCGTCGTACCGGGCCTGTACGGCTACGTGTCGGCGACGAAGTGGCTGGTGGACATCGAGGTGACACGGTTCGACCGGTTCGAGGCGTACTGGACGCCGCGCGGCTGGTCCGCGCTCGGCCCGATCAAGCTGTCGTCGCGGATCGACACCCCGCTGGGCAAGAAGGTCGAGCCGGGACCGGTGACCGTGGCCGGCGTGGCCTGGGACCAGCACGTCGGGGTGTCGAAGGTCGAGGTCCGCGTCGACGGAGGCCCGTGGCAGCAAGCGACGCTGGCCGCGGACCCGTCGATCGACACCTGGCGGCAGTGGCACTGGACGTGGGACGCGCCGGGCGGCACGCATCTGCTGCAGGTGCGGGCGTTCGACGCGAAGGGCAATCCACAGATCGAGGCGTCGGCACCACCGGCTCCCAACGGCGCCACCGGGCTGCACACGATCAGCGTGAAGGTCGGCTGACCGCTTCCAGCACCATCGGCAGGAACGTGTGCTCGAGCGACCCGGCCGGAACCTTCCGCGGCTCGAGCAGACTCTGCGACCGCGCTCCCTCGTGCAGCGCCATCACCATCCGGACGAACTGCTCCGCCGGCACCGTCAGCTCCAAGCCGCCGGTCTCGGCGATCTGCTCGACCAGCTTGGTCAAACTCTCGCGGAACATCGCCCGCTGCCGGTTCAGCGCCTCCGCGGCCTCCGGATCGCGCAGCGCGTGCAGCGTGAACTCGGTGGAGATCAGATGCCACTGCCGCTGGTCCGGCGCGGTCTCGTCGAGCAGCCCCAGTACGGCGTCCAGCAGCGAGCCGGGCTGACTCGCGAGCTCGGGCAGCAGCGCCTCGATCTGCTCGAGGAGCCGGTCGGTCGTGGCCTGGAACAGCGCGAGGACCAGCTCGTCCTTGGACGCGAAGTTCGAGTAGAAGGCGCCGCGGGTGAACCCGGCGCGCTCACAGATGTCCTCCACGGACGCACCGTGGAACCCGCGCTCGGCGAACACCTCCAGAGCCCCCGCGAGAAGGCGGGCCCGGGTGTTGGAGCGGCGGCGCTTGGGCGGTTCCATACGGATAGGATACAGTTCTGTATTGAATACACAACCGTATTGAACGGGGATGCGAGATGGAGCTCGAGGCCGCGGGGATCAGCGTGCGTGGTCCGCACGCACCGATGCTGCATGCGACGTCGGTGGCGGTCGCGGATCATCAGCTGGTGCTGCTGACCGGCTACCCGGGTCCAGGGCACGTTGCGGCGTCGCTGGCGCTGTCCGGGCGGCTCAAGCCCGACACCGGGACGGTCCGCCTCGACAGCAAGGCCGACCTGGCCCTGCTCCGGCGACGGGTCGCCGTGGTCGACACCCCTGGCATCACCGAGCCGGACGACGCCCTGCCGGTGCAGACGGTTGTCGGCGAGGAGCTGGCGATCGCAGGGCGCAAGGCGGGACGCAGGGCCGTGCTGGAGTGGCTGAACGAGCACGACGCGGCCGAGCACGCGGACAAGCGGTTCGAGCACCTGCCGGTCGCCGTACGGACCCGGCTACTCACGGAGCTCACAGTGGCGCGTCCCGACGTACAGGTGGTCGTACTGACGATGCCGGATCGTCATGGGGGCGATCCGCACGTTTGGTACGAGCTGGGGCGCCAACTGGCCGCGGACGGGTACGGCGTGATCGTCACATGTGCTGACGCTTCTGCGCGGCTGCTGGACGTCAAGGCCGCTCGAATGGGCGAGACCAACCAGCCGGACCCCGTCCAGGTCGTCCCGGTGGCTCCTGTCGAACCGGTGACCCCGATCGAGGAAGAAGTGGAGGCAGAGGCGTGACCGCGCTGCGGATGGCCCTGAGTGAGTTGCGACGTCTGACGGCCGGGCGGCTGCCCAAGCTGGCGGTGGTCGCGCTACTGCTGGTGCCGGTGCTGTACGGCGGCCTGTACCTCTACGCGAACCACGACCCGTACGGACGCCTCGACAAGATCCCCACCGCCGTAGTCGTGGAGGACACCGGTACGACGCTCTCGACCGGCGAGAAGCTCAACGTCGGACCGCAGGTCGCGGACGAACTGGTGACGTCGAAGAGCTTCGACTGGCACCAGGTGAGCCGTGCGGACGCGACAGCAGGCGTGTCGGACGGGACGTACGAATTCGCCCTGGTGCTGCCGAAGACGTTCTCGTCCGACCTGGCGTCGAGTGCGGACTTCAAGCCGCGGCAGGCGCAGCTGGAACTGCTGACGAACGACGCCAACAACTACATCGCCCACACGATCGCCAACCAGGTGGTCGCGCAGGTGACGAAGACCGTCGCGTCGCAGGTGAGCGAGACGGCCGCGTCGCAGCTGCTGGCCGGCTACAACACCATCCACAAGCAGGTCAGCACTGCGGCCGCCGGTGCCGCCCAGCT
Organism: Kribbella sp. HUAS MG21; assembly: GCF_040254265.1. Lineage (GTDB taxonomy): Bacteria > Actinomycetota > Actinomycetes > Propionibacteriales > Kribbellaceae > Kribbella. Next base: position 2,395,082 of record NZ_CP158165.1, read on the forward strand.
GCAGAACGGGCTGACGTCGGCAGCTACTGGGGTGATGAAGCTGCAGTCCGGTGCGACGCAACTGAACACCGCCCAGAAGCAGCTGTCGGCCGGCGCGAACCAGCTGGCCGCCGGTACTGCGCAAGCGTCGCAAGGCGCAGCGTCGTTGGCCAACGGCGCCAAGCAGCTCGACAACGGCCTGGGCACGCTGAAGGACAAGACCGCGACACTGCCGAAGCAGACGAAGCAGCTGGCGGCCGGCGCGGACCAGGTTGCTGACGGCAACGAGAAGGTCGCCGCCACCGGACAGCAGGTCGCGACTGCGTCCAGCGCACTGGTGCGGGACCTCAAGGCCTTCGACACGCAACTGGCGGCACGGTTGAAGCAGCAGGGCCTCAGCCAGCACCAGATCCGGGTCATCATGCAGGAGACCGCCAAGCTGCGCGCGCCCGTCGTCCAGGCGAACACCAAGATCCAGTCGACGTCGAAGCAGCTCAACCAGCTCGCGACCGGCGCCCGGAAGGTGTCGAACGGCGCCTCGGCGCTGGCCAAGGCGACACCGGCGCTGACGAACGGAATCAGTACTGCGTCCTCAGGGGCTCATGAGCTCAGCACAGGCGCCGGCCAGCTGAAGACAGGCCTCGGCACGCTGCAGACCGGTGCGCAGAAGCTCGCAGCCGGAGAGAAGCAGGCGGTGACCGGGCAGGGGCAGTTGCTGACCGGTGTGAACAGCCTCGCGACCGGTGTCGGTCAGTTGAAGACCGGCGCGACGCAACTGAACACCGGACTGGCCGAGGGCGCGCAGGAGATCCCCAACCCGACCACCGATCAGCGCAAGGCGGTGGCCGAGACGCTGGGTGCACCTGTCACGCTGCAGAACGTCTCCCAGGCCACGGCCGACAGCTACGGCGCCGGCCTGGCGCCCTTCTTCCTCTGCCTGGCGTGCTGGATCGGCGCGTACGTTCTCTTCCTGCTGGTTCGCCCGCTGTCGCCGCGCGCACTGGCTGCGCTCCAGTCGCCGTTCCGCGTCGCGCTCGGCGGTTGGTTGCCTCCGGCCCTCTTCGGCGCCGTACAGGCCACGCTGGTCTTCGTGGCCGTCGTACTCGGGCTCGGGATCCACGCCGCGCACCCGTGGCTGACGGTCGGCTTCCTGATCCTGACGTCGTTCACGTTCGTCGCCATCCTGCACGCGCTGTCGGCGTGGTTCGGCGCGGTCGGGAAGTTCCTCGGCCTCGTGCTGATGGTCATCCAGCTGGTGAGTGCCGGCGGCACGTTCCCGTGGCAGACGATCCCGGAGCCGCTGTACTTCTTCCACCACGCGCTCCCGATGAGCTACGCGATCGACGGCGTCCGCCACCTCATGTACGGCGGTCCCGGCGCCTCCCTCGGCCAGGACCTGCTGGCGCTCGCCGCCTGGTTCGCCGCCGCGCTGGCCGCGTCGACCCTCGCCGCCCGCAACCAGCGCGTCTGGCCGGCGAAGAAGCTCCAGCCGGAGTTGGCGCTCTAGGTCCTGTCTGGTGATCCAGCGCCTAACTGTTGACGAAGGCGGCGGTCTCGGTGATGAGTTTGTGCGTGGTGGGTTGGTCGAAGAAGGTGATGAGCGCCTCGTACGTGCCCGCTTCGGCCGCGGACGGGTCGACCACGTAGCCGTAGTACCCGTCGGTGTAGCCGATGACGCGGGTGATCGGATACGTGCTGTCGGCCTGCAGGCACGCGCCGTGGACGGCGAAGAGCTCGACCGGCAGGTTGATCCAGCAGACGTCCCCCATCGTCACGGTGCTGATCGACAGGTCCAGCGCCGGCGGCAGCGACGCGGCAGCCATCAGCGCCTGACCGCGCGCACCGTCGAGACGGGTCTGGGAGATCCGCCCTGACGGGTCGTCCGAGCCGGTGTCGACCCGGCTCTCCACGACCGACGCGAGCTTCTCGGCCTCGTCGACCGGCGGCACCGACCGGACCGGCAGCGTCAGAGTGGTACGACGGATCGCCGGCGCCGACTGCGGGAGTTCGAGGCCGGGAGACGTCAGCGCCTCGCGAACCCGCGCCGCCAGCAGACCGCCCAGCCGGGCAACCTCCTCGGCGCCGCGGCCCTGACGCGTGAACCGCGGACTGACGTCACCCGCGGCACCTTGGAGGAACCCGACGACCGCGGGCGCCAAGGCGGCACGCGCGGCACCCGGCCAGTCGGCGGAGTACTTCATGTTCTCCGGGCCGTACGTCGTGGGGTGGCAGGCGAAGTCCAGCAGGACGGCCTCGAGCGAGCCGTCCGCGCCGTGCAGCGCGAGGATGCCGGCGGTGTTGTCGTGCGGGCCGTTCCTGCGGTGCCGGTTGGTGCCGACGCCGACGACCTCGATCGAATGCCAGGTCGCCGTCACCGGCTGCCGTTCCAACGTGGCAGTCCGGACCGCACCGACCAAGGCGTCGGCGAGCACCGGTTCGCGTTCGGCCGGGATGACGGGATGGATCTCCCCGGTCCATCCCGACGGGCCGGAGTGCGTGTGCGACGCGGACACCACGACCTGCGCCGGCGGGATGCCGGCCGCGGCACCGGCGGCCGCGGCGAGCTCGGATGAGAGCGTGCTCCCGACGGCTATCGCGTCGAGCGTCAGCCAGAGCACCCCCGGATCGTCCGCGGTGGACAACCAGATCAAGGTCGCACGGAGTGGATCCGCGGTACCGGTCGCGAGTCCGGTGCGGGCGGCGTACCCATCGAGCCGGTGGCCGGGCGGCGGGGTGACGTCCAGGGACGTCGCGGCCAGAAGGAGTTCGTTCACGGAAGTCTCCAGCTGTCATACCGGCGCTGATCTGACGATGCCGGCCAGATAACGGCCAGCACCGTAATTATCGTTCCTCAGTCTCCCCGACGATAGGTGACGATCAGGTCGCCGTACGTTCCGGCAGGTCCGGTCGCGAGCCGTTCGGCGCCGTCGAGCGAGTTCCCGGCCGCCGGAGTCAGTTGAGCTCGCAACGGCAACGCCTCGCGGACGGGGGTCAGCAACTGCTCGCCCGCACCTTCGAAAAGCCCGCCGACACAGGCGACCGGCACCGGCCCTTCACCCGCCAGTTGTGCGACCGCGGCGCCGATCGTCTCGGCGATGTCACCCGCGGCCTGCACGAGGACGTCGTACGCCACCGGATCGCCTTCGGCGGCACAACGCAGTACCTCGGGAGCGAAGCGCGCCACGTCGTCGACCAGTGTGGACGACCGGTACAACGCGACCGGGTCCAGTGCGGTGTCCGCCAGCTTCGTCACCGGACCGCGACCGTCCCTGGCACGTTGTACTGCGACGAGTCCGGCGCGGCCGATCGCGAACGCGCTGCCCGCGTCGCCGAACAGGTACCCGTGCCCGTCAAGCTTCCGCCAGGTGCCGTCGCGGTCGACCGCCAGGCAGACCAGCCCGGTCCCGGCGGCAACGACCACGCCGTACCCGTCGGGCAGCGCACCGGCATGCGCGGTGACCATGTCCTGGCTCAGCCGCACCTCGTCTGCGTTCAGGACCTCGGCGACTTCGGCCGCGAACGCCTGTGCGGCCCCGTGCGCCTGCGGGTAGCCCGTCAGGCCGAGCGCGACCACCTCGACCGGACCGCTGACCTCGGCCTCGATCGCGGCGGTACGAATCGCGTCGAGCAACTTGACCACGGCGTCCGGTCCGTGGGTGTACCCGGGCCCCTTCCCGGTACGGCGGGACGGCAGCACTCGGAGTCGAAGAGCGGACTGACCGCCGTCGATGGCGATGCGGGTCATTGGCTGGTCCAAGGTGAAGAGTCCGGCAACGATGAAGTGCAGCGTACCCACAGGGTCCGGCCTGGACCTAGGACAGACGGACCACCTCGAGTTCAGCCATCAGAGTCGCCAGCGGTACGCCGGTCAACTGGATGCTCGGCTGCATCCAGTCGTTGAGGATCGGGTCCTGCCCGGCGAGGTGACCCGTGAGCTCGGCCTGCCGCAACTCGAAGACATGCGCCGCGTTGCCGGTCAGGTCGACGACGCTCTGCATCAGCCGGCCGACCTGGTCGTCCCACAGCACGTCCTCGAACTCGTGCTGGTCCGGACGGATCAGCAGCAGGTCGACGTCGCTGTCCGGATCGCCGTCGCCGCGCGCGATCGCGCCGTACACACTCGCGTGCACGGCCGGGATCCGCCAGCCGCCGATCTCGGCGGCGAGGCGGTCGATCAACATGCCGCGGAGGTTCGCCAGCTGCTCGACGATCGGCGCGACCAGGTGCTTGCGGTTGAGGCGATAGAGCAACGAGTTGCCGAGGTCGTCGACATGGACCAGGCCGGTCGCCGCCAGCCGCTGCAGGACCAGCCGCACGCCCGCGACACTTCCGGCGCCGGCCAGCTTGTGGATCTGCCGCCCGGACAGGCCTTCCTCGGCCTGTGCCAGCACCAGCAGTACCGGCCCGTCCAGCGACGGCACCACTGTGCTGATCGGGCTCTTCAGGTCCATGATCCGAACCACCCTAGTGATCGCCCAGCTCCTCCAGTAATCACCGTGACGCGTCAGCCAGAATCCAAAAACAAGCACGCTTGATTCTTTTTCCGGACCGTGGGACGCTCGGCTGCACGATCCCCTGGCGAGGGAGTGCAGCGGTGCGACTGGACGAAGTACTGGCTGATCTGTGGGCCGAGAGTGCGGAGCTGGACCGCCTGGTCGGTGGGCTGGCCGCCGAGGAGTGGACGACGCCGACACCGGCCGAGGGCTGGACGATCGCGCATCAGATCGCCCACCTGGCCTGGACCGACGAGGCGGCGCAGCTGGCCGCGACCGATCCCGAGGCGTTCAAGGCGTCGCTGCAGAAGGCGGCCGCGAGCCCCACGACGTACGTCGACGACGGCGCCGCGGAGACCGCCGCGCTGCCGCCGGACCAGCTGCTGACCTACTGGCGGGAGACGCGCGCCGAGCTGGCCACGGCGCTGAAACGGGTGCCGGCCGGCGAGAAGGTGCTCTGGTACGGGCCGCCGATGAGCCCGACGTCGATGGCGACCGCGCGGCTGATGGAGACCTGGGCGCACGGGCAGGACGTGTTCGACGCACTCGGCGTACGGCGGCAACCGAGCAACCGGCTGCGCCACGTCGCGCATCTCGCGGTCCGCACCCGGGACTTCGCGTACCTGCTCAACGACCGCACGCCGCCGGCCGCGGAGTTCCGCGTCGAACTGACCGGGCCGGACGGCGACGCGTGGAGCTGGGGACCTGAGGACGCGACCCAGCGAGTGACGGCGCCGGCGCTCGACTTCTGCCTGCTGGCCACACAACGCCGGCACCGGGACGACCTGGCAGTCGAGGCCGACGGCGCGGACGCCGAGGAGTGGCTGGGGATCATCCAGGCCTTCGCCGGATTGCCCGGGAAGGGGCGGCGGCCGGGGCAGTTCGGATGACCGAGCCGATCCGGATCGGGAACGCCTCCGGGTTCTACGGCGACCGGTTCAGCGCGTTGCAGGAGATGCTGACCGGCGGGCCGTTGGACGTCCTGACCGGGGACTACCTGGCCGAGCTGACGATGCTGATCCTCGGACGCGATCGGTTGAAGGACCCCGGGCTGGGTTATGCGCGGACGTTTCTCCGGCAACTCGAGACCGGGCTCGGCGAGGCGCTCGATCGTGGGGTGAAGATCGTCAGCAACGCGGGCGGTCTGAACCCGTCCGGCCTCGCGGCCGCCATCACCGAACTGGCGGACAAGCTCGGGCTGCATCCGAAGGTGGCCTACGTCGAGGGCGACGATCTGCTGGGCCGGGCCGAGGAGTTGGGGCTGGGGCAGCCGCTCACGGCCAATGCCTACCTGGGCGCGTGGGGTATCGCCGAGGCGCTGCATGCCGGTGCGGACGTGGTCGTCACCGGACGGGTGACCGACGCGTCCGTGATCGTCGGGCCGGCGGCGGCGCATCACGGCTGGAAACGGACGCAGTACGACGAACTCGCCGGCGCCGTCGCGGCCGGGCACGTGATCGAGTGCGGATGCCAGGCGACCGGCGGCAACTACGCGTTCTTCACCGAGATCCGCGACTTCGGGCGGCCCGGTTTCCCGATCGCGGAGATCCACGCGGACGGCAGCACTGTGATCACCAAGCACGACAACACTGGCGGCGCGGTCACGATCGACACGGTCAAGGCCCAACTGCTCTATGAGGTCGCGGGTGCCCGGTACGCCGGTCCGGACGTCACGACGCGGCTCGACACGATCGAGCTCTCGGACGACGGCCCCGACCAGGTGCGGATCTCGGGCGTCCGCGGCGAGGCGCCGCCGCCGACGTACAAGGTCTCGCTGAACAGCGTCGGCGGGTTCCGCAACGAGGTCACCTTCGTACTCACCGGACTGCAACTGGAGCAGAAGGCCGAGCTGGTGCAGCGGCAGCTGGAGCAGTCGCTGCCGCGGCGGCCGGCCGAGCTGACCTGGACGCTCGCCTGGACCGAGAAGCCGAATGCGCTTTCCGAAGAGGAGGCCAGCGTTTTCCTGCGCTGCGCGGTGAAGGATCCGGACCCGAAGGTCGTCGGGCGCGCGTTCAGCAACGCGGCGGTCGAGCTGGCGCTGGCGAGCTACCCCGGGTTCCACGTCACCGCGCCGCCCGGCGACGGTTCGCCGTACGGCGTTTTCCGGGCCGGATACGTCGACATCCACGAGGTGGAGCACGTCGTCGTCCTCCCGGACGGAACGCGACATGTGGTGGAACCCGCGGCGCAGACCCAGCCGCTGCAGCCGGTCGACGACATCGAGGAGCCGATGCCGTTGCTGCAGCTCTCGAGCGGACCGCCCCGGACCCGGGAGGTTCCGCTCGGCCGGATCGCCGGCGCGCGCTCCGGCGACAAGGGCGGCGACGCGAACGTCGGCGTGTGGGTCCGCGACGAGAAGACCTTCCGCTGGCTGGCGCACACGCTGACGGTCGACCTCTTCAAGGAGCTGCTGCCGGAGACGCAGCCGCTTTCCGTCACGCGGTACCTGTTTCCGAACCTGTGGGCGGTGAACTTCGTCGTCGAGGGTCTGCTGGGTGAGGGCGTCGCGGCCCAGGCACGCTTCGACCCGCAGGCGAAGGCGCTCGGCGAATGGCTGCGCTCGCGGTACGTCGACGTACCGGAGGTGTTGCTGTGAACGACTTCAGGGATTCCGTACGGCGGTTCATGGCAGCGGAAGTGTTGCCGCACTTGGATCAGTGGGAGCGGGACGGCGAGCTGCCGCGGGAGCTGCACAAGAAGGCGGGCGCTCTCGGATTGCTGGGCGTCGGGTTCCCGGAGGCGGTCGGTGGTGGCGGCGGGTCGTTGCTCGACGCGATCGACGTGGTCGAGGAGATGCATTTCACCGGCGGCTCCGGCGGTCTCGTCGCCTCTCTGTTGACGTGCGGCATCGCGCTTCCGCATATCGTTGCTGGGGGCAATGAAAAGCAGATCGAGCGGTGGGTTCGGCCGACGTTGAGCGGCGAGCTGATCGGCGCGCTGGCGATCACGGAGCCCGGTGGTGGGTCCGATGTGGCGTCTCTTCGTACGCTGGCTCGGCGCGAAGGTGACGTCTTCGTCGTGAACGGTGCGAAGACGTACATCACGTCCGGGTGTCGCGCGGATTTTGTGACCACAGCAGTACGCACTGACGGCCCTGGAGCGCAGGGCATCAGCCTGCTGGTCATCGAAGCGGGTTCGGCCGGGTTCGGGGTTTCCCGGAAGCTGGAGAAGATGGGGTGGCTGTGTTCGGACACGGCCGAGCTGGCGTTCGACGACGTACGGGTGCCGGTGGGCAATCTCGTCGGTGCGCCGGGCTCCGGGTTCGTGCAGCTGGCCGTGAACTTCGTCGCCGAGCGGCTGACGCTGGCGGTGCAGGCGTACGCCGGTGCTCAGCGGGCGCTCGACCTGACCGTCGAGTGGTGCCGGCAGCGGGAGACGTTCGGGCGGCCGTTGATCTCGCGGCAGAGCGTGCAGCACACGCTGACCGAGATGGCGCGGCGGATCGACGTGACGCGGGTCTATGTGCATTCGGTGGCCGAGCGGGCGGTTCGTGGTGAGGACGTGATCGCCGAGACCTGTTTCGCGAAGAACACCGCCGTTGAGGCTGGGCAGTGGGTTTGTGACCAGGCGCTGCAGTTGCACGGCGGCCTCGGCTACATGCGCGAGGCCGAGGTCGAACGCCAGTACCGCGACCAGAAGATCCTCGCCATCGGCGGCGGCACCACCGAGATCCTCACCGGCCTCGCCTCGAAACGACTGGGGTTCAGCTCATGAGCAACCGTGAGGCGATGCTGGAGAAGCTCGCCGCTCTCGACGTCGAGCACGCGAAGGCGCTCGCCGGCGGCGGGCCGAAGTACGTCGATCGGCACCACCAGCGCGGCAAGCTGCTGGTCCGGGAGCGGATCGAGCTGCTGCTCGACCCCGACTCGTACTTCCTCGAGCTGTCGCCGCTGGCCGGCTGGGGATCGGACTTCACGGTCGGCGCCAGCCTGGTCACGGGCATCGGCGTGGTCGAGGGCGTCGAGTGCCTGATCACCGCGAACGACCCGACCGTCAAGGGCGGCGCCAGCAACCCCTGGACCTTGAAGAAGGCGCTGCGGGCCGACGAGATCGCGCGCGCGAACCGGCTGCCGGTGATCAGCCTGGTCGAGTCCGGCGGCGCGGACCTGCCGACCCAGAAGGAGATCTTCATCCCCGGCGGTGCGATGTTCCGGAACCTCACCCGACTGTCCGCCGAGGGGATCCCGACGATCGCGCTGGTGTTCGGCAACTCGACTGCGGGCGGCGCGTACATCCCGGGCATGAGCGACCACGTGGTGATGGTCGACGGCGGCGCCAAGGTGTTCCTGGCCGGGCCGCCGCTGGTGAAGATGGCGACCGGTGAGGACGCGGACGACGAGTCGCTCGGCGGTGCCGCGATGCACGCCCGGCAGTCCGGGCTCGCCGACTACTTCGCGGTCGACGAGCAGGACGCGATCCGGCTCGGACGGCAGATCGTGTCCCGGCTCAACTGGCGCAAGCTCGGCCCGCCGCCCGCTCCGGTGTACGACGAACCGCGGTTCGACGCGGACGAACTGCTGGACATCGTGCCGGGGGACCTGAAGATCCCCTTCGATCCGCGGGACGTGATCGCCCGCGTGGTGGACGGGTCGGTGTTCGACGAGTTCAAGCCGCTGTACGGCTCGTCGCTGGCGACCGGGTGGGCGTCGGTGCACGGGTACCCGGTCGGGATCCTGGCGAACGCGCGCGGCGTGCTGTTCAGCGAGGAGTCGCAGAAGGCGGCGCAGTTCATCCAGCTGGCGAACCGCGCGAACACGCCGTTGATCTTCCTGCACAACACGACCGGCTACATGGTCGGGCAGGAGTACGAGCAGGGCGGGATCATCAAGCACGGCGCGCAGATGATCAACGCGGTCTCGAACTCGCGCGTGCCGCACGTCTCGATCCTGATGGGGGCGTCGTACGGCGCCGGGCACTACGGGATGTGCGGGCGGGCGTTCGATCCGCGGTTCCTGTTCGCGTGGCCGTCGGCGAAGTCCGCGGTGATGGGGCCACAGCAGCTCGCCGGGGTGCTGTCGATCGTCGCGCGGGCGGCCGCGGAGGCGAAGGGGCAGCCGTACGACGAGCAGGCCGACCAGCAGATGCGGGCGTACGTCGAGGGGCAGATCGAGGCGGAGTCGCTGCCGCTGTTCCTGTCCGGGCGGTTGTACGACGACGGCGTGATCGATCCGCGCGACACCCGGACCGTGCTGGGCATCTGTCTGTCCGCGATCCACTCCGCCCCCGTCGAAGGTACGTCGAACTTCGGCGTCTTCAGGATGTGATGCAGATGATCTCTTCGGTACTCGTGGCAAACCGGGGCGAGATCGCCCGGCGGATCTTCCGTACTGCGCGCTCCCTCGGGCTGGGGACGGTCGCGGTGTACTCGACGGCTGACGCGCGGATGCCGTTCGTCGACGAGGCCGACGCGGCGGTGCAGCTGGTGGGGAACACGCCTGCGGAGACGTATCTGCGAGGCGAGCTGATCGTCGAGGCGGCGGTGCGGGCGGGGGCGGACGCCGTGCATCCGGGGTACGGGTTCCTGTCCGAGAACGCGGCGTTCGCGCAGGCGGTGATCGACGCGGGACTGACCTGGGTCGGGCCGCCGGTGGACGCGATCTCGTCGATGGGTTCGAAGATCGAGGCGAAGAAGCTGATGGCAGCGGCCGGGGTGCCGGTGCTGGCCGAGCTGACGCCGGCGGAGGTGTCCGCCGCCGACCTGCCGGTGCTGGTGAAGGCGTCGGCCGGTGGTGGCGGGCGCGGGATGCGGGTGGTGTCGCGGCTGGAGGATCTTGCCGCGGAGATCGACGCGGCGTCGGCGGAGGCGTTGTCGGCGTTCGGGGACGGGACGGTGTTCTGCGAGCGGTACCTCGCGACCGGGCGGCACATCGAGGTGCAGGTGATGGCCGACCAGCACGGGACGATCTGGGCCGTCGGCGAACGCGAGTGCTCGATCCAGCGCCGCCACCAGAAGGTCGTCGAGGAGGCGCCGTCGCCGCTGGTCGAACGGCTTCCGGGGATGCGGCCGCAGCTGTTCGAGGCCGCGCGCACAGCGGCCGCGGCGATCGGCTATGTCGGCGCCGGCACGGTCGAGTTCCTCGCCGACGAGTCCGGAAACTTCTACTTCCTCGAGATGAACACCCGCCTCCAGGTAGAGCACCCGGTCACCGAAGAGACCACCGGCCTCGACCTGGTCGAACTCCAGCTCATCGTCGCCGCGGGCGAGCGCCTCCCAGCCGAGCCACCGCCGACACGCGGGCATGCGATCGAGGTACGGCTGTACGCCGAGAACCCGCAGAACGACTGGCAACCGCAGACAGGAACCCTCCACCGCTTCACCCTGGAGCAGGGCGTGCGGGTGGATTCCGGGGTGGAGGACGGGTCCGAGGTTTCGGCGTACTACGACGCGATGTTGGCGAAGGTGATTGCGTCCGGGCCGAATCGGGCGCTGGTTGCGCGCAGGCTGGCCGGGGTGTTGCGGCGGGCGGTGATTCATGGGGTCGGGACCAACCGGGAGTTGCTTGCGTGGGTGCTGCGGCATCCGGCGTTTCTTGCGGGCGACACAGATACAGCGTTCTTCGAGAAGCACGGGCTCGGGCCGGAGGTCGACGAGTCGGTGGTGCGGGTCTCGGCCCTGGCGGCCGCGCTCGCGGATGCCGCCGCGCGGCAGGTGCGTACGCCGGTGCGGGTTCCGAGTGGGTGGCGGAATCTGGCTTCGCAGCCGCAGCGGAAGGGTTACCGGGTTGGCGACGCGGTGTACGAGGTCGAGTATCGACTGACGCGCGACGGGTTGGTTGTTGAGGGCAACGTTGTGCTCGTGGACGGTGGGCCGGAGCGGGTCGTGCTGGAGGTCGACGGCGTACGGCGGACGTTCGACGTGGCGGCGTACGACGGGCTCGTGTGTGTGGACTCGGCGCTCGGGAGTGTGAGTCTCACGCCGGTCGAGCGGTTCGTGGATCCGGCGCATCAAATCGCCGCGGGATCGTTGGTGGCTCCGATGCCGGGCACCGTGATCCGCGTCGGCGTCGGCGTCGGTGACGTGGTGAAGCAAGGGCAGCCGCTGCTCTGGCTGGAGGCGATGAAGATGGAGCACACGATCGCGTCCCCGGCGGACGGCATCGTCAGCGAACTCGCGGTCGCAGCAGGTCAACAGGTCGAGGTCGGCGCCGTACTGGCCGTGGTCGGGGAGGAAGCATGAACTTCGTGGAGTCCGAGGAACGGCGCGAACTGCGCAAGGTCGTCGCCGAACTGGGCCGCAAGTACGGCTACCAGTGGTTCAACCAGCAGGCGCGCACCGGCGGCTACACCACCGAGTTGTGGCTGGAGGCGGGCAAGCTCGGCTACCTCGGCGTGAACCTCCCCGAGCAGTACGGCGGCGGAGGCGGCGGCATGGCCGACCTGTCGATCGTGCTGGAGGAGCTCGGCGCCGCCGGCTGCCCGCTGCTGATGATGGTCGTGTCCCCGTCGATCTGCGGCACCGTGATCTCGCGCTTCGGCACCGACGACCAGAAGCAGCGCTGGCTGCCCGGCCTCGCCGACGGCACGACGATCATGGCGTTCGCAATCACCGAACCGGACGCCGGCTCGAACTCGCACCAGATCACCACCACCGCCCGCCGTACCGACGACGGCTGGTCGCTCACCGGCCGCAAGGTCTTCATCTCCGGACTCGACGTCGCGAAGGCGGTCCTGGTCGTCGGCCGCACCGAAGACGCCCGCACCGGCAAGCTCAAGCCGGCGCTGTTCATCGTCCCGACCGACGCACCCGGTGTGGAGTTCCAGCAGATCGAGATGGACCTGATCAGCCCGGACAAGCAGTACAACCTGTTCCTGGACGACGTACAGCTCCCGCGGGAGGCGCTCGTCGGCTCCGAGGACGCCGCGCTCATGCAGTTGTTCGCCGGCCTGAACCCCGAACGGATCATGGCGTCCGCGTTCGCCCTCGGCATCGCGCGGCACGCGCTCGACAAGGCGACGGCGTACGTCAAGGAACGCCAGGTCTGGAAGCACCCGATCGGCGCCCACCAGGGCATCGCGCACCCGCTGGCGCAGGTCAAGATCGAGCTCGAACTGGCCCGCCTGATGATGCAGAAGGCCGCGGCCCTGTACGACGCCGGCGAGGACCTCGCGGCGGGCGAGGCCGCGAACATGGCGAAGTACGCCGCCGGAGAGGTCGCCGTACGGGCCACCGATCAGGCCGTGCAATCGCTCGGCGGCAACGGTATGACGGTCGAGTACGGCGTCGCGTCGCTCGTCGCCGCGGCCCGCGCCACCCGGATCGCGCCGGTCAGCCGGGAGATGATCCTGAACTTCGTCGCACAGCACAGTCTCGGGTTGCCGAAGTCTTACTAAGGAGTGGGCCATGATCGTCACCAGCGAATTCCCGCCCGTCGAGGTGCTCGACGTACCGATCCACGAGGCTGTGCTCGGCAGAGCCCAGGAGTACGGCGACCGCCCGGCGATGGTCGACGGCGTCACCGGTAAGGAGCTCAGCTACGCGCAGCTCGACCACCTGACCCGCCGGGTCGCGGCCGGTCTCTCGGAGCTCGGCATCCGGCACGGCGACGTCATCGCGCTCTACAGCCCGAACACGATCCTCTACCCGGTGGTGTTCTACGGCGCGACGCGCGCCGGCGCGACCGTGACCACGGTGAACGCGCTCTACACCGCGGACGAGCTGCACAAGCAACTGCTCGACTCGAAGGCGAAGTTGCTGGTGACGATTTCGCTGTTCGTGCCGGTCGCGGCCGCGGCGGTCGACGGCACCGACGTCGAGCAGATCTTCGTCTGCGACCAGGCCGAGGGCTACCGCTCGATCCAGGAGCTGTTCGCGTCCACCGCTCCGGAGCCGTCGGTGACGATCGATCCGGCTGTGGACGTCGCGGTGCTGCCCTACTCGAGCGGGACCACCGGCGCGGCGAAGGGCGTGATGCTGACGCATCGCAACATCGCCACGAACATCTCGCAGGCCGAGGTGATGATCCGGCTCGGCGAGGACGAGCGGATCATCGCGATCCTGCCGTTCTTCCACATCTACGGGCTGTCGGTGTTGATAAACCTGCCGCTGCGGCTCGGCGCGACGGTCGTCGTACTGCCGAAATTCGACCTGCAGCAGTTCCTGACCACGCTGGACGAGCAGCGGATCACGCGCGCGTTCGTGGCGCCGCCGGTGGTGCTGGCGCTGGCGAAGCACCCGGCCGTCGACGGCGTGGACCTGTCCGCGCTCAAGTACGTGACGTCGGCCGCGGCGCCCCTGGACGGCGAGCTGGCCGAGGCGTGCGCGAAGCGGCTCGGGTTGCACGCCGTACTGCAGGCCTACGGGATGACGGAGCTGTCGCCGGGTACGCACGCCGTACCGCAGGACGACCCGGAGCCGCCGCCGGGCGCGGTCGGCAAGCTGTTCCCGTCGACCGAGCTCCGATTGGTCGGTGCCGACGGCAACGATGCGGAGGAGGGTGAGATCTGGATCCGCGGGCCGCAGGTGATGAAGGGATACCTCGGCCGGCCGGCGGAGACCGACGCGACGATCGACGCCGACGGGTGGCTGCACACCGGCGACATCGGGCGGATGGACGCACGCGGCTACCTGTACGTGATCGACCGGGTGAAGGAGCTGATCAAGTACCACGGCTATCAGGTGCCGCCCGCGGAACTGGAGGCCGTGCTGCTCACCGACGACCGGATCGCGGACGCGGCCGTCATCGGGGTCGACGCGGACGGCAACGAAGTACCGAAGGCGTTCGTGGTGCCGATGCCCGGTGTGACGCTGACGGCCGAGGACGTGATCGAGTACGTCGCCGCGCGCGTGGCGCCGTACAAGAAGATCCGGCAGGTGGAGTTCATCGAGGCGGTGCCGAAGGCGGCGTCCGGGAAGATCCTGCGGCGCGAGTTGCGGGCCCGCGAGGCCGCGCGTGAGTGAGGCCCTGAAGGCGCCTCAACAGGACCGCAGCCGCGCGACCCGGCAGCGGTTGCTGGAGGCGGCGGTCGAGTCGCTGGCCGAGGTCGGGTACGCCGCGACGACGGTTTCGGTCGTCGCGGCGCGGGCCGGGGTGTCGCGGGGTGCGGCGCAGCACCACTTCCCGACCCGGGCCGACCTGTTCGCGGCAGCTGTCGAGTACATGACCGAGGTACGGCTGGCGGAGATCCGCGCCCAGGCTGCCCGGTTGCCGAGTGGTGCCGGGCGGACCGAGGCGATCGTCGGGATGCTGGCCGACGTGTACACCGGCCCGCTGTTCCGCGCGGCCCTGCACCTGTGGGTGGCCGCGTCGACGGAAGAGCCGTTGCGGCAGCAGATCGTGCGGCTGGAGGCACATGTAGGGCGGCAAGCGCACAGGGCGTTGCTGGAAGTGCTCGAGGTCAGCGAGCGGACGCCTGGGGTGCGGGAGACCGTGCAGGGTGTGCTGGACATGGCCCGTGGGCTGGGGCTTGCTGACCTGCTGACGGACGACAGTGCGCGGCGGCGAGGCATCGTCCGCCAGTGGAGCCGGATCCTCGATCAAGCCCTGCGCGATCCGGGCGTATGACCGAACACCCGCCGGAAGGTGTCGATGAACGCACTGGTCGACGCCCAGCCGGTCTGGTGCGCCACCCTGGTCACCGACTCGCCGCCTGCGAGTAGGCGGAGCGCATGGTGCAGTCTGAGCTGCGTGCGCCACTGCGGGAAGGTCATGCCCAGGTCGGCCTTGCACAGCCGGCTCAAGGTCCGCTCACTCGCACCGACCACCCGGCCGAGCTCTGTCAGCGTTCTGTTGTCCGCCGGGTCCTCTCGTAGGAGGTCACACACTGCAGCGAGCCGTGGGTCCTGCGCCGTCGGGAGATAGGTAGGACGCTGTGGCGATCGCCGCAACTGGTCCAGAAGCACGCCGCGCAGCCGCAGCCGCTCCGCCTCGCCGGCAGGGCTGGTCGGGTCTTCTTCACCGGCGGACGTGTAGGTGAGGATGAGCTCTCGCAGGAGGGGGCTGACGACAAGGGCTGACGGAGCGTCCAGGCCAAGCGGATTCTCAGCGAGGCCGACCGTGTGCAACACGGACTCGCCGTACGCGCGGTGCTCGTGGACCGTGCCGGCCGGTACCCAGATTGCGAGGGTGCCCGGGGCGACCCAACTGCCGGCGTCGGTGGTGACCGACAGCACGCCGCGCCCGGCGTAGACGATCTGATGCCGGTCGTGCCAGTGCGGGTCGATGCCGCCGCCTGCCTGGATGGCGCGGCGGCCGGTGTTCGCGGGACGTTGGCGGATTTCCGGCATCAGTTGGCATTTTATCGGAAGCCGGACAGGCGGCACCCGGGCGACGATCGCCGGTGTGCGGAGACTTCGACCGATCGGACTGATGGCGACGGGCCACGCGTGCGTGGACGTGTACCAGGGCTGTGTTCCCGCGCTCGTTCCGTTCCTCGTCGCCGAGCGCGGCCTCGGGTACGTCGCGGTGTCGGGCATCACGCTGGCGGCGACGCTGCTGTCGTCGGTGGTGCAGCCGGTGTTCGGCGTACTGACCGATCGGCGCCCGCTGACCTGGCTGATCCCGGTCGCGATGACCACTGCGGGCCTCGGCATCGCACTGGTCGGCGTCGGTGAGCAGTACTGGCTGACCTGGCTGGCGGCGGCGCTGTCCGGGCTGGGCGTCGCGGCGTACCACCCGGAAGCGGCGCGGATGGCGCGGCTGGTGAGCGGCGGCAGTCACGTCGGGATGAGCTGGTTCTCCGTCGGCGGGAACGTCGGCTTCGCGCTGGCACCCGTACTCGTGACGCCGCTGATCGCTGCCGGCGGGCTGGCGCTGACGCCGGTGCTCGTCGTACCGGCACTGCTCGGCGCCGCGATCACCTCGTGGGCGATCCGCTCACGCGTCGCCGGTGCCGTCGTCCGCACTCATAGTGCGGGCACCGACGACTGGCCGTCGTTCCTGCGGTTGTCGGTGATCATGGTCTGCCGGTCGATCGTGTTCGTCGGCCTCGGTACCTTCATCGCCCTGTACGCCGGGCAGCGCGTCGGCGGCGGCACGACGACAGGCGGGATCGCCCTCTTCGTGCTGTTCGCGGCCGGCGCGCTCGGCACGCTCCTCGGCGGCCGGCTCGCCACCCGGTACGGCCGGGTCCGCACACTGCGGACGTCGTACGCCGTCGCGGTCCCTGCGATCGCCTGTCTGGTGTTCGTGCCGGGCCCGGCGTTCTTCGGCTTCCTCGCGGTGACGGCGGTCGCGATGTCGGTGCCGTTCTCGCTGCACGTGACGCTCGGCCAGGACTTCCTGCCGGGCCGCGTCGGTACGGCGGGCGGGATGACGCTCGGGCTCGCGGTCAGCATCGGTGGGATCGCCACACCGGTGCTCGGCACGATCGCGGAGCACACGTCGCTGCGCATCGCGCTGAGCACGTTGATCGCGCTGGCGCTGTGCAGCAGCCTGATCGGCTACGCGCTCAGGGAACCTGCCTGACTACCACTCGAGCTTGCGGTAGGAGGCATCCAGCTCGCGCACCTCGGCGGAGGCGTGCACGGTGACGCCGTCCTGTGGTGCGATGTGCTTGCGCAGCAGCTCGACCGTGGCCTCCGTCAGCCGGGCCTTCGTTTCCTCGGTCCGGCCGGGCAGGAGCCCGACGGACACGTTCACCAGCGCATGCGCCTCGTCCGCGCTGTCGACGTACCCGTACGCCGAGAGGCAGACCCTAACCGGCCGCGCGCTGCGCGATCCGGCGTTCCACTTTCGCCGCGAGCTCGTCCGGCGTGCACTCGGCGAGGTGGTCGCGTACCAGTAGGTGGATGAACGCGTACTCGCTGTGGCCGGTGCGAGCGAGCACGTAGCGGTCGGCGGCGTACTGCAGGAAGGCACGGCGCCGCCAGGGCAGGTAGCCGGTCCAGTGCAGCAGCAGGTCGTGCAGCCACCGGGAGAGCGGGCCGGCGAGGACAGGTGGTCGTCGGCGCCACGCCTTCGCCGCTACTGCACCCACCACGATTCCGGCGACCGCCTCCAGTTGCGGCGTTGCCAGGTCCGCGCCCAGAACCAGGGCGGCCAGAAACGCCACCACCGCACCGCCTGCGACGCACACGTCCATCCGCCAGGTGCCGCCGACGTCGGTCGCCGGCAGGTGATCGGTCGGCAGCGACTTGACCATACGGATGCCCTGGGCAACCAGCAGCCCGATCGCGACCCCGGACGCGAACGGAATGCCGTCCCCGAGACTCAGCACGACCCAACTCGCCGCGACAACTGCTGCCAGCCGGACGCCGAGCAGTAGCCGCCGGCGGTTGTCGTGGAACACGAGCAGCTCGACGCAGTACGCACCAGCGACCAGTGCGGCTTCGATGGCGATGGCGAGCTTGGCGGTCAGCAACTCGACCAGTCCCAGCGCCGCCCCGGTCACGGCGACAGTCACTGCTGTCCCTATCAGAGCGATCAGCGCGAAGAGCAGTCCACGGTCGGAGCCGTGACCTGCGAGCTTCTGCCATGGGTGCGGCAGGATGTGGACGAGCAGCAGTACGGCACCCGCCACGGCCAGCCCGGCAAGTGCGCCGTACTGCGCCAGCATCATCAGCGTCGCGCCCGCACTGAGTGCCGCGAAGAACGCCGGCAGACAGACCTCATGTGTCAGCGAGTCGACCTCACGGAGCGACAACCCGTACCAGCCGTCCGGCGCCACCCAGCGCGGTACTGCGGTGCGGTCGCCGGCACGGCTGCGGGTCCACCAGGCCAGACACCACAGGCGGCGTACTGCGGTCTTGGCGTCGTACTGCCTGTTGGTCTTGCGGTTGCGGGCGAGGACCTCGCTGATGAAGGTGTCGAAGAGTTCCCGGCGTACGTCGGCGACTCCACCGGCGGTGACGTCCTCCGGTGCGCGGCCCTGGTACGCCAGGGTCATCACGTTGAGCATCAGCGGCGAGCTGACCAGCTCCCACAGCTCGTCGTCCTGCTCGATCGCCGCGCGCGCACCGTCGAGTGCAGAACCGACAGTGGCGAAGTAGTCGAGGACCTGCTGTCTCGTGAGCGGTCTGATGTGCACAGCACCGAACAGGCTGAGCTGGCGAGGCAGGCGCTCGTAGTCGTGCGTCCGGCACGTCACTGCGAGCTGGCCGACCTGGTAGTTGTGGCGGAGCTCCTTGAGGACCGGCTCGAGCTTGGCACGGTGCGGCTCGTCGATTTCGTCGAGTCCGTCGAGGAGCAACGCCAGCTGGCCGTGCTGTAACCAGGTGCGTCCGACACCGGGCGGAATGCCGTAGCGATCGCTCAGCTCGTACGAGAGCCACCTGACGAAGCCGGCGAGCAGGGCACTGTCGTTCGGGTCGTCGTCGTTGCGGTGCGACGACTGCGCGGTCCAGCCGGCCAGGTCGACCACTACCGGGATGGGCGCTTGCTGGTCGGCATGTGCTTGTGCGGCGAGCCGCCGGGCCAGGTCCAGCAGCAGCGTCGTCTTGCCGGCGCCTGGTGCGCCGAGGATCAGCATGCTGTCCTCGAGCTCGTCGAAGACCCTGTCGATGTCCTCGTTCGGAATCCGCCGCGGCGCGCTGTCGATCGGCTGCACGAAAAGCTCGAACGGACGGACCGCATCCGGCTGCCCGTCGAGCGCCAGCGCGATCCGGGTCCGCGAGGCGAGCGAACCGGCGCGGCGTTCGGACAGGTACCGGTCGATGCGGTCGAGCGCGTTGCGGCGGTTGCGCGGCTGCTCGGCGCTGCGGTGCGAGAGCCGCGGGCGGCGGCGGTTGCGCACCTCGAGCAGCGCGGTCGCGATCACCAGGACCCACAGCACCCCGATCAGCGGCCACACCCAGTCGACGTACGGCGCCAGGAACGCGGGCGCCGTACCGCCGGTTCCAACGTTGATCGCGATCGGGAGGAGTACCAGCGTGAGCGACAGCGACACCACGAGCACGGCGCCGTTCACGAAAGACCGCATCCTCACCCCCGGAGAGTAACGGGCCGTGAGCCCACCGTCCCGCTCGCTCGGCCGGGCGTGGGTCGGCGTCCGGCAGGCGGTCCGTGGTTGGGGGAATGGCGGCCGGCTCACATACATTGGATTCCGATATGACTAGTCAGCGGATCGCCAGGTCGTCGGACGTCGGACTGCGATCGGAGCGCGGGCCGATCCTGCTCGCGGTGATGCTGAGCGTCGGGCTGGTCGCGATCGACGCGACGATCCTCGCCACGGCCGTACCGTCGGTGGTCGCGGACCTCGGCGGGTTCACGCAGTTCCCCTGGCTGTTCTCGATCTACCTGCTGGCACAGGCGGTGTCGGTGCCGATCTACGGCAAGCTCGCCGACCAGCGCGGGCGGAAGCCGATCATGCTGCTCGGCGTCGGGCTGTTCGTGCTCGGGTCGGTGCTCTGCGGGCTGGCCTGGAGCATGCCGGCGCTGATCGCGTTCCGGCTGATCCAGGGGCTCGGCGCGGGCGCGATCCAGCCGATCGGGATGACGATCGTCGGCGACATCTACACGGTCGCCGAGCGGGCCAAGGTGCAGGGCTACATCGCCAGTGTCTGGGGCATCTCGTCGTTCGTCGGACCGGCCCTTGGCGGCGTGTTCTCGGACTTCATCTCGTGGCGGTGGATCTTCTTCGTGAACATCCCGCTCGGGGTCGCCGCCGCCTGGGTGCTGGTCCGCCGGTTCGAGGAGAAGGTCGCGGACGAGACCGGGCACCGGATCGACTACGCCGGCGCGATCCTGCTCGCGGTCGGCGGTTCGCTGCTGCTGCTCGGGCTGCTCGAGGGCGGCGTGATGTGGGACTGGGACTCGCCGGCGAGCATCGCGATCCTGGCCGCGGCCGTCGTACTGCTGGTGGCGTTCGTCCTGGTCGAACGACGGGCCGCCGAGCCGATCCTGCCGCTGTGGGTGCTCGGGCACCGGGTGCTGAACTCCGCGAACTCGGCCGCGCTGCTGATCGGGCTCCTGATGATCGGCCTGTCGACGTACGTGCCGCTGTTCGCCCAGAGCGTCCTCGGTACGTCGGCCCTGGTGGCGGGCTTTGCCCTGGCCGCGATGACACTCGGCTGGCCGATCGCGGCGTCGTTCGCGGGCCGGATCTACCTGCGCGTGGGCTTCCGGACGACGATGCTGATGGGCGCGCTGATCGTGGTCGCCGGGTCCGTCCTGCTGCTCACGGTCCGGGGCTCGGTACTGCATCTCGCGGCCGCCTGCTTCGTGATCGGCATCGGGCTCGGCTTCTCCGCGTCGCCGTCGGTCGTCGCCGCCCAGTCGTCGGTGGACTGGCAGACGCGAGGCGTGGTGACCGGCGCGAACATGTTCGCGCGTTCCGTCGGCAGCGCGGTCGGCGTCGCGGTCTTCGGCGCGGTCGCGAACGGCGTGGTCGCCGCGCGTCTGGGCGACGACCACGCAGACCTGGAAAAGGTCCCCGCCAACGTCCTGTCCCCCGCCATCCACGATGTGTACTACGGCGCCGCCGCAGCCGCCCTCCTCCTGGTCCTAGCCGTCCTCTTCATGCCCAACCGCATCAAGGAACGCCCACTCCGGTAGGTATCGGAGTACTTGAGCCGGAGGTGGTGAGCTCGGGTTGGCTGGCTAGGTTGGGGGCATGCGTGCGGTCGACTGTGTGGGTGCACTGATTCGGGACGAGCAGCATCGCGTTTATCTGCAGCGGCGTACGGCGGACCGGCGCCTGTTGCCGGGGATCTGGGACATCGTCGGCGGGCATCTGGAGCCGGGGGAGACGGCTGAGGAGGCGTTGGCGCGGGAGGTCGAGGAGGAGACGGGGTGGAAGGTCCGCGACGTCGTCTGGACGGTCGCG